>NZ_LVJN01000020.1:105000-793750 GCF_002109495.1 Magnetofaba australis IT-1
TTGCGCCGAAAATATAACGGGGCTTAAAACACCCACCGAAGCTGCGGATATCCGTAAGGATATGGTAGGAGAGCGTTCTGTAAGCCTGTGAAGCCATACCGTGAGGAGTGGTGGAGGTATCAGAAGTGAGAATGCTGACATGAGTAGCGATTAAGAAGGTGAGAATCCTTCTCGCCGAAAGCCCAAGGTTTCCTGCGCAAGGCTATTCCGCGCAGGGTTAGTCGGCCCCTAAGACGAGGCATACGATGCGTAGTCGATGGGAACCCGGTCAAAATTCCGGGACCACGCATGAATGCGATGGGAGGACGGAGAAAGGTAGATCTACCGGGCGTTGGTTGTCCCGGGTCAAGCGTGCAGGCAGACTGGATAGGCAAATCCGTCCGGTTAATGCTCAGGCGTGATGACGAGCCGCTTTAGGCGAAGTGATTGATCCTATGCTTCCAAGAAAAGTCTCTAAGCTTCAGTTCATGTGTGACCGTACCCCAAACCAACACAGGTGGGCAGGGTGAGAATCCCAAGGCGAGTGAGAGAACTCGGGTAAAGGAACTCGGCAAAATGGCCCCGTAACTTCGGGAGAAGGGGCGCCCTTTGCTGTGAAAAGACTTGCTCTTGGAGCGGCGGAGGGCCGCAGTGACCAGGGGGGGAGCGACTGTTTACCAAAAACACAGGACTCTGCGAAGTCGCAAGACGACGTATAGGGTCTGACGCCTGCCCGGTGCCGGAAGGTTAAGAGGAGAGGTTAGCGCTTTGAATCGAAGCCCCGGTAAACGGCGGCCGTAACTATAACGGTCCTAAGGTAGCGAAATTCCTTGTCGGGTAAGTTCCGACCTGCACGAATGGCGTAACGATTTCCCCACTGTCTCTACCCGAGACTCAGCGAAATTGAAGTTGCTGTGAAGATGCAGCATACCCGCGGCAAGACGGAAAGACCCCGTGAACCTTTACTATAGCTTTACATTGGCGCTAGAAACAGTTTGTGTAGGATAGGTGGGAGGCTTTGAAGCGATTGCGCCAGCATTCGTGGAGCCAACCTTGAAATACCACCCTGATTGTTTTTGGCGTCTAACCTCGGCCCGTTATCCGGGCTAGGGACAGTGTATGGTGGGTAGTTTGACTGGGGCGGTCGCCTCCCAAACAGTAACGGAGGCGCGCGATGGTTCGCTCAGGTTGGTCGGAAATCAACCGTAGAGTGTAAAGGCATAAGCGAGCCTGACTGTGAGACTGACAAGTCGAGCAGGGACGAAAGTCGGCCTTAGTGATCCGGCGGTTCCGAGTGGAAGGGCCGTCGCTCAACGGATAAAAGGTACTCCGGGGATAACAGGCTGATCTCCCCCAAGAGTTCACATCGACGGGGAGGTTTGGCACCTCGATGTCGGCTCATCGCATCCTGGGGCTGTAGTCGGTCCCAAGGGTTTGGCTGTTCGCCAATTAAAGCGGTACGCGAGCTGGGTTCAGAACGTCGTGAGACAGTTCGGTCCCTATCTGCCGTGGGCGTTTGGAGAATTGAGAGGATCTGCTCCTAGTACGAGAGGACCGGAGTGGACGTGCCTCTGGTGTGCCGGTTGTTCTGCCAAGGGCATCGCCGGGTAGCTACGCACGGAAGGGATAACCGCTGAAAGCATCTAAGCGGGAAACCCACCTCAAGATGAATTCTCCCTATGAGACCCGTGGAAGACCACCACGTTGATAGGCAGGGTGTGGAAGTGCGGTGACGCATGCAGCTTACCTGTACTAATCGGTCCATTGACTTCTCTCGCAAAAGCCCCCATACGTCGCAAACCCATTCCCCCCAATTGTCCAGGATTCCTCGCTTAGAGGATCATGCATAAAGCGTCCTGGTGGCCATGGCGAGGGTGTCACACACGATCCCATTCCGAACTCGACCGTTAAGCCCCTCTGCGCCGATGATACTGCGTCTTAAGACGTGGGAAAGTAGGTCACCGCCAGGACGCTTTATAAAATCATATAGCAGTATTCCTTGGGCTGGAGCGAAACCATTCGCTCCAGCCTTTGTGTATGGCAACGCCACAGACGCGCCCCGCGCGCTGATTGGCGCGGCGCCCGCTACGGGCTGATAGGGGACCGACGTGAAGACTTTCGTGGCCACGCCCAAAACCATTGAACGCAAATGGTATGTGGTGGACGCCGAGGGCAAGACCCTGGGCCGTCTCGCCACCCAAATCGCCATGCGCTTGCGCGGCAAGCACAAGGCGATCTACACCCCGTTCATCGACACCGGCGACTACATCATTGTGGTCAATGCCGAGAAAGTCGCCTTGACCGGCAACAAGCTGTCGGACAAGGTGTACTACTCCCACAGCCGTCACCCGGGTGGTCTCAAGTCCATCACCGCGGGCAAACAGCTGTCGGGTAAGTTCCCTGAGCGGGTGATTGAGCATGCGGTGCGCGGCATGATGCCCAAGGGCAAAATGGGCCGTGAGATGTTCCGCAAGCTGAAGATCTACAAGGGCGCCGAGCATCCGCATAATGCTCAGAACCCCATTGAACTGTCCCTGTGACCACAGCTGAAAAAGAGAGAGTGAACCATGAGCGCTGAAATCTACACCGCGACCGGTCGCCGCAAAGAGTCTGTGGCGCGGGTGCGCATCAAAGGCGGTTCCGGTCAGGTGACCATCAATAAAAAGTCCCTGGACGATTACTTCGGCCGCGCTGTTTTGCGCATGGTCGTGCGTCAGCCCTTCGCCGTGACCGAGATGACCGACAAGTTCGACGTCGTTGTGAATGTCCGCGGCGGCGGCATCTCCGGCCAGGCGGGCGCTATTAAGCATGGCATCTCCCGCGCTCTGGTGGACTATGACGAAACCCTGCGCGGCGCGCTGAAGAAAGCGGGCTTCCTGACCCGTGACTCGCGTGCGGTGGAACGTAAGAAGTACGGTCGTCACAAAGCGCGTAAGAGCACTCAGTTCTCCAAGCGTTGATGCGGCCTACCCGCATGGGTTACGAAAAGGGGAGCCAACTGGCTCCCCTTTTTTATTATGCACTGTGAGAGATGGACCATGAAACAGCCTGTCGCGATACTGGGCGCCTCTGGCTACACCGGCGGCGAACTGGCGAGAATCCTCGCCAATCATCCTCATGTTGAGGTGGTCTACGCCAGCTCCGAGCGATTTGCCGGCAAACCGTGGAACGCTATCTACCCGCATTTGGGGCGCGCGGGGAGTTTGATTCTCAGCGCCATGGACGCCGACGCTGCGGCTGATGCGGCGCAGATCGTCTTTTGCGCGCTGCCCCATAAGACCTCCATGTCCGTCGTTCCACGTCTGCTGGAGCGTGGCTGTACGGTAATCGACCTATCGGCGGATTTCCGCCTCAAAAGCGCGGCCACCTACGAGGAGTGGTATGAGACCCCTCACATCGCGCCGCAACTGCTTGCGGAGGCGGTTTATGGGCTGCCTGAGCTCTATCGGGAGCAGATTCGTGGTCAGAAGCTGATCGCCTGTCCGGGGTGCTACCCCACCTCGGTGATTGTGCCGCTCTATCCGCTGGTCAAGGCGGGCGCCATTGAAGCCGAGGGCATCATCGCCGATTGCAAATCCGGCGTCTCCGGCGCCGGGCGTTCTCCTTCGCAGGGGGTGATGCTGTCTGAGCTCAATGAGGGCTTTAAGGCTTATAAGGTAGGCAAGCACCGGCATACGGCGGAGATGGAGCAGGCGCTCTCTGAAGCGGCGGGACGGGAGTTGACGGTCCGGTTTACGCCGCATCTGTTGCCGCAGTCGCGGGGCATTCTCTCGACCTGTTATGTGAAGCCGATAGGTGAAGGAGACGCCGAGGCGGCGCGCGAACTCCTGCGTCAAGCCTACGCCGATGAGCCTTTTGTGGACATTCTGCCTGCGGGCGTTAATCCCGCCACCAGTGACGTGCGCGGCGCCAATGGCGTGCGCATCTCCGTCGATATGGACCACCGCACCGGTTGGATGTTGGTGATCAGCGTGATCGACAATCTGGTCAAAGGCTCCTCCGGTCAGGCGACGCAGAACCTCAACCTGGCCATGGGCTGGGAGGAGACCACTGGGTTGGAGACGGTGGCCCTGTTCCCATAAGGATCGCAACACGTCGGGCGCCCTATAAAGTCTTGACGAAAAGGGGCTCGACATGTTTTCTATACGCGGTTATGCTGGCCAAGCGCTAAACCAAGAGACTCCGCGTGATGCGTTTTGGATCATGCTAGCTACCGTCACCCTCTCAGCGTGTGTGCTGGAGAGGTATCCCTCCCTTAGCGGAGGACCTGATTAGGAGGATTTCGTAATGGCTCTGTTGATCAACGAAGATTGCACCAACTGCGACGTCTGCCTGCCCGAGTGCCCCAACGAGGCGATCACGGACGGCTCCGACGTGGATAAGGACATCTACTTCATCCACTCGGATCTGTGCTCTGAGTGCGTGGGCGCCTTCGACGAAGCGCAGTGCGTGGCCGTCTGCCCCGTCGAGTGCATTGTGCCCGACCCCGATCACGAAGAGTCGCCCGAAGAGCTGCAAGCCAAGTACGACGCCATCCACAGCTAAACTCCCGGCATCGGGAGTCGCTGTTCGGCGACTGGCGCATCAGGGGGGCGCGCGGCATTGGCTGACGCGCCCCCTTCGTCATTTACGCGGGATGCGCAGATCAGGTTATTTTCAGAGCGAATCGTTTCGAGGATTTTATGGCGCAAAGCATGACCGGACTGGGCCGCGCGGAAGCGGTGATCGAAGGGGTGCGCTACGCTTGGCGCCTGCGTTCGGTGAACCAGCGCTATCTGGAGATCTCGTTTCGGCTGCCGGACTCCCTCAGTGAGCTGGAGCCGGAGTTGCGCAAACGGCTCAAAGAGCGCTTTGCGCGTGGGCAGGTGGATGTCTCCCTGCATGTGCGCAGCGAAGCGCCTGAGGCCGGTGAGTTGAGTCTCAACGCCGACCTGCTGGGCAAACTGATTCGTGTGGAGGCCGAGGCGCTGCATATCGCCGGGCATGACGCCGCGCGCGGTTACACCAGCGCCAGTCGTCTGCTCAGTTGGCCCGGGGTGGTGAGCGAACGCCGTCCCGAGCTTTCTGAAGAGCAGCTGGCGCAACGCAATAGGGCCGCCCTGTCGGTATTCGACAGCGCGTGTGAGACGCTGGAAGGGTTCCGTCGTCGCGAGGGCGATGCGCTGGTCAGCGTGCTGCGTGAGCTGCTGGGCCGTATCGCCGAATTTGAAGAGCAGGTGCGACAACGACTGCCGGAAGTGCGCCAGCGCACCGAAACCCGGCTGCGCGAACGTCTGGCTGAGCTGGGCGGTCAGGTGGGGGTGGATGAGACCCGTCTGGCGCAGGAGGTGGTGTTTCTGCTCAACCGGGTGGATGTCTCCGAGGAGCTGGACCGTTTGCGGGTGCATCGCGAAGAGATGACGCAAACTCTGGAGAGCGATGAGCCCATTGGACGGCGACTCGACTTCCTGTGTCAGGAGCTCAACCGCGAGGCCAATACGCTCTGCTCGAAACCGCAGGATCCGGAGATCTCCAAAATGGGGGTGGACCTGAAGGTTGTGATCGAGAAGATCCGCGAGCAGGTGCAGAATCTGCAGTAGAACAAGCCAACGCCGCAGTGGGCGGCTGAGGTCAACACCGAGCATAAGCCGCGCAGGCGGCAGCGCCGAATAGCCAGGAGGCCACGCCATGAGCCAGAGCCGTCGCGGATTCGCCTTGATCCTCTCCGCCCCCTCCGGCGCGGGCAAGAGCACCTTGGCGCGGCATTTGATGGCGGCGGACGATCAGGTCATGTTGTCGGTCTCCACCACCACGCGCGGCCCGCGCCCGGGCGAAGCCAATGGGGTGGACTACTGGTTCGAAGCGGTGGAGAGCTTCCAGCAGGCGGTGGAGCAGGGGCGGTTCCTGGAGTGGGCCGAAGTGTTTGGCAACTACTACGGCACCAGCGCCGATAAAGTGCTCGAAGGGCTGCAAGAGGGCAAAATCGTGCTGCTGGATATCGATTGGCAGGGCGCCCAGCAGGTGCGGCGCAATATGGACCAATCCGGCGCGGCGGGCGATCATGTCAGTGTGTTTATTGCACCGCCCTCCAAGACGGTGTTGCATGACCGCTTGGCGGGTCGTAAGACCGACAGCGAAGAGGTGATCGCCAAACGTATGGCCGCCGCCGCTGCGGAGATGTCCCATTGGGGCGAATATGATTACGTCATCATCAATGACGATCTGGAGGCCGCCAAGGCGGAGCTGATCGCCATTGTGCAGGCGGAACGTCTGAAAAAATCGCGCATGGCTCCGGTGATGGATGCGATGATGAGCGATTTTGATCAGTAACTCTTCTGCGTCGGGGCCCCGACGCGGTTAACCAACCGCCGATGAGGCGGTGGACTGCAAGTAAGGTGAATTATGGCTCGCGTGACTGTTGATGATTGCATTGCCGCCGTTCCCAACCGCTTTGAGCTGGTGATTCTGGCCGCCAAACGCGCCCGTCAGTTGGCCAAGGGCGCCGATCCCACGGTTCCCACCGAACGCGATAAGAACACCGTGCTGGCGCTGCGCGAGATCGCCGCCGAATCGGTGGATGTGGAAGAGCTGCGCATCTTCGAAGAGGAAGAGGAGGGGCCCGAGGAGGCCACCGGCGACGAGATCAATCCGGAGTTGGCCAACCTGATGGCGCAGGATAGCCAGGTTCCCGGCGTGATCCAGGAGATGGCTGACCAGGGCGCCGCCAATGACAACGGCGAAGACGCCGCCGCCGCTCCCGCCGCTCCCCCGGCGGCTGAAGGCGACGAACCCGCTTAAGGGGTCTTGCGCAGGCGCGTCGGCGTCAACAAGCGCTCCAGTCAGAAGAGCGCACAGCCAGAGCGCGCCACTGCGTGAACTCGACTGATCCAATGGGGGGCGAAGCCAGAGCAGCGGGATGGGATGGGGCGTTTCAAACGCTCAGCGCCTATCTCACGCCAGCCGACCAGCAACTGCTGGCTCGGCTGCCCGCGTTTTTGGCGCAGTTGAACTGGCCCGCCGATCCGTCCTACCCACCGCCGCCCCCCGCCGATCCCGTCACCCTGGCCGGGATCATGGCCAATCTGCGTTTGGACGGCGCTTCCGTGGCGGCGGGGGCGCTGATCCTGCCCATGCGGCTCAACCTGGTTGACGCCGACGCCATCGAAGAGACGTTTGGCTCCGATGTGGCCTTCCTGGCCAATGGCGTGTTCCGCATCGCCTGTCTGGGCGGACAGACCCCCCGCGACGATAGCCAACTGGAGAATCTGCGCAAGATGATCCTGGCGCTGTCCCAGGATATCCGCGTGATTCTCACCCGGCTGGCGCTGACCCTGCAGGCGTTGCGCGCAGCGGTGGCGCGGCCCACCTCCGGCGGGGTCGATCTGGCCGCCGAATCCCTCGATCTGTTCGCCCCCATCGCCCACCGTCTGGGGGTCTACTGGGTCAAGAGCGAAGTGGAGGATCTGGCCTTCCAACTGCTGTGGCCCAGCGAATATGCGCAGATGAAGAATCTGGTCACCCAGCGCCGTCTGGGCGGGGCCAACGTGGTGGGCAAGGTGGTGCGCATCCTGCAGCGTAAACTGGCCGAACACAGCGTGGTGGGGCGCGTGAAGGGGCGTGAGAAGCACCTCTACTCGGTGTGGACCAAGATCCAGCGCAAGCAGACTGACCTGGAGGAGATGTACGATCTGATCGCCTACCGCATCATCGTGCGTTCGCAGGAGGACTGCTACCGCGCTTTGGGCATGATCCACAGCGAATTCAAACCCATCCCCGGCCGCTTCAAGGACTATATCGCCCTGCCCAAGCGCAATGGTTATCAGTCGCTGCACACGGTGGTGTTCGGTCCCTTCGGCAACCGCATCGAGATTCAGATCCGCACCGAACAGATGCACCAGGTGGCCGAGAGCGGGGTGGCGGCGCACTGGAGCTATAAGGGCGCGGGCGGCGAGTTGGCGGAGAACGATCCCGGTCGCGGTCGCGCCACCGGCTACGCCTGGCTCAAGGATCAATTGGAGCGCCACCAGAGCGGCCAGGGCCCCAGTTCGTTCCTGGAGCAGATCAAGGTGGATCTGTTCCCTGATGAGATCTATGTCTTCACCCCCCAGGGCAAAATCATCACGCTGCCCAAGAACGCCACGCCGGTGGACTTCGCCTACGCGGTGCACTCCCAGGTGGGCGATCATTGCCAGGGCGCGCGCATCAATGGCCGCATGGCGCCGCTCAAATCCACCCTGCAGACCGGCGACCGGGTGGAGGTGATCACCTCCCGCGAGCGCAATCCCAACAGCGGCTGGCTCAATTTCGTCGTCACCCCGCGCGCGCGCCAGCGCATCACCCGCTGGCTTAAGCTGCAACAGCGCGATCAGGACACCAATCTGGGTCGCGAGCTGCTGGAGCGTGAGGCGCGTAAGGCTGGCCAGGGGGTGAGCGTCAACGACAAACAGCTGCAGCGGGTGATCAACTGCTTTCATGCTGAATCGCCGGAGGATCTCACCTATATGGTGGGCGCAGGGATGATCTCGCCCACCGCGGTGGTGGCGCGTATGTGCCCGGAGTACGCCGACAAACTCCAGCGTGATAAAAAGCCGCCGGAGTCGATCTCCAAGCCGCGCGGCGGCGCAGCGCGCTCGGGGGTGCGGCGCAAAAAGGACGAATTGCAACTCACCGGCGCCCTGGAGGGGCTGGCGGTGAGCGCGGCGCGTTGTTGTGGACCGGTGCCAGGGGATGAGATCGTTGGCGTCATCTCCACCGGGCGCGGCATCATTCTGCACCGGGTGGACTGCGGCAATCTCAAGGCGCTGGCTGACCGCCCCGAGCGTTGGCTTGGGGATATCGCTTGGAACGAAAGTCTGGATGGTTCGTTTACCTCGCGCATTCAGGCGCTGGCGCACAACCGGCGCGGGGTGCTCACCCCCATCAGTCAGGCCATCACCGAGTGCGACGGCAATTTGCTCGATGTCCACTTTCAGGATCGTGAACGCGACCCCTGTGTGATACTTCTTGAGGTGGAGGTCACCGGTCAAAAGCAGTTGGACAAGGTTATTGCCGCGTTGCGCCATCTGGATGGCGTGCAGGGCGTGAGCCGCTTGCGCAGCGGCTGATTCGGTTTGCGGTGCGGGCGATGCCCGCGACTTTTTGCCTCCCATCCGTCACCAATCTCTAAAAGCCTGTTTGTCGGGAATCGTGAGTTTCCCAATTCCACAGGCCCCGTCACTGAGCAGGAGAAACGCCATGAGCAGTCGTCGCGCCATCGCCACCGACAACGCCCCGCAAGCCATCGGGCCCTACAGCCAAGCGGCGGCGGTGGGACCGTGGCTCTATATGTCCGGTCAAATCCCGCTGGATCCGGCCACCGGCGAGATGGTGGAAGGCGATATCTCCGCCCAGGCCGAACGGGTGATGCAGAATCTGCGCGGCGTGCTGGAAGCGGCGGGCGGCGACTTCAGTTGCGTGGTTAAAACCACCATTTTCCTGACCGATCTGGCCGCCTTCGGCGAGGTTAACGCGGTTTACGCCAAGTTCTTCCAGCAGCCCTATCCGGCGCGCGCCACAGTGGAGGTTGCGGCGCTGCCCAAAGGGGCCAAGGTGGAGATTGAGGCGGTGGCCTACATCGCCGCCAACGGAGCCGCGTGATGCGCGCCCGGCGGGGAGTCGCTGTTGTATTGCTTGTGGTCGGTTTGTTGGCCATGAGCCCCAGTGCACAGGCCGCCGAAGGGCTCTACTGCTCGGTGGATTTCTCTGGCCGCAACTGCCTCTACGCCACCATGGAGGCGTGCCGCGCGGCGTTGGGCGTGGGACAGGGCGACTGCGTGCTCAACCCGGCGGCGCTGCCTGCGCCCACCGGTGCGGCGCGTTTCTGTCTGGCCGAACGCTGGAAGTTGGCTTGCGACTATGCCACTCTAGCGGGGTGTCAACGCGCCGCTGCGCCGCGCCACGCCCAGTGCGTGGACAATCCCAACTACAGATGATGATCGCCGCATGAGTGAACCCGCCCGCCACAAGCCTCCAGATACGGCGCTGATCGCCCTCATCCTGGCGCTTGCAGTGGGGTTGGCCGTGGCGGTGTGGCGCATGGCGCCGCCCATGTTCGAGGCCACCGTGGATCAGGTGATGGCGGAGTGGGACGCCAATGGCGTGGGGGTGGTCCACACCCAAGGGTGTGAAGCGCTCTACTACGACGCCCACGATAAAACCGACGATACGATGCGCGTGAGCGTACGGCAGGCGCTGTTCGCACTGGCGCAAAAGCGCGGCGGGGCGTACCGCATTGGCGATATGCGCGATGCGGGACTGACGCACCACCGCCGCTGTGTGACCATTGAAGCGCGTCTGATTCCCCATGACGGCCCGGCGGCGCAGTCGGTGGAGGAGCTGTTTGAGAGCGCGCATATCCTGCGTGTGGCGGTGCGCGACAAGCAGCCCAGCATCAGCGCGCGCAACGCCAACGGCCAGTGGCGCGGCGCGGCCATCGATTTTGCCCGCAGTGTGGCGCGGGAGTTGGGTCGCGAAGCGCGCTTTACTCCCGTGACCAGCGCTGAGGAGGCGTTGGCGGCCATCCGCTTTGGCATTGCCGACATCGCCATTGCCCGCATCGTCAGAACGCCCGAGCGCGCTGTGCGGACGTGGCTGTCGGACCCCTACTTTTTTACCGGCCAGGGGTTAGCCAGCTTTCAGGTGGAGGACGCCGAGCAGTTGACCCGCCATGAGCAGTTGAACCGACCGCATGTGAAAATCGTCGCGGTGAAAGGTTCCGTGGCGTTGAATTTGGCGCGCAAACGCTACCCCAAAGCGGTTCTGGTGCCGGTGAGCGAAGCCAAACTGATTCCCGCCAAAGCGCGCTGGTTGCGCAAACAGTACGGCGACAGGCACCATATTCTGGTCGCCGCCGACGAATGGGACATCATCACTTGGCCCGACGCCTACGCCGTGCGTATCGACGGCAAACCGCTGCTCAGTCGCAACGATCACTACGCCGCCGCCGCCGCCAGCGAGGCGCTGCGCGATGTGGTCAACCACGTCATCGCCAAAGACCGCATCATCTACTCCTATCGCAAATGGCTGCAGCACATCGCCACCTTCGAGGCGTTCCAGTGAACGACGCCGCTGCGGACGGCTGGTCGCGCTCCCGGTTTCTGCTCATTGTGGGGGGGATGCTGGCGGCGTTGTTGGCGGTGTATGGCCAGTTGGGCGGCGCCGATTTCGTCGCCATGGACGACAGCCCCTATGTGACCAAGAACCCCATGGTCAACCAGGGCTTCAGTTGGGCGGGGATCGTGTGGGCGTTTGCCGACGCCCACTTTGGCCACTGGCTGCCGCTGACCTGGCTCTCGTTCATGCTCGATGGCGAGCTGTTTGGCCTCGATGCGGGGGGCTACCACTGGCACAATCTGCTGTGGCACGCGGTCAATGGGGTGCTGTTGCTGCTGCTGCTCAAACGCTGGGGCGTGGGAGTGGGCGCGGCGGGGGTGATTGTCGGACTGTTCGCCCTGCACCCGCTGCATGTGGAGTCGGTGGCTTGGGTGGCCGAGCGTAAGGACGTGCTGTTTTTGGCGTTTGCGCTAATGGCGCTGCTGGCGTATGACCACGCCCTGCGCGCGCGCGCCGACGCCAGCGCGCCGCCTGCGCTGCGCGGAACGGCGCTGTTTTACGCCCTGGCGCTGATGGCCAAGCCTATGGCGGTGACGCTACCCGCGCTGCTGGTTCTGCTGGATGGCTGGCCCTATGGCCGCTTCGCCCGCGAGTCGCTGTGGCGCGTCATCTGGCAAAAGTGGCCGCTGTGGCTGCTGGCGGCGGCCTACTCGATTCTGATGCTGCTGCTGGCCATCGACCAGAAGGCGGCCATGAGCTTTGAGTCGCTGCCTTTGATCTATCGCGCGCAGCACGCCTTCGTTGCCTACGCGGCGTATTTGAAACTCACCTTCCTGCCGCTGGACCTCTCCTTCTACTACGCCCACCCGGGCAAACACGCGCTGTGGCTCTGGAGCGGCGCGGCGGCGCTGTTGGCGGCGGTGACTGTGGCCGCCTATCTGCTGCGCCGCCGCGCGCCGTGGGCGCTGATGGGGTGGTTGTGGTTTGTGGGGACGCTGCTCCCGGTGATCGGCCTCAATCAGGCGGGGGCGCAAGCCTATGCCGATCGCTTTGTCTATCTGCCGCACATCGGCCTGTTTGTGGCCATTGTGCTGAGTCTGCAAGCGCTGGCGGCGCGCTGGAGCTGGGGCCCGCGCGCGGCGGCGGCGGTTAGCGCAGCGGCGTTAACGCTGTGCGGCGGACTGGCGTGGGACCAGGCCAGCGCCTGGCGCGATAATGAGACCATCGTGCGCCGCTCCATCGCCGCCACGCCGGGCAACCCGTGGCTGCACTATCTGCTGGCGCAGGATCTGCGTTCACAAAAACGCTATGACGAGGCGGTCCCCGAGTTCGAGCGCGCCGTTGCGCTGTATGAACCGTTTGATGAGGCGCATCTGGCGTTTGGCCGCATGCTGATGAAAATGAAGCGCGAGGAGCAGGCGCGCGAGCACTTCGACAAAGCGATTCAGTACGCCGACGAACCGGCGCGCATGCGCGATAAGGTCGCGGGCGAGTTGGGTTGTGTGGGCCACACCGACGACGCCGTGGCGCTGCTGGAGCAGGCGCTCAAGGAGGATCCCACGCTCTCCATGGCGCGTTTGCGTCTGGGCATCACCCTGGCCATGTCCGGGCGTTATATGGAGGCGTTGCCGCATCTGCGCCAGGCGCATAAGGAGATGCCGGATTCCATCCTGCCGCCCTACCATCTGGGGCGCTTGATGAACCGGGTGAAGGCGCCGCGCGAGGCGCTGGGGCTGCTGACGCCGCTATTGGATCAAGCGCCAGAGGACGCCAATATCCAGACCGAGGTTGCGTTGGCGCTGGCGCGTCTGGGCGATCGCCAGAGTGCGCAGCGGCATGTGGATGCGGCGCTGAAAATCGATCCCGAACATGCGCTGGCGAATAAGTTGGACGCGCTGCTTAATGGCCGTCCCATCGAGCCGCTGATGTTGAGCAAGCCGGAGCTGCCGCCGCGCGACCTGCTGCAAGACGAAGCGGAATAGGCGTCCGGCGGCGGGGATTACAGTCGCCGCAGGCCGTCGGCGCGGGGCAGCATGCCGTTCTGGGCAAAGCTGTAGCTGCTCTCGCCGGCCACGATGACGTGGTCGAGCAGGCGCACCTCGATCCCCTCCAGCACCCGATGCAGCCGCGCGGTGAGGCTGATGTCATCCTTGGAGGGTTTGGCCGCGCCCGAGGGGTGGTTGTGGGAGAGGATGACGCTGGCGGCGCGGTGGCGCACCACCTCTTCGACCACCTGGCGCGGATGCACGGCGGTCTGTTTGACCGTGCCTTCGGAGATCAGGGCGGGAAACAGCAGCCGATTCTGCGTATCCAGACACAGCACGTAAAACACCTCTTCGGTGCGTCCGGCCATCATGGGAACGAGGATTTTGGCGGCGGCTTCAGGTTGATCCAGACGCGCTTTGTCATGGGTTGCCTTATCGTGCAGATAGCGCCGCGTGAGCGCCGGGATCAGGCTCAAAAACGCCGCCGCGCCCTGGCCCATCCCCTCCACGCTGGCCAGATCGCCGGGGTCGGCGTCCAGCACCGCGGCAAAGCTACCGAACCGTTTGAGCAGCGCATGGGCGATGACATTGGTATCGCGGCGCGGCAGGGCGGTGAACAGCGCCAGCTCCAGCGCTTGATGATCCTCAAAGCCGTCCAGACCCTCGAGCAGAAAGCGTTTGCGCAAGCGTTCGCGATGGCCATGATGGGGGTGCGACTTATCAGCTTTCTTATTGTCGTCAGCCATAGCGGGTCAAGCGGTTTGATGGTTCAATGAGACGTTTATCAGCCCGGATCTTTCGCGCCTCAACACTAGCGCATAACCAGTTCGTGAGAAACCCATGAGCGAAGCACCCGCCCAGCTGAACACTTTCGACGGCGCCGCCAACGACCCCGACGCGCCGCCGCGCCGTCCGGCGTGGTCGCGGGAGGCCGAGCAGTCGGTGCTGGGGGCGATCATGCTGGACAACGGCGTGATGGACCAGATCGCCGACCTGCTCACGCCGGATGACTTTTACATGGGGGCGCATAAGGTGATCTTCGCCTCCATGCTGGAGTCGTTCGAGCGCGGCGAAGTGGTGGATGTGGTGCTGCTCAAGGATCGTTTGGAGAAGAGCGGCGAGCTGGAGGGGGTGGGCGGTCCCGCCTATCTGGCGGAGATCCTCAACACCGTGCCCACCGCCGCCAACGCCAAATCCTATGCGCGTTTGGTGCACGACAAATCGATTCTGCGCGCGCTGTCGGCGGAGGCGGTGAGCATTGTTGAGCAGGTGCAGGCGGGCGACCGCCGCGTGGAGGATGTGCTCGACGAGGCCGAACAGCGCATCTTCCAGGTCTCCGAGGGCTCCAGCACCCGCCGCGCCAGTTATCATGGCGTCAAGGATGTGCTGCCGGCGGTGTTCGAGAAGGTCGAAGCGTTGATGGACGATTCGCGCTCGGTCACCGGCGTGTCCACCGGCTTCCTCGATCTGGATAAGAAGCTGGCCGGATTGCAGCCGTCGGACCTGCTGATTCTGGCCGGACGTCCGGCCATGGGCAAGACCGCGCTGGCCATGAACATCGCCGCCAACGCCGCGCTGGATCATGAGGAGCCGGTGGCGGTGTTCTCCCTGGAGATGTCCAAGGAACAGTTGGTGATGCGTCTGCTGGCCTCGGAGTCGCGCATCGACGCCCAGCGCCTGCGCACCGGCCACATGCAGGGGGATGACTACCAGAAGCTCACCGAGGCCGCCGACCGTCTGGCCAAGGCCCCCATCTACATCGACGATACGCCCGCAGTGAGCATCACGGCGATGCGCGCCAAGTGTCGGCGTCTCAAGCGCGAGCGCGGCATCAAGCTGATTGTGGTGGACTATCTGCAGCTCATGCGCGGCGCCACCAATGTGGATAACCGGGTGTTGGAGATTTCGCAGATCAGTCAGGGTTTGAAGGCCATCGCCAAAGAGCTGAATGTGCCGGTGATCTCCCTGTCGCAGCTGTCGCGGACGGTGGAGAGTCGCACCGACAAGCGCCCCATCCTCTCGGACCTGCGTGAATCAGGCTCCATCGAACAGGACGCCGACGTGGTGATGTTCGTGTTCCGCGAGGAGTACTACAAGCAGGACAACCCGGATCTGAAAGGGCGCGCCGAGTTGATTGTGGCCAAACAGCGGAATGGTCCCACCGGCACGGTGATGCTCACCTTCCTCAATGAACACACCCGCTTTGAGAACTTCGCCAGCGAAGCCATGGGCGGGGCGTGGTCGGGGCCGTAATCGCCAAAGTGGCGCGAGACAAAGTTGGATCTTGGTGGTTTTGACGATGGAGGATATCGAGGGCTGCGCCCTCGAGCTCCCAAGGTCAAACGCCAAACCGTGATTCGGGCCATCCATGGCCCTCACCCTACGGGCTCGCTGCGCGAGTCCGATTCGGCATTCCTGCCGAATCGTGGGTCCGCCCCACACCCTGCTGGGGGCGCGGCCCCCAGACCCCGCCGCCGACCAGTCGGCGGCCAATAGTCAGCGCAAGCTTCACCTGTGTCACGCAAACATCGGTCGTTCTGTGCAATTTTGGTTCTGCATGGCGATAGCAATGCAGCTTGGCGTATTCAATTTTCAGATTTCTCAACAATATTATCGGACGTCAGAAAATCCGACTGATGGAAACTCTCAACAATCCACTGACTCACCACCCGCCCGCGCGGCTCATCGCGCAGATGCGGCTGCGCCAGCAGCCACGCCTCACGCCGAATCGCTAACGCTTCCACCGTCATGTTCGGGTCAGTTTCCCATTTGCGCGCAAACGCCTGCGGCAGAATCGCGCTGGCGCGTCCGCCGCCCAGGGCGCGATCAATCACATTCAAATCGGCGGTTTGTAGTCGCGCGGGAGGGAGTTCCGACATCCCCTGTAACGCCTGCATCTCCGGCGTTTGCGCCAGCTCCGGCGGATAGGCGCACAGGTAGTCGCCCGGGCGCGGCGCGCGCTGAGGGCGAATCAGGCAGAAACCCGCCTCGCCCAGTTTGCGCATGGTGAAATTGCCCCGTTGCGGGCGTCCCAATCGGATGGCGAAATCGGTCTCCCAGCGCGCAAAATCGGCGTTGGCGTTGGCGCTCTCCAGGGTCAGGATCAGGCCGGGATGGGTGGTCAATAGCGCATCCAACGCGGGCGCCAGCACCTGTTCGGCGATGGTCGGCGTGGCCGACAGTCGCACGCGGCCTGTGATGGCCAGTCCATCCGCCTCCACGCTCTCCACCGCCTGGGCGCAGCGCGCCATGATCGCCGCCTGGGCCAGCATCTCCTGCCCGCGCGGCGTGGGACGCCGTTTGGCGTCTACGGCGTCGAACAGCGCATAGCCCAGCGCGCGCTCCAGCCGCTTGATGCGCCGCGCCACGGTGGTCTCATCCAGGCGCAAACGCTGGGCGGCGCGGGCGTACGAGCCCGCCTGCGCCACCGCCAGTGCGATTCGCAAATCATCCCAGTTCATAGAGTCGTCGCAAAACAGAAAGAGACGGTTGAAGCGAGAAGATATCGAGGGCTGCGCCCTCGAGCTCCCAAATTCACAAGCCAAACCGTGATTCGGGCCATCCATGGCCCTCACCCTTCGGGCTCGCTATCGCGAGTCCGATTCGGCAATCCTGCCGAATCGTGGGCGCCGCCCCACACCCCGCTTAAGGGTCATATAGTCGCTAGCATCCAAAAGTGAACATATGGGCGCTGGAAGATATCGAGGGCTGCGCCCTCGAGCTCCCAAGACCAACAGCCACACCGTGGGCTCCGCCCACACCCGCTGGGGGCGCGGCCCCCAGACCCCGCCGCCGACCAGTCGGCGGCCAAGAGTCAGTGCAAGCCGGGCCTACGTCACGCAAACATTGCGTGTTTGGATATGTGTCATTCTGAATTCAAGCGACTATAAACCCTTAAGAATCCCGCCGCCGACCAGTCGGCGGCCAAGAGTCAGCGCAAGCTCACCCCGCGTCACGCAAACATTGGCCGTTTTGTGCGGTTTTTTCGCATAGCTTAAGATTACATTAAATCCTGCGTTTTTGCAGCCAATGGCGGCATAATTCCGGCTATTCTGCAACATGCTGCGCACGCTATAACACAGGGAGAGTCCATTCCAACCCAGGAGATCTCCCATGAGCGAACCGAAAACGCTGTTTGAACTGACTGGCGGAACCCCGCCGCCCGCCGACTTCGCCAACGCCAGTCTGGTGTTGATCGACTTTCAGAATGATTACTTCGCCGGACCGCTGACGCTGCCTGATGGCGCGGCGGCGCTGGCCTGCGCCGAGGGGATGTTGGCCGCCGCCCGCGCTGCGGGCGCGCCGATCTTCCACATCGCCCACAGCATCGAAGGGGGGGCGTTGTTCGATCGCAGCGCCCATGGCGGCCAGATCGTCGATGCGCTGGCGCCGCGCGTCGGCGAGACGGTGATTGAAAAACCGCTGCCCAACTCCTTTGCCGGGACGCAATTGGGGGCGGCGCTCAAAGCCACCGGACGGGATCAGATCATTGTGGCGGGGTTGATGACTCACATGTGCGTGAGCGCCACCACGCGGGCGGCGTTGGATCATGGATTTTTGACCACTATTGAGGCCAATGCGTGCGCCACGCGGGATCTGCCCGATGGCGAGGGCGGGGTGGTGAGCGCGCAGGCGCTGCACAGTGCGGAGCTGGCGGCGCTGTCAGACCGCTTCGCCATTGTGGTGCGTAACCACGATTGGACGATCTGACAACGCCGCGCAAGCGCGTTTAGGCTTCCTGCAACAGGGTCAACTGCCCGCCCTCGTCGTGGGCGGAGAAGGGGATCGGGTAGTCGCCGGAGAAGCAGGCGTCGCAGAAGCTCTCCGGCGGCCCGCCGTTGACCGCTTGATACAGCCCCGGCAGGGTGATGAACTGCAGCGAATCAGCGGTGATGTGTTGGCACATCTCCTCCACGCTGTGGGAGGAGGCCAGCAACTCGGCGCGGGTGGGGGTGTCGATGCCGTAGTAGCAGGGGTAGGCGGTGGGCGGCGAGGAGATGCGCATGTGCACCTCTTTGGCCCCGGCGGCGCGCACCATCTTGACGATTTTGCGGCTGGTGGTGCCGCGCACCACCGAGTCGTCCACCAGAATCACCCGTTTGCCCTTGAGCGCCATGGGGTTGGCGTTGAGTTTGATCTTCACGCCAAAGTGGCGGATCTTCTGCTCGGGCTCAATGAAGGTGCGCCCCACATAGTGGTTGCGGATGATGCCCAGCTCAAACGGAATGCCGGACTCCTGCGCATAGCCCATGGCCGCGGCCACGCCGGAGTCGGGCACCGGCACCACCACATCGGCCTCCACCGGGTTCTCCCGCGCCAGCGCCGCGCCGATGCGCTTGCGCGCTTCATATACGCTGATGCCGTCGATGGTGGAGTCGGGACGGGCGAAGTAGATGAACTCGAACACGCACAGTGAGCGCGCCTTCTTCTCGAACGGGAAGTAGGACTCCAGCCCGTTGGGGCCGATCACCACCATCTCGCCGGGCTCCACGTCGCGCACGAACTCCGCTTCGATCAGATCCAGCGCACAGGTTTCCGAAGAGAGAATCCAGCAGTCGTCGCCGATTTTACCCAGACACAGCGGACGGAAGCCGCTGGGGTCGCGCACGCCGATGATGAGGTTCTCATCCATGGCGGTCAGGGCGTAGGCGCCGCGCACCTGTTTCAGCGCTTCGACCAGCCGTTCGGGGAAGGTCTGTTTGCGCGACAGGGCGGTGAGGTGAACGATCACCTCGGTGTCCATGGTGGATTGAAAGATGGAGCCGCGGCGTTCGAGCATGCGGCGCATCTCCACGCCGTTGACCAGATTGCCGTTGTGGGCGAAGGCCAGACCGCCGTCGGCGGAGTCCACCACCAGGGGTTGGCGGTTGCGCACGTTGATGCTGCCGCCGGCGGTGGAGTAGCGCACGTGACCGATGGATTGACGCCCCTTCAGGCGCTCCATCTCCCGCGCTTTGAAGATGTCCGCCACCAGTCCCGAACCGCGCGAGACGTGGAAGATGCGGTCATCCACCGAGACGATGCCCGCCGCCTCCTGTCCGCGATGTTGCAGGGCGTAGAGCCCCAGATAGACCAGATTGGCCGCTTCGGAGTGGTTGTACACGCCAAAAACGCCGCACTCATCGTGAAAATGGTCATCGTCAAGCAGCGGTTCCAATGGATCGACCCTCTGCAGCTGGGCGCGCCCATAACGTCCAATCCCGGAAACGGCCCACAAGGGCCGTTTCCGGGATTGGACGTCACGCGCATGACCCTCTGTTGGGGCCAGGGCGTGTTCAGTTACGGTTCAACTCGCGCATCAGGCGCTCCAAGCGGCGATTGTCCGCCGCTGTGGGTTGCGCCGCTTCGGCTTCAGGCGCTTCGCCAAACGGCCGAGACAGTCGCCAGGGGGAGGGCGCGGAGCCATCCACATGCAGCCGTTCGCGACCATTATCGCTGGGACGCAGGGCGGAATCCACCGGTTGATGCTCGGCCAAAAACAGCGCGCCGTCCACAAACGGCTTGGCCAGCACCGAACGGCGCAGCATCTCCTGCGGCGGGCCGCCAAAGGGAATCGATGCGGTGATGCCGACGATGATGATGACTATAGCACGAACCAGAGACAAGCTCATCCCCAACGTGCGCGCTTTCCACGTCAACCGGCCGCTGTCGCGCAGTCGTTGCAGAAGATAGCTGATCCCCGCCGTGAGCAACAGGGAGATCATCAGCACGCCGAACAGAGCCACCGCGCGCAAGATAAGGGGATCGGCGATGTAGTCGGCCAGATGCGCCGCCGCCGGACCCGATAAAAAGGTGGTCAGGGCAAAGGCGATGACCCATCCGCCCAGCGCCGCCGCCTCGCGGATCGCGCCGCGATTGTAGGCCATCAGCAGCGCCGCGCCAAAGATAAACAGCAGGGCGTAATCGAACCAGATCATGATGCGAACCTCGTTAAATGATCGCCCACAGACGCAGCGTCATGCCGCATCAGCAGGCTGATGTGCGCGTAATCAGCACGCGCGCCCCACTCTCCGGCGGGGTTGAATCGAACGGTGCGAGGTTTGGTTGATGATAATGAAAGATATTGAGGGCTATGCCCTCAAACTCCCTTCAGAGCAAAAGCCAAACCTTGGGGCGCTGCCCCAGTGTTGTCCCCATTGGCCGCTGGGGACAGCGGCCCCCAGACCTCGCCCAGCAAATCGCTTGCGATTTGCGTATTAATAATCATCGGGCCATAAATGTCCCGATTTTCGAATTTTCACTTTTGTGCGCCACCGGCCAGCGTCGCGCAGAATTCAAGTCTCATGCAATCACACGTCGAATCGCTCAATCGCCTCTTCCACCGACGCCACCCCTTCCAAACGCATCGCCCCGGGGCTGGGCAGGTTCTTCATGCTCTTGTCCGGCAGTAGACAGCGGTTGAAACCCAGCTTCTCCGCCTCTTTCAGTCGCGTGGCGATGTGCGACACCGCACGGGTCTCGCCGCCCAATCCCACTTCGCCGACAATCACCAAACCGCGATCGGCGCTCATGTTGCGCAGACTGGCGTAGAGCGACACCGCCACCGCCAAGTCCGCCGCCGGTTCGGTGACGCGAAACCCTCCGGCCACGTTAAGAAAGATGTCGTGGTTGAACAGTCCCAACCCCAAGCGCTTCTCCAACACCGCCGTGAGCATGGCCAGCCGGTTGACGTCAAAGCCGATGGCGGTGCGGCGCGGCTGCGGCAGCGGACTGGGCGCCACCAGCGACTGAATTTCGATCAATACCGGGCGCGTGCCCTCCAGCCCGGCGAACACCACCGACCCGGCGGCGCCCTGCACCCGCTCGGAGAGGAACAGCTCCGACGGGTTGTCCACTTCCGCCAGACCAACATCGCGCATTTCGAACACGCCGATCTCATTGGCGGCGCCGAAGCGGTTCTTCACCGCGCGCAGAATCCGATAGCTATGGCCGCGCTCGCCCTCGAAGTAGAGCACGGTGTCCACCATGTGCTCCAGCACCCGGGGCCCGGCGATCTGCCCCTCTTTGGTGACATGACCCACCAGGAACAGCGCCATACCGCGCATTTTCGCCGCTGCAATGAGTCGCTGCGCGCACTCGCGCACCTGAGTCACGGTTCCCGCCGCGGCGGGCAGGTCGTCGCTGGCCACGGTCTGGATCGAATCCAGGCACAACACCGCCGGTTCGGTCTCGATGATGGCCTGTTCGATGTTCTCCAGGCGCGTCTCCATCAGCACGTCGAAGCCGTCGCCGCCGATCTGCATGCGCTCGGCGCGCATTTTGATCTGCGCCAACGACTCCTCGCCGGAGACATAGAGGGTTTTGCGACCGCGCGCCAGTTGCGCCATGGCGCCCATGAGCAGGGTGGATTTGCCGATGCCGGGGTCGCCCGCCAGCAGCAGCGCGCAGCCGGGCACGAGGCCGCCGCCCAGCACGCGGTCCAATTCGCCGATGCCGGTGCGGATGCGCGTTTCGCCTTGGCTGGCCACCGCGCTCAGGGGCTGGGGTTTATTCACGCCAGCGCCTCCGGCGGCGGGCGCGGCAGCGGGGGAAGCGCGCTTGCCGCCGCCAGAGGCGGGCGTAAACGATTTGAGCGTGTTCCACGCGCCGCAGGCGGAACAGCGCCCCTGCCACTGGGCGAAGTCGGCGCCGCAGTCGCTACAGACGAATCGCTGTTTATCGCGGGCCATGGTCAGCTCCCGTCAGGGCAGGGGGCGCGTGGATGACAGTGCATAAAATCCAACGGCCATACAGAATCTTCACGCAAGCAAAGAAGCCAAACGAACCGAGGTCCAGGAGGGCGTCCCTCCTGGAGGGTCCAGGGCAAAGCCCTGGCGGGTTCAGGGCGGCGCCCTGATGGGGTCTGGGGCAAAGCCCCAGCCTCTTTTCCCATCCTCGTCGTTGCTTTATTTCAACTCAATTGACCTTCAAATAACTGGCCGACAGCCCGGTGGAGTCCATAATCACCTGGGAGGCGGCGAAGGCGTCGTCGCGGGTGGCGAACGGACCCACCACCACATGAGTGTGATCCTTGCCGCCCATGCTCACCATTTTCAGGCGATCAGGGATCCCATGTTGCGCCAACAGTTTGTGTGCGCGCAGGGCGTTGTCGGAGTTGGCGAAGGTGCCCGCCAGCACCACGAACGGCCCCGGGGCCATCTGCGGGAAGAACTCCGGCGGCGTGGCCATCTGCGCTTCAAACGGCGGGCTGTCCTGCAGCTCGGCGGCGCTCAGGCCCAACTCCAGCTCGCCATCGGCGGCGCTCTGTCCGGCGGCGTCCTCGTCGTTGGGCGCGGGGGAGGCGTCGTCATCGTGGGCGTCGGGAACCGGCGTGTTATGGTGCGCCAGGGTGATGGGCGTCTGCGTGGTCTCGGCGGCGACTTCAGGCGCGGCGGCGGCTTTGGCCACCGTAACCTCGGCTTTTACCGGCGTGGGCGCGCTCTTTTTCGCCAACTGCGTCGGACGGCGCTTGGGCGTCGGCTGCGCCAGAGGAATCGGGCGCAGGGTCGGCTCGGCGGCGGCCACCATCTGTTCATACTCATCCAGGCTCAACTTGCTGGCGGCCATGATGTAGTCGGTATCCAGACCGCTCTTGGCGCGCACGTAACGCGCCGCCGCCGCCGCTGTTTTGCGGGTGGCGTAGGGGCCCAACAGCACGTGGGTCATGGGCGGCGAAAAGGAGTCGTCCAGCTTCAACTGCGTGGGAATGCCGTAGTTGCGCAGACGCTCCTGCACGCGCACCGCGTTCAGGGTGTTGGAGAAGGAGCCGCACAGGGTGAGAAAACGCCCCTCTTCCCGGGCGGGCAACGCATCGGGCACGCCGTAGGAGATGTGCATCAGGCTCCCCGTCGGGCCCGCTTTGGGGCTCTTGGCGGCGGTGTCGGCCTGGGCCACAATGGCCGACCCGGCGCGGACGGGCGGGGCATAGCTGAACGCAGCGTCGGAGATCACTTCGGCGGCGGCGTTGGGATGCGCCATGGCCAGGTGAATCTCCGCTTCGGGCCGCACCGGACGCCACAGTCCGGCGTCATTGGCCAGCGGGCCGAAGTGGACCTTCTGCATCGTATAGGGGCTGGGCGCGGCGAATCCCTGTTTGGCCGTGAGCGCCCACAGAGCGGTCAGGCCCAGCAGCGCCATGCCGCCAATGCGCAGCAGTTTTTTGCCATCCATGCGGCGTCCGTTGACCGCGCTCCAATCCAGGTCGCGGGTAATCATGGCCATGCGCGCGCTATCGGGCGAGACGCCATCGCCCCACTCCTCGCTGTAGCAAGTGGGTGTGTTGACAACTTGATTCGCTCGCGCCGAGGCGCTTGCTTTGCGCGTTTTGGGTGCGCCCATGATGGGATCCTTTCGCTACACAAGCCCATGCGGCGACTGCTGGCGGAGCCAAAACAGTTCACTGCGCAGGGGCGGATGCGGTCGCCTCTGGCTGCCAAGACGCGCGGTTTGATGCGGCGCAGAAACACTCTTCTGCGCACGCTACGCTCGTCTCGCCGCTGAGGGCGGCCCATGCGCGCCGTGGTGAGAAACGACGCTCTGACTCAGGCAACTGAGCAAAGGCGGCGCCAAATCCGAAATCCCGACCCACTCTGAGCGCTACGCCCAAATCGACTGGGGTGTGAATCCGGGTATTATTTTGTCCAAGTCAAACCATTGACGAGTTATGGTTAAATTCGACGGGGGAGGTGTCGGAAGTTTGATAATTCAAAAAGGCACAGCGAAAAAAATCTGTCATGGGGCAACCAATTTGATTGATCGCAAAGCGCGCGGGCGCCATACTAACGCGGCGTAGATATCTGTCTGATCCTGCTTTAAGTATCTAAATGGATATGGCGAACGCACCTATTTTGCCCAGCCGATTTGTCTGATTTGTTCTCTTTTTCAATACACGTTCTAGTTGACTCGGTTTGACGCATTTTCGTCACACTTCCCCGGGGGGGGATGGAGTAAGTGATCTTATGCGCGCCTTGCCGACGCTGTTGGTTGTTCTGACCAGCCTGTTTGTCTCGCCCGCTGCTGTTCTGGCCGCCGCCGAATTCAAAACGCCAAGTTTACACGCCCTGCAAAAGGGGGGGCTGGTGATCTTCCTGCGTCATGCCATCAGTGATCGCAGCCAGAATGACGCCAGCAACGGCTCTGCCGACGATTGCGCCACGCAACGCAACCTCTCCCAACAGGGGCGCGCGCAAGCCGTGCGCATCGGCCAAGCCATCAAGGATCTGGGCATTCCCATCGCGGAAGTGTTGAGCAGTCCCTATTGCCGTTGCCGCGACACCGCCCAGCTGGCGTTTGGGAGCGCCAAAATGAAAGTGCAGGAGTTTCTGCACTTTGCCATTGGGTTGTCCAAGCAGGGGCGTATGCAGGCCGCCGATGCGCTGCGCGCGCTGCTCTCGGCCAAAGTCGCGCCCGGCGGCAATCGCGTCATTGTCTCGCACAATAGCAATCTGCGCGAAGCCGCCGCCATCTGGCCCAAGCCCGAAGGCGTGGCGTATGTGTTTCGCCCCTTGGGTGACGGATTTGAAGTGGTGGGACGCATCGCGCCCGACCAGTGGCGTCAACTTGAGCAGGGTTTGTGAGCGCCATGCGACTGACCATTCGACAACAGGTGATGGCGTTCCCGGCGCTGTTTGTGCTCATGGCGGCGGCCGTGCTGCTGATCTTGAGCATGGTGCTGTGGGAGTTCGACGCCCTGGAGGAGAGCGCCACCGATCGCGCCATCCCCGCGTTTAGCGCGTTGGAGCAGCAGATTGAGATCATTGCGCGCCAGGAGCTGCGTCTACACAGCTATCTGAATGACGCGCCCAGTTTGGATGAGGAGCAGGCCTACGCCCAAGGCCAGCGTCTGATCGAAGAGTTGGATGTCTCCTGGCGGGCGTTTAGGCAGAGTCTGTCGGTGTTGTCCCAGGACGCCTTGGCGTGGAGCGACGCCGAGGATAGGCGGCTGAATGAGCAGTTGAGCGAGTTGTTTGCCCGGGTGCGCGGCGCTCTGGTGGAGACGGTGCGCATCGCCAGCGTCGATCCCGCCAAAGCGCGTGAAGTGGCCGCCGACGTCACCGCCCATCAGGCCATGGCGACCCATTTTATCCATGAGCTGGCGCAGCGCATCAGCGGCCAGTTGAGCGAGCGTTTTCAACACACCGGCGAGCGCTTTGAGCGGCAGGTGGTGCTGGCGCAAATTCTGGTGATTCTCGGCGCCGCCTTGTGTTTGGCGCTGATGCTGATGGCTGCGCGCCGCATCGCCGCCAACCTGGATCGCTTGCGCAGCTCGATGACCTCGCTGGCTCAAGGCGGGGCGGCCTCGGCGGAGGAGAGTCTGTTCCAATGGGATCCGGCGTTTGAGCCGGTGCGCGAAGTGGCGGAGATGGTGCGCCACGCCCAGGCGGAGATGGAGCGTCTCAACGCCGAACTGGAGCGCGAGAAGAGCGCCCTGCATGAGAAAGTCCTGGCGCGCACCGAGCAGCTTGAGCGCAACAATATCGGCCTCAAACAGGAGGTCGAGCAGCGCCGCGCCGCCGAAGCCAATCTGCGTCTGTATCGTACGGTGGTGGAGAACACCGACGAGGCGGTGCTCATCACCGATGCGCGCAATCGCATCATCGCCGTCAATCGCGCCTTCCTGAGCATGACCGGCTTTGATCGCGAAGATGTGATCGGGCAAAACCCCGGCATCACCAGTTCGGGGCTGCACGATGATGATTTCTACGCCGCCATGTGGCGCGAGCTGGACGCCACCGGCTCCTGGCGCGGCGAGGTGTGGGACCGTCGGCGCAATGGCGAGGTCTACCCCAAGTGGCTCACCATCAATGCGGTGCGCGACGACGCCGGCCATGTGACCCACTATGTGGGTCTGTTCATGGATATCTCCGAACAGAAGGCGACCCAGCAGAAGCTGGAGGATCTGGCGTTCAAGGATGCGTTGACCGGTCTGCCCAACCGCGCCCTGTTCCACGATCGTCTGAGCCAGGAGATCGCCATCGCCAAGCGCAATCGCACCGGCTTGATGCTCTTCTTCATGGACCTGGACCGCTTTAAACACGTGAACGATTCGTTGGGCCATGACATCGGCGACCAACTGTTGAAAGAGGTGGCGGGGCGCATGCGCGGGGCGCTGCGCGAGGCCGATACGGTATCGCGACTGGGCGGCGATGAGTTCACCATCATCCTGCCGGGCCTGCTCACCGAGAAGAACGCCGGCTCCATCGCGCAGAAGGTGATCGACTCGCTGCACGACTCCTTCCGCCTGGAGGGTCATGAGATCTTCGTCGGCGCCAGCATCGGCATCGCCTGCTATCCGCAGGATGGCCAGCAGATGGGCGAATTGATCAAGAGCGCGGATATCGCCATGTACCAGGCCAAACAGGCCGGACGCGGCGTCTATCGCTTCTTCCGCGATGAGCTCAACGCCGTCAATCAGTCGCGTCTGAAGATAGAAGCGGATCTGCGTCGGGCGTTGGAGAACAATGAGATCCACGTCTGGTTCCAACCCAAGGTCGACCCCTTGAGCGAACGCATCGTCGGCGCCGAGGCGCTGGCGCGCTGGGTCACCGCCAACAACGAGATCATCAGCCCGGACAAATTCATTCCGCTGGCCGAAGAGATCGGCTTGATTTTGCCGTTGGGCCGTCATGTGTTGCGGCAGGCGTGCGAACAGGCGGTGGGGTGGCCGCAGCGGGAGGAGGGCGAGCTGAGCGTGTCGGTCAACCTCTCCATCAAGCAGTTCAAGGATCCCAATCTGGTGGCCTCGGTGAGCGAGATCCTTGACCAAACCGGCCTGCCGCCTGCGCGACTGGAGCTGGAGATTACCGAAAGCGCCGCCATGATGGACGCGCAAAAGGCGCGCGAGATCGTCGAGCAGTTGCGCAATCTGGGCATTCAGATCGCCATTGACGACTTCGGCACCGGCTACTCATCGTTGAGTCATCTGCGTCACTTCCCGGTGCAGACCCTCAAGATTGACCGCTCCTTTATTCGCCATCTCACCACCGACGAGCGCTCCGCTTCCATCGTTGCCTCCATGTTCCACTTGGCCAACGCGCTGGAGATCAAGGTGGTGGTGGAGGGGGTGGAGACCCGCGAGCAGCTGGACAAACTCGGCCCCATCGGCGACGCCCTGATTCAGGGTTATCTGTTCAGTGCGCCCCAGGCCGCCCACGACTTCTCCCGCGTGTTGCACAATATGGATGCTCCTGTGGGGCGAGCCTGAGACGACGGGCGGCGATGCGCTGATATAGTCGCGAGCATTTAAAAGTGCACATATGGGCGCTGAAAGATGTCGAGGGCTGCGCCCTTGAGCTCCCAAAGGCCACACCCGCTGGGGGCGCGGCCCCCAGACCCCGCCGCCGACCAGTCGGCGGCCAATATTGTCAGTTGGAATCAGAATCGGACAGTTTGGGTATTGGTCATGAAAGATATCGAGGGCAGCGCCCTCGAGCTCCCAAAGGCCACACCGTGGGCGCTGCCCACACCCGCTGGGGGCGGCCCCCAGACCCCGCGGCCGACCAGTCGGCGGCCAATAGTCAGCGCAAGCTGGGCCTACGTCACGCAAACATTGGCCATTCTGAGCAGTTTTGGTATTTAGACTGGATCTTCATTGAGATAGCGCCGGGGGAGTCTGGGGCTCAGGCGCGTCAGCGTCTCATAGGGGATGGTCTCCATCCACGTCGCCATCTGCTCCAGCGTCACCGCCGCGCCCGCGCCGTCATCGCCCATCAAAATCACCTGGTCGCCCGTCTGCGCTTGGGGGATTTTCGTCACCTCCACCGCAATCAGATCCATGCACACCCGTCCGCGCAGCGGCGCGCGCTGGCCGTGAATCAACATCTCGCCACGATTGGAGAGGCGGCGGCTGTAGCCATCCGCATACCCCACCGGCAGGATGGCGATACGCGCATCGTGGGGCGTGGTGTAGGTGTGGCCATAGTGCAGCGGCGTACCGGCGGGCAGGTCGTGAATCTGCAGAATATGCGTAATCCAGCGCGCCACCGGCTGGAGACCATCCGCCGCCGCCGTGCGCTGCGGATGAAACGGCGAGGCGCCGTAGAGCATGATGCCGGGTCGGATCCATTGGCGCTGCGCCTGGGGCAGGCTGAGCAGCGCAGCGCTGTTGCAGGCGGAGACGGTCAGATCGGCGCGGGTTTGCAATGCGGGGTGGGCCAGCAGGCGCTCCAGCTGCTCGACCTGCTTGGCGTTGGCGGCGCGCTCGGGTTCGTCAGCGCAGGCGAAGTGGGTCAGCACCCCGCCCAGTTCGACCCCAGGCGCGGCGTCGATGTGGGCGATGAGCTCGGGCGTGGCGCTGGGCTCGGCGCCCAGGCGCGCCATGCCGGTGTTCACCTCAATATGCAGCGCCACGCTTTTGCCCAGAGCGGCGGCGGTGTGGCCGATGGCGTCGACCTGCTGGCGGTTCTCGATGCAGACTTGCAGATTCAGCTCGACAATTTGGCGCTCCAGGCCGGGGAAGTAGCCGGAGAGGATCAGGATGGGATGGGATATTCCGGCTTGGCGCAGAATCTCCGCCTCCTCCACCAGGGCGACGCAGAAGCCGTCGGCCAGATCGGCCAGGGCGTGGGCGCAGGGGACGGCGCCGAGGCCGTAGGCGTCGGCTTTGATGACGGGCCAGGCGGCGGCGTGGGGCGCGGCCTGTTTGGCGCGGTGGAGATTATGGCGCAGGGCGGGCAGGGAGATTTCGACCCAGGTGGGGCGGCCTGTTGAGTAAGCGTCCATGCCGGGAAGAGTCCTTATTTTCGATAGCTGACGTCGCGCGCGACACGTGAATATAGCGAGTCAAAACCAAAATTGCACAGACCGGCCAATGTTTGCGTGACGGAGATTGAGCTTGCGCTGACTATTGGCCGCCGACTGGTCGGCGGCGGGGTCTGGGGGCCGCGCCCCCAGCGGGTGTGGGCGGAGCCCACGGTTTGGTTGTTGATCTTGGGAGCTCGAGGGCGTAGCCCTCGATATCTTTCATGACCAATACCCAAACTATCCAATTCTGATTTCAACTGACAATAGAAGCACGGCTGCGCATGACAAGCACGAAACCAAACTAACGAGGGTCCAGGGAAATCGGATTTGTCCCAATTGGCCTGCCGGGTCGAGGGCAGAGCCCTCGTGGGTCCAGGGCAAAGCCCTGGTGGGGTTTGGGGCGAAGCCCCAATATCTCCAAGCATCCCCCTGTACAATACAACGCGGGTTTGGGGCGAAGCCCCAATATCTTTCATCGTCCAACTGATACAGAGTTCGGCGCTGTCATCATGTGGAGTAGGCGTCTATGCCAGTAAAAGTCCTAATTTTTGCTAGCTCACATTGCGCGCACAAGTAAATAGAAAGCACGGCTGCGCATGACAAGCACGAAACCAAACTAACGAGGGTCCAGGGAAATCATTTCCCTGGCGGGTGCAGGGCGGCGCCCTGCCGGGTCGAGGGCAGAGCCCTCGTGGGTCCAGGGCAAAGCCCTGGTGGGGTTTGGGGCGAAGCCCCAATATCTTTCATCGTTCAGCCATTTCGAGAGCCCGTCCGCGTCTCCATGGGGTTTGGGGCGAAGCCCCAATATCTTTCATCGTTCAACCATTTCGAGAGCCTGGTCGCGTCTCCATGGGGTTTGGGGCGAAGCCCCAATATCTTTCATCACCCTCGATCTGTAAAACCAACTTTATAGTTGGAACACATCCGCATCCCGCAGACCGATTTCGATATCCAGCTCCTTGGCCAGCGCCTGCAACGCGCTGCGCAGGCCATCAGGATTCGCCACGCTCTCCACTTCAATGACCATGCCATACACGGGTCGACCGGGGGCGCCGCCCACCTGGGTCTCCAGATCCACCACATTAGCGGCGTAGTCGGCCAGGGTTTGGGTGACGCGATAGACGATGCCGGGCTTGTCGGCGCCCATGACGTTGATCATGCAGCAGGAGCCGTCCTCGTGTTCGGCGGCGACGGGCGCGGCGTTGGCAATGGGGGCGGTGTGCAGATTGAGGCCCATGTCGCTGGCGATGGGGGCGAACAGGGCGTTCAGTCGCGCCAGGTCGACGCCGTCGCCCAGACGCAGCACCAGCATGACGGTGAATTGGCCGCGCAGGCGGGTCATGCTGGAGTCTTCGATATTGCAGCCGGTGTCGAACAGCACGCGGGTGATGCGCGCGACGATGCCGGGGCGGTCGGCGCCGGTGAGGGAGAGGAGGGCGAAATCAGCCATGGCGCGTCTCTTGCAATAAGGGTTGCGGACAGAATGGAAAACCGGGTGCGCGCCGTCGCCTATTGACGGAATTTCGACGCCCCGTATGGGCCAGAGGCGATACGGAGATCGCCAATCAGCGGCGCGCAGCCGCTATCCACCAACATGGAGCGCACAAGGCGCTCCGTCAAGCGTGAAGTCGAGGGTTAGCGCCATGCAAGCCGTAATGAAAGCCCCCTACAATCGCGAACAGCAACTGCTTCTGGCCGCCGGCGGCGGCATCCTGGCGGTGGTGTTCGGGGTGGTCGCCTGGCAGATGGTCATGGGACCGTCAACGCCGGAGATGTCAGTCAAGGACGTGACGCCGAAACCGGTGGTGATTCGCACCGATACCGATGCGGCGCGCGAAGGGCGCGGCAACTCCTGGTTGGCGGAGATGAAGAAGGCGCCGATCTTCAGTGCGCAACCGGCGCGCTCCGACGCCCCGGCGGTGACCGAGCCCAGCAACGTCATCGTCAGCGCCAGCTCCGATGCGGCCACCGACACCGACCCGATTCAGGCGGCGCCGCAGGTGAAGCCGCCGGAGGATATCCTGGGCAAATGGGCGCGCATGGCCGGGTTGGATCAGGATGAGCCCAAGCCCGCCGACGCCGACGCCGCCAGCGCCAACTATGCCCGCGCCGACAATCAGCGCTATGAAACCCTGAATGTGAATCCCATGCCGGTGAATCCGGAACCGGCCCGCGTGGGCCGCACCGCGCCGGGCAAAGCTGAGATGGCTCCGGCGCAGACCCCCAGCGCGCGGGAGACTCCGGCGCATATCGCCTTCCCGGGTCTGGACCGACTGGTGCAGCAGAAAGCCGCCGCCGCGGCGCCCGTAGCGATGCAGCCCGCCGCGCAGCGCCCGGAAGTGGCGCCCAAGGCGATGCCGCGTCAAACCGCCGCAGCGCCCACGCGCACGCTGCCCAAACCGACGCCCTTCACCGCCGCCGCCAAGCCGCATTTCACCGCGCCCAGCTTCGGCGCGCCGCGGGTGACCAAGGCGGCGACCCCCGCCACCGGCTTTAGCGTGCAGGTGGGGGCGTTCTCCGACGCCGCTCGCGCCAATGCTTTGAAGGGGCGTCTGGCCAGCCTGCCGTTCCAGGGCGATGGCCTGGCGGCTTTCGTGATGCCGGTGAAGTCCGGCGCCCGCACCATCTACCGCGTGCGCCTGGGGCCCTTTGCTGATCGCGGTCTGGCCACCAGCGCCATGGCTTACGTGCGTAAGCAGGCGGGCGTGAAGGGGACCATGATCGCCCCGGGCCGCTAAGGCCCGGATCAAGAGTTTTGCACACACAATAATAACAGGATCGTCGTTCAGCACGGATGCTGACTGAATTGAACCCGCCCGGGCTCTCTACCGGGCGGGTTTTTTGTTGCCTGCTTGCAGGCTCGGGATTGCGTGTTGTGGCGGCGATTCTCGCCCCATATTATTTTGTCCGCCAGAATCCCGACATATACTGAATTATGTTAGATAACATTGAAATTATAAGAAATTTTTCGTGCTAGGCGAGTGGCACGGGTGATGCATCTTAACCAGTGCCCGGGTATTGTCTGGGCAAGAGTGTCAAATAAACGACTGTGGAGAGAGAGCATGTCCGACTTCGGCCTTCTAGGGTCCAGCGGCGCCTTTAAAGCCAACCTGCTGGAGCTGCGTAAACGGCGCCAGGACATCATCGCGGCCAATATCGCCAACGCCGACACCCCCGGCTACAAAGCGCGCCGTCTGAGCTTTGAAGAGGAGTTGTCCAAAACCCTGCCGCGCGGCGACGAGTTGCCCATGCGCCGCAGCATGGCGGGCCATATGCCGACTCCCTTCGAGTTGGAGGATGGCGAGATCCAGGAAGTGGAGACCGCCATTCCCAAAGGGGATATGAACAGCGTCGATCTGGAGCAGGAGATGTCGCGCCAAACCGCCAACCAGTTGCTCTACAACTACGCGGTGCAGTCGCTCTCCGGTCAGATCAAGAAGCTGAAAATGGTCATCGACGGCCAGTAGGTCGCCGCTGATGTCCCGCAGCAACGGGAGAGACCAACATGATTGATACGAAATCCGACTTTCTGACCTCATTCAAAGTGACCGCCTCGGGTTTGGCGGCGCAGCGGATGCGGCTCAACATCATCGCCGAGAACCTGGCCAATGCGCAGACCACGCGCACGCCGGAGGGCGGTCCCTACAAGCGGCGCGACCCCGTTTTCATGTCGCGCCCGTTCCAGGACTTTCTGACCCGCGAACAGGCCGCCGGGGCCACCGGCGTGGCGGTGGATCGCATCAATGTGGATCAGCGTCCGCCGCGTCTGCAGTACGACCCCACGCATCCGGACGCCAATGCCGACGGCTACGTGGCCATGCCCAACATCGATACGGTGACGGAGATGGTCAACATGATGTCGGCCAGCCGTTCGTATGAAGCCAACGTCTCGGTGCTCAACGCCTCCAAGGCGATGGCGCTCAAAGCGTTGGAGATTGGCCGCTAGTCCGCGGCCTAAGGAGAATACGCCATGAACGTCAATATCAATCCGCTGCCCAACCTCAACGCTTTGACCCAAGGCATGTCGCAGACCGCCTCCACCGGCAAAGGTCCGTGGGAGGAGTTCTCGGTGATGCTGGGCAAGCAGATCAAAGAGACTGCGCGCCTGCAGACCGAAGCCAAGGATCTGGGCAAGCGCGCCATGCTGGGCAACGCCGGGGTGGATCTGCACGAAGCGCAGATCGCCAGCTCCCAGGCCGAGCTGCATCTGCGGCTGTTGGTGCAGGTGCGCAATAAGGCTGTTGAGGTCTACAAGGAAGTGATGAACATGCCGGTGTGATCCGGCATTGAATCGGTTTTGCATGCTGTTGGAATAGGAATGGGGACCATGTCCGAGACCCTGATCAACAAACACCCGCTGATCGCCGCCGCGCCGCAAGAGACGGACCCGCGCGCGTGCAGCGATTGGCTGCGTCACGGCGTGAGTCAACGCTGCGCCCTGGGCGTCGCCGCCGTGGCGGTGCTGTTGGCGCTGGCGCTGGATAGCGGGCTCAAGCTCTGGCCCGCACAGGGACTCTCGGCGCAGATGGCCCATGCGGCGCGGTTGGCGCCCATGACCCCCATCGACGCCTTTGCCTATTTGGATAAACCATGAGCCAGCATGACGACTCCCTGGCGCCCGCGCGGGGCAATCCGCTCAGTGCGGCGCTGATGGTGGCGTTGGCCATGGCGCTGTGCATGACCGCCATCATCGGGTTGGCGGGTGGTCAGTAAGTCGGATTATCGGTGGTCTCTTAGGGGGAGGGCAGGGCATGTTTCAGAAAATCGTTCATGATGGGCATGAAGTCCCACAGGATGCGCTGCTGGTGGTCACCATTCCAAAAATCTCGCTCCGTGGGCGCAATGGCCTGCTGATCGCCGCCGTGACCACTGCGGTGATCATCGCCGCCATCGTCTGGTTCGGGAGCCGCGCGCCTTACGAGCCTCTGTTGAGGAATTTGACGGAAGTTGAGGCCGGGCAGGTGATCGCGCAGTTGGAGAAACAGGGCGTGCCCTATCGGCTGGAGGCGCACAACAGCATCTCCATCCCCGCCGACATGGTGCGCAAAGCGCGCATCGACCTGGCCATGGCGGGGGCGCCCAAAGACCCCTCCAGCGTCGGCTGGGAGCTGTTTGATAACAAGAGCGCCTGGGAATTGGCGCGCTGAATGCTACAGAGCGCGCGATGTGACCGTCGCGCGGTCCACAAAATTAAAAGTAAACGTTGGCACACACGAGTAGGGCGGAACCATGGCTGAAGCAACGATGAACAACGGCAACGGACCCGAGGAGCCGAACGCAAGTTCGTTCTTTGGACGCTTGCCCCTGCAGGGGCGCAACGGGGTGCTGATCGCCTCGGTGGCCACCGTGCTGGCGCTGGCGGCGATCATCTGGTTCGCCACCCGTCCCAGTTACAAGGTGCTGTTCTACAATCTGCCCGAAGCCGAAACCGCTCGGGTGATGGAGCAGCTGGCGGCGTTGGGCATCCCCCATGAGCTGGGCGCGGGCGGCACGACAATCCGCATCCCCGAGAACATGATCCACACCACCCGTCTGGAGATGGCCAAGGCGGGCATGCCCAAGACCACCGAAGGGCAGGGTTTCGAACTGTTCGACACCCAGTCCCTGATGGGGCTGACCGACTTCATGCAGCGCATGAACTATCAGCGCGCGCTGCAGGGCGAGTTGCAGCGCACCATCGAGTCGATCCAGGCGGTGGAGAAGGCGCGGGTGCACCTGGTGCTGCCCAAGGAGAGCAACTTCACCGCCATTCGCGGCGATGAGCAGTCCAGCGCCTCGGTGCAGTTGACTCTCAACCAACAGCTTACCGCCTCCCAGGTGGCCGGCATCGTCCACCTGGTGGCCGGGTCGGTGAAAAACCTGGATGAAACCAAGGTCACCGTCATCGACCACAAGGGCAAGATCCTGGCCGGCGGCGAAGAGGACGACCTGGGCGGGGCCATGGCCTCGGACAAGGCGCTCAAGCTTAAGCGTCACTATGAGAAAGAGAAGACCGACAAGATCAAGACCATGCTCGACCGTCTGCTGGGTCCCGACACCAGCATTGTGCGGGTGGACGTGGAGCTGGATCTGGAGAAGCGTCAACGTCAGGAGGAGATCTACGATCCTGAAGGCGCGGTGCCTCTGTCCACCCAGAACGTGGAGGAGAACAGCAACGGCGTGTTCGGAACCGGCGGCGTGCCCGGCGTGATTCCCAACGATCCCAACCAGACCGCCACCACCGGCGCTTCCGGCTCCTCGCAGACGCGCAGCGTCAACAAGGAGACCATCAACTACCAGAACTCCAAGACCGTGCGCACGATCCAGGAGGGGGTGGGAACCATCAAGAAACTGTCGGTGGCGGTGCTGGTGGATGGCACTTATGAGACGCCCGCGGCGGATAAGGATGGCAATGTGGGCGAGCCGGTCTATAAACCGCGTACCCAAGAAGAGATTGACATGCTCAAGCGGGTGGTGGAGAAGACTGTGGGCTTCGACACCGATCGTGGCGACGCCATTGAGGTGACCTCCACTGCGTTCAAGCCGCTGCCGCCGCCCAAGGAGCAGGAGAACCCCTGGCTCTCCCGCGAGTTCCAGCTGGAGATGGCCAAGTACGCGGCCCTGGCTTTGCTCGTGTTCCTGCTGGTCTTCTTCGTCCTGCGTCCTCTGGTCAAGAAGCTGCTGCTGCCCGAAGAGGTGGAGGACGACAAACTGCCCGGCGCCGTGGCCGAACTGGAGCGTCAGTTGATGGCCGAGGGCGTGGGCGCCACCCCGTCCGATCAGCCCGGCAAGCTGATGGTGCCCGACCGCACCCTGCAGCTGGCCCAGCAGATGATCGGCGAGCATCTGGAGGAGGCCCGCGAAGTGCTGCGCAGCTGGATGCAGCAGGATACCTACTCCTAAGCATCGGGATACGGACTCCGAACAAGGGACGGGGAAAGGTCATCATGGCCTTTCCCCGTTTTGTTTGGCGAAAGCGTGGCTTTCGCCAAATGCAGATTCAACTTGGCGCCATTCCCGCATTCGGTTCATTTGGAACAGGACCGAATGCGGCTGGTCCATGAAGATAAGGCGCGGCGCCCTTCTGGGTGTTGCGCCACATTAAGTTACGGAAATTGCGTGGTGTTGGAGCAGCCCTGCGGGGCGAGAGGGAGCTAGGGTCATGGGAATTCGTCTGACGGGCAAGGAGAAGGCGGCGGTTTTCATTCTGTCGCTGCCTGACGAAGACGCCAAAAAATTGATGGAGGGGATGAGCGAAGATGAGATTCGTGAAATCTCCCGCACCATCGCCCGTTTGGGCCAGATGCCCGAAGATGTGGTGCGCGAGGTGCGCGAAGAGTTCCTCACGCGCTTCGCCAACCAGGCGCTCAACGTGCGCGGCGGCATGCAGAAGGTCAAGGATCTGATCTTCAAAGTCATGGGCAAGGAGAAGGGGCGGCACCTGCTCAAGGAGCTGCAACAGGGGCCCAAGAACACCCCGTGGGAGATCCTCAACGAGATGGAGCCCACGCTGGTGGCCACCTTCCTGGCCAACGAGCATCCCCAGTCCATCGCCTTGATTCTGTCCCAGTTGCAGACCGAACAGGCCAGCTTTGTGATCGACTTCCTCGCCCCCGAGGTGCAGCAGGAGGTGATCTTCCGCATGGCCAAACTGGGCAATCTGCCCCCGGGCGCGCTCGAAGACATCGAGGAGTCGCTGCTGGCCGAATTGGAGGCCATGGGCGCCTCGCGCGGCCTCTACACCGCAGAAGGCGGCGGCGGGGTATCGAAAGTGGCCGAGCTGCTCAACCTCATGCCGCGCGAGACCTCCGACAAACTGTTGGCGTTCCTGGACGAAGAGGACAACCCGCTGGCCGAAGAGGTGCGCAAGGAGATGTTCCTGTTCGAGGACCTCCTGCTGATGGACGACAAGTCGTTCCAGACTCTGCTGCGCGAGGTCTCCAACGACGAGCTGCTCACCGCTCTGAAGGGCACCGACGATCGTCTCAAAGAGAAGTTCTTCGGCAATATGTCCGAACGCGCCGCCGAGATGCTGCGCGAGGACCTGGAGATGATGGGTCCGGTGAAGGTCTCCGATGTGGAGTCCTCGCAACAGGCGATCCTCAAGGTGGCGCGCCAGTTGGAGGCCGATGGCTCCATCGTGATCCTCGGCAAGGGCAGCGACGACGTGGTGTTGTAATCTCGGCTCCTGTTGATGTTGCTGAAGACGGAAATTGTTTGTTGTTGGTATGATCTAAAATATGGAAAAGTTGGACATTTATGGCCGACTTTTCCGGGGTCTGGGGTCCGCGACCCCAGCGGGGTTTGGGGCAGCGCCCCACGATTCGGCAGGATTGCCGAATCGGACTCGCGTAAGCGAGCGCGTAGGGTGAGGGCCATGGACGGTCCGAATCAAGGTTTGGCTTTTGAACTTTGGGAGCTCGAGGGCAAAGCCCTCGATATCTTAAATGTCCCATAACCTCGCCCGTCGATTCTCGAAACTATCAGGATTCCGCTTGCGCAAGGAGCGCGATCTGTATGGCCAGTCACGAATCGATTCTGCCCGCCACGGCGGCGAAGATTCTGCAATACACCGACGGCGAGCCCTCGCGCTCAAAGCGGGTGCGCTTCTCGGAGTTGGTCAATCAAAAGAGTGACGATCCGCTCAAGGGTCAGTTCGTGCGCACCATGCCCACGGGCGATGAACCCAAGATTGAGACCCCCGAAGATACGCCGCAGTTGCCCGACGAAGAGGTGATTCAGCGACGTCAGGAGGAGATCGAGCGGGAGATCTATCAACGCGTTTTCGCCGCCGCCGAGCGCGCCGGTCTGGAGGCCGGTCAGCGCCGCATGGAGGAGGAGATCGCCCAGCGCTTGCCGCGTCTGGAGGCGATCATTCGCGATCTGGACGGTCTGCCGCAGCGCATTTTCGCCGCCTCCGAACAGATGATGGTGGAGACCGCTATCACCCTGGTGGAGCAGTTGGTGGCCCATGAGGTCTCCATCAACCGCGCCGGGCTGGCCGAGCGCATCAAACGCCTGCTCAAACAGGCGGCCGGGCAGGGCGAGATGGCGATTCACGTCTGCCCCGAAGACGCCGAGATGCTGCGCGCTCTGCCCACCTTCCAGAGTATGGAGGTGGTGGCCGACGCCAGCGTCGAGCCCGGCTCGGTGCGTCTGGAGAATAAATTTGGCGGTCTGGAAGAGGATCTGAGCGAGCAGGTGCGCCTGGTGAGCGATGGTCTGCGCGCCTATTTGGAAGAGCGCATGGAGCATCCGCACAACTATGACGGCGCGGTGGGTTCGGGCGTTGCCCCGGAACTCCCGCAAGAGCCGGAAGCAGAAGCCCAAGAGCGGGACGTCGCCGAGTCGATTCCTGAGGCGCAAGAGCTGGACGCTGCCGAGATTCCGCCCGAGGCGGAGGATTTGGACGCCGCGGAGTTGTTGGCTGAGGCGCAGGATCTGGATGCGGTCGAACCGCTGCAAGATGACGAGGCGGGATCGGGGCTGGATCTGCAAGCGCTGATGGGCGAAGAGAGCCTGCTGGACGACGATGAGGCCGCCGATGACGACGCCCCGGATGAGGATCCCGACGGCGAGCGCTAGCCCTTTTGCTCAATGCTCCCGGTTGCTCGCGGTGGGTTTCCCGCCATGCAACAGGCGCCTGGGGGCGCCCTGATACACTCTGACGGCTCTCCTGGGGAGAGTCATTATCTCATGCCGCATACACGGCGGGCGCGCCGCGCCCCCACCCACGCCTCTGCCGGAACAGGATAGTCCGCCATGCAACTCGAAATGGATCCCGCCGCCAGCGCCCCCGCGCACCCTCTGGCTCTGCCGTGGGAGCAGTACGCCTACGTGGCCCGTGAAAGCCTCGGACCGCACCGTCTGGGTTGGGTCAATCAGGTGGTGGGCCTGCTCATCGAAGGGCGCGGCCCCGCCGTCTCCATCGGCGAGATGTGCCACGTCATCCCCGAACATGGTCAGCCCATCAAAGCCGAAGTGGTGGGTTTTCGTGACCAAGCCACTCTGCTGATGCCGCTGGGGCCTCTTAAAGGGGTCTATCCCGGCGCGCGCATCGTCTCCCTGGGCCAGGCGGAGAAGGTGGAGGTGGATAACGCCCTGCTCGGTCGCGTCATCGGCCCCATGGGCGAGCCCCTCGACGGGCGCGCCATGCCGCATCTGGAGCATCGCGTGCCGCTGCACGCCGAGCCCATCAATCCCATGCAGCGCAAAAAGATCGTCGAACCGCTGGATCTGGGGGTGCGCGCGGTCAACGGTCTGCTCACCGTGGGTCGCGGTCAGCGGGTGGGCATCTTCGCCGGTTCCGGCGTGGGCAAAAGCACCCTGCTGGGCATGATGGCCCGCTATACCGAAGCCGACATCAACGTCATCGCCCTGATCGGCGAACGGGGTCGTGAGGTGGTGGAGTTCCTCGAGCGCGATCTCGGTCCCGAGGGGATGAAGAAGTCCATCTGCGTGGTGGCCACCTCCGACCAGCCGCCGCTGCTGCGTCTGCGCGCCGCCTTTATGGCCACCTCCATCGCCGAATTCTTCCGTCATCAGGGCAAGAACGTGCTGCTGCTGATGGATTCGGTCACCCGCTTCGCCATGGCGCAACGGGAGGTGGGGCTGGCCACCGGCGAGCCGCCCACCAGTCGCGGCTATCCGCCGTCGACCTTCATGCTGCTGCCGCGCCTGCTGGAGCGCGCCGGGCGTGATGAGGGGCCGGGCTCCATCACCGGTCTGTACACCGTGTTGATGGAAGGCGATGACATTCAGGACCCCATCGTCGACGCGGTGCGGGGTATTCTCGACGGTCACATTCTGCTGTCGCGGGATCTGGCCGCCGCCAACCACTATCCGCCCATCGACATCCTTGGCTCATTGTCGCGTCTGATGGAGGATCTGGCCGAGCGCGGGCACAAATCCAGCGCCGGACAGTTGCGTGAGATTCTCGCCACCTACGCCAAGGCCGAGGATATGGTCAATATCGGCGCCTATGCGTCGGGCAGCAACCCCAAGATCGACCGCGCGTTGCAGTTCATCGACGCGGCGCGCGACTACCTTAAGCAGCCCATCGACGAGCAGGCCACGCTGCCGCAATCGGTGGAGCGCTTGGTAGCGCTGTTGCCGCCGGTGTAAGAGTCCAGAGCGTGTCTCCATCCATGTTTCGCTGGAGAAATTGCAGAGAATATGCAAAAGTGACTGCCTAAACTTTATAAAGGGCTTGTCATGCTGCTGGAATTCCGTGTCAAAAATTTCCTCTCCTTCCGCGATGAGCAGGTGTTCAGTCTGGTCGCCTCCTCGGACCAGACCCACGCCGACACGCACTTGATCCCCACCGGGATCAAATCCCTGCCCCATGCCCTTAAAAGCGTCGCCATCTATGGTCCCAACGCAGGGGGGAAGTCCAATTTGATCCAGGCGATGAAAAGGATGTGCCTATCAGTACTGAGGTCTGGCTCAGTGGGGTGGATGGAGTCTATTATTCAGAATAGACGTTTTCGTCTTGACCCCGAAATGGCGGAAGCCCCCATTGAGTTTGACGTCACATTTATTGTTGATGAAGTGCGATATCAATACGGCTTTTGTCTGACAAAAATGCGTGTGGTGGAAGAGTGGCTCTACGCCTATCCAAAACAACGGCCTCAGCAATGGTTTATGCGTTGCTATAGTGAGGAAAAAGATCTTGATGAGTATAATTTTAGTGCAAATTTGAAGGGACAGCGGGCTCAGTGGCAAGCCGCCACGCGTCCTGATGCCTTGTTCCTCACTATGGCAGTACAGTTAAATAGTGAAAAGCTGAAGCCTATCTATAATTGGTTTCATCAAAAATTTCATGGTTTTGGTATGCTTAATGATACCCCGATCCATATAACCAATGAAATTGTCGATAAGAAATATATTGACATAGCTGCATTTATGAAGTCTGCTGATCTGTCAATATATGACGTAAAAACAAAAACAGACACAACACAACATATTGTAATTGACAGTAAGTCAGGAGAGCTTCAAATAAGGGAAGAGGAGTCAGAAGAAAGATCCCCTGTTTTTAAGCATAAAGGAGCATTGGGGGATGCTTGGTTTGAGCACTATGAAGAGTCATTAGGGACACAGCATTTGTATGCTTTAGTCGGCTCTCTGTACAAAGTATTAGATCGAGGCGATTTGCTTGTTGTCGACGAACTAGACGCAAGCTTGCACACGCATATCGTGTTGGAAATCCTGGCGCTGTTCCACAATCCTGAGACCAACCCCAACGGCGCGCAGTTGATCTTCACCACCCACAACACCGCCCTGCTCAATGCCGACGTGCTGCGTCGGGATCAGGTCTGTTTTGTTGGAAAAGATGAAAATCAGGCCAGCATCATCAGCGCCCTGAGCGATTTCAGCCCCAGAAAGGGGGAGGCGCTGGAGAAGAACTATCTGGCCGGGCGCTACGGCGCGGTACCTATCACCTCAGGGCTGGCTACGCCGCGTAAGCGGAGAGCGGCGGATGGGTAGAGACAACCACCCCCGCATGCGCCAAGCGGAAAATCTCAAGCGCAAAAAAGCATCCAAAAAGCCCGGTCAACGATTCCTCATCGTCTGTGAAGGGGAGAAGACTGAGCCGATTTATTTAGAGGATGTTAAGCGCGCATTGCGCCTGCCTTCGGCAAAAATCGAAATTACCCAGTGCCTGAAAGGCACGGCGCCAATCCAAATTGTGGCGTATGCCGAGAAGTTGTTTGTGGAGGGGGATTCCCGCAGGAGAATTCCTGCACGGGAATGGGACCATGTTTACGCGGTCTTCGACCGGGATGCCCACCAGAGCTATTTCAACGCGCTGAGTAAAATCACAAGCCTGCACAATCAGCGTATGCGCAACGATGAAAAGAGAGTGGTCCCGTTTACCGCCATCTGCTCGGTCCCCAATGTGGAGTTGTGGTTCCTGCTGCACTTTCACGATCAACTGGCGCCGTTGAATCGGGATGCTGCACTCAAAGCGTTGAAAAAATTTCTCCCAAAGTATGAGAAAGGTATGGGCGGGGTGTATGACGCCACCTATAGGAGTCTGCCTTTAGCCATACGCAGAGCCCGCAGGCTGCGCGACGCAGGCTATAACGCCTACAACATCGGCCTCTCCAGCGATATGGGTAAATTACTCTTCGCACTGCGTAGCGAGTACAAGCGAATGAAGGGAAAGCGGTGATGGCCGCACTGTTTGCAGCCAAGGTCTAACGCGGCAGGAGCTTCATCACCAGGCGTTTACTCGCCAGCACCAGATTCTTCAGCTTGATCTCAAAGCAGTAGTCGAAATACTGCTTCTCAAAGCGCCACTTGGCGATGGGGTGATAGAGAGTGAAGGCGAAGCGCAGCAGCTTGGAGCCGCCGAACTTGTAGATCACGTGGGGGCTGTGGAAGTAGGAGACGAAGCTGATCGCCTCCAACCTGCTGCGCAACTCGGGGGAGGTCCAGTTGCGGTAGAGGTTCATCCAGCCGTCGAAGTCCATGTAGGCCCACTCTTCCAGCGACTGCGGCTCATGGAACCCCTGCGCCACCGCATCCTGGTACTGCGGCGTGCCCACAATGGGCAGGAAGGTGAAGAAGATCGTATAGGCGTTGGGGTTCTCCCGCTCCAACTGCAACGCCATGCGCACCGAGTCCATCATCTCCTCCTCGCTTTCGCCGGGGAAGCCGATGATGAAGCTGTATTTGACCTTGATATCCACCTGCGCCAGACGGCGATTGACCTCCACCACCTGTTCCAGGGTTTCGCCCTTGTTGAGGCTCTCGAACACCCGCGGATTGCCCGACTCCACGCCCATGTCCAGACCGTAGCAACCGGCGTCCAGCAGCAGTTGGTACTCGTGATCCTCCAGTTTGTAGAGGATGTCGCTGCGCAGGCCGATGGTGGCCCACTGCACGTCGCGCTTGTATTGGGACAGACCCTGGAGAATCTCCACAAAACGCTTTTTCGAGCCTGGGAAGTAGTCGTCCTGGAACGCGATCATGCGCACATTGTGCTCACGGTAGAGGTAATCCACCTTATCGAGCACCGCTTTGGGGCTGTAGCCGCGCCACTTGCCCAGATTGATGGCCGGGTCCGAGCAGAATTTGCAGCGATAGGGGCAGCCGCGCGAGGTGTTGAGGGTGGCGGATTTGCGCCCGTCGCCGGTGTAGAGAACCTCGTAACGCTGCACGTCGATGAGGTGATAGGGCAGCGGCGGCAGACTGTCCAGATCGCGGATGATGTCCGAGGAGCCGTTGCGGCGGGTGAAGGTGTAGCTCTGGCCGCTGCGGGTCTGTTTGATCTCCAGTTGTCCGGCGTTGGAGATGGGTTGCAGCGCGCCTTTGACCTTGTAGACCAACCCGCGCAGATCATGGGGGCTGCGGCCATCGCGCAGATGCTCGAACAGCTCGCAGAAGACGAACTCGCCATCGCCCACAACCACGTAGTCGATGGCCGGATGCTCCGCAGTCTGCTCCGGCAATAGCGTGGGGTGTACGCCGCCCCAGCAGACGGGGAGTTGCGGGTATCTCTCTTTGATGTGCTTGCTGACGTTGAGTGCGTGGAGAATCTGCCGTCCGGTGATCACCGTCAAGCCGACGAGTTTGGTCTCCGGGCCGATGGCGTGGTCCAACTCCTGTTCGAAGTCAGCGCTCAGGCGTTGGTCGATGATGCGGACGTCATAGCCTCGGGCGGCGGGCACGGAGGCCACGGCGAGCAGGGATTCGGGAATCCGCATGGACATCTCGTCCCAGTCGCCGCTGATGGTCTGAATCAAGATTATTTCGGCCATCGACAATCGCCTTTGCCGCGCACGGTGGTCGCTGGGCGGCTTTCTCATCAACAGAGGCGAGCGCCCCGATTGGCGGGCGCGCGCCCTGCGTAACGATTAAAAGTGAAATTTTACCGGATCTTGCACAGAAACAGGAAGGTGTTCTGCGCGCTTTTCCCGCGTTTGCCGTCACGATTGTAGAGACTTCGAGGCCTCAACGCCATTGGGCGGGCCGATTCCTCACCGAGAAATTAGAGCGGCGGGGGGCGGTAACGTTCGATTGCGACTGGATGAAAGATCATGAGCCGCAGTTTATTGCACCTGGCGTGGCGCTTGACAGCAGGGCGCTGTTTCACGGCATAGTGCATTGGAATTGCGAGGCTGTTTGGATTATTGCTGATGCGATAGAGGGTATTGGAGCGGCGATCATGACGGCAGGTTTGAGCGGAGTGTGGGGCCATTGGATGCGCATCGTAGTCGCTGCGGCGCTGGTTGCGCTGGGCGGCTGCGCCAGCGATGGCGCGCCGGGAGCTTCCAGCGGACAGGCGCGTGGCATCATCCCGACGCCGTTCGATGGCGCGCAAGTTGATTACTTCCATTCGCCAGTCGCCTACCCGCTGGCGGTGCGGGTGTTGCCCGCCAAATCGGCGGCGCCCGTGTTGATCAACTACAATGGCGATACCCTCAGCAACCCCTATCCCGGGGTGCAGTACGACTACCAACAATCCCTGGTTCGCAACGCCCTGCCTACACTGCAACGCTATTTCCAGGCTCAACCGGAGGGCAAACAGCCGTTGCCGACGCTGGAGCTGCAACTGAGCGAGCTGGACGCCTACTTCAAGATCGCCAAAGTTAAAGCGGCGTTTTACGGCACATTGATCAAAGTGGGGTTGAAGCTGGAGGCCAAACTGCGCGCTCCCGATGGGCGGGTGATCGATGCCTTCAGCGTGGAGCGGGGCGTCAATCATAAGCCGGAGATGGACATCATGCCGCCGGTGCTGCCCAAGGCGGACCAGCCTCTGCCCCAGGCGCTCAATGCGGTGGTGGCGTGGCTGTTTGAGTCGCCGCGCATCATGGCTGCGCTCTCCACCCCGCCGGGGATGTGGGGGCGGGCGGCGGGCTCCAGCGCGGCGCTGGAGACGCATTTACAGAGCCGGGAGTCGGCGTTGCGGGAGCAGGTGGCGCAGCTCAAACAGCAAGTGAGCCAGCAGCAGGCGGCGGCGCAACAGCAGGCGGAGTTGGAGGCCTCTCGACAGGCCGAGCTGCAAGCGCAGATGAGGGAGCAGGTGCGGCAGGCGCTGGCCCGTGAGCGCGCCGAACTGCGCGCCAAGCTGGAGACGGAGGCGCAGGCGCGGCGCGCCCAGGAGGCGCAAGCCAAAGCGCAGGCCGAGGCGCAGCGCCAGCAGGCGGCGCAACTGGCGGCGCAACAGGCGAAACAGCGGCAGGAAGCGAAACGGCAGGCGATGCTGCGGAGTTTGGGCCGCTATCACGCTTTGGTAATCGGCATCAACGACTACCAGCAGGGGCTCAGTCCGTTGCGCACCGCCGTGGGCGATGCCCAGGCGGTGGCCGAGGAGCTGAAATCCAGCTATGGCTATGACGTGCAAACTCTGCTCAACGCCACCCGCAGCGACATCGTGCGCGCCCTGACCGCCTACCGCAAAACCCTCACCAAGCAGGACAATCTGCTCATCTACTATGCCGGACATGGCTGGCTCGACAAGGCCGGAGATGAGGGCTATTGGCTACCCAGCGACGCCGGACGCGAAGACCCCACCAACTGGATCTCCAACGCCTTCCTCACCAGCGTGCTCAAAGCCCTTCAGGCCAAGCATGTGATGGTGGTGGCCGACTCCTGCTTCTCCGGCAAGTTGGTGCGCGGAGTGCGTATTGAGCAGAAGGCGCCCGACTATCTGCAACGTTTGGCCAACAAGCGCGCGCGGGTGGTGCTGGCCGCCGGCGGGCTGGAGCCGGTGCTGGACGCTGGCGGTAAAGGGGGCCATTCGGTGTTCGCCAGCGCCTTCCTGGAGGCGTTACGCCGTAACGAAAGCGTGATGGAGGGGAGCGCCCTGTTTACCGCCATCCGACGCCCTGTGGCGCTCAATGCCGATCAAACCCCCGAGTACGCCGATATTCGCAAAGCGGGCCACGATGGCGGCGATTTTCTGTTCGTGAAGCGGTGAAGCCCCACTGAGAAACTTTTGGAAGATATAGTCGCTTGAATCCAGAATGACACAAATCCAAAGATCTCAATGTTTGCGTGACGTTGGTTCAGATTGCGCTGACTATGAGACAAATTTCCAGAGGAAATTTGTCGGGATTCTTAAGGGTCTGTGACCCTTAAGCGGGTGTGGGCGGAGCCCACGGTGTGGTTGTTGATCTTGGGGAGCTCGAGGGCGCAGCCCTCGATATCTTCCAGCGCCCATATGTTCACTTTTGAATGCTAGCGACTATAGAAGATGTTGGGGCTTCGCCCCAAACCCCGGCCGGGCTCTGCCCGGCGCCCGCCAGGGCTTTGCCCTGGACCCACGGGGCGCCGCCCTCGACCCGCTGGGGGCGCGGCCCCCAGGCCCCGGAAAATCGCGCCAATAAATGTCGCGATTTTCCCCCTGTCTCGTTTTGCGTCTCGCATGCGATTTTTGTGCATCTCAAATTTTGTCGAGAGCCCTGTTCAGTTTTGCCAGCAGTGCTTCCACATAGGCGATGCGGTTCTCATTGGCTGGGCTGCGGCCTGAATACCACAGCTTCATCACGTCGTTCTCAATGATCAAGGCCGAGCGGTAGAGGGTCTGCGCCGCCCACTCCGGGGCGTCATAGGGGGTGAGCAGAGGCCGTTTGGGACCGCGCCACGCGCGTCCATCGGCGCTCTCCAACAGATACAGCGCATAGGGGCCGCCGCCGGGCGGTTGCGCCTGGGCGATCATCCACCACGTCTGCCGTTGCGGGTTCCAGGCAACGTCAATATGTGACGGCAAACAGCGCGGCGCCAGCGGCCAATGCAGCGGCTCGAAGGCGCTCCAGTCTGTTCCGTCTTGTGACGTCGCCAACTCGATCTGCAATCCCGCATCAATATTCACATTCCACATGCGCCACACCCCATCGCGATAGTCCAGCGCCGGAGAGCGCAGGGTGTGATAGGGGGCGGTCAGAACGGTTTCCGGCGCGCTCCAGTGGATGCGGTCCGCCGAGCAAATGCGCATCAGCCGCTGCTGCGCGCCGCGAATGGTGTGCAGGTAGTAGAGCCAGAGTTCGCCGGTATCCGGGTGACGCAGCATATCCGGGTCGGCGTGAAAGCCGCCCTCAGCGGGCGGCGTGAGGGGGTCTGGGGCGCCGTTCGGCAGTTTCCAGGTGATTCCATCATGGCTGACCAAAATGGCGGGATGTTCCAAAGATTCATCCAGATAGGGGTATGGCGTTAACGTCATTGTGTAACGGTAGCCGAGCCAGCCGTGGGGGCCGTGGTCGATGACGTCGGGGTGGGTGGCCTGGCCACTGCCGTCGAAGGTGGGGGTGGCGATGGGCGCGCGAGCGTGGGCGATGAGCGAGCCGGGGTGGCGCAGGCGATCAAAACGGCGCTGGAGCAGGCGCAAGGCGGCATGAAGGCGCCAATGCATTAAAAGGGTCCCCTATGAGAAGCATTCATGAGTGATCCAAGTATCAAGAGAGCACAAAAGCAAAGGTGGAAAAGGCGGACATTTATGGCCGGCTTTTCCGGGGTCTGGGGTCCGCGACCCCAGCGGGTGCAGGGCGGCGCCCTGCCGGGTCGAGGGCGGCGCCCTCGTGGGTCCAGGGCAAAGCCCTGGCGGGGTTTGGGGCGGAGCCCCGATATCTTTAAGCATTCCGAGAAAAATCTCAGTCGCGAAGGTTATGCTCCGCCCACAGGGTCAAACCATACAACACTTCCAGGCGCGCCTCATGGTAGGGCATGCCGGGGCGGATGAGCCGTTGCCAGATGGGACTCCACAGACCGTTGCGCACCCAGTAGCCGTCGGCGATGCGCTGGGTCATGGCGGGGATGTCGCGCTGCACGGCGGCGCGATTGCTGAACCCCTGCTTGAAATAGTCCTGCTCCAGATTCGGCAGCCGGGTGGCCAGATAGTCGCGCAACACGCCCTTGGCGCGCGACTCCTCGTCATCGGTGACGGCGCGGGTGAGGCCCCATTCGACAACGCGCTTATCCAACAGCGGCACCCGCGCCTCCAGGCCGAAGGCCATGCTGGCGCGATCGGCCTTGGTGAGGACGTGATCGCTGCAGAAGGTCATCAGATCCACCCGCTGCAGGGCGCGGCGCAGGGGTAGGTCGGGTGAAAACCAGCGCGCCATAGGGGCGAGCATGGCCTCGTCGTCAAAGCGTTGCCCCATGGGCGCCAGGAGGGCTTCAACCTCTTCCGGCAGAAAACGGGGGAACTGTCGCATGGCGTGACGGTGTAACGCCGAGTGGCGGCTGAATTGGGCCATGGCGGCGTGGGTTGCGCGGGGGGATTCCGCGCGCTTGACCAGCGTTTCCAGGGCGCGGCGCATCAATGTGCCGCGCCGCCTGGGCAGACGCAAATCGCGATACCAAGCGTAGCCGCCGAAGACCTCATCGCCGCCATCACCGCTCAGAGCCACCTTATACGAGCGCGCCACAACGCGACTGAGTCGGAACATGGGCAGATGCGCCGAATAGCCGGAGGGTTCATCCAGGGAGCGCCACACCTCATTGCGCAGTTCTGGCACATCGACGCCGGGCAGCGGCACGCGCTGGAAGGGCATGCCCAGCGCCTGGGCGGCGGCTTGTGCGCGCGGCGCTTCGTCGCGGGGGGATTCGGGAAAGCTGACGCCAAAGGCGGTGAGGGGATGGCCCAGTTCGGCCAGGCCAGCGGCGACGCTATTGGAGTCAAGCCCCCCCGAGAGCAGCATCGCAAGGGGCGTATCGGCTTGCAGATGATCCTGGAGCACCTGATGAAACAGCGGAACCCAGGCTTGTTGGGTGGCGGGCTGATCATCCAGGGCGTTGGGGGGCGTCCAATAGCGCACTTCGCGCGCGCCTTCGTTGGTGCTCCAACTCAAGCAGGCGCCGGGCTCCAGCTTGCGCACGCCGCGCCAGATGGAGAGCGGGGCCGGGACTGATCCGGTGGTGAGCACATACCCCAGCGCCAAGGAGTCGATTGGCGGCGCTTGCAAGGTCAGCGGAACAATCGCCTTGGCTTCGGAGGCAAAGGCCACGCCACTGCCGATGCGCCGCCAGAACAGCGGTTTGATGCCTATCGCGTCGCGCGCGGCCAGGGCGCGCTGCTTCTCGGCGTCCCACAGCACAAAGGCGAACATGCCTTCAAGGCGCTTCACGCAGGCGTCGCCCCACTCGGCATAGGCGTGCAGAATCGCCTCATTGTCACTGTGGGAGAGGAATCGATGGCCGCGTCGCGTCAACTCCGCGCGCAGAGCCGGGGCGTTGTAGATCTCGCCATTGGCGGTGAGCCACAAGGTTCCGGCGGCGTTGCGCAGCGGCTGGTTGCCATCCGGGGTGAGATCGACGATGGCCAGACGTCGATGCCCCAGCCACACGCGCCCATCCTCGGAGCGCCACTGTCCGGCGTGGTTTGGTCCACGCGCGGCCAGCGTCTGTAACGCCCGCGCCTGGGAGGCGGGGTCGCCCTCTGACCCGATCTGTGCAACGATGCCGCACATGGGCTCAACTCCGGGCCGGGGCAGGGGTCATGGCGCGCGCCAATCCATCCAGTCGCGCGCTTTGAGGTGTTGGCCGCGCTCCTTGGAGTGCTCGGACGCCAAATAGAGGAACACCGGCGCAATCTGTTCGGCGGAGGGGATCGACTCGGGATCCTCGCCGGGGAAGGCCGCCGCGCGCATGGCGGTGGCGGTGCCGCCGGGATTGACCGTGTTCATGCGGATGGCGGTTTTTTGCAACTCGCCGGCCCAGGTCTCGGTGAGATTGGCCAGCGCCGCTTTGGAGGCGGCGTAAGCGCCCCAGTAGGCGCGGCCCGCAAACGCCACCGTCGACACCACATTGATCACCGCCGCATTGTCGCTCTGCGCCAGCAGCGGCATCAATTCGCGGGTCAAGAAAAACGGCGCGGTGAGATTGACCCGCATCACCTGCTCCCATTTGACCGGATCATACGCCGCCAGGGGCGTCATCACCCCCAATTGACCGGCGTTGTTGACCAGGATGTCCAGTTTGCCATACCGTTCATGCACGCCTTTGACCAGTTGCGGCACGGCGCCCAGTTCGTTTTCCAGATCCACCGGCGCGATGCTGGCGCTGCCGCCCGCTGCGGTGATGGCGTCAAACGCGGTCTCAAGTTTGCTCTGATCACGGCCCAATAGCAGCACCGTCGCGCCCTCGCGGGCGTAAGCCTTGGCCACGGCCAAACCGATTCCCGAACCCGCCCCGGTCACCAGGGCGATGCGATCCTGCAACAGCATGACGACTCCTTTGCCTGAAACTGCTTCCTCAGAGACTCCGTCGCCGCGCCGCCCGGTGATCTTCGTCATGGGGCCCACCGCCTCGGGCAAGACCGGCTTGGCCCTGACCTTGGCGCAGCAACTGAATGGACAGATCGTAAACGCCGATTCGGTGCAGGTCTACCGCCGACTCACCATCGGCGCAGCCAAACCCACCACCGCTGAACGCGCCGCCGTACCCCACCATCTGATTGACGTGGCGGAACCGGACGATCCGTTCAGCGTGGGACGCTATCGCGACGCCGCCGTGGAAATCATCGACGCGCTGCACGCCCAGGGGGTGTTGCCGCTGCTGGTGGGGGGCACCAATCTGTGGTTGCGCGCGCTGGAGCAGGGCATCGCCGACATGCCCGAAGTCCCCGCCGCCATTCGTGATGACCTGATGCAGCAGGTGTGGGGCGACGGTCTGGCGCCGCTGTATGCGCGCCTGCAGCAGGTGGATCCCGAATGGGCCGCCCACGTCACCCCGGGCGACACCCAGCGCATTGTGCGCGCATTGAGCGTGTTCGACGCCAGCGGCGTCCCGCTCAGTCAGTGGATCGCCCAACAGCAGGCGGAACCGTGCCCCTACGCCATTCTCAAGCTGGCGCCCATCTGGCCCCGCGAGGTTCTCTATGCGCGCATCAATCAGCGTTTTGATCAGATGATGGAAGAGGGGTTCCTGGCCGAGTGCGCGGAGCTGGCCGCCGCCGGTTACGACCGCAATCTGCCCGCCCTCAAAGCGGTGGGGTATCGGCAACTGCTGGCCCACGTGGATGGCGCGGTGGATCTGGCCACGGCGGTGGAGGATGGCAAGCGGGAGTCGCGGCGCTACGCCAAGCGGCAATCCACCTGGCTGGCGCGGGAGCCGGAATTGCACCGGCTGGAGCCGCAAACCGCCGCGGCCGAGGCGTTGAAATTGGCCCGCGCCTTTCTGGCCGATCACCCGCTGTGAGTCGCCGGGAATTTGGGCAAATTGCGCATTTGCCCGCCCAATACCATCACTTTTCGGAAAAATCGACAAAAAAACGCGGATCTGTGCGTTTTATCGCTTGAGTTCCCCCCTCGGATTTCCGTAAATAGCTACTGTTGGCAGGTTTTTTAGTTTACGCCGAGGCGCGCATTTCAGGTCCCGCCCGGCGCTGCGGCGCCGCCGACTTTTTTTCGGCGCCACCACGATACTGCGTTTGAAGGAGCCATCAGCCATGGGAAGCCATGCCGGGCATAACGTGCAGGACCCATTTCTCAATACCCTGCGTCGCGAAAAAGTGCCGGTGACCGTGTTTCTGGTCAACGGAATCAAGTTGCAGGGGGTCATCACCTCCTTCGACAACTACTGCTTGCTGCTCAAGAACAGCGTCACTCAGTTGGTGTTCAAGCACGCCATCTCCACCGTGATGCCGTCGCGCAATATCCACACGGGCGATGAGCACCACCGTGATGAGCGTCCTGCGCCGCGCAGCGAGAGCAGCGCGCCCAAGGATAAGGAATAAGCGCCGCGTGAGAGCCTGTTTGACGCTCCCTCTGCACGTTTCTCAACAGGCTTTGAGATACACGCTGCGTACGCCGCGCTCGATCAACGGGAGCCGCGGTGTTTGAGACCCACGTTGAGCCGGACCGCGCTCTGCTGGTCCAGGCCATCATCGGCGGCGAGGATGCCGATCGCGCCGCCCGACTGGCTGAAGAGCTGCATCATCTTGCCGAGGGCGCCGGGTTGATCCCGGCGTCCTCCGCCCTGTTCCCCCTCAAGCAGATCCATCCCGGGCTCTATTTTGGTCAAGGCCGCGTGCAGGAGTTGGCGGATGAAGTCGCCGAACTCAACATCGACGTGGTGGTGGTCAATCACGCCCTCTCGCCGGTGCAGCAGCGCAACCTGGAAAACGCCTTCAAAGCCAAGGTGGTGGATCGCACCGGCCTGATACTGGAGATCTTCGCCGCGCGCGCGCGCACCAAAGAGGGGCGCATGCAGGTGGAGTTGGCCTCGCTGATGTATCAGCAGTCGCGGTTGGTGCGCACCTGGACCCACTTGGAGCGTCAGCGCGGCGGCGTGGGTCTGCGCGGCGGCCCCGGCGAAACCCAGATCGAGGTGGACCGTCGCCTGATCCGCAAGCGCATCGACCGCCTCAAGTTGGACCTCAAGGACGTTGAGCGCACCCGTGCCCTGCAACGCAAACCCCGTCGCGACGCGCCGCTGTTCACCGCCGCCCTGGTGGGCTACACCAACGCCGGAAAATCCACCCTATTCAACAAACTGGCGGGCTCCCAGGTCTACGCCCAGGATCAGCTCTTCGCCACCCTCGACCCCACGGTGCGGGTGGTGCAGTTGCCCAATGGCGGACGCATGGCGCTCTCCGACACAGTGGGTTTTGTGCGTGAACTGCCCCACCAGTTGGTGGCGGCGTTCCGCGCCACCTTGGAAGAGGTGCTGGAGGCGGACCTCTTGCTGCATGTGGTGGATCTCTCCGACCCCGAATGGGCCGAGCAGCAGCAGGCGGTGATGGATGTGCTGGAGGAGCTCAATGCGCACCAAAAGCCGCAGATGATCCTCTATAACAAGGTCGATGCGCTGGAGCGGGAGGACCCCCTCATTGAGCGGGTGGGACGGCGCGAGCGCTGTCTGCCCATCTCCGCCATCAGCGGGGCGGGGCTGGATCATCTGTTCGATGCGCTGCAGACGGAGATCGCCAGCGGCTGGCGCGACTATCTGGTGCGGCTGCCCGCCCACTGCGGCTCGATTCTGGCCAAACTGCATCGCGACGGCGAAGTGCGCGCCATTGAGGAGGATGGGGCCGATCTGCGCGTCACCGTCTCCCTCTCCGAGGCCGAGCATGGTCGCCTGTTGGAGGCGATCAAGCGGGAAAATACAGCGGTTTCCGTGCGCGATCTGACCTGACTGCGCGGCGTCTACTCTGCTTCTTCCTCTTCGAATTTGCGTCCTTTGGCGCCCTGATTCCACGCCCCCCACATCAGCGCAGGCAGCGCAATCAACCACCCCAGCCAGCCCCACAGCGTGGTGCGCGTATCCAGCCGCTTCTCCAACAGGGTGATGCGCTGCTCCAGTTGCGCGGTGCGATCTGCGGACGCTTTTGGCGCGGTCATGTTGGTCGCGGCGTCGGCTTGCGCCCCACTCTTCTCTGATGGCGCAGGCGACGCCTCAGCAGTGGGCGTGGACGCCGTCGTTTCGGGCGTTGGCGCGGCGCTGGCGGGGATCTCCAGGCTGCTTTCTGCGCGCTGCCCGTCGCGGTTGCTGGCGACGATATGATGGACGCCGCCCACGCTGATCTTGTGCCAGAATTCGCCGCCCTGATCGGTCGTTGTGCGGCCCAACTCCTTGCCGTCCGGCCCGAAAATCTGAATGTTCACGCTGGGGGCCATGTGGCCGTTCTCGTAGGAGGCCACGCCGCTGATGTAGGCTTCGTCCAACTGCGTCTCCAGCAGCAGCGCCGGGGGCGGCTGTGCAGTGACGGCGGTGGGCGTGAGCAGGCACAACAGGGCCAATAGCAGCGTGCGGAAAGATCCCATGGAGCGGGTTCCTTTGGCGTGAGTCTGGGGATTGACGATGGCATTGAGTTTATGGGCGATGGCCTGGGATGTCATGGCGTTATTGGGAAAATCGGTTGGGGCGGCTTGATCTGCGTCATTTCTCTGCCTGCTGGCGTCGACTATACTGAGCCGATACGCTTTAAAATGGGCGCGATTGCGTCGATATTCCGACTTTAAGAGGGGAAGGCGGAGATGACTTTTTTGGCCAATTGGAAACGACTGGGCGTGACGGCGGTGGTGGCGATGGGGTTGGGCTTGGCCACCTCTGCCGGGGCGACGCCGACGGCGGGCGGCGATGTGGAGGGGATGCTCAAGGCGGCGGGGGAGGCGATGGCGCAATCCGACTATCCTGTGGCTCTGCGTCAGTTCGCCATGGCTGCCGAGAGCGGTTCGGCGCGTGGGCAGGCGGGGTTGGCGATTCTGTTTGCGGCGGGCCATGGGGTGGATCGCAACCCGCTGCAGGCCTACAAGTGGATATTGGTGGCGGAGACTACGGCGAAGACGCAGCGGCCTGGGATGGTGGAGAAGATCGCCTCGTTCAAGAAAGACATCGGAGCGCAGTTGGATGATGTGCAGCGGGTGCGCGGCGAGGAGTTGGCCAAGGAGTATCTGACCGAAAAGGGTTGGAAATAAGGCCAAGCAACGATGAGCGCGCAGGATGGCGAGCCGGTACGAACTGGCAAGCCCTGCGCGAAAGCGTGTGGTCCAAGAGGTCCAGGAGGCTGGCCTCCTGGCGGGTCGAGGGCGGCGCCCTCGTGGGGTCTGGGGCGAAGCCCCAGTCTCTCAACTGTTCAAAGAGTGATTTCAGAGCGCCGAGGAGCGCGCAGGACAATTGGCCAAGTCAAAATTGGCAAGCCCTGCGCGAAAGCGTGTGGTCCAAGAGGTCCAGGAGGCTGGCCTCCTGGTGGGTCCAGGGCAACGCCCTGGCGGGTGTCGGGCGGCGCCCGACCGGGGTTTGGGGCAGCGCCCCAATATCTTTTAGCATCCACAACTTAGGCAGTCAGTCGCGGGATCACGCTCAATTGGGCTGGTTGCTCTGTTTGTCGGCATGGAACAGCTGATCATGGGCGGCGAACAGGCGCTCGGGAATATTCAGATTCTGCGGGCAGCGTGGTAGACACTCATTGCAGCGGGTGCAGATGTTGGCTGCGGCGCCGGGGAACCAGACGCCATTGGGGTCCATTTCGCCATAGCGGGTCTGGCCGAAGGGAAGCATGTGGTGGACCTGCGCCAGATGCGCCATGCGCAGCACTTCGGGGATGTTGATGCGCTCGGGGCAGGGCAGGCAGTTGACGCAGTGGCCGCAGGCGAACAGGGCGGATTCGGCGGCGGCCTCCTGCATGCGGCGGTCGATGGAGCGCTCGGCGGCGCTCCAGAACGGCGCGTCGCCCTCGGTCTGGAGGGTTTTCAGGTGCAGATCCATGTGCGCCGGTTCGCTTAAGCCCAGACTCATGGTGTGAATCTGCGGATTGGCGAGGATGAAGCGCTCATTGAAGGTCACCGGATGCAGCGGCGCGGTCTGTTGCAGCAACGGCTCCGGCGCGGCGTAGAGGTGGCCGCCCTTGTCGTTGGGGCTGATGATGAACACCCCCATATCCAGCGCGTTGGCCAGATGGATCGCCCCGGCGTTCATGCGGCGGAAGTAGTAATAGTGCAGATTGACGAAGTCGAACGCGCCGGTGGCGATGGCGCGCAGGATCAGTTGCGGCGGCCCATGGGTGGAGAAGCCGATGTGGTCCACCAGCCCTTCGCGGCGCATTTCATTGAGTATGTCCAGGGCGCCGCCGGGGCGGAAGGTATTGTCGAAATCCCGCTCGCAATTGATGCCGTGGAAGGCGAACAGGTCCAGCTTCTCCACGCCCAGATTCTCAATGCTCTCCAGCACGTAGCGGCGCATCGCTTCGGGGTCGGCGTCGGGCTTGGCCTTGGACATCAGGTAGTAGTCGTCGCGTTTTTGCGTCAGGCGCGGCAGGGCGCGGCCGATGAGACGTTCGCTCTTCACATACCCTTTGGCGGTCTCGATCAGATTGACGCCGTTATCCAGCGCGGTCTGGATCACCTCATAGCTGTTCTCCAGGGAGTCTTGCGGCAGTTCGTCGGCGGGTTTGTCCCAGCCGTGTAGAAAGCGCATGGTCCCCAGGGTGAAGACGGAGATCTGCAGATTGGTCTTGCCGAAGCGGCGGTAGCGCATATGAGGATGGGCATTGCGGATCATAAGGACTCCGTGAGGGGAATGCTTAAGAGGCGGTCATTCCGTAGTGTCCTGGGAAAGACAAAAAATGTTTGTGTGACGCCGGGCGAGCTTGCGCTGACTATTGGCTGCCGACTGGTCGGCGGCGGGATTCTTAAGGGGCTGCGCCTCTTAAGCGGGTCCAGGGCGGCGCCCTGGCGGGTTAAGGGCGGAGCCCTTATGGGGTTTGGGGCGAAGCCCCAATATCTTCTATTATCCCAAAATACTGAAATTCCAAACTTACAACTCCACCCCATCCAACTCCTGCTGAATGCGCTTCTTGACCGCATTTTGGCTGGTGTCGGCGTGCTGGCTCACCGGCGATTTGCCGTCGGCGGAAGCCACGCCGTCATCGGCGTCGGCCTCCAACGTGCTCATCTTGGGTCGATACCATTTGCGCATGGCGATCCACAAGCCCAAGCCGCCAAACAGCAGGAAGAAGAACGGCGCGGCCCACAGAATCATATTGCGCCCGCTCTTGACCGGCTCCAGATAGACGTAGTCGCCATAGCGGTCGAAGAAGTATTGGCGAATGTCAGACTCCGGCTCTCCCGCAGCGACCTTCTCGCGGATGATGCCCAGCATGTCCTTGGCCAGATCGGAGTTGGAGTCATACACCGACTGGTTCTGACACACCGCGCAGCGCAGCGCCTCGCCAATGGCGCGCACCTTGGCCTCGGTGGCGTCCTCCTGCACCATCTCATTGGCGTGCAGCGGCGCGGCGATCAACAGGCCCAGACCCAGCAGCAGAGCGCCCAGTTTGGCGGAGAGTGACCCGATCATGAGCGTTTCGCCTCCCCTTGCAGGCATGCGCCGGATTGAATGTGCGGCTCGGCCACCTTCTCAAACCAACCCTGGTACAGCGGGCCGATATGCTTCAGGCAGATGACGCCCTGGGGCGAGATGAGGAAGCTCTCCGGCGCGCCGGTGACGCCCCAGTCGATGGCGATCTTCTGCTTGGGATCCTGCACATGCTCATAGCCGGGGTCGCCATGGCGGCTGAGGAAGCGCTTGGCGCGGCCTTCGCTATCCTTGAAGTCCACTCCCAGCATGACAAAATCCGCGCGGTCTTTGGTCTGACGCGCCAGGCTGATCAGGTAGGGGTGCTCGGCCACGCAGGAGCCGCACCAGGAGCCCCAGAAGTTGAGCAGCGTCCACTTGCCCTGTTGCAGGTAGTCGGCCTGCATGTCCACCTGTTTGCCGGTCAGCGTTTCGCCCGCTACCGGCAGCGCCGGTTTGTTCACCAGCGGCGAGGGGATGGTTTTGTGGTCCTGGCCCAGGCCCAACGCCATCAGGCCGAGAATCCCCACAATCACGCCCAGCAGGGCGAATTTCAAAAAACCGTTCATAACGTCACTCGGTTGTAGAGTTCATTCGGTTGGCGCGGGCATGTTTGGGTGATGAAAGATGCCGGGGCTTCGCCCCAGACCCCACCAGGGCTTCGCCCTGGAACCACGAGGGCGCCGCCCTCGACCCGCTTAAGGGGCGCAGCCCCTTAAGAATCCCGCCGCCGACCAGTCGGCGGCCCATAGTCAGCGCCAGCTCGGACTGTGTCACGCAAACACTCGGCGCTTGGGCGCCTGCTTTAGGCTGCTTTTGTCTTTCTTGCCAATCTCCGCCCCTGGGTCATGGAGACAATGGCGCCAAACGCCATGATCAACGACCCCGCCCAGATCCACCCCACCAACGGGTTGCGATAGGCGCGAATCGCAAACTTGTCCGTGCCCGGCACCGGGTCGTTGAGAATGACATACAGATCCTCAAACAGGAAGTTCTCGATGGCCGCTTCCGTGGTGGTCATGCTGTGACGATCATACTTGCGCTGCTGCGGATGCAACATCAGGGTCAAATCGCCCTTCTTGGCCTCGATGAGCGCCTCTTCCGCCGACCAGTTGGGGCCGCGCGCATTGCCAATGGATTTGAAATCCAACGTCCACGGCCCCACCTGCATGGAGTCGCCCGGACGCATCATCACCGTCTTTTCGGTCTGGAACAGACCGGTGCCGATAAAGCCCGCGCACATCACCAAAATGCCCAGATGCACGATGAAGCCGCCATAACGACGGCGGTTGCGCAGCAGCATCTTGCCCAGCGCCAGCAGCGGATTGCCCTGACCCTGACGCACCCGCACCATCACCCCGCGATAGACGTCCCAGAAGTGGGTGGCGAAGACGAATACGCCCAGGCCCACCGTGAGCAGGCCGTAAGGGTGATCCACGCCGATGAACCAGCCCACCGGGATGGCCATGGCGCCCAACACGCCGGGGATCATGAAGTTGTGCTTCAGATCGCGCTGATTGGCCTTACGCCAGGCGATCAGCGGGCCAATGGCCATGAGGAACAGCAGCCCCAGCATCAACGGAATGAACACCTTGTTGAAGTAGGGGGGGCCGACGGTGACCTTATCGTCGGTGAAGGTCTCCACCGCCAGCGGGAACAGCGTGCCCAGCAGCACGGTGACGGTGGCCACCAGCAGGAACAGGTTATTGAACAGGAATGCGTTCTCCTTGCACAACAGACCCTGCATGCGCACGTCGCTCTTGAGGTGATCGGAGCGGAACGCCAGCAGGCCGAAGGAGAACAGCAGCATCACCGCCATGAAGATGAGGATGAACACGCCGCGTCCGGGGTCGGAGGCGAAGGCGTGCACCGACGACAACACCCCCGAGCGCACCAGGAAGGTGCCCAGCAGGGAGAGCGCGAAGGTGGTGATGATGAGGAACAGGTTCCAGGTTTTGAACATGCGCCGACGCTCCTGCACCATGATGGAGTGCAGGAAGGCGGTGCCGGTGAGCCACGGCATGAAGGAGGCGTTCTCCACCGGATCCCACGCCCAGTAGCCGCCCCAGCCCAATTCATAGTAGGCCCAGTAGGCGCCGAAGACGATGCCGGTGGTGAGCATGGCCCAGGCGAACAGGGTCCAGCGGCGGGTGGCCAGAATCCACTCCTCCCGCGACGAGCCGGTGATCAGCGCCGCCATGGCGAAGGCGTAAGGCACGGCAAAGCCCACATAGCCCAGATAGAGGAACGGCGGGTGGAACGCCATGCCGGGGTCTTGCAGCAGGGGATTCAAATCGCGGCCCATAGGGGCGGCGGGAATCAACCGCTCAAACGGGCTGGAGAGGAACAGCACCAGCATCAGGAAGCCGCACACCACCGCGCCGAGGATCGACAGCACCCAGGGGATGGAGCGCGGGTGCGGGCGCCAGTGAATCCAGGCCGCCACCGCCACGAACATGGAGAGCAGCCAGCCCCACAGTAGCAGCGAGCCCTCATGGCCGCCCCACATGCCGGTGATCAGGTACATCAGCGGCGTGTTGCGCGAGGAGTTGGTGGCCACGTAGCGCACCGAGAAGTCGTGCTCCACAAAGGCGTAGACCAGCGACAAACTGGCGACGGTGAGCAGGCCGAACACCAGGAATGCGGCGTGGCGGCCCACGCGGATCCACGCGGGGCGCTCCAGCTTGGCCCCGGCGATGGGCGCGGCGATCTGCACGAAGGTGAGGACAAACGCCACAATGGCGGCAAAGTGGCCGATTTCAATCAACATGGATGGATTCCAACCAAGTGTATGAAGAACGCATCATCCGAATGGATGGCGTGGTCTTTTGTTGACGATGAAAGAGACTGGGGCGTTGCCCCAGACCCCATGAGGGCTCTGCCCTCAACCCGCCAGGGCGCCGCCCTGGACCCGCCAGGAGGGACGCCCTCCTGGACCTCGGTGAGTTTATCTCCGCGCGCGCGCCTGAAATATTGCGAACTCTGCGGCTCTTGCGCGCCATGCGAAGAGGATTTTACTGCATGGACTTCAAGATGTTCTTACGCGAGTTTTCGATGCCCTCCTGGGACATCTCCACCGGCATGTAGTCCTCGGAGTGCTTGGCCAGAATGGTGTCGGCCTCGAAGGTCTGGCCCGGACGATAAATCCCCTCCACCACCACGCCCTGACCCTCGCGGAACAGATCCGGCTTGATGCCGTCGTACTTCACCTGCAGGCGCTTGTCGCCATCGGTGACTTCAAAGGCGATCTTCATGGTGCCCGGGGTCTCCATCAGGGTGCCGGTCTGCACCATGCCGCCAATGCGCACCTTCTTGCCCGCCAACTGCGGCTTCTGCGCGATCTCGGTGGGAGTGTGGAAGTAGACCAGCGAATCGGTAAACGAGGTGAACACCAGCGCCAACAGGGCGCCGCCCACCACCACCACGGTGGCCACCAACATCAGGGGCTTTTTATTCTTACTGGCCATGGCCGCGCTCCTGTTCTTCCGCCAGACGCTGCTGCAGACGCTTGAGCTGGCGTTGGGTCATCAGGGTAAAGCCGCCATAAACGACGGTGGCGATGGCGTATACCGCCACCACATATTGGATATAGCTGGGCATCTCATGCATGGTCGCTCTCCGCCTCCAGCGCCAGGGCCTCGTCCTCCAGCGCGTCCAGACGGCGCTGGGCGCGGATGGCGCGGGTTTTGATCAAGGTCATATAGGCGCCCATCAGGATGAAGGCGATGGCCATCACCGCCAGGGGCAGACGCATCTCCGGGGCCATGGTGATCATGCCATTGCCCTTGAACATGGCCGGTTGGTGCAGGGTGCGCCACCACACCACCGAGAAGTGGATGATGGGCAGATCCACCGCGCCGATGATGGCCAGCACGGCGGTGGCCTTGGCGGCCTTTTGCGGGTTGTCCAGGGAGCTGCGCAGGGCCACCAGGCCCACATAGATGATCAGCAGCACCAGCATGGAGGTCAGGCGCGCGTCCCACGCCCACCAGGTGCCCCACATGGGTTTGCCCCAGATCGCCCCGGTGACCAGGGTGACGGCGGTAAAGCAGGCCCCCACCACCGCCAACGCCTCCATGGCCGCATCGGCGCCTTCGGACTTCTTCCACAACACGCCGATGGCGCAGATGGTCAGCGCCACATAGCACAGCAGCGCCATTTTGGCTGAGGAGACGTGGGCGTACAGAATGCGCACCGAGTCCCCTTGCTGGAAATCAACGGGGGCGGTGAAGACCAGCCCCAGGCCGATCAACAGGGTTCCCAGCGCCGCCAGTCCCAGCAGTCTCTGTATCAGATCCACGCGGGCAGTCAGAAAGTTCACTTTAATCCTCCACGAACCAGCCGAACGCCCACGGCGCCATGGCTAAATAAACGACGTCAAATACCAGCATCAAACGGATCCACGCGGCGATTTCCGTCGTCAGACCCAAAACGCCGTTGGTGGCTTGCACCGCGGCGATGAGCAGCGGCGAGACCAGCGGAATCAGCAGCAGGGCCAATAGGGTTTCGCGCGCGCGCGCCGCCTGGGTCATGGCCGCCAGCAGCACCCCCAACCCGGTAAGCCCGAGGATGCCCAGCAGCACCACGCCGATGATCAGGTGCAGCGCGCCCCAGGCGTCCACGTTCAATAGAATGAGCATGAGCGGCAACAATAGCAGCGCCACCAGCGCGGTCAAGACCAGATTGCCCAACCATTTGCCCAGAAAGATCACCCCGCGCGGCATGGGCGAGAGCAGCAGCCCCTCCAGCGCGCCATCCTCCTCTTCGGCCTGGAACACCCGACCCAGCCCCACCAGGGAGGTGAACAGCAGGGTGATCCACAGCAGCCCGGGCATCAATTTCAGCGCTTCGCTGCGGTTGGGCTCAAGGCCCGCCTGGAAGATCACCAGCACGGATAACGAAAAGAACAGCATCGACGACAGCGTGGCGCGGCGGCGCAGATCCCCCACCACGTCCTTCCAGGCGATGCGGTAGGCGGCTCTTAGCACGGTTGGGTCTCCTCCACCGGATCGTCGGCGTGTTTGCTCTCGGCAATCAGTTTGCCGCCGGTCATGCGCACTGCGCGGTTGGGCAGCGCCGCCACCCGTTCGGGGTCGTGGCTGGCCAGAATCAACGTGCCGCCGTGCTCCAGATAGCTGGCCAGCAGCCGATTGAGCCACGCCACCCCTTTGGAATCCAGCGCTGAATAGGGTTCGTCCAGCAGCAGCAGCGCCGGGTGGAACAGCAGCGCGCGGCCCAGCGCCAGACGTTTGCGCATGCCGGCGGAAAACCCTTTGGCCGGGCGATGGGCGAAGCGGCCCAGTCCCACCTCGTCAATGATCTTGCGCAGCGCCTTGTCCGACGGGCGCAAACCGCGCAGGTCGGCGGAGAAGCGCAGGTTCTCCATCGGCGACAGATGGCCGTACAGATGGGTGTGGTGGCCGATGAAGATCAGGTTCTCACGGGCGTACTCGCCCTGCTTGAGGACGTCGGTTCCGTTGAGCAGATACGCGCCCTTATGGGGTTTATAGCGGGTGGCCAGGATCGACAGCAGGGTGGATTTGCCCGCGCCGTTATCGCCGAACAGGGCCACGCATTCGCCTTCGGCGGCCTGCAAATCGACCCCGTTAAGCACCTTCTGACGGCCAAAACCGTAATGGATTCCCTGAACTTGCAGGCGGACCATGCACACTCCGTCGACGTTCGGCGCGACGTTGGATTGCGCCGCACGCTCCGGGTTTTCGCATACTGAGGGGGCTTGGATTGTACCCCGAATGGTTGCAATGGGGGAGCGCAAAACGCGGGGTATAGCAAAAAACCAACATGGTATTATATTAATATGATATAATTTGGGCTCTGGCGAGATATCGCCACCACCCAAACAGAATGGTAGGAGAAGGAGTATGGGAAACGTAGATTGGAGAAACCTCGTCGGCGGCTGGATGCGCGAGTCCATGGCGAAGAAGGAGGAAGAGGAGAGGATGGCGCAGCAGCAAGCGCAGCAACCAGCGCAACGTTATGCGTCACAGTCTGTGTATCAACAAGCGCAAAACGCCGTAGAGCGGCCAGTACAGAACCCGGCGTATCAACCTATGCGGAATCCAGTATTTCAACCCGAGCCTCAGCCGACGCAGAATCCTGCGTATCAACAGGCGCCTCAACCGGCGCAACCGTCAACTCCGCGCCCTTTTCAGATGTATCAGTAAGCGCCCCAGCCTAGACAGCAGCCGGCGCCTCAACCGGGGCAGCAGTCACCTCCACAATTGTTCCAGCAAATTGGGTTGGCGAGGCCGCATGAGCGCTATAATCAGCTACCGGATTTGCAGAATCCACCTGTTTATGGGTGGGATTCCGTGGACCAGAATATGGAAACAACACGTCAAGGTAGTGATCTGAGTTGGATCAACAATGTGCGGGATAACGGAGAATGGGATTTTAAGAACAGTGATCCAAAAAATCACTCTTGGGCGCAACGAGAGCGAGCGGGTAACATAAATTATGGAGCGACATGCGTTGCTGCCGGTTATGCCCCGGCGACGTGTTTGAGAGCAGGTGGTGTGTTCCAGGGGGCTATGGACTTGGTGCGTGGCAAGGGGTGGTATCCCAATAGTTCAGGCAGGCCCTGGGACCAAAATCCTGAGAGCTGTTATGGAGAGCCCGATGATGACTGCAAGCAGGTGATCGAGGGCATCCGCTATGGCCAAGAGGTTGCTCGGAGGAGGCGACTCGGCCAGTAATTTTCTAAACACCCCCGGAGTAGCGCATCCGGGGGTGTTTCTAAATATCAATATGAAAAGATAGGTTTCACATGCTTGTTCAGAGGTTCATCAAAAGGCATCCCGTTTGGATAGCGTTCCTCCTTGGCCTGTTTTGGTTTTCAGGCAAATATCTCTTTCTTTGGCCAGAGGCGTAATATCTTCACGCATTTGCAGACAAACAGCCGACTTTGATGGCGTTGGCAGAGATGGCGCAACGGGATATCCATCAAACAAGATCACAGCCCAATGGGGAGAACGCGAACTGTTGCTGGGTTTTCCTCGACTCCTCAGGGGATAAGCCATGGAGCAGCCGTTCCAGCACGGAGTTGGGTGAGGCGCGTCTTACTCAGTATGTGGGGAAAATGCGTGAAGTCGGTGTTGAGACCGTTGGGCCGCTGCGCAAGGACCCGGAACAAATTTGGTTCGTTGCTGAGAGAAAATTGGCTGGGTTCCATAATTATCACTACGCCAATCCCCCGCTCACCCACTGTGGCGCAGAGATCACAGAGATCACAGGCGGCATACCGGTGGAGAGTTGCACGCAGTTGGGTGCAAATTGGTGGTTTTTTACTGTGCTGGAATAGAGCCGATGACCCGCCGTCGCCACACAATCAGCAGCGCCAACGCCGCGCAGGCGATGCCGATGGCCGCCGGGAACAGCGTCCCCGCCAGATTGCGCTCCTCCAACGCATACAGCACCAACCCGTTGCGCACCGCGTAGATCAGATAGAAGCTCGGCGTCTCCTCAAACGGACTGTCGTAGGCTTTGCGGATGGTCGGGCCAAAGCCCAGAATGTCCACCGTGGTCAGCAACACCACCGCCCACAGCGGATCGTGCGTCGCCAGCCACAGCGGAATCGACCCCAACGCCGCCAGAAAGAACGCCCAGTCCAGCCGCGTAATGGTGATGTCGCCGCGCCGCTTGAACGACAGCCACGCCACCCCCAGCGTCATCGCCCCCGACAACCCCACCGGCCACGCCCCCATGCCGCCGCCCGCGCTCACCATGGCCACAAACACAATCGACGTGGTCACCCCCCACACCACCCACGAAAACACATGCGGAATCGTCTTCCCCCCCACAATCTTCAATATATAGGTGGAAAACGCCCAAATGGTGATCAGTGTAGCCAGGCCAGTGGCGATGGGTTGGAGATAGGTTTGCACGCGATGTCCGTTTTCTGCGATTGGGAAGGTTGTGTTGTGAAGCGTTGAGATGCTGGGCCGCCGGCCCAGACCCGGCCAGGGCTTTGCCCTGGACCCACCAGGAGGCCAGCCTCCTGGACCTCTTGGACCACACACTTTCGCGCAGTGCTTGCCTGCCTGTGCTGGCTCTGCCTGTTGCGCGCTCATCGTCGTTTGATGAACTTTCAGCGGACAGATCATTGCGTCAGGGTAAAAAGCAATTTGATTTTATTTTGTTGTCGAATCCTTCTGCGCAAACTGGCACAATGGACGGGTTTTTGCCCTGCCGCAACAGGATCATTCCCCATGGCCGTTCTCGACATCCTCATTTATCCCGACGAGCGCCTGCGCCGCGACTGCGCAGACGTCACCGATTTCGCCGATCCCGCATTTCAGCAATTCATCGATGATCTGATCGAAACCATGGAGGCGGGGCCGGGCAGTTGCGGGTTGGCGGCGCCCCAGGTGGATAATCCCATTCGCGCGGCGGTGGTGGATATGGGGCTGCTGCGCAAGCCGCCGCCGGATCACCATGGGCGCATGGTGATGTGCAACCCGGAGATTCTGGAGTGGGACGGCATGGAGACGGCGCGGGAGGGGTGCATGTCGCTGCCGGACTATACCGGCAACGTGATGCGCGCGGTGACCTGCACGGTGCAGTATCAGGAGCGCGACGGCTCGGAGCATGTGGTGAAGTTTGAGGGCTTCGAGGCGCGCGCGGTGCAGCACGAGATGGACCATCTGGATGGCAGGCTGTTCATTGATCGGCTGGTGTCGAGAAAGTCCGACCTGTTCCAGCGCAAGAGTTACCAGAAGAAGAAAAAAGGGTCCTAGCTGGAATAGAAGCACGAACCCCACAAACTTGCTCGGAAGCCGCAAGGGGGCAGGAGGCTGGGGGAACGAGGGTCCAGGGAAATCATTTCCCTGGCGGGTCGAGGGCAGAGCCCTCGTGGGTGCAGGGCAAAGCCCTGCCGGGTCACGGGCAGAGCCCGTGCGGGTTGAGGGCGGAGCCCTCATGGGGTTTGGGGCGAGGCCCCAATATCTTTCATCTTCCCCAAGCAATTCTCACAAAATTTCATCCTATCATCCCCCCCGAGCCAGCTCCCCCAAACGCGCCACGGCGTTTTCCAACCGTTCACTCCAGGGCGATCCGGCGCTGACTCGAATGCAGCGCCGCCAACTGCCGGAGGGGGAGCAGACGCTGCCGGGCACAATGGCGATGCCTTCGCCCACCGCAGCTTCGTAGAGCGACACCCCATCGCCCCCGGCGGGCAACTCCACCCACAGAATGAATCCCCCTTTGGGATCGGTCATACGCACCCCTTGGGGAAAGTGCCGGGCGATGCTCTGGCGGAGCTGACGCATGTTCTCCTGCAGGGCGACGCGCAGTTTGCGCAGATGGCGCTGATAGCCGCCATCTTCGAGAAAATTGGCCAGGGCGAGTTGGGTGAATTGGGCGGAGGTGAGGGTGCTGCCCATCTTCAACGCGGTAACGCGCTCGGCGAAACGGGGACCGGGGATGGTGACGCCCACGCGCAGACCGGGGCCAACGGTTTTGGAGAAGGAGGAGCAATAGAGTACCCAGCCGTCGCGATCCCAATGTTTGATGGGGGGCAGACGGGTTTCGCCATAGTGCAGGTCGCCGTAGATATTGTCCTCGATGAGGGGAATGCGGCGTTTGGTGACCATCTGGCAGATGCGCTGGCGGTTCTCGATGGGCATCAAGGCGCCGGTGGGGTTCTGGAACGAGGGGATGGTGAGCACGGCGCGCACGCGATCATCCTGCAGCACGCGGGCAAGGCCGTCAGGATCCATGCCGGTGACCGGATCGGTGGGAACCTCCATGGCGTAGAGGCCGAGGTTCTCGATCATCTGCAGAAAGCCGAAGAACACCGGCGACTCCACCGCCACCGCATCCCCCGGACGGGTGGTGGCGCGCAGGCAGAGGCTCACCGCCTCCATGCAGCCGTTGGTGAGGATGATCTCCTCCATGCCCGGCGGGTCGGGGAAGCCCCATTGGCTGCGCGCCAACTCCCGGCGCAGACGCCGCGCGCCGTTGGGCGGGCCGTAGGAGAGGGCGTCGGCCATCTCGGTGCGCGCCAGCAGGCGGGTGTTTTTGGCCATCTGTTCAATGGGCAGAAAGCTGCTGTCCAACACCGCCGCGCCCAACGGGGCCAGCCGGTTATCCAGCGCGCTGGCTTCCACCGTGCGCGCCATGGGGCTGATGGCGATGCGTGACGGGGTGGTGGGCAGCGTTTCGCGGCGCGGTGGTTTGCTCTTGGCCTCCAGCCGCGCCACGAAGTAGCCCGAGCGTGGTCGCGCCTCCACCACGCCTTCGCGCTCCAAGGTGAGATAGGCGCTGGTGACGGTGGCGGCGCTGAGGTTCAAGCGGCGTTGCAGCCTGCGCACCGAGGGGAGCTTGTCGCCGGGGGCATAGGTTCCGTCATCGATGCCCGCCAGAATGTGATCGGCCAGTTGGCGATAGCGCGGCGTGGCGTCGCGGTCCAAATCTGTATTGGTCGAAATGTCCATAATCTGTCTCTGTTCTGCCGGTCTGATGGCGTCTGACACGCTGCTTTGCGTTGCTGAAAGGATAGGTTCTCCGCCATTTTGCGGAGCGTCAAGAATAATCTGTACTGGTGAAAATTTCTGTTTTGTGCGGCTGTTTCGCATCTCGCTGATCGCCTAGCATAAGAACCATTCGAAATTCTTATTGATGGAGGCGGCGCCATGAGCCATAGCAGCCACACATTCACCACTCTGGAAATATTGGAAAAACTGATCGCCGCCGAACGCAGCGACGGGACCGCCCAAGGCGCGCCCCGGGTGTGCGTGGAGGAGCCCTGCTGGTTGGGCGTGGTGAAAATTGTGCTGCTGCTGCTGGTCGCCGCGTTGGTCTCCGCGTTTTTGGCAGGGTTGCAGTAAGATGAGAGAATCCGTCACTGTCACGTTGGCGCAGGATGAGGGGCAAATCGCCGCCTGTTTTCCTCTGATGCGCCAGTTGCGCCCGGAGTTGGAGGCGTCCGAGTTTGTCGCCACCTGCCGCCAATTGATGCAAGAGCAGGGCTATCGCCTGTTGCTGGCGCGCGCGGGTGAGACCATTCTCGGCGTGGCCGGGTATCGCCTGGGGCGCAATCTGGCGTGGGGGCGACATCTCTACGTGGATGATCTGGCGGTGGCGTCGGAGTCGCGTGGCGAAGGCGTCGGCCGCGCGCTGATGAACGAACTGCGTCGATTGGCGCGGGAGGCGGCGTGTGGCCAGTTGCATCTGGATTGCGGCTTGCAACGATCCGGCGCGCACCGCTTCTACAAGCGCATCGGTTTGACCGGTGTGGCGCAACACTATGTGGAGATGCTGGATACGGCAGGCGTCTGAGCAGGGGTAAGGATAGGCGGCTTGGAGTTGGCGGGATGACGGCCTGAATCAGCGGAATCGGGAGCGGCTGAAATGGAGATTGGTTATCTGGAGGCGGGCTACGCCCCGGACGTTTTGGCGCGCAAGCATGGAGACTATCCTACTCTGTTCAGGAACCTGTTTGCGGGCGAGGATGAGACGATTCGCTTCACCCCGTACCGGCTCCAGGATGGCGAATTTCCCCCTTCGGTGGAATCGGCGGACGCCTATTTGATCTGCGGCTCGGACAATTCGGTATATGAAAACCTGCCCTGGATGCTGCAGACCCAGGCGTTCATTCGCCAACTCCATGAGTCCAAGCGCAAGCTGATCGGCATCTGCTTCGGCCATCAACTCATCGCCCAGGCGTTGGGCGGCTGCGTCGGTCAGGCCCCGACCGGCTGGGGCATGGGAATTAAGCGCATCGAAGTGACGCAGCGTCGGGCGTGGATGATCCCGGAGTTGGATGCGATCCATCTGGGGCACTCCCATCGGGATCAGGCTGTGCGTCTGCCCCCGGAGGCGGAGGTTGTGGGGGGCAATGATCACTGCCCGGCGGGGGTCGTCACGGTGGGGGATCATATTCTCACCTTCCAGGGCCACCCTGAATATCCCCGGGCCTATAGCGGCGACATTCTCGACCTGTATGACGCCCGGGTAGAGGGGGGCTTGCCCGTCGAGGTGAAGCGGCAGGCGCAGGACTCCCTGGAGATGGAGCCGGACAATGCCGTCGTGGCGCGCTGGCTGGTGAATTTCCTGCGCCATTGATCAATTTATAGTCTCTAGCATGCAAAAGTGAAGATAGGGGTGCTGGAAGATATCGAGGGCTCTGCCCTCGAGCTCCCAACAACCAAACCGTGGGCACTGCCCACACCCGCTGGGGGCGCGGCCCCCAGGCCCCGCCGCCGACCAGTCGGCGGCCCATGAGATAACGCTAGCTCAGACTGTTTCCCGCAAACATTGGCCGTTTTGTGCAGTTTTGTTTTCGCATTGCCTGAAAAGGATTGATTGAATGGACGATCAAGCGCGTAAAGAGATGTTGCGCAAAGGCTTTAACGCCGCAAGCGCAGGCTACGACCGCCCCGCATTGCGCTTCTTCCACCACAGCGCCTGCCACCACGCCGACATTATCGACCTGCCGCCTCACGCCCGCGTGCTGGATCTGGCCACTGGTACTGGCGCCCTGGCGTTGGAGCTGGCCAAACGCCTGCCCGAGGGCGAAGTGGTGGGCATCGACCTCTCCGACGGCATGCTGGCCCAGGCGCAAGCCAAAGCCGAAGCCCTCGGCATACGCAACGCGCGCTTCGAAGCCATGGACATGACCGCGCTCAGCTTTCCCGATGACCACTTCGACGCCATCACCTGCGCCTTCGGCGTCTTCTTCGTGGAGGATATGGCGGGGTTGTTGCGCGGGGCGGCGCGCGTGCTGAAACCGGGCGGGCGGCTCTGCTTCAGCAGCTTCCAGCCGGACCTGTTCCATCCCATGGCCGATCTGTTCATGACCCGCATCGAACAGTACGGCATCGCCATTCCGCCCATGACCTGGCGGAGGGTGGACGATGCGGACAAGGTGACCGCGCTGCTGGCGGAGGCGGGCTTGAATCAGCCCCAGGCGCACCTGCGCGATGTGAGTTACAGCCTGGAGCACTCGGACCACTGGTGGGAGATTGTGTGGTATGCGGGCTATCGCGGACTGGCGGCGCAGTTGGCGCCGGACGCGCTGGAACGCTTCAAGGCCGAGCATCTGGCCGAGGTCGGCGCACTGGCCGACGCCCAGGGCGCGCTGCATCTGCCCATCGGCGCGCTGTATGGCTACGCCATCAACAATCACGTCTCATAGTCCACCGCCCAGCGGTTTTTGCGCCGCGGGCGCACGATCTCAATCACCTTCTTGTGTTCTGAGTGGGCCTGGTACGCCTCCAGGTCCGCCCAGTCCACATGGGTGGTGTACAGCATCAGGTCGATCTCTTTGGAGAGCGCGTCCACTTTGGCGTTGAGGGACACCTCCAGCGACAGCACGCCGGGGATATGACCCATACTCTCCAGTGCGTGCTTGATGGTCCGCACATTGGCGATCTTCTCCTCACCTTCGCCCTGAATCTCCCAAAACACATAGTGATGGATCATGTTGTGCGTCTCCTGAAAAGGGATCTGACGGCCAGTATCGCCCATGCGGTCGGCGTGGGAAATCCTCACATTATTATTGATAATACAATAGATATTCGATCCTCGGCGCCGCTCGCCTTCAGCGCCGCGCTCCAGCGCCATATTTTTTCAACCCGCATTGATCCAGATCAAGGCGTGCCTATATTTTTTGCTGAATGATTATTTCGCTTGCAATCCCATAGGTTGGTTAGCAAGCTATGGACATACTACAGTGCATAAATGTATATTTCAGGCTATACATTCTGATTCGGTTTCAAACACGAGGAGAGGGGAACATGAAACGATTCATCATCGCAGGAGCATACCTGATGGTATGCGCCGTGGCGCTGCTGCTATCAACGCCAGCAGACGCCCGGGTGCAGGGGCAACCCGGCAAGGACTGGGGCAACCCGGCGGGCAAGGAGTGCGCCGAGTGTCACATGAAGGAGAACTTTGGTCTGTGGCAGGAGTGGAACGCGTCGCAACACGGTCAAAACGGGATCAACTGCCTGGATTGTCACCAGGCGCAGAAGAACGATCCGGACGCCTTTACCCATAAAGGGCAACTGATCTCCATTCTGGTTACGCCCAAGGACTGTGCGCGCTGCCACCCCACTGAGGTGAAAGAGCAGCAGCGCTCCCACCACGCCACCGCCGGCCAGATTCTCAACTCGCTGGATAACCTGTTGGGCGAAGTGATCGGCGGTCCGGCTGCGGTGGTCGTCGGCTGTCGTCAGTGCCACGGCGGCAAGGTCGAGATCGACGCCAAAGGCCGTCCCACCATGGACACCTGGCCCAACACCGGCATCGGCCGCATCAACCCCGACGGCTCCTGGGGCTCCTGCGCCGCCTGCCATGGTCGCCACACCTTCTCGCGCGCCCAGGCCCGCACCCCGGACACCTGCGGCAAGTGCCACATCGGTCCCGACCATCCGCAGTTGGAGGTCTACAACGAGTCCAAGCACGGCATTCTGTACCGCGCCCAGACCGAGACCGATCCTTCGAAACTGAATCTGCATTCCGACAAATGGGTCGCGGGCGTGGACAACCCCATCGCGCCGACCTGCTCCACCTGCCACATGAGCGAAGCGCAGGGCTTGGCCAAGACCCACGACGTGGGCGAGCGGATCTCCTGGAACCTGCGTTCGCCGGTCTCCAACAAGATCAATCTGGTGCGTCTGGATAACGGCAAGTCGTTCGACGTGCCCGAAGGCAAGCCGGTGCCCAAGGTGGGTTCACAGGCGCGCGGCGCCAAGGTCATTGAAGTGCTGACCTGGGAGAACCGTCGCGAGATGATGGAGACGGTCTGCTACGCCTGCCATGGCGAGAAGTTCGTCACCGGCCACTACAAGCAGTTGGACGACTTTGTCGAGCTCTACAACGAGAAGTTCGCCAAGCCGGTCAAGGCGATTATGGGCGAGCTCAAGAAGATGGGCAAAATCACCCCCAGCCCCTTCGACGACAAGATCGAGTGGATCTGGTGGGAGATTTGGCACCACGAAGGGCGTGTGGCGCGTCACGGCGCGGCCATGATGGGTCCCGACTACGCCTGGTGGCATGGTCTGTATGAAGTGGCGCAGCACACCTACTTCAAGTTCATCCCTGAACTGGAGCACATCGTCGGTAAGGAAGAGGCCAAGAGACTGGTGAAGAAGCACTTCACCCACCCCGGCCACGACTGGTACTTCAACGGCATGAACAAGGATGCGCTGAAGAAGATCAAAGCCGAGTACGAGAAGCGCTATGGCAAGGGCTCGGTGCAGTAAGCCCGATTTCACAACGCAGTAGTATCTCCTAAATTCACGCCGCCCGAAGCCTCGGGCGGCGTTTTTTTTCAGGCGACAAAAACGATGTAAAAAATCAAACTTTTGGCGTAAACCACAAAAAGCAATGATAATAGATTGAAATGATTGATTTAATATATTATTATTCATTTAGCCTTATAATATTTTGGAATATCTATGGAGGTGATTATGCAAATTGATTTTCATCATACTGTGACCTACGTGGCGGCCCGTTTGGCAAGTTATCAGGGCAAGAAGTTCTCTACACAGGAGGCTGAAATTATTGCCAAGAGCGCACAGTATGTGGATGACGCAACAGGCTCTGGCGCAGTCAATTTTGGCAATGGCGCGATGATTCAGCGCCACGCCTCAGCGCACCGTATGATGGACTATCGCAACTTCAAGGAGTTAAAGAACCATCAGGTATGGATTCCCTTCCATTTTCTGCCGGGAAACGATGGTCAGGAAAAATCGCAGGCGTCTGAGTTGAAGTTTTTCGAGAAAATTGTCTGCAAGCCCGATAGTCCTGTTGCGCGGGATATGGTGGCTGAATGCATTCGGGAGCGGGATAAACCCTTTGCGCTGTACCGGCTAGGCATAACCATGCATGTGTACGCCGACACCTTTTCGCACCAACAGTTTGCGGGGGTGAGCCATCAGTACAACGAAATTTTTGATGTTGTCTGCGAAAATGATGAGCCGCCAACAAGTTTCAAGGAGCGCCTCAGCAATTTCTTTAAAGGCGCTGTCGACGAAATTACTAGCACATTTGTTGAAGAGACTCTTCCTTTGGGGCATGGCGCCGCGCTCTCCTATCCCGACTTGCCTTATCTGAAGTGGCAATATACGCGGAAGGATATAGACGGGAATTCCGTGCAAATCGAAAGGGACAACACCGATCTGTTCCTGTCAGCCGTCATTGCCATGCACAAAGCAATGTCGCGCTTCTTGGCGGGCGACCCAATAGCGGAGGTCGAGCCGATTTCACAGAGCAATTTGGATGCGATTCGCGCTCTGTTTTTGCATGAGGATACGCGCACTCGTGACGCCGATGGGCGTCATGCCGTGTGGCTGAACAGACTTGCCAGCGGCAACTATTTTGAGGGCATTGACGCAGTTGAACTGACCTATCATGGCGATGGTCGTAAGGCATGGAAATATGAAGCCATCGGCAGTCCGCTTATGTCTAACGGCGAGCAAGATTACTACAAGTGGAAGCAAGAGATTCTGACATCCCATTGGAAGCTGTTCCACGATGCGCTTTTGGCGCACCGGTTTCATATTATCCATGAATTGCTGCCGGAGTACGGTATCTGCGTGGCGTAGTCAACGCGAAGTCGCATATGCTTGAAGAGGGCGGCGTTGTTGCGCCGCCCATCGCTGCCATATGAGTGAATCAAATGTGCGCGACTGTCATGAATCCCCACCAGGGGAGGGTTGCAAGAGCGCCCGCGATCTCTGACGGATCTCCTCGGCGCGCTTTGGGTCGATGCCCAGAGAGGCGAGGAAGTCGCCGTGGGCTTCGGGGGCGTCGCGCTCAAACGCCGCATGCCAGGTCCACATGGCCGCCTCATCCAACCCGGCGGCGCGTAGGAATGACACCCAGCTCTCCACATTGATCACCCGTTCGCCCGGATGCGCGCCCAGTTGCGCCAACAGGGCGGCGGCGCGCTTCTGTTGCTGACGCAGTGCGCCGATCTGCTGATGGATGCTGCGCAGCCGCTCCTCCAGCGCCGCGCGCAGGGTGGAGTCCTCGTCCTGATGGACAACCTCGCCAATCTGTTTGAGGGACAGCCCCGCCTCGCGCAGGGCGACGATCAACTCCAGGCGCGCCACATCCACATCATCATACAGCCGGTAGTCCCCGGAGGAGCGTCCTGCGGGGTTGAGCAGGCCGAGTTTCTCATAGTGCAGCAGGGTGGAGCGGGAGAGGCCGAAGCGCTTGGCCAGTTTGCCGATGGTGTGCATGACGACCTCTCCCGATTCTCAGTTACCAGTTCTTGGACGCGCTGTGTTGACGGACCTGCGTGATCTGCTCCTGCGGCATGCCGAGCCAGTTCAGGAATGCGCCGTGGGCTTCGGGGTGGTTGGCTTCGAAGATCTCGTGCCACTGCTGCATTTGCGCTTCGTTCAGGCCGATCTGCTGGAACATGGCCACCCACTGTTCGACATTGACGGTTGCGGACATGATTGCCTCCTTTGCGTGTGTTGGCAACGTCGGTATGACGTCGTTGAACGGCATCCTCAACCTGTAGGTAGTAGACAGGTCAAACGGTTTTTTACGCGAACGGGTGAGGGGGCGACGGCCATTGGCAGGGCAGGCGGGCGGAGCGCCGAAGCGTGTGGTCCATGAGGTCCAGGAGGCTGGCCTCCTGGCGGGTCAAGGGCGGCGCCCTTGCGGGTGTCGGGCAGAGCCCGACCGGGGTTTGGGGCAGAGCCCCAATATCTTCAATCTTTCAGCCGTTTCCCGCTGAACAAAGAGAGAGCCATTCCCAAGTGGCAAGAGAAGCTGAGAGCAAGAAGCGGGCACGGAGGGAAAACGGGAAACGGCGGTGAGCAGGCCCCGCAGGGGCCGTCGTCCGCAGGACGGCGAATGCAGTAGAGCGGCAAGCGGGGAAAGAGCAAAAGTGTGTGCGGGAAAGTCTACGTGACTAAAGAGGCGAAGAATATTCAAAAAAGAGAACCAAAACGGGGCCACCGATAAATCACGATGGCCCCGTCCAGTGGCTTACATCATGGACATTTCCAACTCTTCCTTAACCGGCGCCAGCCCTTCTGCGGCGCAGGCTTCGTCGATATCGCCGCCGGGAGCGCCGGAGACGCCCACCGCGCCGAGGAACTCGCCGCCCACATCAATGGGCACCGCGCCCGCCGACATGATCACCCCCGGCGCGCGACCCACGGCGGTGTTGGCGCGATCCACCAACTGCGAAGAGGGCACACGGAACATGGTCGCCGCATACGCCTTGCCCTGGGAGATGGGCAGGGTGATGGGCGGGGCCACGGTATCGCGCAGTTGCGCCTGCACGATGCCGTCGCGATCCATCACCGTGACGCCAATCTGAATCCCTTTGGCGCGGCACGCCTTGATGGTGTTCATGGCGATGGCCTGGGCGCTCTCCAGAGTCATCTTCTTCACCGGCACCGCCATGGGGCCTTCGGCATAGACAGCAGGGGCGGCCAGCAGCGCGGTCAGAGCGGGGATAGCGATCAATTTGCGCATGTCGGGATCCTCGTCAAATCCGTGAATTGGGAAGTTTATTGAATTCTAAAGAGTTTTCTGGGGAGGGTTAAGATATCGAGGGCTCTGCCCTCGAGCTCCCAAGAGCAAAAGCCAAACCTTGGGGCTTCGCCCCAAACCCCACGAGGGCGCCGCCCTCGACCCGCCAGGAGGCCAGCCTCCTGGACCTCTTGGACCACACACTTTCGCGCAGTGCTTGCCAGTTTGTGCGGGCGACTTGTCCTGCGCGCTCATCGGTGTTGGTTGAAACATTTCATTGGGTGTTGGTTGAAACATTTCATTGGCGCGTTGAGATATCGAGGGCTCCGCCCTCGAGCTCCCAAGAGCAAAAGCCAAACCTTGGGGCTTCGCCCCAAACCCCACCAGGAGGCCAGCCTCCTGGACCTCTTGGACCACAAACTTTCGCGCAGTGCTTGCCGGTTTGTGCTGGCTGCTAAGTCCGGCGCGCTCATCGTCGCTTTGGCCAATTAGCCGCACTTGGAGTGGCCGCACTCCAAACAGGTCTCGCACCCATCCAATCGCACCACGCTCAGTTGCCCGCACTTGGGACACTGGGAGCCCGCCAAGCCTTGATCCTCCGCCATGCGGCGCTTCTCCTCCAACTCCGGGGAGACCTCCGGGGCGCGGATCATGCCGATCTCCCGCAGGTGGTTCTCAATGCACTCGCCGATCTCCGCCACCAGTGACGGCATGTACTTGCCGCCGGGCTTGAAATAGCCGCCGCGGGGGTCGAACACCGAACGCAGCTCCTCCACCAGGAAGGAGACGTCGCCGCCATGGCGGAACACCGCCGAGACCACCCGGGTCAGCGCCACGATCCAGGCGAAGTTCTCCATGTTCTTGGAGTTGATGAAGATCTCGAACGGACGTCGATACTCCAACTCAGTGCCTTCGTTGATCACCATATCGTTGATGGTGATGTAGAGGGCGTGCTCGGACATGGGGGTGGTGATTTTGTAGGTGGAGCCGTGCAGGGCCGCCGGGCGCTTGAGCGCGGGCTGCATGCGCACCACTTCGGCCATGGTGGTTTCCGTCGGGATATCGGCGGCGGCCTCCGCATCTTTGGAGACCACTTCAAAGCCGACGATCTTCTTTTCAATACTCACCGCCATGGCGGAACTCCTAGATCTATGAGATGCCGTGCATAATGTTGGAATCAGCACGGAGTAAAACTAACGAGGGTCCAGGGAAATCATTTCCCTGGCGGGTCACGGGCAGCGCCCGTGCGGGTCCAGGGCAAAGCCCTGGCGGGTTGAGGGCGGCGCCCTCATGGGGTTTGGGGCGAAGCCCCAATATCTTTCATCTTCCAGCAAACCCAACTGGGGAAGTCATGAAAGTTGGATCGGGGTTTGGGGCGAAGCCCCAATATCTTTCATCATCCCAAAATCATCAAAAGCCCAGCGTCACGAAGACTCAATACTTACCGTAGTAACCCTCTTTCAACGCATCGAAGAGGTTGGCGGCGGTGTGGGTTTCGCCGTCGTAGTGGACCTCTTCGTTGCCCTTCACCTCCAGGGTGGAGCCATCTTCGAGCTGGAAGCGATAGGTGGTGTTGGCCAGATCCTCCTCCTTGACTAGCACGCCCTGGAACGCTTCAGGGTTGAAGCGGAAGGTGGTGCAGCCCTTCAAGCCCTTGTCGTAGGCGTAGAGATAGATCTCCTTGAAGGCGTCGTAGGGGAACTCGGTGGGCACGTTGATGGTTTTGGAGATGGAGCTGTCCACCCACTTCTGCGCCGCCGCCTGAATGTCCACATGGGCGGTGGGGGGGATGGAGCCGGCATCCACAAAGGTCTCGGGCAGACGGTCGGCCTCCTCGGTGGCGTAGGGGTCGCCGTGGGGATTGACCAGTTCGCGATAGGCCAGCAGCTCGAAGCTGAAGACGTCCACCTTCTCCTTGCTCTTCTTGCCCTCGCGAATGATGTTGCGGCTGTACTTGTGGGCGAAGCTGGGCTCAATGCCGTTGGAGACGTTGTTGCCCATGGAGAGCGAGATGGTGCCGGTGGGGGCGATGGAGGAGTGGTGGGTAAAGCGGCACCCATGCTCCTCGATGGCGTCCAGCAGTTCGGCGGGGAACTGCTTGAGATAGCGGCTGTAACGGGTCATCAAGGTGCGCGCGGGCACGGCGTCGCCCGGCTCATGGCCCGCCTGTTTGAGTTCGGGACGCTTGGCGAAGTGGGTGGCGTTGAGAATCACGTCTTCCGTGAGAATCGGCGCCGGGCCCTTCTCCTTGGCCAACTCCACGCCGCACTCCCAACCGGTGAGCGCCATCTCGCGGGCCACGCGCTCGGTGAAGGCCACCGAGGCGGAGTCGCCATAGCGCATGTTGAGCATGCAGATGGTCGAACCGAGACCCAAAAAGCCCATGCCGTGACGGCGTTTGCGCTCGATCTCCTCGGCTTGCTTGCCCAGCGGCAGACCGTGCAGCTCCACCACGTTGTCGAGCATGCGGGTGAACACCCACACCACCTCGCGATAGCGCTCCCAATCGAACTCGGCGTGGTCGGTGAAGGGGTCCTTGACGAATTTGGCCAGGTTCACCGAACCCAGCAGGCAGGCGCCATAAGGCGGCAGGGGTTGCTCGCCGCAGGGGTTGGTGGCGCGAATCTCTTCGCAATACCAGTTGTTGTTCATCTCATTGACCTTGTCGATGAGAATAAACCCCGGTTCGGCGTAGTCGTAGGTGGAGGACATGATCACGTCCCACAACCGCCGCGCAGGCAGGCGCTTCCACACCCGGCAGGCCACTTCGCCCTTATCGTTGGTCTTATACCCGTTCTCCACCGGCCAGGGGCGGTAGACGATCTCCATGGTGGGATCTTCCAACTCATACTTGTTGGCCGGGAACAGCAGCTCCCAATCCATGTCGGATTTCACCGCTTCCATAAAGGGTTCGGTGATCAGGCAGGAGAGGTTGAACTGACGCAGGCGGCCATCTTCGCGTTTGGCGCGGATGAAGTCGGCGACGTCGGGGTGGGTGATGTCGAAGGTGGCCATCTGCGCGCCGCGACGACCGCCCGCCGAGGAGATGGTGCGGCACATGGCGTCGAAGATGTCCATGAAGGAGAGCGGCCCGGAGGTGCTGGCCCCGGCGCCCGCCACAAACGCCCCTTTGGGACGCAGGGTGGAGAACTCGTAGCCGATGCCGCAGCCCGCTTTGAGGGTCAAACCCGCCTCGTGGACTGAGGCGAGGATCTCATCCATGGAGTCGTACACCGTGCCGGAGACGGTGCAGTTGATGGTGCTGGTGGCGGGTTTGTGCTCACGCGCGCCTGCGTTGGAGACGATGCGTCCGGCGGGGATGGCGCCGTTCTGCAGCGCCCACACAAAGCGCTCATGCCAGTATTGGCGATTCTCTTCGGGCTCCACATCGGCCAGGGCGCGGGCGACGCGGTCATAGGTGCCCGCCATATCGGCGTCCACCGCTTCGCCATCCTTGCGCTTGAGACGGTACTTCTTATCCCAGATGTCCCACGAGGCTGGTTGCAGCGGAATTTGCTCGTTGGCGGCGCTCCCTGCGACCCGTTCGGCGCGATTCGACATGCCTTCACCCCAATCCCTGACCGACGCGCTCCAGCGGCATAGGCGCGCGGTGTTTCTTATTTATGACCCGAATGTGCGCGACCCGCGCGAAAACGCGGGCGCCTCCCCCAAAATGCTCGTCCCACAGCCTGGCTGAGTGGCCCCGGCGCGCAGCGGTAAACTGCGGCGACAGCAACGCTCTCCAATGTCGCAAAGCGCGCTTGGCCTTGATAAATCCAGCTTTTTTTGATGTTTCCAATGCGGCGTGTGGGTCTTGGCTCCCTGGCGATATGATGCGTTTGTCCTGCGCAACCTGCAAGACGTTTTGCGCGCCAGCTTCCGGGTAAACAGGGTAAGCCCCCGACGCCACAGATGAAATTTTCTGCTCCCCCAGGGCGCAGGCGGGGCGCGGGAGTGATTTCACAAACAGTTGCTGGAAATTCAGGCCGCTGGCGGGCCTGGGTATGGCGGACGGTTTCCCCAAACGGCGTGATGACGTACAATGCCCGATCGCCCCACAGATGGGGCGTTTGCATGGACACACATCAAGGAGCGGCGACATGTCCGATTCCCAGGAAACCACCCACTTCGGCTTTCGCGATATCCCCGTCGGCGAGAAGGTGGGACAAGTGCGCCGGGTGTTCGATTCGGTGGCGGAAAAATATGACCTGATGAACGACCTGATGAGCCTGGGCATCCATCGCCTGTGGAAGCGTCAGGCCATCGCCAAGCTCAAATTGCAACCGGGCGACCACTGCCTGGATCTGGCCGGCGGCACCGGCGACCTGGCGATCCTCATGCACAAGAAGATGGAAGGTCAGGGCCGCGTGACCCTGTGCGACATCAACCTCTCCATGCTCAAGCAGGGGCGCAAGCGGCTGACCGACGAAGGCATGGTGTCGAGCATCGACTGGGTCTGCGGCAACGCCGAAAAGCTGCCGTTCCCCGATAACAGCTTCCAGGCCGCCACCATCGGCTTCGGCATCCGCAACGTCACCCGCATCCAGCGCGCGCTGGACGAAATGCAGCGGGTGGTCAAGCCGGGCGGACAGGTGCTGGTGCTGGAGTTCTCCAAAGTCGCCATCCCCTTCCTGCGCCCCATCTACGACACCTACTCCTTCAATCTGCTGCCGGAGATCGGCCAGATCGTGACCAAGGATCGCGACTCCTATCAATATCTGGTGGAGTCGATCCGTCAGTTCCCCGACCAGGAGACCTTCAAGGAGATGATGGAGTCCGCCGGGCTCTATCGGGTGCGCTATGACAATCTATCGGCGGGCATCGCCGCCATTCACGTCGGTTTCAAAGTTTAAGGAGCGCGCGTCATGATCATGAAAATGTCCTGGCTGGCCGCGCCGATGAAACTGCTGCCGCAACCGGCCACCGCCGTGGGGCTGGGGGTGACGCTGAATCTCTTCTTCACCCGCTATCCCGACCTGAAACGGCGTCTGAGCGAACTGGCGGGCAAGGTGTTCGAGTTCACCGTGGAGGATCTGGGTCAGTCCTATTACATGCGCGTGGAGGACGATGGCCGCGTGCGCATCCACACCTACAGCGACGAGGCGCCCAACGTCACCATGAACGGCGACGCCGAAGCGTTCCTGCAACTGCTGTTCAACACCGAAGATCCCGACTCGCTGTTCTTTGCGCGCAAGCTGAAGATGTCCGGCGAGACCGAGACCGGCCTGCACTTCAAGAACATTCTCGATAACGTGGAGATCGATTGGTCGCAGGAGTTGGGTTCGCTGTTTGGCGCTCCCGGCGCGCAACTGGCCGCCAAGATGGCCGCCTGGAGCGCCGAGAAGGCCAATGCGGGCAAACAGAGCTTTGAGAACGGCATGGAGGAGTGGCTGGATATCCGCGAAGCGCCGCGCGCCAATGAGCTGGATAAACTCAGCAGCGGCGCCGAAGGGCTCAAGGAGCCCATGGAGGCGCTGGCGCGGCGCATCAGCCGTCTGGAGAATCGCCTCAAAGTGCGTCAGGCTGGGTCGGCGTCATCGTGATCAACTCCTGGCTGCACGCGCCCCGCTCGCTGTGGCGGATGGCGGTCATTACCCACATTCTGGCGCGCCACGATGTGATGGCGTCGCTGTCGCATCGCTATACCCTGATGCGCATCTGGAGCTGGCTGGTCAAGCTGCATCCGGGTTTTCGTCGCCACGTCAAACGCACCACCCAGGCGGCGCGGTTGCGTCTGGCCATCGAGGAGCTGGGGCCCACCTTCATCAAATTCGGGCAGATGCTCTCCACCCGCCTGGACATGCTGCCCGACGATGTGGGGCAGGAGTTCAAACGCCTGCAGGACGCGGTGCCGCCGTTTGGGTTTGATCAGGTGCGCGAAACCGTGGCGCTGGAGCTGGGCGCGCCATTGGAGACGCTCTACTCCAGCTTCGATCCCCAGCCGGTGGCCTCCGCCTCCATCGCTCAGGTGCATCATGCGGTGACCCAGGATGGCCGCGAGGTGGCGGTGAAAGTGATGCGCCCCAACATCGATCGGCAGGTGGAGGATGATATCCGCATGTTGGCGATGCTGGCGGCCATGGCCGAACGGGTGATGCCCGAGTGGCGTCGCCTCAAGCCGGTGAAGGTGGTGGAGGAGTTCGCCCAGACCATCCGCAATGAGCTTAATTTCCAGATCGAAGCGGGCCACTGCGCGCAGTTGGGGCGCAACTTCCAGAACCGTCCCGATCGCATTCGCTTCCCGGAGGTGATCGGTGGCCTGAGCGGGCAGAAGGTCTTCACCATGAGCTGGGTGGAAGGGGTCAAACTCAGCGAACTGACGGCCCACCCTGACAGTTATAACGCCATTCGCGGACCGGTGGCGGAGACGCTGCTCACCGCCTTCTTTAAACAGGTGTTCCACGACGGCTATTTCCACGCCGACCAGCACCCGGGCAACATTCTGGTGCAGGAGAACGGCACCGTGGTGATGGTGGATTTCGGCATCACCGCGCAGCTCACGCGACGTTCGCGGCGCTATCTGGCCGATCTGCTGCACGGCTTCCTCACCCGCGACTATCGCAAAGTGGCGCGGGTGCATCTGGAGGCGGGTTTTGTGCCGCCGGACACCGATCTGGACGCCTTCGAGGAGGCGGCGCGGCAGGTGGGCGAGCCGGTGTTTGGCCAGCCCTTGGCGGATATTTCCGTGGCGCGGCTGTTGGCCAAGCTGTTTGCGGTGACCGAAGAGTTCCAGATGGAGACGCAGCCGCAACTGCTGCTGCTGCAGAAGACCCTGCTGACTCTGGAGGGGTGGGGCGCGAGCTCTATCCGCCGCTCAACGCCTGGGAGATCGCCAAGCCGCTGGTCAAGGAGTGGATGCAGGAAGAACTCGGCCCCAAGGGGCGCATGCGACAGTTCCGCAAAGCGCTGGAGGAGAGCGGGCAGGCGCTGGCGTCGGCGCCGGAGTTGGCCTTGGGCGCATTGGACCGTCTGGCCAACGACCGTCTGTGGCTGCGGGTGCATCAATCGTCGTTTGAATCGGTGCAGCAGGAGATCCGTCAGGGCTTTGCGCGCCAGAGCGCGGCCACCATGGGCGGCACGCTGTTCTTGGGTGGGGCGATTTTGGCGGCGGCGGATTTCTCCGCCTGGTGGTATGCGCCGCCGTTTATTTTCGCCACCGTCAGCTTGTTGCGCGGCATGGTGACGCTGCGCTAAGAGAACGGCGCGCACGGAGTAAAATTGGCCGCCGACCAGTCGGCGGCGGGGTGATTCGGGCCATTCATGGCCCGCACCCTTCGGGCTCGCTGCGCGAGTCCGATTTGGCAATCCTGCCAAATCGTCTGGGGTCCGTGACCCCAGCGGCCCTAGGCGAAGCCGTATCGATAATTAAAGGGCGGAGCCCACGGTTTGTCTTTGTCCGTTGCCGTTTCCCCATTGAACAGAGTGGGAGCCAGTAGGGAGCTTGAGAGACTTTGGTAGCAACGAGCCAGCAAGGAGGCTGTCGGGGAAACGGCGGGTGAGTAGGCCGGCAGGGCCGTCGTCCGCAGGACGGCGAACTGCAGTGGAGCGACAAGTCTGGGGTAACCTCAAAGTGTCTGCGGAAAATATCAAAACCAAAGTAATAAGCCCCGGAATTTGGTTGGATTGAGGCGACGGGAAAGATAGGGTTAAGATCAACTTTTCAACGAAGCGCCAACGTGATGGTGATGAAAAACCTTAAGACCCCCTTGATTGTTGATGTCGAGGCTTCTGGATTTGGTCCGTTCAGCTATCCCATTGAGGTGGGGCTGGCGTTGGATCAGGGTCAGAAATATTGCTCGTTGGTGATTCCGGCGCCGGATTGGACCCATTGGGATGAGCAGGCGGAGAGCGTGCATCACGTCTCGCGCGACATTTTGCGGGAGTATGGCAAGCCCATTGAAGCGGTCGCCAAAGAGCTGAACCGTCTGTTGCAGAACAAGATTGTCTACACGGATGGTTGGGTGGTGGACAAGCCATGGCTGGACAAACTGTTCTATGAGAGTCGCATCAGGCCGGAGTTTACGGTGAGTTGTTTGGAGATGATTCTCTCCGAGGAGCAGATGGAGATTTGGCACGCGACCAAGGATCGCATTGAGGAGGAGATGGACGTGCAACGTCACCGGGCCAGCAACGATGCGTATCTGATTCAGAAGACGTGGCTAAAAACGCGCAATGGGAAGGCGTAGGCGTCCAGAGCGCAGGGAGTAAACTTGGCCGCCGACTGGTCGGCGGCGGGGTCTGGGGGCCGCTACTCCCAGCGGGGTGTGGGGCGGCGCCCCACGGTGTGGCTTTGGCAGTGTTTTTGCCGTTTCCCCATTGAACAAAGGCGGCGTCAGCAGAGAGTCTGATGCGAGGTGCGGAACGTTCAGCCAGTAAGCAGGCAAAAGGGGAAACGGCAGGTGAGCAGGACCCGGAGGGGCCGCCGCCCGCAGGACGGCGAACTGCTCGAAAACGCGGAGCCTGGGAAAGTCAAAAGTGTTTGTAGAAGAAACTGAATGCAGTAACTGTCTATTGATACTCGGGAATCCTCCTGAACTCCCAGAAACTTCTGACCTTTAAGGTTTTAGTCCTCTTGGTATATTACTTCCGTGAGGGCGAGTCTGTCGGCATCTTCTTGGTCGTATAGAGCAACAAAACTCTCCCCTCATGAATTCTGGTCAATATTGCCAAAGTCCCACCAAGATAAGCCTCCCCATCAGATCTCTCTCAGAGGCGCCATTTGATCATATACTCAGTAAAATCAGAAGTGAATATGAGCAATTTTGGCGATGGAAAGATATCGAGAACTCCGCCCTCAAGCTCTTATAGCCGCTTGAATCCAGAATGACACACATCCAAAGCGCTCAATGTTTGCATGACGTTGATTCAGCCTGTGCTGACTAGGGGACAAATTTCCAACGGAAATTTGTCGGGACGCTTAAGGGTCTGTGACCCTTAAGCGGGTATGGGCAGCGCCCACGGTTTGGATTTTGATCTTGGGAGCTCGAGGGCGCAGCCCTCGATATCTTTCAGCACCCATCTGTGCACTTTTGAATGCTAACGACTATAAAATCCACATCGTGGGGCCCGCCTCACGCCCGCTCCGACCAATAGTCAAAGCAAGCCGTACCTTCGTCACACAAACATTGGTTGTTCTGTGTCGTTTTGTTTGGATTTATTATAGTTTCCACTATAAATTTATCGATTTTATTTGGTGAATTATTCAAATAACAATACCATGTCATATTACACCCTACGATAATGATCGGAACACTGTTTGGAGAAGTACGTGGAATCAAGCGGACTCCTGGCGTTTCTCTCTGGTCCTGAAGAGATCGTACAGGCTTATCGTAGCCAATATGATCCGCTGCTGGTGTTTATCTCCATTTTGATCGCCATCCTCTCCTCCTGGGTCTCCTTCCAGATGGCCGCGCGTCTCAGCGAGCGCGGGTTCAGCCCCAGCGGGGGGCTGCTGTGGCACAGTTTCGGCGCGCTGTCTTTGGGAGTGGGCATCTGGGCCATGCACTTTATCGGCATGCTCGCCTTCAAGCTCGATTGCGGCGTCTATTACAACCCCGCCATCACCTTCCTCTCCCTGCTGCCAGGAGTGATGGCGGCCGGAGTCGCGCTCAAGCTCATCAACCGCCCGACGCTCACGCGTTCACACCTGTTCTTCGGCGGCCTCATCATGGGCGGCGGCATCGGAACCATGCACTACACCGGCATGGCAGCCATGCGCCTGAATGGCATACTGCGCTATGATCTCCCACTGTTTCTGATCTCTATCGTGGTGGCGGTGCTGCTGGCGATTCTGGCGCTGTCGATCCGCTTATTGGTGCGTCGGACCCAATGGGGCTGGTCGGATCAGGCACAAACCCTGGCGAGCGCCGTGGTGATGGGGAGCGCCATCTCCGGCATGCACTATATCGCTATGGAGGCGGCCTATTTCCTCCCAGGCGGCGGCCAGCATTCGATCGCCCCGAGCAATCCCGCCATGCTTGCCTGGGGCGTGGCGCTGGCCACCAGTCTGATTATCCTGCTGGCTATGGCCTCCACCTTTGTCAAACGCCAACTGGACGCCTCGCAAATCCGTTTTCAGGCCATCATTGAGCACATGAGTCAGGGATTTGCGCGCCTGGATAGTCAGGGCGTGATCATCGATGCCAATCCGGCTCTGCATACCATTCTGGGAGCGCAGGCGGATGCGCTCCAAGGTCAGCTTTTTACCGAATTGGTGCTGGGTCGCACCGCCAAGGAGCACTTTCTTTCCCTGCTGGATTCGCAGCAAAGCATAACGTATGACGCCAATCTCATCAGCAGCGCCGGCAAGGCGACCCCGTGTGAGCTGCATCTGGAGGTGCGCCAGTTCGCCGTTGACTGCGACCTGCTGCGGTTTGTGACGGCAACGCCGAGAACACGTCTCACCTGCATCCTGGGCGCGTTACGCGAAGGCATCTGCGCTATGGATCTGGAAGGGCGTGTTGAGGTGCTCAACACCGAGGCTGAGCGGCTGTTGGGCCGCAAGGAGAACGATTTGATGGGGCGCATGATTCTGGAGCGTTTTTGCCATCCGTATCACACCGCACAGGCGTTTCATATTGAGGAGATCATGCAACAGGCGCACAGCCAGCCAGTGAGCTTTGAGGAGTTGAAGCTCTCCCCGTATGAAGGTGCGCCGATCCCGGTTGATTTCACTCTATCGTTAATGTCTGTAGCCGGGCAGGGAGCAGGTTTTGTGCTGGTTTTTAAAGATATCTCGGACCAGTTGGCGATGCAGCGTCAAATAAAGGAGTTGCAGGCGCAGTGCGCCTCGAAGGCTAAGGCGGCGCAGGATTAATCCTGGACGCTTTCGAATTCTGGAGATCAATTCCAGTACGGCCACTCGCAACAGACGCCGGAAACAAATACAGAGCGGCTTCCAAGGATTGCTGCTGAATTTAATCCCCTCCCGCAAACACTTTTTGAGTTTCCCTGGTTTGAAGTTTTAGAGCAGTTCGCCGTCCTGCGGACGACGACCCCTCCGGGGCCTGCTCACCGCCGTTTCCCCGACGGCCTCCTTGCGGGCTCGTTGCTTCGAGTGCTTCCCCAGCTTCTTGCGGGCTCGGACTTTGTTCTATAAGGAAACGGCCAAAGACTACTGCCGAACCGTGGGGCGCCGCCCATTTGATTGTTGATACGGCTTCGCCTATGGCCGCTGGGGCAGCGGCCCCCAGACACCGCCGCCGATCAGTCGGCGGCCACCTTGACACACCTCTGGGACCGCCACTTTCCCGCACACACTCTTAGCCCTTCAGCTTCACCGCCACATCATACATCTCCGACTTCCTGCGCCCCGTCTGCTTGGCCGCCTCCTTGGCCGCTTCCTTTACCGAAAGGCCACTCTCCAACAGCTCCCTGACCACCTGCTCCGGGTCCAACGCCTGCCTGGCCGCCTCAACATCCGCGCCCGCAATCACCAACACAATCTCCCCACGCGGCGCCTCCGCAGTGAATTGCTCCGCCAATTCACCCAACGTTCCCCGATGCAGAGTCTCATACAGCTTGGTCAACTCCCGCGCCACACACGCCGGTCGATCCGCCCCCAACTCTTGCGCAGCAATGTTCAACGTATCCGCCAAGCGGCGCGGCGACTCATACAGAATCAACGTGCGCGGCTCCTGCGCCAAATCGGCGAAAAAAGCCCGTAACTGACCACTCTTGCGCGGCGGAAAGCCCTCAAAGGCAAATCGGCGCGCATCCAATCCCGAGGCGGTGAGGGCCGGAATCAACGCCGTCGCCCCCGGCAGCGCCTCCACCCGATAACCCGCATCCACCACCGCACGCACCAGCGGCGCCCCCGGATCGCTGATGCCCGGCGATCCCGCATCGCTCACCAGCGCCAACGAACGCCCCGCAGCCAAATCCGCCAATGCCGGGCCGATGCGCGATTGCGCATTATGCTCATGAAACGGACTCATGGGCGTGGCGATGCCGTGATGACCCAGCAAGCGCGCCGTGTGGCGCGTGTCCTCGGCCAAAATGCGATCTACGCTGTTTAAGATGCGCAAAGCGCGCAAAGTGATGTCCTCCAGGTTGCCGATGGGGGTCGGAACAAGGTACAAAATGGCAGGGAGGCGGGGATTTTCCCCCTCTTGCGGGGCGTCGTTCATAATGGTGCGGCTCTCCGATTCCAAACTCTCTTTATTATTGATTGGTCAACGCCATGGGCTTGTCGCGCGCGCGCACCCTGATTGTCGTCCCCATCGTGCTCCTGAGCATCGTTGTGCTGGGCGGTTGCGTCAATGTGAAACTCCCCGGCACAGGCAGCGAGGAGCAGAAGAAAGCCGCCCCAGTGCGCACCGAGGCCGACAAGGCGGCGGAGAAGAAGGCCGCCGAGAAGAAAAAAGCCGCCGAAGAGCTGGCCAAGAAGATCGAAGAGGAGAAAAAAGCCGCCGAAGCCGCCGCCGCAGAACAGCCTGCTGAAGAGGGCGGCGTGCGCCGGGTTCCGGCTCCGCCCACCTACATTCCCGAGGTGTTGGGCGAAGACGAGGCGTGGCGCCGCTATCTGAGCCAATATCTGCAACGGGGCGGCGTCGAAGACACCATGACGCTGCTCTACAGCTACCCCACCGACGCCCAGTTCAACGACGCCCAGGCCGCCGCCGCCGTGCGCGTCTTCGCTCAGGGCGGGGCCAAGCGGCTGCAACATCTGATGTCGATTCAGCCCGGCGAACGTCCGTTGCTGCGCCCCTATCTGGCGTTGGCGCTGGGTGACGCCCTGTGGCGTGAACAGGATGGCATTGGCGCGCAGCAGATGTGGAAACAGGCGGCCAAGGAGAGCGGTTGGACGCCGCTCCAGCGCGAGGCGCGCAAACGGTTGAATCCGCCCGAGGGCAAACCGGCCATCACGTTGGGCCTGCTGCTGCCGCTCTCGGGCAAGTATGAGGCGCTGGGGCGCAACCTGCTGCACGCGGCGCAACTGGCGCAACGGGACTACGCCGATGCGGGCATTGGTTTGTTGATTCGGGATACCGCTGGCGATGTCCAGGCCGCCCAGGCCGCCGCCACGGAGTTGATCGAAGCCGGGGTGGACGCCATCGTCGGCCCGCTGTTCCACGATCCGGCGCGGGCGGCGGTGGAGTTGGCGGTCAATAGCGCGATTCCCATCATGCCGCTCAACCCGCGCCCTGATCTGACCGTGTTCGATGATGACAATCCCGAGACCCAACGTCTGCTGTATCAGAACGCCTTTAACGCCGAGCAGCAGGCGCGGGATATGGCCCGTTACGCCATCGAGCGCGATAAGCGGCGGCGCGTGGCGATTCTCGCCCCGGACAGCGAACAGGGTCGCATGCTGGCTGAAGCGTTTGCCGATGAGGCCAAGCGTCTGGGCGCGGGTGTGGTGGGGCCGGACTACTTTCCCCGCGATACCCGTGACTTCTCACCGTGGCTCAAGCAGTTGGGCCATATTGATAAAGAGGCCATCGCGCGGCGCATGCGCACAGCGCGCAAGGCCCAGGCGCTGGATCCGGCGGATTCGGCGCAGACGGAAGAGGTTGACGACATTCCGCCCTGGTATGCCTTTGACGCGCTCTATCTGCCCGGTTCTGCGGCCCATGGGCGTCTGATGGCGCCGCAGTTGGCGTTCTACGACATTCACATTCCGCAGACGGCGCTGTTGGGCGCGGTGGGGTGGAACAGTCCGCATCTTTTGAGCGCCGGGGCGGAGTATCTGAAGGGCGCGGTGTTCCCTGACGCCGATGAGGCGCGTGCGGGGGCGTTCCACGCCGCTTATAGCAAAGCGTGGGGCGAGCGTCCGTCGAATCTGGCGGCGCTGGCGTATGATGCGGTGGCGGTGGCGGCGCAGAGCTTCCGCGAACTGCGCATGGCGCAGGCCCAGACCACCCAGGGCTGGACTGGATTATTGTTGCGCGATGCGGGCTTTAGCGGCGCATTGGGCGGATTGCGTTTTGGCGCGGATGGACGGAGCGCGCGGGACTTTACGCTGTATCAGGTGGAGGAGGAGGGGATCGCGCCGTTGGATGCGCCCGCCAAGCCCAAAGCCGAGGCGCAGGCGACGACAAGCCCGCAGCCCACAAGCGGCGGATAAGAGCAGAATTCAAGGCCAGCACGGAGCCGCCAAGGTAGCCGCCGACTGGTCGGCGGCGGGGTCTGGGGGCCGCTGCCCCCAGCGGGGTGTGGGGCGGCGCCCCACGGTGTGGCAGTAGTCTTTTGCCGTTTCCCCGCAAAAAGAGTGCGACCCAGTGGTGGTGGGTGGACACTCGAAGCAGAGAGCCAGCAAGGAGGCCGTCGGGGAAACGGCAGGTGAGCAGGCCCCGGAGGGGCCGTCGTCCGCAGGACGGCGAACTGCTCTAAAACTTGAAGCATGAGAAAGTCAAAAAGTGTTTGAGTTAAATGTTACAGTGGTAGTGACTAAATATCGAATTTTAGTTTAATTTTAGGGAGTTCCCTGATTTGCAGATTTCAGCACCCACCGAAGAAAATAAGTGACGAGCTCGAAAAATTATTCTCAATATAATCTAATAATTCTATAAATAATTGAAATGCTGATAGGAGGAGTGCTATTCAGGGGTAGATGGTAATGAAGACAATTATTGATATTATGATTTATATTTACTTCCCTCTGAAGTCAGCAGAGGCAATAGTTGTTGAATGCGAGAGCAAGGCGACAGGTGAAGTCGTTTGGAGAAGCGATCGTTGTAAATCAAGTGAAACGCCAAAACGTAATACAAGGAAAGTAGATCAGAAGATCCCTGTAAGAGAAACGTCTGACTTAGATAATCTGACTGATCAGATAATGAAATATCAGGCGGATTTTGAACATAATAAAAGAGTTATGAAAAGTGAATATAATAAAATGAAATTGAGAGCAAATCACTGGCTGGCAATATTCAGAAAAGACTTGGACAATTATAATAGGCTGTATGCACGTTATCTGGCTGCTGAAAGTGAGTACGAGAGGTACTGGAAGAAATGGTCACGTGATATATTTAATGATGTGAATTACACAAGATATCTAAATAAAGAAAAAATTATGAAGCGCGCTAAAGCAAGATCGAATGAAGCACTCACGAAAGCATGCAATACGAAAAGTAAAATACACTTCATGCAAAGCAATGCAGAATTCATTTGTTATGAAGGGGATGTCGCAGATGTCAGTAAATACATCTTTGAGTGAAAAATAATAATAAATTCAGGGAGGATTTATTTTATTCCCGCCCGCAAAGACTCTATTAACTTTCCCAAGATTCGAATTCTACAGCAGTTCGCCGTCCTGCGGACGACGGCGCTTTGCGCCTGCTCACCTGCCGTTTCCCCGACGGCCTCCTTGCTGGCTCACCGTTTCGTGCTTTTCTCTAACTTCCTACTGGCTCACACTCTCTTCAATGGGGAAACGGCAAAAGACACTGCCACACCGTGGGGCGCCGCCCCACACCCCGCTGGGGGCAGCGGCCCCCAGACCCCGTCGCCGACCAGTCGGCGGCCAAGTTTTCCATCGTGCGTGCCCGGGCAAACGAAAAAGGGGCGGCTGATTTCAGCCGCCCCCTTGTGTACTCAGTGCCCGTGGGCCTCGTCCGGGGCGTCATCCCCCGGCTTGAACAGCAGCAAGCCAACGGTCGTGGCCAGGTTCAACAAGCCAATAGCCATGATGCAGGCCAAGAACAGCACCGAATCATCCGGCAACGCATCGGCGTTGATGGAGAGCACCACAAAGGCGATCACATCCCGGGGCATCATGCACACCCCCAGCAACTTGCCATTGGCGTGATCCAACCCCACCCAGCGGCCCGAGGAGTAGGCCGAGATGTACTGCATCACCGCCACCAGGGCGAAGATCACAAAGCCCGCCCAAATCGCCGCCGGTGTGAGCAGGGTGACGTCCAGATGCAGCCCCAGATAGAGGAAGAAGAAGGGCTCGATGTTGTGCACAATGGGGTGCAACGTGGCTTCGAAGTTGTCGAAGGTGGGGGCGTGGCGATCCTCACGGCACTTCTCAGTGTTGTAGAACAGATCGCGCTTGAACAGAATCCCCACCATGAGAGCGGAGATGGCGTAGTGGACGTGGAACACCACCTCGCCAAAGAAGATCACCACCGCCAAAATCAGAATGATGAAGGAGGGGGTGATGCCATGCTCATAGAAGATGCGGGTGAAATTGTGCAGATCCACAAAACCGTCGCGGTGAGGCTTGGGGTCGATGAGCCAGGAGAGCAGGAAGATCAGGCCGAAGAAGAGCAGCACCATGCCCACTTTGCTGCCCACCTCCATGGCCACGGCGCTGGCGCTGGCGCTCTCGCCGCCGCCCGCCGCCGCCGCCAGCAGAATGGCGGTGAAAGTGCCCACCAGCGAGGCCAGCACGTCATCGGTGGTGGCCGCGGCAATGGCGGACTTGGCCGCCGGACTGCTGATCAGTCGCCGCGAACGCAATAGCCCCAGGGTGAACGGCAGCGCCGTGGCGGTGAACACCGCGCCCGCCACCACCGCCTCCTGCATGGTCAGCCCGAGGATGAAATTGACCGCTACAAAGGCGCCGATCCAAGGCCCCATGGCGGCGACCACCGCCACGCGCATGTTCTTGACCACGCTGCGGAAGAATTCCGAAACGCTGGACTCGCCCAAGCCGGTGTGGAACATCACCAGGGTGATGGCCACCATGGAGAGCGCCTCCAAAGTGTGATTGTCCTTGTTCATCACGCCGGTGGCGGCGAAGCCGGCGCCGACGATCATGAACAGCAAGGGTTCGGGCACGCGGATATAGCGCGAGATCAGGCGCACGCTCAGGAGAATGCCCGCGCCCGCCATGAGGGTGTAGTAAAATTGTAATTCCATGGGAATATCCTTATGGACGGCCAGTGTTCAGACGCAACAAATGCGCGAAAAATGCGTATTTGACGGGAATTGGGGAGGCGCGTCAATAGGGATTGCGCCCCACGCTTTGCCCGAGAGGGATTTCCCGGTCATACTGGAGGCGTTTGCAGAGGGGATCTTTTGTTCAGGAAGCATTGCCAGAGGTGACGATTTGAACCCGCGTGCGATCATACCTGGTGTGGCCATCGGCATCTCGCTGAGCGCCGCGTTGTTGCTGGCCGAAGGCGCCTATCGCTTGTGGAAGGGCGCGCCGCTGTGGGGCGTGGGCGACGACGCGGCGCAGCCGCGCATCGACTGCGGCAACCGCTTTGATCCCGACCTGGGCTGGAAGCCTCTGCCCGGGTTGAAAGGGATCAATGGCGAGGGCGCGCCGGTGGCCATTGGCGCCGACGGCCTGCGCCGCAACGAGGGCGGGTGGGATGAGCGCTCCCCCGCCTATCTGGCGGTGGGCGACAGCTATACGTTTGGCGATCAGGTGGGCGATCGTGAGTCATGGCCCGCCTATTTGGAGACACTGTTGGGCCAGCGAGTGGGCAACGGCGGCGTGTGCGGCTATGGCGTGGGGCAGGCCGGGCGTCGCTTGCAGAGCTTGCTGCAACAGGATGGCGCGGCGCCGCAGGGGATTCTGTTCGGCGTGATCCCCACCGACTTGTGGCGCACTCAGGCCAAGGCCTTTTATGGGCGTCCCAAACCCTACTACAGCTTGGAAAACGGCCAACTGGCGTGGCATGCCGAGGCGCTCAACGTCGGCCCGCCGCCGACCCATCCCACCGAGACGCTGAGCTTTATGGATCGGCATAGCCTGTTGTGGCGCGCGCTGCCCAGCCCCACGGCGCTGTGGGAGAAGATTCAGACCCGCATCGCCCTGCAGCGGGGCGAGGCCCACGCCAACGCCCATGAGCAGGGGCCGGAGGTGGCCTGTGCGGTGATCGTGGAGGCCGCCCGCGCCGCCAAACAGGCTGGACGCACCTTCCATCTGATCGTGCAGTACAAACTCAAGGATGTGATCCTGCGCGACAAGCTCGAACGCGGCGCCACCACCGCCGACGCCGATCAGGACGCCGCCTCCGTCGCCGCCATGAGCCGGGTGATGAGCTGCGTGGAAGAGGCCGAGACCGGCGCCGATGTGCTCGATAGCTACCCCATGCTGCATAAGGTGTGGCGCGAACAGGGCATGGGCGCCATCGCCGCCCTCTACCACGACCACATGAGCGCGGCTGGCAATCGCATGACCGCGCAGTGGATCGCCGACCACCTGCGCGGCGAGGCCGCGCCATGAGCCGCGCCGCCCAGATCGGCTGGATTGTGCTGATATTGATTGTCGGCGCCGGGCTGCGCATCTGGCTCTATCAGGAGCCGGTTAACAGCGACGACGTCAGCTACTGGCAGATGGTCAACACGCCGGGTCCGGCGGAGACCAGCCACAACAGCCTGCGCGGCATCGTGCGTCTGGTCGCTGAAATTCCCGCCCACTTCACCGGCTACACTCTCACCGGATTCTACGCCGCCGCCGCGCTGATGGCGGCGCTGGGCTACTTCGGTCTGGTGCTGTTCACCCGCGTCTACGCCCCGGCGGCGGCGCTGCCGTGGACTCTGGCGTTGTGGGCGGGCAGCTATATCTTCATCCTCACCGACACCCGCCTGCTGCCCGACAATATGGGCATGGGCCTGGCGTTGGGCGCGTTGGGCGCATTGGGCTACGGCGCGGGCATCCGCAGCGGCCAGACCGGGCGTGACCCGGAGTGCGAGTGCACCACCCGCGCCATGGGCATTCTCGCCGGATTGCTGCTGTGGGCGGCTCTGAGCGCGCGGGTCACTTTCGTATTCTACTGGTTTGCGGTTCCCTTCATCCTCTGGGTGGCGGGGCGTCCGTGGCGTCTGCTGCTGGGCTTGTTGTTGGGTCTGGCCATCGGCGGCGCGGCGGAGGCGCTGTGGCTCAAGTGGGAGTATGGCGATCCGCTGATCCGCCTCAAGGTGGTGCTGGGCTATGGCGGCGATGTGGCCTCCAACGTCTTCTTCAAGCAGCAGACCTGGGCCTCCATGTTGATCCGCTATCCGTGGATGCTGCGCATCACCGGCTCGGCGGAGGTGTTCTGGCATCTGTTGGGGATCCTGGGCGGGCTGTGGTGGCTGTGGCGCTGGCGCGGCGACCCGGCGGCGCGCATCAAGGCGGCGGCGCTGGCTTTCGCCTTTGGCGGCATCGCCTTTGGCGTGACGCGGTTTGATCCGCCCGCGCCCATCATGCAGGAGAAGGTGCGCTACTACGCCACCTGCGCGCCGCTGTTCTATCTGGCCGCTGTCGAAGGCGCGCTGGCGCTGTGGGCGCTGGGCTGGCGACGGCTGCGCCAGGGGGTGGCGGCGGTGGCGGCGATTCTGGCGCTGTTCAACCTCACCGTGATCAGCCAGCACCGCCATCTGGCGCGCAACGGCGCCGACTACTACACCGCCAGCGCGGCGGCCATCAAACGCCATCAAGCCGAGATCGGCGCGCCCAAGAACGTGATCATGGCCCCCTCCAGCGCGCGCATGGCCAAGCTGTTTCTGCCTCAAAGCGAAGGGTGGCGGCATCTGAAGATCGACCAACAGACCGATGCCCCCGCCTATCGCATCATCGACTGGCGGCGCATCCACTACTATGCGCGTCAGCCCAAGTTCATCCACGACCCCTTCTATGAGTGGCCGCTGCAGACCATCAACAACGAGGCGATGGTGCAGCGCCATGTCAATCATGGACGCTTCACCGATGTGTTCTGGCGTGATGCGCAGCCGCTGGCGCGCAAAGAGGTTTCATTAAACGCCGCGCTCAACAGCCGACAGGGCGCGGCCTGGATTCTGCAATCGCCGGAGGGCGCGCTGCGCACTCTGCGCACGCCGACGGCGCTATCGCCGTTGACGCTGAAGCGGGGGGAGACGCTGCGCATCGATGCGGTGGGCGATGATGCGCAAAACCCCTTGTTGCTGGCGCGGCAGTTGGCGACGTGGAGTCCAGATGGCGCGCAGGGCGGCGGCGCGTTGCTGACCTGGACTTTCCGTCTCTCGGCGCCGGGGTCGGACAAGCGCCAGCTCACCGGATTCCTTGAGGCGCGCTTGATTGATGCCCAGGGGCGCGCCACGCCGTTGGGGCTGGCTTACGCCGATGAACAGCCCAGCCGCATCACCCTGTGGCGTCTGCTGGCCGATCCCACACAGATGCGCGCGGTGGAGTTGACGGTGAAGAAGGGACCGATGCAGCTGCATGGCGTGCGTCTGCGCGCCCAGCGGCCCGATGCGCGGGATCGCTTCTGGATGGCGGGGACGCAGTAACTTCCCGCATGGGGAGTCGAATAGAGCGGGTCGCAACCAGAACTGCACAAAACGGCCAATGTTTGCGTGACGCAGGTGGAGCTTGCGCTGACTATTGGCCGCCGAATGGTCGGCGGCGGGGGCTGGGCCCCCAGCGCCAATGGGGACAAATCCAGGGCGGAGCCCACGATTTGGCGGGATTGCCAAATCGGACTCGCACAGCGAGCCCGTAGGGTGAGGGCCATGGATGGCCCGAATCACGGTGTGGCTGTTGATCTTGGGAGCTCGAGGGCGGAGCCCTCGATATCTTTCATGACCAATACCCAAACTGTCCGATTCTGATTTCAACTGACATTCGTTGGCTCCGTGCGCGCATCCCGCTCTGTACGGGAGCAACGTTGATCGTGATTCTGGTGGGCTGGCGTGATCTATTTTCACTACTCAGCGGACTATGAACTCTTTCTCGGCGGCAACCATCTGCCGCCCGAGCAGGTCATGGTCGCGCCCACCGCTGAGCTGTTGGCCCGCTGTGACGATCTGGATATCCCCCTAACCCTGTTCGTGGATACCGAATGTCTGCGTCGCCACGCCCAGTGGGGCGAGACGGCGTTTGTGGACGCCGTGCAGGCGCAACTGCGCGCCGCCGTCGCCGCCGGACACGACGCCCAGGCCCATCTGCACCCCCACTGGTCGCAAACTGAGCGTGACGGGCCTGGATTCCGCTTTCCGCCCCACCGCTATGCCCTGGGAACTCTCGATAACGATTCCGCCATTGCTCTGGAGGAGGCGCGCGGGCTGATTGCGCGCTGTCGCGACGACCTGGAGAGCCTGCTCAAACCGGTGAATCCCGATTACGCCTGCGTGGCGTTTCGCGCTGGCGGCTATGCGCTGCAACCGTACGAACGGGAGATCCTGGCGCTGCTGGCGCAAGCGGGGCTGCGCATCGACTCCAGCGTCATCCCCGGCTATCGCGACGCGCGAGTGGATTTTCGCCAGGTTGCCGACCAGGCCGGGTATTGGGTCGATCCCGAAGCGGGGCTGAACAGCGCCGCCGAAGCGGGTGCGGGGCTATTTGAGATCCCCATCGCATCGGCGACCTTGCCCGATGCTGTGGCGCGCCGGGCGCTGTGGCGCGCTGCGCTGCGGCGCGCCATGCAGACGCTCTTGGGCGGACAAGAGGCGGATTCGCCTCGGGGCTGGCCAGTGGGCGGCGGGGCCCAGGGCGATGCAGCGGAACGCGCCGCGCCGGGACGACTCAAACAGGCATGGTGGAATTTTCACGCCGTGATGAATCAGCGTTTTGCCCGCTTGGAGTTGAAGGAGAATCCCGAGCTGCTATTGGCGGTGACGGAAGCCTATTTGGCGACGCGCAATTGGGCGCAGGAGCCGGTTTTCCTCTCCCTCAATTGCCACCCCAAAGGGCTGCATGGGCGCCATCTGCGCGCGTTGGAGAGATTCCACCGGGGGTTGCGTCGCCGCTATGGTTCGGCGTTGCGCTGTCACACTTTTGCACAATCAGCGCAAATGCTCCTGCACAAGCCGGGGCAGTGATGGTTTTGCGCCAAGGAGCGTGATAGAATTTGCCGCAATTTTCCGATTTTTTCAGCTGAAACGCAGGATCCAACACGCTGTTGACGCATTGTCGCGTCAGAGGGAGTCGGGGCGTGAGCCAATTTGATTACAATGGTCCAGTTCCGGTCACCGATGAGATCATCTGGGTGGGCATCCACGATGAGGCCGCCTCGGTGCACTGTAACTCCTACCTCATCCTCGATGGCGAGGAGGCGGTGCTCATCGATCCGGGCTCCATCCCCCACTTTCCGGTGGTGGCGCGCAAAATCATCGAGGTGATCGATCCCCATCGCATCTCCACCATCGTGGTGACCCATCAGGATCCCGACGTGTGCGGCAATCTGCCGGTGATGGAGGACGTCATTGAACGCTCCGATCTGATCATCGCCGCCCACCCCACCACAGCGTGGTTGATCAAATACTACGGCGTTAAATCGCAGATCGTCTCTGCTGAGGATATCGGTTATCGCATCATCACCGAGCGCGGTCGTATTCTTGAATTCATCCCCACCCCCTATCTGCACTCGCCGGGGGCGGCGGTGCTGTATGACCATAAATCGCACACGCTCTTTTCCAGCGATCTGTTCGGCGGCGTTGACGGCGCAGGCGGCGCGGCCTGGAGCCTGTTTGCTCCTGCGCACTACCATGATTTGATGGCCCCCTGGCATCAAACCACCATGCCCAACAACGCCACCCTCAAACGCGGCATGCAGATCCTCGGGCAGTACCACGCCCAGCGCATCTGTCCGCAGCACGGTTCGGTGATTGACGGGGTGGACAACGTGCAGGCGGCCATCGACTTTTTGACCGACCTGCCGTGCGGTCTGGACATTCTGGAGTAGACCCGTGACTTGGCGCGACGACAAGCCTCAGTTCATCAATGAGAGCACAGACTACAGCTGGGCCCATGCGGCGGGTTTCTCGGTGCGCCAGGTCAACCGTAAGTTGATGGAGAAGACCCTCTACATGCGCGCGCAGAGCTACCTGTCGCAGGTGCGCTCGAAAATGCTCAGCGAGACGCTGTTTGAGATTGACATGCGGCGGCGCAAGAGCGACGACTACGCCCAGGAGCTGGCCAAACAGAAAGCCTACGCCGACAAGCAGCGCCACCGCCTGGAGAGCGCCAACGCTGAGTTGGAGCAGCGCGTGCTTGAGCGCACCCGCGAGTTGCTGGTGCACAAGGAGCGCGCCGAGCGCGCCAGCATGGCCAAGAGCCGCTTCATGTCCATGGTCAGTCACGAGTTGTTGACCCCCATGAACACCATCCAAGGCATGGCGGATCTGCTGGCTGAGCAGACGCAGTCCGACCAGCAGATGGCGTGGATTGATGCGCAACGCAAATCGTGTCGCACCTTGTTGGAGGTGATCGAGAGCATCCTCATCTTCACTGATGAAGATGTGGCCCGACGTGAGGATCCCAATGCGCCGCCCAAAATCTTCTCACCGGCTGAGATCACGCGGCAGATTCACCAGGATTTTCAAGCGTGGGCGGGCGAGAAGTCGCTGGATTTCTCCGTCCTCTGGAGCAGCGAAGCGCCAGCCCTGGTGAGCGGCGATTCGCGGGTGTTCTACATCATCCTCAAGGGGCTGCTCTCCAACGCCATCAAGTTTACCGACTCTGGCGCGGTGGGCGTGACGCTCAACTGGCGCCCCCAGGAGGGCGGTCGCGGCGTGCTCAACCTCAGCGTGCGCGATACCGGCATCGGCATCAATCGCGAAGCCCTGGCCACCCTGTTCCAGCCGTTGCAGCAGCTTGAGAGTGGTTTGACGCGCAATTTTCAGGGCTTGGGCATGGGTTTGAGTCTCTGCCGCAGTCTGGTGGAGCGGCAGAAGGGGGTGATCTCCGCCAATAGCGAACCAGGCCAGGGCAGCGCGTTCCGCGTGGCGCTGCCCTATATGCTGGCCGATAAGCGGATAGCCGCCGAGCGAACGGGAGCGGACGCCGCCAATACGCCGCCGCAACCGTCTACGCCAGAGTGTCGCGCACAGGCGAGTGAACCCGAAGCGCAGCCGACGCTGCCCAACGTGCTGCTGGTGGAGGATTGCAAAGAGAACATCTTCCTGATGAAGGCGTATCTGTCCAAGTTCCCCTGCAAGCTGACCCTGGCCTACAATGGCGAGGAGGCGCTCCAGCAGGTGGAGCAGGCGCAGGGGTTCGACCTGATTCTGATGGATATTCAGATGCCGGTGATTGATGGTCTGACCGCCATGCGCCATATCCGCCGGATTGAGAGCGAACGCAGTTGGGCGCGACAGGCGATGTTGGTGCTCTCGGCCCATGGCTTGGAGCAGGATCGCGCCGCCGGCTTCGCCGCCGGGTGTGATGACTATCTGACCAAACCCATCGGCAAGAAAACCTTAATCGAAGCCATGGAGCGGTGGCTCAATATCGCTCGTGACCACGCCGCGCCGGAGAGCCCGGGACGGTAACCGACCGCACGCCTGTGTGCGTGTCAGGCTAACCCGCGGCGCCGCCAGCCGTTGTATGGATACCCACTTATGTCTGAATCCCTCGCGCAATTCGATCTCTCCCCGCCCAATCCGCCTGAGCCCGATTTTACCGCGCTCAAGCAGCAGATCGAGGCGGCGTGGCCGGTGCGTGAGCGCATCACCCCCGACGCCATTGGCGGGACCCCCAACGCCATTCGGCAGATCATCCCCATGCTCGATGACGGCGTGTTGCGGGTGGTGGAGCGCAACGAGCGCGATCCGGAGGCGCATCATGGCTGGATCACCCACTGGTGGCTGAAAAAAGCGATCATCCTGTATGGTCGCCTGATGCCCAATCAGCTCATGGGCGATCTGCCCGGCGATGAGGATTTCCAGGTGGTCCCCGGGCGCGGACGCTACTTTGACAACTGGCCGCTGAAGTTCTCCAACTTCACCCAAACCTGTTTTGAGAAGGCGCGCATTCGCGTCACCCCGCCCGCTATGGCGCAGAAGGGGTGCTACATCGCTCCCGGCGCGGTGCTCAACCCCTGCTTTGCCGAGATCGGCGCGCAGATTGGCGAAAAGTCGGTGCTGGACGACTGGTCCACCGTGGGCGCCTGCGCCTATGTGGGGGCCCGCGTCACCGTCTCCAAGAACGCCCATGTGGGCGGCGGCTTGAGTCCCATCGAGATGTTCCCGGCCATCGTCGAGGATGAAGCCTACATCGGTTCCCACTGCAAGGTGGCGGCGGGGGTGGTGGTGCAGCGCGGGGCGATTCTGGTCAATCAGGTGGCCATTGAACGCGCTACGCCCATCCTCGATTTGAGCCGTGGTCGGGTGATTCGCGGTCTGGTGCCCGCCAACGCGGTGGTGATGAATCGCATCAACCGCAAATCGGGTCTGGTGCTGCCGCACATCGTCTCCTACCGGCCCGAAGGGGCGCACCCGCGTGATTACATCAATAAGCTGTTTGAGCGTTTGGGCGACGACTTGATGTAGCGTGGCCGCACCCAAGCGTGCAGGGCTCCGTGGGCGCCTGACACGATGGCAATCAGTCACGGGAGGCTATTCTACAGATAAATGTGTGGAATAGAGAATGATACACATCAATTCGTAGAATATTACTTCTCCTGGATTCTTTTGCAGCGTACAGTCCTCTCCAAGCACAGCACTGCGCCATCTTAATGCACTGGCCGAGTGCGTTTGTGACGCTTTTTTTTCCTGAGCGACATTATTCCCTCCCATTGGGGGCGTTAACTCAGGCAAAATGCGAGTTGGTTAGCCAAGGCGATGCGCTGGGGGGCGCAGCTGGACGCGGCCATTGATCTGGTCACTGACTGTTCCGCAAACCGCGCCGGAGATGAGCGTGGACGGACGGTCGCCACTGGGAGTTGCGGACGATGCAAGGCACGATTACACACGAAGATATTCAACAGGCCGCCTACTATCTTTGGCAGGAGGCGGGTTGCCCGGACGGGCGCGACGCCGAGCTTTGGGCGCAAGCCGAAGCCTCCCTGCGTAAAGTGGAGGAGGAGAAGCCTCAGCAGGCGGCGCCAAAGGCCGCCGCCAAGAGGGCGGCTCCAGCCAAGAAAGCCGCGCCGAGCAAAAAAGCCGCCAGCGCCAAGGCGGCTCCGGCGAAGAAAACGACGACCGCCAAGGCGGCTCCGGCGAAGAAGGCCGCCAGCGCCAAAGCGGAAGCCAAGCCCGCCGCGCCTGCGGCCAAAGCGGAAGCCAAGCCCGCCGCGCCTGCGGCCAAAGCGGCAGCCAAGCCCGCCGCGCCTGCGGCCAAAGCGGCAGCCAAGCCCGCCGCGCCTGCGGCCAAAGCGGAAGCCAAGCCCGCCGCGCCTGTGGCCAAAGCGGCAGCCAAGCCCGCCGCGACTGCGGCCAAGCCTGCGGCGAAAACCACCACGACCACGCGTCGTTCGCGCAAATCCCCTGCGCGCGCTTAACGCTTTAATGCGACACAATGTGGGCTCCGCTTCGGCAAAATCTGGAGCGGAGCCCAGCATTATTCTCTTTCCTATGTACCCCCCCATTCTGTTAGATTATTGTTGAAATAACAATTATTCTTTCAGGGGCGGCATGGTTCACACGGAAATTGATCTCTCCAAGCGTCTGATCGTCGCCAGTTTCAGCGGCGAAATCGGCTATGCAGAGTTGCAAGAGTGGCAGCTGGGCCTCTCCGCCACGCCTGATTTCGCGCCGGATTTTTTTGGTGTGGCGGACTTCCGCCGCGCCAGCGTGCGCATCACTACGGAAGGTCTGCAGCGCATTGATCAAATCAGCGCCGAGCGGCTGATGCCCAGCGGCAAGTGGGCGCTGTTGGTGAACTCTCCCCACGAAGCGGCGTTGGCGGCGCAGTACATCCACATCAAGAATGACAAGCATCCTTTGAGCTATTTCAACACCGTGAGGGCCGCGTCGGAGTACTTGGGCGTGGATCTGTCTGAGTATCTGCGCGATTAACCAAGGGGGGCGGCGACGCTTCTGACCGCGCGAAATCAAATCCGGCGTTTTACCTTTTCTCATAGATGTCATCCTGGTAAATTGTTGACACTTCAACAATTCATTGTGTGGGTGCGGTGTGATTCGCTACGAAATTGATCTCTCCCAGCGTTTGGTTATTGCGCACTTTATCGGCGAAATTGACTACGCGGAGTTGGAAGGGTGGCATCTGGGGTTAGCCGCCAACCCCGATTATGCGCCGGACTACTCCGGCGTGGGCGACATGCGCCGGGCCAAAATGCGTATCAGCCCCGCCGATCTGAAACGCATTGATAAACTCAATGCAGACCGGCGCATCGTCACCGGCAGGTGGGCGCTGCTGGTGGAGACGCCGCGCGAGGCGGCGTTGGCGGCGCAGTATGAACAGGTCAAGGATGACAAACACCCCATGAACTACTTCTGCACGGTGGCGGCGGCGTCGGATTATCTGGGCGTGGATCTGTCCGAATATTTGACGGATTGATTTTCGTGGACCAAGCAGTGGCGTAGAACTCCGTCGCAAATGCCCGCCACCCTTGACACAACCCCCCTTGCACGAGACAACAGCAGCATATTGGCGCACGCCAGGACCGTTGCCGCATCTGATGTGGCGGCGCACTATTTCGATGGGAGCGATGTATGTGTGGGATTATCGGCGTCATTGGCGAACGCAACGCCACACCCATTTTGGTGGAGGGGCTCAAACGCCTGGAGTATCGCGGCTATGACTCTGCAGGCATCGCCGTGGGGCATCAGGGCGCTGTGCATATCGCCCGCGCCATGGGAAAATTGGTGAATCTGGAAGAGAGCCTCAAAGCTTCGCCCAAAACCGGTTATGTGGGCATCGGCCACACCCGCTGGGCCACCCACGGGCCCCCCACCGAGCAGAACGCCCATCCCCATCGCAGCGGCAGCGTGGCGGTGGTGCACAACGGCATCATCGAAAACTATCAGGAGTTGCGCGCCGCACTGCAGCAGGATGGATTCACCTTCCAGTCGGAGACCGACACCGAGGTGATCCCCCACCTGATTCAGCAGGCGTTGACGGCGCAGCCGGATGATCCGGTGGCGGCGGTGCGCGCGGCCATCAAGCAGCTCCACGGCGCGTTCGCCCTGGGTATTCTGATCCAGGGCCGTGAGGATATGCTCATCTGCGCCCGCCGCGGCAGTCCGCTGCTCATCGGCCTGGGCGAGGGGGAGAACTTCATCGCCTCCGACGCCACCCCGCTGGCGCCCTATACCCGTCGCATGCTCTATCTGCTTGACGATGACATGGCGGTGTTGACCAAGGATGGCGTCACCGTCACCGATCTGGATGGCAATCCGGTGGAGCGGGTGATCAAGCAATCCCAGGTCAGCGCCGACGTCACCGAGAAGTGGCCCTATCGCCACTACATGCAAAAAGAGATCTACGAGCAGCCCACCGTGGTGGGCGAGACCCTCAAGAATCTCATCCATGCGGCCGATCGCACCATCTCGGTGAGCCAGACAGCGGTGGGGTTGGATCTGGCGGCGGTGCAGGCGGTGACTATCGTTGCCTGCGGCACCTCCTACCATGCGGGCATGGTGGCCAAATACTGGATCGAGCAGCAGGCGCGGGTGCCGGTCAATGTGGACGTGGCCTCGGAGTATCGCTACCGCAATACGCCCATGGCGGCGGGTAGCCTGATGATCGTCATCAGCCAGTCCGGCGAGACCGCCGACACCCTGGCGGCGCTGCGTCACGCCAAGGCCCAGGGGCAACAAGTGTTGGGGGTGGTCAATGTGCCCGAATCCACCATCGACCGCGAAGCCGACGCCACCCTCTACACTCTGGCCGGGCCGGAGATCGGCGTGGCCTCCACCAAGGCGTTCACCACCCAGTTGACAGTGCTGGCCTGTTTGGCGCTGGCGCTGGCCAAGGCGCGCGGGCAGTTGAGCCCGGAGGATGAGCGCCGCCATGTGGAGGATCTGCTGCAGATCCCGGCGCGCATCGAGCAGGTGCTGACCCACGATGACAAGCTGCAGGAGGTGGGACGGCAGTTGATGCACGCCAGCGGCTTCCTGTTCCTGGGGCGCGGCGCCCAGTTCCCCATTGCGTTGGAGGGGGCGCTCAAGCTCAAGGAGATCTCCTACATCCACGCCGAGGGCTACGCCGCCGGCGAGATGAAGCATGGCCCCATCGCGCTCATCGACGAGGAGCTGCCGGTGGTGGTGGTGGCGCCCAAGGATGGTCTGCATGAGAAGACCATCAGCAATGTTGAAGAGGTCAAGGCGCGCGGCGGCCGCGTGGTGATGATCCACACCGCAGGCGAGTCCACCGGGGTGGCGGCGGACTTTGAAGTGGGCATCGCTCCGTGCGGCGAATTCGCTGCGCCGATTCTCTACGTCACGCCGTTGCAACTGCTGGCCTATCACATTGCCGTGCATAAAGGCACCGACGTGGACCAGCCGCGCAATCTGGCCAAATCGGTGACTGTGGAGTAGGGCCCACCTGCGTCAGGCGCCTATGCGCACAAAAGGTTCTGAATCAACGGATGGGCGACGCCCATCCGTTTTTTTGTTTTCCATCGGCCTGTGTTTGGGAATTGCGCGTGCCCAAAGCGGTGCGATCGGATAGTCTGAGATGACATTCTCATTTATTTTCAGGACGTCATCCCATGGAAATTCTCTGGCAAAAGCGGTTCGAGACCGGGCATGAAGCGATCGATCTGCAGCACCACTATTTTGTCGATCTGATTCAGCGCATCCACGCGGAGTTGAACGATGCGACCAGCGCGGAGCATCAGGCGCATCTGGTCCGGGAGTTGATCAAGTACGCCGATTTCCATTTCACCTCGGAGGAGAATTTGACCCGTGCGGCGCCCCACGAGGCGTGGCTGCTGCATCAGGAGCGCCATGCGGAGCTGCTGGCGGAGAGCCGCTATAACGCCGAGAAACTGAAATCGGGCCAGATGTCGGCGGATGATTTTATCGATTTTCTCTACTTCTGGTTTATTGGCCACACCTTGCATGAGGATATGCAGTTGATTGCGGCGCTGCCCAAGGCGACGGCGTGAGATATGGGGGGAGGCGCATGCGCCCTTCAATTGGCGATGCAATCAGAAGTAGACGCCAATTGGCGCGCGGTCTATTCTGACCGGCATGGTGCAACTGCCTCAAGTTCGCGTGCTGGTTGACTGCGGCCCGTTAACCGGATTAAAGCGCCTCCGGCGCTGTATGATTCTGGCCGATGCGCTGCAGCGTCGCGGCGCGCGCTGCGTGTTTCACCTCTCCGACGCCGATGCCGCCCCGCTGGCGCGCAAACGCGGGTTTGATGTCGAACCCTGGCCCGACCCGCTGGCTGACCTGCCCGGCGCGCATCTGCTGCTCAGCGACAGCGTGTTGGTGGACTGGGACGCCTCCCGCGCTTGGGACGCTGCGCGCCATCCGCGCCGCGCCGCCATCGTCGATGATGGCGATACCCCGGTGGACGCCCACTTTCTGATCAATCCCAACATCTCTGGCGAAGAGGTGGACTACGCCGACTCCCTCTATTGCGAGTTGTTGGCGGGGCCGGACTATGCGCTGCTGGATCCGCGTCTGCCGCGCTATGGCAAAATTCTCAATCGCAAAAACGTGTTGGTGAATCTACGCGGCTGCGCGCCGGACCATCAGGCCGGGGAGCTGGTGGATGCGCTATTGCAGCAACTGCCGGATGTCCATGTGGATCTGCTCACCGAGGCGCTGTTCACCCGTGCGGGGTGGGCGCCCCACGTGGCCGAGCGCGGCAGCGATCGACGCCATGCGCACTATGGCGCGCACCCGCCGGATCTGATGCATCGCGCCTGCTGCTACATCGGCGCGGCGGACGATGCGGCGGTGGCGGCGGCGGCGGCGGGTATGAGTCTGCTGCTGTACGACCCCGCGCCCAAGCGGGCGCTGGCGGTGCGCGCGTTTGGTCAGTTCGGCGCGCGGATTCTCTCGCGCTGGGACCCCGACGCCATCGCCGAGATGATGGCGCAGGAGCGTCGCATGGGGCCGCCGTCGCGATTGGCCCAGCGTCTGGATGGGCGCGGCGCCGAGCGACTGGCGCGGCGTCTGCTCAGTGATCTCTAGGCGTCTGTTTGCCGCGCGTGGTCGCGCCGCTCACTCCGCTTCGGCGGGCGCAGCGTCGGCGGCGTCCTGAGCAGCGGCGGGATCGGCGACGTTCGGGGGGGCGATGGACTCAGCCTCCACATCGGCGTTGGCCTCAGCAGGCGCCGGATCGGCGGCGCCCTGCTCGGGATTGGGGTCGGCGACGCCCCGTTGGCGCAGCCAGGCGGGGTCGGCGTAGAGTTTATAGGCGGGGGTCTGCATCAGCAGGCGGTACTGGCTCAATTGATCGCGCAGGCGGGCCCAGGCGTGGGCGACCTCCGAATTGGGCGCCGGTTGCGGGGTTCCCGGCTCGAACTGCTTGGCGTCAATGATGATCAGCGGATAGTGGATTCCGCTCTTATACCCAAACCACTCATCGGCGATGAGTCGGCCTTCAAAGCCCAGCCCGTAGAAGAACGCCGCCGGACCCAACACCTTGTCCTGCGGCTGGAGCGGCAGCGCCAGGACGGAATCCACCACCGGTTTGTGCAGCAGCGCATGGCTGTCCATGGCCTCCGAAAGGCGCCAGCGCGCTTGCGAGGCTGCGCTCAACCCCAGCGGCGCGGCCAGAATCAGCAGCGCGATGAAGCGCCCGACGCGCTGGTTTTTCACCCGCCACGCGCCGCCCCACAACTGCAACGTTCCCCACGCGGCCAAGAGGATAATCCACGGCAGCACATAGAGCAGATAGAACGGATTGTGCGGATTGCTCATGGCGCCGATAATGAGCAGACTGACGCCGCCAAACAGAACCGGCGCGATCAGCGTGCGCCAGGCGCGCTGGCGCAGCGCCAACGCAAAAGCCGTGGCGCTGAGGGCCAGATAGCTGGCCAGGGCCAGGGTTTTGATCCAGGAGGCGGCGGTCACGGCGCCGGAGAGTCCATAGGCGAGGGCGAATTTGCCGAGGACGTTGGTGATCACTTTGACCAGGAAGTTGCCCTCGTTGGCCGTGTGGTGGCCCTGGTTGGTCATGAACTGACCGATGAAGTCCGCCGGACTTTGCAGAATGTAGCCCAACCACGCCAACGCGGGCAGCAGGTAGCCCAGCAGCGCCAGCGCCGCCAGTTTGAGCAGGCCGGGCAGGCGGAAATCGTCCTGCCGCCAGTGGGTGATCAACACCCAAGCCAGCGCGGAGAGCCCCGCCAGGGGATGCGTCAGACCGGCCAAACAGGTAAAAAGATGGGTGAAAAAGAGCTGTCGCGGGGCGCGGGTCTGGCCAAAGCGCAGCGCCGACCACAGCGCCGCCATGGCCAGCAGAAACGCCAGCGAGTCGGGACGGCCATAGGTGGTGTACTGAATAAACGGAATGTCCGCCGAGAGTACGCCGGTGGCCAGCAGCGCCAGTGTGGGCGCATTGGTCAATCGCCGAATGGCCAGGAAGAACAGTACGATGCCCAGGGCCCCGGTGAAGATGCTAAAGGCGCGCACGCTCACCATGTCGTTGCCGACAACGCCCATCCAGCCGCCCAGCGTCACCAGATAGCCGGGCATGATATGGTAGGCGTAGGCCTCCACATTGGGCAGCGTGGGGATGCTCCAGTAGCGGCTGCCCAGGTCGCCGTGGATGGCCAGACTGTTGGCGTGGGCCGACAGCGTCACCTCGTCGAACCATGGCGTCTGTTTGTTGATGATGGCCCAACCGTGGGCGATGTAGATCACCAGAATCACCGCCAGCACGAGCAGTTGGCGTAGCGGCGAGGCGGCGGGCGCGTCTTGCGACATGACGAAAGGGCTCCGGGTGCGCGGACGCCGGGAGTGACGACCGAGCGTCACACTATCGGATTGAACGACAACGTGGCAAGTCCTGGCGGCGCGGGATTTGGACGGCGTGGAGAGGGAGCGCGGAGCCGGTGAAAGTGGTGTTGAGCGTGGATGTGGAGAGCTGGCCGCTGGATTGGCGCGCCGACGCTGCCCAGTGGTTGCAGGATGTGGAGCGCTGCGTATGGGGTCGCGGGGTTTCCGGCGAGCCGGTGGGGTTGGGCTTCCAATTGGCGCGCTTGGCCCACTATGGCCTGACGGCGGTGTTCTTTGTGGAGCCGCTGTTTGCCGAGCGCGTGGGTCTGGATGCGCTGAGGCGCATCGTCGATGCGATTCAGGCGGGCGGACACGAGGTGCAACTGCATCCGCATACCGAATGGTTGGAGCCGGTGCGCCAGGCGCGTCTGGCGCAGCCGGGCGAATTTGTGCGCGGCTGCCGTCTGCACCACTTCTCTGCCACTGAGCAGGGGGAGATTCTCGATCGCGGCTTGGCGCTGCTGCGCGACGCCGGGGCGGCCCCGGTAACGGCGTTTCGCGCCGGTAGTTTTGGCGCCGACGATCATACGCTGACGCTACTGGCCGCGCGCGGGGTGGGCGTGGACAGCAGTTTGGATCAAGCCTATCTGGGGCGCGATTGCGTCGTCAGCGCGCCGCCCGACGCCCGCGCGCCCTTCGTTCACCCCAGTGGCGTGATCGAAGCGCCGGTCAATGGCTTTGAAGACCGGCCCGGCCATTGGCGTCATCTGCAACTGACCGCCTGTAGCGCGGGCGAGATGACGGCGATGCTGGATCAGGCGCAGCGCAGCGGCTGGCGTTGGGTGATGACGCTGTCGCACAGTTTTGAGTTGATGAACGGGATGCGCACGCGGGTCGATCCGCTCATGTTGCGGCGTTTTGACCAGGTGTGCGCATTCCTGGCGCGCCATCGCGAGCGGATGCACACCGTGGGCTTTGCCCAGTTGCAGACCGAGGATTGGGCGCATCAGCCGCCGCCGCTGCGTTCGCACCGGGGGCGCACCGCGTGGCGCATGGTGGAGCAGGCCGCGCGGCGTCTGTGGAGAGGGTGAACATGAGCGGGCAGAGTCGGTTGAACTACTATGTGGGTGAGTGGCGCATCGCCTCGCTGATGCTGGAGGCGACCCCGCGCGGCTATACTCTGGCCGAGTTGCTGGCCGAGACCGCACCCGCCGAGCCGTGGCCCCAGGCGGGCGAGCCCGGGGTGCTGGCGCGCAGCTTCCCTTTCGACGACGACGGCGCGGCGGCGCTGCAGGTGAACAGCCGCGGCTTGCGCTACATCGCCGATCGTTACAATCGTTATTTTGCGCGCCTGGAAAGCGATTTCGACAGCTATTGGCGGAGCTTCTCCAGTCGCACTCGCAATAGCATCAAGCGGCGTCTGAAACGCTTCGACTCCCACTGCGCAGGCGCAGCGCACTTCAAGGTCTATCGCGGCGTGGGCGAGATGTCGCTGTTCCACGCCATGGCGTTGCGTCTGTCAGAACGCACCTATCAGGGACGCCTGCTGGATGCCGGCCTGCCCGATAGCCCAGCGTTTCTGCACGAAATGAACGCCCTGGCCGCCGCCGACAGCGTACGCGGTTTTCTGCTGTTCCATGGCAATACGCCGGTGGCCTATCTCTACGCGCCCATTCGCGATGAAGCCATGATTTACGGCTATCTGGGCTATGATCCCGACTATGCCGACTTCTCCGTGGGTCATGTGTTGCAGCACCATGTGATGCGTTATCTGTTCGACAACCCCGGGCTGGCGCGCTGGTTCGATTTCACCGAAGGAGAGGGGGCCCACAAACGCCTGTGGTCCACCGACGCCATCCCCTGCGCCACCATTTTTTATCTCAGTTACACTCCCCGCCACCTGCTGGGCGCCGCTTCCCACGCCGCGCTCAACTATTCCACTTCACTGCTCTCGGACACCTTGGCCCGCCATGATGTGAAGGCGCAGGTGAAGCGATGGGCGCGCAATATTCTGTTAACAAAACGGTCAAAATCGTGATTCACCACGGGAAATCCCGCCATTAACCACACCTATTCGCTGTTTATTTAATCGACGTAAGAAAGAATTATTTGCATTACAACATGTTGCGTGTGCAATTGTTTGTGACGAAAATTCACATTCTGTGAAACTTGTGTAAAAAAGTGCTATTCAACAGGCAGTTATGTTTGTTAAAGTTTGTGACGCTTCTGCGGTTGGGGGATCGTAGCGGCGAAAAAAACACGCTTCGGCGCATAATTGGGATATTTACAGAATGTTTGATCAGTGCCTCTATTTTAACGTGAACGCCTTATCACGCAGCATCAACCGCATCTGGGATCGAGAATATCAGGACGCCGTGCAACTGTCGGCGGCGCATGCGTATTTGATCTGGGTGGTGCTGGGCGAACCGGGCATGCCGCAACGTCGCATCGCGCAGCAGTTGGGGCTGGCGCGCTCGACGGTGACGCGGTTTGTGGATGCGTTGGTAAAGAAGGGTTTGGTGCGCCGCCAACAGGCCGAACACGATGGCCGAGAACAGTTGGTGTTTCCTACCGCGCAAGCGGAAGCGATTCGCGCGCCGCTGGAGGATCTGCACCACAAGCTCAGCGAGCGCGTCAGTGATATTCTGGGCAGCGATGCGGTGGCCAACTCGGTCACCCAACTGCGACAGACGCGGGCAAAGCTGGAGTCCAGCCAGACGGCTTAAGGGCGCTCGGGAGCTATTCTTGAGCGCCTTTTTGTTGGCGCTGTGGGAGGAGTTCCTCGGGGTTTTGCACGCGCAGAAAATCACACTGCAGCAGGCTGACGTCGCCCGCATGACGCCACCACGGCGCCTGCATGGGCGCAAACTCCAAATGTCGCAGAATCTTCTGCGCCGGTTCGTTGCGCCCTGTGGGGGTGAAGCGCGTCCACAGCTCCGCTTTGGGCGCGGGGGCGCGTAGGAAGTGGAAGAAGCCCGCTTCGATGAACTTGCCCTGCACCCGGCACGAGAGCATGAACTCCTCAATGGCGATGCGCTCGGGGCTGCGCCGCACCAAGCTGAATCCCACCAGGCCGTAGCCGCCAAAGCGATCCGCCACCCGCAGGGTCCACTTCTCCAGAGCCTCATCCGCCAGCAGCGCCGTTAGCGCTTCGGGGCCATACTTGGCGCCGGAGAAGTTGAGCTGGTTGGTGCGCTGCATCAACTCGCCCACGCGCTGGCGATCCGCCTCAGCGTAGGGGGCGATGGTCAGGGTGATGTCGCACGCCGCCAAAAACGCGGTGTAGTCGGCGCCAAAGGCGCTCTGCGCCGCCTCTCGCTCAAACGCCTGTTGATACAGCGCGCGGCGCATGCTCGACTCCGCCGAGCCGCCGCCCTGCAGACGCGGATGGTCGGCCAGCCCGTGTAGCTCATGGGCGTCAATCACCAGCACTTCCGGAATCGTTTCGCTCACCTCCAGACGCTCAAACGGCGAGTCGTCGATGAAGGCGAAGGTGTTGACGTGGATGTTCAAGCGCTGGGCGATGTGGCGGATGGCGCTGGACTTTGGCCCCCACTGGATCTGCGGGGCGAGGAAGTACTCCGCCACGCCCAAGCGTTGCAGCACCGGCCAGGCGTGGTCGTGGCTGTTCTTGCTGGCGATGGATTGCAGAATGCCGCGCTGGTCGAACAGCTGGATCAGCGCCAGCGTCTCGGGACGGATGGCGTCCGGCTCCTCCTCCACCAGGGTCCCGTCCCACAGGGTGTTGTCCAGATCCCACACCACGCATTTGATCTCCGGCGCCGCGCCGGAGGTTGTTGCGTTGTCCGCCGGGGCTGGGGCGAAGCGGACGAAATCCAGCCGCCGCCAATAGAGGGTGTGGCCGGTGGCGTCGGCGTCAGGGGTGAGAGCGACGTCAAACGGCAGGCCCGATTCCAGAATGTCCAGAAACAGCCGCGCCTCCAGCACAAAGCGGTTGAAGCCCGGTTGCAGCGGCATGGCCACGGCGAATGGCGTGGGCAGCGACTGCTGACGCTGCGCTGGGGTCAGGCTGTTGGCCGAGACGCTCATGCCCAGGGTGAAGCCCAAGGCGCGATCGGTGGGATTCTCCACCTCGATAAGAAAGGCGTCGGGTTGCGGTCCGTGACGGTGGGCGTGGCGCCAGCGGTTGAACTTCTCCAATAGCGCGTAGGCCAGACCGTGGAAACGCGCCTGGCCGGTCAGGCGCGCCAGCAGATGGCCGAGGCCGGTGAGCGGCGCAATGGCGCGGTTGAGCCAGCGCTCCATCCAGGCGATGCGGGCGATGGGTTGCAGATGGGTGTTGCCGCGCGCCTCCAATCGGCCCCAGCGTTTAAAGCGCGCCGCCGCGCCGTCGCGTGCGGCGCCTGGGTTGAGTTCAAACGCGGCGAAGCCCCCCTCCAGCAGGCGGCAGCGCCCATCGGCGCGGGGCTCATACAGGTCGCAACTGGCGTAGCAGGCGGGCGCGGCGCACTCCTGGCAGTGCTCATCCCACACCATCAGGCTGGCCGCCGCCACCTGTGGACCCACACGGGCGGCGTCCTGCGCATGGGGCGCAGGCGTCAGATGGGGCGGGGAGAAGCGGGCCTGGGCGTCGGCTCCAGCGTGACGGGCGAACATGGCGCGGGCATGATCCTGGTTGGCGTCAGAAGAAGAACCCATTTAGGATAGCGGGAGCAGCGCCACAACCCAAGCTTAAGAAGGACATCTCATGGAGATCCTGTTGCTGTGCGATAACTTGATGACCAACATGCCGCTGCGTTCGGCGTGGGAGAAGGCGGGCCATCGGGTCTGCGCCAAGCCGGAGGCCGCCTCTGCGCCGGAGATTGTGGTGGTGGACCTGCGTGAGAAGGGCGGTCAGATCGCCGCGCTGCGGGCGCAGTACCCGGCGGCCAAGATTATCGCCTTTGGCCCCCACGTGGATGGCGATGGTCTCAAGCAGGCCAAGGCCGAGGGCGCGGATATGGCGGTGGCGCGCAGCGCGGTGGTGGAAAAAGTGTTGGGAGCGGCCGCATGAGCGCCGCCCGCAGCTTCAAACGGGGCGCGTTGGCGGCGCTGGGGAGTCTGTGCATCAGTGCGACCGCTTGGGCAGACGCCGCGCCGCCGCCCATCTCCAAAGTGGCGCTGTTCACCAGCGGGGTGGGTTACTTCGAGCGTGAAGGGGAGATCCCCGCCGGGCAGCCCATCGCCCTGAAGTTCCAGCGCGACCAGATCAACGACGTGCTCAAATCCCTGCTGCTGCAGAGTCTTGATGGCGGCCCGGTGGGGGCGGTGAGCTATCCGGCCAAGGAGCCGTTGGCGCGGCGTCTGGAGGCGCTGCCCATCAATCCCCAGGAGTTGACCGGGTTGGCCGATCTGCTCAACCAACTGCGCGGCGCCCCGGTGCGGGTGACCTATGGCCCCGAGAGCGTGAGCGGTCGGCTGCTGGGGGTGGATAAGCGTCCCCTGCCTGGTCCGGGCGATACGCAGACGGTGGAGGATTGGAGCGTCAATCTATCGGTCTCCGGCGCGTTGCGCGCGGTGCCGCTGCTGGATGTGCGCGAGATCCGTCTGGAGGACGCCGCCCTGCGTGATCAGTTGACCCGCGGTTTGGCGCTGCTGGATGACGCCCGCGCGCGCAAAACCCACACCTTGACCCTGCGCTTTCCCGGCAACGGGACGCGGCGCGCGCGCATCGGTTATGTGACCGAGGCGCCGATCTGGAAGACCAGCTACCGGCTGGTGGCGAGGGAGGATGGACAGGCCTATCTGCAAGGGTGGGCCATGGTGGAGAACCCCAGCGACAGCGACTGGCGCGACGTCTCCCTTTCGCTGGTGAGTGGACGCCCCATCTCCTTTATTCAGGATCTCTACACTCCGCAATACGCCCAGCGTCCGCGCATTGACGCGCCCAAACCGCCGCCGCCGCCCCTGCGCATGATGGCCAAAAACGCCAAGCCCATGCGGGCGCGCAATTTTGCTCCGCAGATGGAGATGATGGCCGATGAGGCCATGGCGGGCGCCCCCGCCATCGACGCAGCGGTGGCGGACATTACGCCGGTGGCGCAGGCGTTGCGCGCGGGCCCCGCTTATCGCTTTGACGTGGCGCATGTGGAGCTGATGCGCGGTCAGGCGGCCATGCTGCCCATCATCGGACAGGAGATCCCCGCCGAGGCGGTGAGCGTGATTCGTCGCGATGAGCGGCGCGACCACCCCTGGCTGGGGCTGCGCTTGAAGAATAGCTTTGGGACCCATCTGCCCGCCGGGCCGGTCACCGTCTGGCGCGCCGGGCTCTATGCGGGCGATGCGCAGTTGCCGGATCTGATTCCCGGCGGCGAGCAGTTGCTCACCCACGGTCTGGATATGAAAGTCACGCTACAGCCGCCCAAGAGCAGCGGCGAGCGGCGCATCACTGGCGGGCGCATCGTCGATGGCGCGCTGTGGATTCGCCACAAGCGTCAGCGCAGCGAGAGCTATACGGCGCGCAATGACGACGATCGTGAGCGTCTGCTGGTCATTGAGCGCACGTTGCGCCCGGGCTGGCGCATTGCCCACAGCAGCAGCGCCCCCACCACGCTGGATGATGGCGCCTTGGCCTTCTCCTGGCCGTTGGCGGCGGGGAGCAGCGGACGCTTTGAGGTGGTGGAGGAGCGTGACGAGAGCGAACGCTTTGCTCTACTCAATGGCGCGCCCTCCCGTCTGCTGGCGTGGGCTACCGACGGCGCCTTCTCCGAGACGTTGCGCGCGGCGCTGCGTCGCGCCGCCCAGCTCAAGGGGGAGGAGGCGCGCCTGGAGCAGGCGATGCAGGAGTCGCGCGATCGCGCCGAAGAGCATCGGCAGGATCAGGCGCGGGTGCGCGAGAATCTGCAGGCCGCGCCGCGTCAAAGCCGCTTCTACGAGCGCACATTGCAGAAGTTGGACGATCTGGAGACCCGCATTGAGCAGGAGAGTCAGGCGCAGCAGAAGCTGGCCGGTGAGCAGCAGGCCGCCCGCGACAAGCTGGCCACCTATATTCGCGAACTGGATATCCCGGGGTGATTGCTCCAAGCAGCGGGCATTATATCGTCACGGGAAGCCAAAATCGGACATTGTATTATCGAGGAAATGGGAGATATCGAGGGCTGCGCCCTCGAGCTCCCCAACTTCCACACCGTGTGGCGCCGCCCCACACCCCGCTGGGGGCGCGGCCCCCAGACCCCGCCGCCGACTGGTCGGCGGCCAATAGTCAGCGCAAGCCGGGCCAGCGTCACGCAAACATTAGTCCCGCCTGCGCCTTTTGATTTCGCACGACTATTAAGCTCATGAAAGAGACATCCATCATGCAAACCGTGACTTCTGAGGCGGCGAAACCCGCGTCCAAACTGCTCTATATCGGCGGCATTCTGGGGCTGCCGCTGGTGGGGATGATCGCCTTTGCGCTGCAGGCGGTGAGCGCCATTGAGAGCAATCCGCAACCGTTCCTGGATCTGCAGGATCAGATCCAAACCCTCGCCTTTGGCGGATCGCAGATCAATCCGGAGATGCTCGAATCGCTGTTCGATCCGCTCATCGAGCAGATGAAGCCCGGTCTGGCGCTGATGGCGTTGAGCTGGCTGGCGGTGATTGGATTGTTCATCAAATTGGTGCAGGCGAGCTGGGCGGCGCTGCGTGAAGCGGGGGACGCCGAAGCGCCGTCGCCGTGGGGCATGGCGCTGCTGTTGTTGATTCCGGTGTTCAACTTCTACTGGACGTTTCGCGCCGGATTGGGCTGGGTGCGGCGCTACAACCAACTGCTGGATGCGCGGGGCTGGAGTCGGCCCCGCTTCTCCGAATCATTGATGCAGGGCGCCTGCGTGACCTGGATTTTGACCATTCTGCCCACCGTCGGCGTGCTGTTCGCGCTGGTCAACTCGGTGCTGGTGTTCATGCTGCTGGGGCGGGTGATCGACGAGATCAACTGGCTGGCGGAGCAATCTGGCGCGACTCAGGCGGCGTGATGGTGTGTGGCGCGCGCAGGCGAAGAGGATCCCCTGCGCGCGCCGACATGATTAGAAACGATAGGGTTGCAGGTTGCGCCACTCCAAAAAGCGCTTGAGCCAGTGCAGTGGACGTCCGCCCGGGGCCATCCAGGTGCGCCCGGGGGTGCGCCGCACCAGCGAACCGCTCTCCAGGGTGTCGACGATGCAGATCAACTCATTCTTGAATTGAGCGGTAGGCTCGTGGCCCTTGAGTTCGGCCAGCAGATTGACCGCCGCCGCTTCGGCTTGCAGACCCGCCTGATAACCCTGTTTGGCGCGCCAATCGGGGCCAGGCAGGGAGCCGGCGTCGCCCGCCACGTAGACCCGCTCCACCCCCTCCACGCGGCATCCCGCGTCGCCGATGATGAAGCCCCCCGCCGACAGCGGCAGGCCGGTGTTCTTGAACCACGCCTGACCGCACGCGCCGGGGGTGAAGAGGATCATGTCCGCCTCCACCTCGCCGCCTTCGGTCTTCACGCAATTGGGCGTGAAGCCTTTGATCTTGTGGCCCAGATGCTTTCTGATCCCGCGCTGGTCCATGCCCGCCAACAGCCCGGTGACCGCCTTTTCGCCCAACCGTTGCCCCGGTTTGGGCATGGGCGAGAAGAAGGTGAGTTCAAAATCCTTCAGCCGCTTCTGGCGGCGCAGCAGGGTGTGGGTCCCGAACAGGAATTCGAACATGGGGCCGCCGCGCACCGCAGTGGGCTCGTTGGGGTTGCCGGCAAAGCCAAACGCCAGCTTGCCGCCGCCCATCTTCTCCAGACGGCGAGCGAAGGTTTGGGTGGGATTGAGGCCCGCGCAGGGGTTGAGGGTGTGTTCAATGCCCGGCGCCTTGGCCATGTAAGCGGCCCCGCTGGCGATGATCAGGCCGTCGTTGCGGATGCGTTGGCCGTCTGTGGTCACCACCACGCGGCCGCCCTCTTCCAGGGTCTGGGCGCTGGCCTGCACATACTGGATGGAGAGGGACTCGCGCCAGTCGTCCAACGGCAGGTTGATCTCGTCGGCGCTGCGCATGCCCGAGGGGATCCAGATCAAGCTGGGCAGATGCAGAAAGTTGCGCTTGGGGGCGATCATGGTGATCTCCAAGCGGCAGTTGGCGGATTTTTGACGCAGGGCGGTGATGGCGGCCAGGGCGGCAAAGCCGCTGCCGATGACGGTGACCTGATAATGGCGCATGGGATAACCTCAGTTGGAAAAACAGATAGTGCGCATCACAACAGCGCGCGCCAATGAGTGCTCACGGCGCGCGCAGAAAAGGGCGACAAGTGCGGATGGCTGTGGGGTTTATTGATACATCTCCGGCTTGTCCATGTGTTTTTTGGGATCCACGCCCCACTTGCGCGGCGGCTCCACTCCCACCACCTTCCAAGCCTCGGCGTCCTTCTTCTGCAGCAGGTCCACGCGGGTGGGCTTGAGCTTCTTCTTGGCTTTGGAGTCGATCAGCGCTTTGATCACCGGGTGCAGCAGGCTGCCCTGGTTGGACTGCACCACCACCCCCAGGATGCCGTTGTTGAGTCGCACCAGGGTGCCCATGGGGTAGATCCCCACGCATTGCACGAACTTCTGGAACAGCTCCCCGTTGAAGTGGAATTTGCTCCACTCCATCATACGCTTGAGCGCCTGGTGGGGGTCGTTGCCCTTGTGGTAGCAGCGGTCCGAGGTGATGGCGTCATAGACGTCGACGATAGCGGCCATCTGTCCGAACTGGCCGATCTCTTCGCCCTTGAGGCCATGAGGATAGCCGGAACCGTCCCAACGTTCGTGGTGGCGTCCGGCGATGTGCATGCTGATCTCATGGATGCCCGGGGTGTCGCCGAGGATCTTGGCCGACCACACCACATGGTCCTTCATGATCTGGAACTCGTCGTCGGTGAGTTTGCCCGGCTTGTTGAGCACCTCTTGCGGGGTCTTCATCTTGCCGATGTCGTGCAGCATGGAGCCCACGCCCACATGCACGATCTCCTCGGGAGAGAGCTCCATGGATTGCGCAAAGGCGACCAGGAACACGCCCACGTTGACCGAGTGCATGAAGGTGTATTCATCTTTGGATTTGATCAGCGACAGGGAGAGCATGGCGTCCTTGTTGGTGAACATGGACTCCACCATCTCCTTCATCATCTCCTTGACCGGTCCCACCGTGATGGTTTTGCCCAGGCGCACGTCGTCGAGGAGATTGCCCACTAGTTTTCGCGCTTTGGTCTTGACCTCGGCGGCGTGCTCCATCTCCTCTTCCATGGGGCGCTCTTGCACGTCGGGCTGGAACGGTTGGACGAAATCGTCATCGTCGTCGCCCAACTCCATCATCTGTTGCGCCAACTCCGCCTCGATCTCCTCGCGGGAGAGCCCGCCCTCCACATCGGCGCCGCGGTCGGTGTCGATATAGAGTTCGCGAATTTCGCCGTGGGCCAGCACGGCGCGCACGTCGGCATCGCTGGCCATCATTTTGGGACCGTCCAGACCATCGGGGGCCACGCCGCGGCTCTCGTCCCATTGATTATTGAAATCGTGGACGAACATGCCCGGCTCAAGGCTCTCAACCGGAATTTTTTTGATCATGACGCGCAGCCTTCAGCGTTGAGCGAATAATAGAAGTGGCCATCGGCAATGATGGATGCCGCTTTGTCGGAGAAAATCGCCTCCAAAAGCGACTGTAACACAGGGACAGCATAATGTGGCGCGAGGTTCCCGATAGGGACGCCCACAGCCTTTCCATTTTGGCGAGGCGTCGTCTCCTCGTCAACCATCCTATCGGGTTTTGCCCCAGATGGTCGGGATCGTGCGCAAAGCTTGCCGTACAGGTGGGAAAAACTGTGGGCAAGATCGGAAAATTTGTCCGAATAGATTCGGTAAGATTGCGCCATCTTACTGTTTTTTCACAACATGCAACTTATGCATGCATTTTGCATCAAAAAATGGGCGCGCAGGCTGGCCAGGTGGGATTTGCCCCTTGCCCAGCGCGCGCGCGCGTCCTATATATTCATCCCAAACGGCGTCGCCACAGGGCGCCGAAAGCAAGACCGGTTCAATCCGGCCAGAGGGAGCACACACCATGAGCGAAGAGAAGAAACTGGGTTCGGCCAATCTGCGCTGCCCCATTTGCGGGGGTCGCCCCGCGCACATCTACGTTTGCAGCCACTGCGGCGAAGTGCGCTGCGGACAGACCAACTGCACCGGCAGCGAAGGCGGCGACGCCGGTTGGGCCAGCTCCGGCACCCAGTGTCGTCACTGCGGCGACGGGCGCTATCGCATCCTCAATTTCCACAGCCAGGAGTTCGCCGACTTTCAGCGCGAATACGCCCTGCGCATGCGTCAGGATGAGTCCTCCTGGCTCAAGCGTCTGCGCGGCGAGGCGCTGGGATTGGGCAAAAAAGGCGGCTCCACCTCCTTCAGCCTCTAAGAATCTCTAGCAACATGAAGGCGTCGCGACGGCCCAGCGGTGCGTGGGTCGCGCCAGCAGCGCGTTATTTTTAGAGGCTCTAAATCGCCATCAGATCGACCCGTACGCCCTGCGCCGGGTTGGATCTGAGCGCGCGCTTTACTGATTCTCCATTGCGGTCGCTTCCATTTCCGCCTTGACTGACTCCTTGAACTCGGTGCGTTCGCCCGGCTGCAGATAGGGGCGGCGGATGTTGTCTTTATAGAAGTGGTTCTCCACCGGTTTGCCCTCTTTGTTGAAGGCGGTCTGGCCGCCATGACGGCGTCCGTTGACGTAGGTGGTCTCCTCGCGAACCTTGCTGCGCGCGTCAAACACCCGCACTTGGCCGTTTATCTTGCCAAATGCGTATTTGACCTCTTTGCGGCCGCCGTTGTGGAAGTAGGTCACCCAGGTGCCGTCGGGTTTGCCATTGGCGAAGAACGCTTCCTTGTAGATCTTCTTGTCGTCATCCTCGTCGCGGGTGGGGAAGTAGGCCACCGCCGGACCGGAGTAGGGGGAGGATTCGCCCTTCTTGTAGTAGAGCCCGCCGCGGATCTCCAATTCGTGCATCTCGGTGGGGCCGCAGCCCGCCAGCAGCAGTGCGGCGATGAGTCCCAGCAGGCGGGCGCGGGTCAGTGGCGTCTTCATGGCGTCACTCCTCCTTTTCGTCGTCTCTGAGCGCCAGCAGCGCATTGGTCTCGCCCTCGTCGGCCTCTTGCAAATCCACCGGCTCATCCTCGGAATCATCCCACTGCAGCTCCGGCAGTTCGTTGGGGCAGGCGGCGCCCTCTTTGAGAAAATGCTCTTTGGACATGCCGCACAGCGGGCAGCGCCAATCGTCCGGCAGCGCGTCGAACGCAGTGCCTGGCGGCGCGCCGACGGAGGATGACCCTTGCTCCGAATCGTAGGTGTAGTCGCAGCTTAAACAGTACCATACGGTCATGGGAAGCCCTTCCCGAGCGACCCCAGCGCGCACTGCGGCTGGCGTCGATTGGCCGATGGCGCATCGCGGCGCGCCGTCGACCTCTCCTGGTCTATGCGTGACGCCACTGGCGCAGCGGCGGGCGTTTCGCGGACAGCCCTCAGCGCGCGCAAAGTGACGCATCATGCCTCCATGCATCGGTTCTGATGCGATCATTCTTCAATACTTTGGACAGCAGCGCCCCCATTTTTTCCCAAATCTGCGGCCTTTTTCCGCTGTGCGGCCAGGATGGGGCGCGCTTGCGCCGGGGCCGTGGCGCGCCATTTCGCCGCTGTGGAAAGGATGGCGGAAGTTTGACGCAAGGGGCAGGCACACAGATTCCAATGATTGGAAAACCTTTTGATTAACAATGTATAACCCTCATATACCGGGAATGATCATTTGAGTGGCGCCACGATTGCTTTGTCAGGGCTGACGGCGGTGTTGTTAATCCGTTCCGTTCCCCGACAGGCCGTGCGCACAAGCGACCAATCCAGAGAGTCGAGCGCACTGGCTGGCCGCCTCGCCGCAGCATTGGGCGAGGGCAACAAGATGAAGCAGGGAGTACGCACGATGGACGCAATCAATGCGCGCAATCCGTTGGCGGGCGGGATTTTCGAGCCCATGGCGCCGGTCGATGAGGATCTGCAACAGACCGTGGATGAGATCCGCGATGATTCGCTGTTTGAGGTTGGCACGGTACACGCATGGAGCTTTCCGCCGCAACAAGCCGAAGCGGCGGCGCATCAGGCTTGGGAGCGCATGGCCTCGGTGTTCACCGATACCGAAATGAAGATGCTCGAAGGTCTGTTCTACGCCTCGGCCATCAACGGGACCGAACGTGACGCCAGCGTTGACTTCAGCAATCCGGAGTTCGCCTATCGGGCCCATGTGACCCGCATGCGACGCGAGTTGGAAAACACGCGTAGCCAGATCAAGCCCGGCGACTACATTCAAAGACATATGCTGCTCGAAGCTTTCGAAGCGGCTCTGGGCGAAGCGGGCGCCAACTGACGTTGAGTCAGTCACGCCGCAAACGCCATAAAACCTGATGCCTCACTGGAGGTTGCACATGTTGACCATCGCCCACGGGGCGCACAAAAGCCCCCGGCCCACAGAGGCCGCCACCGTCAAGAACGGCGCCGCTTCCCAGGTCGGTTTCGACCAGGCGTTGGCGCGCGCCGCCGGTGACGCGTCTGCGCCCAATACCGCCTATCCCAGCCTCAATGCGGCCTCCGCAATGATGGCCGCCAATGGCATGGGGCGTTCGGTCGCCTACCACCCCAATCTGGGCGCCGCTGGCGAGCGTCCGCTGGGGTTTGCGCCGGAACACCTGAAACAGGCGCTCAATCGCGAGGAGATGGCGATGTTGCAGGAACTGACCGCGTCGTGGGACGCGGAAGTGGGCTCCGAGGGGGCTTCCGGGTCCGTGTCCGGGCCGTCCGCTGTGGACGACGCCTCGACCCGGGAGCCATTTTTTTCCCAAGCCCCGGAAGGCGTGAAATCGCTGTTGGATGAGATGGCCAGCCGCATGGATGCGGCGGATATTCAAGCCATGCAGAGCATGCTGGGCGGCGCGCTGCCCGAGGCGGCCCCGCGTGGACTGGATCTAACCGCCATCTCGCGTCAATTGACGCAGGCTTTGGAGAGCGGCCGCGAACAGACCGCGCCCGCCGACTATCGCGCCTGGCGTTTGCGCTTGCACGATTTCCAAGCCGCCGCGCTGCGTTTGCAGCAGCTCTCCGGCGATGGCCGCAACGCCTGATCGCGCACACTTAATTTGATGACGCACACGACGAGGTGAAGCATGTCCGTTATTCCGCAAACCGCACCGCGCAGTAGCGCCGCGCAAAGCGCTTCCGTCCAGGCTCAAGCCATGACCATGGGCGCCCGTGACAGTGAACAGGCCCACGCTGCGGCGGGCGACACCGTCTCCATCAGCAGTGGCGAACCGGTGAATCGCGCCATCAATGATCTGGTGGATGAGGTGCTTAATGAACTGCTCAATAACAGCGGTCAAGCCCTGCAGACTCAAGCGGGCAATTTGACCGATGAGAGCGCCCAACTGCTGTGAGCCTGATGGGTCTCTGATCCATTCGCGCACAGGGATAAAAAAGCCCCCATCTCGCAAGAAATGGGGGCTCTTTGACGTAATGACTACACAAGCAGCGGGTGGCGTGTTGGGTTTGTCAAAACTCTGGCAAATACCCGTGGCGCGCAACCGGTGGCGAAGAGTTTTTCGGCGCCAGTTTTATGGCGGGAGAGAACTCGTCAATTTTCCGACAATAGAGTCAGCGCGCGCTCTGCTGATATATAGTGAGTCAAACCCAAAACTGCACAGAACGTCCAATGTTTGCGTGACGTAGGTACAGCTTGCGCTAACTATTGGCCGTCGGCTGGCCGACGGCGGGGTCTGGGGCCTGCGGCCCCAGCGCCAATGGTGTGCAATCCAGGGCGGCGCCCACGATTTGGCAGGAACGCCAAATCGGACTCGCGCAGCGAGCCCGAGGGTGGGGGCCGGCGGGGGTGGATGGCCCGAATCACGGTGTGGCTGTTGATCTTGGGAGCTCGAGGGCGGAGCCCTCGATATCTTCCAGCGCCCAAATGTTCAGTTTTGAATGCTAGCGACTATATTTGGACTGCCCGGTAAACGGTTCCGCCATGCGCACCAAGCGGAAACCGAGCAGATTGAAGCGGCGATCCGGTGGGAAATAGTAACGCACGCCCGCGCGCAAATAGCGTTCGTTGCTCAGATAGCCGCCGCCGCGAAACACCTTTTCGCGCCCTGTGCCGGGACCGGTGGGGTTGCGTCGCGCCGAGACCCGATAGGCGTCCTTGGCGTACCAGTCGTTGACCCACTCCCAGGCGTTGCCGGTCATGTCGAACAGGCCAAAGGCGTTGGCCGCACGGGTGGCCACCGGGTGGCTCTCGCGTCCGCTGTTGCCGCTGTGCCACGCCAGGGAGTCGAGATCCTCGCCGCCGCAGAAGGTCTGCTTGCGTCCCCCCTCGCGGCAGGCGTACTCCCATTCGGCCTCGGTGGGTAGGCGGAAATGCCCGGCGCCGGAGTTGTTCAGACGGTCAATGAAGGTCTGCACATCGTGCCAGGAGACCTGAGTGACCGGGTGGTCGCCCTGCTCGTCATTCTCCCTCTGTTGGCGATTCTGAATCACCGAATCGCTGGCGCGGGCCTTGCCCATCACGCGGGTCCACTGTTTGCGCGTCACCTCATGGCGCGCCATCCAGAAGTCGTCCACACACACTTCGTGCACCGGCAACTCATTGGCTTGGCCATTGATGTCGCCCATGGGGTAGCAGCCGCCGGGGATCTTCACATAGCCCATGGCGATGAGCGGGTCGTGCCACAGATTGCGCTGCTGCGGCTGCGCTGTATCCTGGCCGGAGCGCCACACGCCAGAGATATCCGGCGCATCGGCGACCATTTTGGACTGCCTTTTGGCGGCGTCGCGCTCATGGGGGCGGGTGGCGATGGGCGCCGCTGACACCTGCACCGAACCGGCGCGCTGCATCAGCTCCTCCAGCGACGCCGCCGGGCGCTGCGCCAGCGCCTCATCCCCAGCGGTCATGGAGGCGACGAACTCCGCCTCCTGTTCGGATTGCGGGCGTTTGGCGGAGGCATCGGCGTCGGATTGCGCCGGCAGGCCCGATGCGGGGGCGCTGGCTGGTTGCGCTTGCGGCGCGGCGTCACGCTTGGCCTGCATCCCCAGCGACTGCGCCGGTTGCGGCTGGCGGGTGACGTCATGGGCCGATTGGCTGGGCATCTCTGTTTGCGCCGGGATGGGCAGGGCGGAGGCGTTGGGGTCGTGGGGCAGTTGCTCCACCGTTTCACCTTCGGTGCGCAGAGCGATCACCGCAGGCGGGGTGGGGGCAGGGTCAACTCCCGCTGACTCCAGGCCGAGCCCATGGCGTCGGCCTGGCCCATCTGCTCGGGATCGATGGCGTTGCGCTGAGTGGCGGCGGGGGCGCGGGCCACCAGTTGGCCGCGATTCCAGGTTTGGGTCTCCTCGCGGGGGGCCTCCTGGCACACCACCACGGTCTCGCCCGCCGGGTAGAAGCTGCCCTGGCCGTGGCGTTTGCCATTGACGTACTCGCCCACATAGCGCGAGCCGTTGGGCCACACGAACACGCCGGGGCCATGGCGCTTGCCATTGAGGAAACCGCCCTCAAAGCGGCTGCCCGAGGGCCAGACGAAGACGCCGTTGCCGGTGCGTTCGCCATGTTCAAACGCGCCTTGGTAACGCGCGCCGTCGGGCCAAACCTGCATGCCGTAACCGTGGCGCAGCCCGTCCGCGTCCACCGTGCCCTCATATTCGGAGCTGTCGCCTAGCTTGAGCATGGCGCGAGGCATCTGCGCCAACTCCTGGGGAATATCGACGGAGATGGGCAGGGGCGGTTGGTCCGGGTGCAGCCAGTTGGCCACCCGACCCACCCCTTTGCCGACGCCGACGATGCCCTCTTTGATATTGCCGCAGGCGCTCAGAGTGACGCACAGCAGCAGCGCGCCGCCCACATGGGTCCAGCGGCGGCGCCAGTGGGGCCGTGCGTTCACAGGATCTCCAGCACCTTCTCCGGCGGGCGTCCCAGAGCCGCCTTGCCATCCTTCACCACCAGCGGGCGCTCCATCAATTTGGGGGTGGCGGCCATGGCGTCGAGCAGCTGCTCGCGGGTCACTGCGGCGTCGCCCAGCCCCTGCTCCTTATATTCGGCCTCTTTCACCCGCATCATGGCGCGCGGATCCTCCTCCCCCAGCATTGTTAACGCCTGCTCCAGCCCGGCGCGGTCCAGCGGGGTTTTCAGATATTCAACCACGGTGATCTCTTCATCGCGCTCTTGCAGCAGTTGCAGCGTCTGGCGCGACTTGGAGCAGCGCGGATTGTGATAGATGGTGACGGACATCTTCAAGATACTCCCCAACGGTTCAGCGGCGCTCAGTACCAGAAGGCGCCAAACAGACCGGACGACACATCCGGATGGAACAGACCGGCAATGATAGCATATCGCGCCCCTTTGCCGAAAAATACCAACACGCAAAATAGCCAGAGCCGCACCCGCAGGGCGCCGGCGGCCACGGTGAGGGGGTCGCCGATGAGGGGAACCCAGGCGAACAGCAGGCTCCACACCCCATAGCGGGCGAAGCGCTCCTGGGCGCGCGCCAGCGCTTGCGGCGAGACCGGAAACCAGCGCCGGTCGGCAAAGCGGATCAGCCACGCGCCGAGCATCCAGTTGACCACCGAGCCCAGGCCGTTGCCGAGGGTGGCCACGCCCCATAGCAGCCACGGATTGTGGGCGTCCTGCAGCAGCAGCGCCGCCAGCAGCGCTTCTGAGGAGGCGGGGAAGAGGGTGGCGGCGATGAAGGCGGAGGCGAACAGCCCCGCCAGCGCCGCATCAAGTGGAAACAGGGCGGTCATGGCGCGCCACAGTGTGCCAGAAATCATCGCCAAAGGCATGGCGTCTTGTGGCGCACAGGCTGTGGCGATGCTGTAACGGAAAATTCGCTTGCCCCCAGCGATGAGAAATCGGCACAATCCTTGATACGCAATATGACGAGGCGCACGGTGCATTGGCGCTGTTCGCCTGTAGTGAATATGTTTAAGTTTATGATTTTATGGGATATGCTAAATATTTTGCGGCTGCCGGTTCAGGCTGCGGTCGCCAGCGGATTTGCATAAGATGCGAAAAATGCGTCAAGTTCGACGGCAAAAGTGTCGAAACGAGCCTTGTCTGACGCACTCAGATAGCGTGTTAACGCGGTAAAAACGGCGCGCAATGTCCGCGAAACGTTGCGCCCACCAACCCGGAACATGACGCCATGGTCAGCTTAAAACGGTTGTTTACTCTGGTGGCCGCCGCAGTGATGCCTGCGGCCCTTATCGCGCCGATGGCGCACGCCAATGGTCTGGCCCCGGTCAATGGTCTGGCCCCGGCGGGCATGCAGCAGCAGACCTCCATGTTAGCGCCCCTGGGGCCCATGGTTCCTGTGGAAGCGCATATCCCGGCCACCTTCTCTCCCGGCGGTCGTCTGCTGGCCGAAGCCGAACCCGACGGCTCGGTGGCGGTGCGCGATTTGACCAACAACGGATTGCTGTCGCGTCTGCGCGGCCATCAAGGCGGCGTGACCTCCATCAGCTTCTCCCCCGACGGTCGCCGCGTGGTGACTGGCGGCAACGACCGCACCGCGCGTCTGTGGGACGCCGCCACCGGCAAACTGGAGGCGACTCTGGGCGGTCATGGCGGGGTGGTGCAGGCGGTCAGCTTCTCCATGGACGGGCGCTTTGTGCTCACCGGCGGGGCCGACTCCACGGTGCGTCTGTGGGACGCCAAGTCCGGTCGCATTCTGCGCATTCAACCGCGTGAAACCCGTCTGATCAGCTTCGCCCCCGACCGCCGCTATGCGGTGTCGGTGGATACCGCCGATCCGCGCCTGATCCACCATTGGGAGTCGGTGAGCGGTGAAGAGGTGGGCGTGTTCGAAGGCCACACTTGGCACATCACCCGCCTGATCTTCTCGCCTGACGGCAAGCGCATGGCTTCCGCTGACGGCGCGGGCGCCATCATCCTGTGGGACACCACCACTCGTGAGCCGGTGAGCGTGCTGCAAGGCCACAACGGCCCGGTGGCTTCGCTGGCCTTCTCCCGCGATAGCAAGCGTCTGCTCTCCGCCGATCGTGATCACGCCATCACTCTGTGGGACGCCGAAACCGGGCAGCCTTGGTATAGCCTGCAAGCGCCTCCCGAGGGTGTGGCGGTGGTCGCCTTTGATGCACAAGAGACCGCCATGCCGCTGACTCTGAGCCCTGACGGCGCGCTGCGCTCCTGGGATCCGCAGACGGCGGAATCGAAACTGCTGCGCGCCGGTCGTTCGGTGACTTTGGAAGTCTCCTCGCCGACGGAAACTATTGCTCCGGCTCCGGCGCCTGAAGTGCTGCTGCCGGTGGTTCCCACCGCGCCCATGGAGCCGGTTCCGCCGGCCCCGGCCGCCAACATCGAAGGCGCTTTGACGCCGCCGGACGCTTATGATGGCCCGATCCCCGCCGCGCAAGCCGCGCCGGGATCGGCGCCGCCGAGCAAATCGGTTACGCCGCCCACCATGGGGCATAACCGGTCCGCTCCGCTCAAGCCGCAAGCCGCCGCCGCCCCCGTTTCGGGGGCGTTTTCATTTCCGCGCGCCACCCACGTTGCGCCGCCAGTGCAGCAGGCGCGCGCCCAGCGCGTGACGCCGTCGCGCGTGCAACCTGCGCCGATGAGAAAGGCCGTGGCGCAGAGCAAGCCCGCCGCGCCGTCGCCGCGCGCGGCCATGGCGGCGCTATTCCAGGAGCCGCGTTCGGGCGTCACCTTCGCCTGGGCGCCGGGCGGCTGCTATAAGATGGGCGCCAATGGCGCGGAGATCACCCGCGCCGAGACCCCTGCCCATCGCGTTTGTGTGGATGGCTTCTGGATGGGGCGGTTTGAGGTGACTCAGGAGCAGTGGACCCGCTTGATGAAGAAAAACCCGTCGCAATTTCGCAACGGTCCCAACTACCCGGTGGAGCAGGTCTCCTGGAGCGACGTGCAGGAGTTCGTGCGGCGTTTGAATGCCGCGTCCACGGATGGCGCGCGCTATCGTCTGCCGACGGAAGCCGAATGGGAGTTCGCCTGCCGCGCGGGCGGTCCGGCGGATCGTCCCTGCGGCGGCTCCAGCAATGTGGTGGCGTGGCATAATGGCAATGCCCCGTTGGGCACCCAGCCGGTGGGCGGCAAGGCCCCCAATGCGTTGGGTCTGTATGATATGTCCGGCAATGTGCTGGAGTGGACCGCCGACGGCTACCGCGAGAATTTCCACAAGATCGCCAGTCGTCGCGACGGACTGCGCAACCCCCATGGCGACGCTGACAGCCCCAACCGCGCGGTGCGTGGCGGTAGCTGGCGTAGTCAGGGGGATGAGTCGCTGCGCGCCAGCCGTCGCCACGGTCTGCCGCCGCAGTTGAAGCATGCGTCGTTGGGCTTCCGACTGGTGCGCGTCGGTCCGCCGCCCGCCGCGATGACGGCGCAAGCGCGCTGATTCCACGCAATCCCGCTGGTCACATGACGTCCGCGCCGGTTACACTGGCGCGGACGTTTGCGTTTATTAAGCAGTGAAATGCTGAGAAGAGTGGAGAGACTGGGGCTTCGCCCCAGACCCCGACCAGGGCGCCGCCCTGGACCCGCGAGGGCGCTGCCCTCGACCCGCCAGGGAAATGATTTCCCTGGACCCTCGTTAGCTTAGCTTTGTGCCCCATTGTGGGCAGGAGGTGATGACGTCGAGGATGATGAAATTTTGGATGGAGCATTTCTATGAGGATCAGCGGAAAGAGCCGAATGATTGCACTGGCTGCTTTGGCTTTAGGGCTGAGTAGTTGCGCCATGACCGGCGGTTCGAAAAAGTCCGAGGATACGGCTGTGGAAAAAGAGGTCATTCAACCGTGGGATCTGGGCGGGCGCGGCAAGGGTAATTTTGATCGCGTGATTCCGTTCAGCACCACCTTGGCGCAGCTGCACAATCTGGGCATCGACCCGCAGTTGAGCAATAGCGTGCACCGGATTGATCAGGCGCAGATTCGCGCCTATTTCGACTATGATCCGCGCACGCGCAGTGAGCAGCCGGACGGCATTTTGACCTGCGTGGATGCGGGCGACCGCTGCTATGGCTATATCCTGCAAGAGCCGTTGGTGGAGCGGCATGTGAAAAAGGGCTTGCTGCGTAAGAAGGTGGAGAGTGAGTTCCATGTGCCCAAGTATGAGGCGGTGATTTTGATTATGCGGGAGCCTGTGTTGGATGAGTCGGTGGTGACCTATACGCGGTGGAATGATAGTCCGCCGCCGCCGCCGGTGTCGTTCCAGAAGCCGCCGCCGCCGGTCTATTTTCAGGGACAGTGAGCGGGCCAGAACGGAGTAAAATTGGCCGCCGACTGGTCGGCGGCGGGGTCTGGGGGCCGCTGCCCCCAGCGGGTGTGGGCGGCGCCCACGGTGTGGCAGTTGCTTTGGCAGTTGCCGTTTCCCCACTGAACAAAGCTGGCGCCAGCAGAGAGTTCGATGTGAAGCGCGAAACGTGGAGCCCGTAGGCAGGCAAATGGGGAAACGGCAGGTGAGCAGGCCCCGCAGGGGCCGTCGTCCGCAGGACGGCGAACTGCCCTAAGACTCGAAGCTTGGAAAAGTTGAAAAGTGTTTGCGGGCGGGGGTTGAATTAGGCGCCCGTCCCCGGAATTCCAGAGAATTCGTCCCCGGAATTCCAGCGAATTCGTCCCCGGAATTCCAGCGAACTCGTCCCCGGAATTCCAGCGAACTCGTCCCCGGAATTCCAGCGAACTCGTCCCCGGAATTCCAGCGAACTCGTCCCCGGAATTCCAGCGAACTCGTCCCCGGAATTCCAGCGAACTCGTCCCCGGAATTCCAGCGAACTCGTCCCCGGAATTCCAGCGAATTCCGAAAAGTGAGTCTTGTTAAAATCTGAACATATTAATATGAGGTCGGATGATAATATGAAAGCAGTAAAAAAGAATAGTAGCGGTCCGCCTTGTCGAATCTGCCATTACCGCATCAAGAGCTCAATTAATGGACATAATTCATACTGTGTTTATTGGGGATGGGTAATTTATGATGAGGAAGAGAAGGATGGTATATCAAGGAAGCACTGTAAAAGCGCCTATGTTAGATCAAAGAATGATAGGGACGACCCGTATATAAGCAGTATGGGTCCTTCTGTTGACCCTGTCGCACTGGCGGAAAGAAACTGGGCTATTAAGGATTATAGAGCAAATGTTAAGCGCAGCAATATTGCTTTAGTAATATCGATTCTTGGATTGTCTGTTTCAGTTATTGCGCTCATGGTCTCAATGTGGTGAAAAGATACTATAAATAAGCACAAAGTATTTCCTGTATATAAAGCCCTAAGGCATTCGCTCCTGTCGGCTGCGCCGACATATCGCTCACCGCCGTTTCCCCGACGACCTCCTTGCTGGCTGCACGTTCCGCGCCCATTTCACACTGCGTACTGGCTCGCGGTTTGTTCTGTGGGGAAACGGCCAAAGACAACTGCCACACCGTGGGCGCCGCCCACACCCGCTGGGGCCGCAGGCCCCAGACCCCGCCGCCGACCAGTCGGCGGCACGTTACATAGCGCTGGCGTCTCGTCTGTCACGCAAACACTTTTGGCCCTTTGCCTACCATCTGGCCTCGTTTAGCGCCTGGCTCGCCTGCCTCGTCCGCTTCACCAGGGCCCTGACCATCAACTCCGACTCCCTCGCCGCATCCCGCAACTTGGTCGTCTTCTCACGATTCTCAGCCAATGTCGCCTTGCGCGCCGCCCGTTCCTCAGCGCTGGCCCCCTTGGCCCGCACCGCCTCAATCGCCGCACGCTGCTCACGCGCTTGCGCTATATAGGCCGCCTGCTTGGACTCAAACTCCGCCTTCGCCGCCGCAAGCTGGTCGTCAAGACTCTCAGTCTTCCAGTTCCAATAGGAGGTGGGCAACAGCACCCGTTGGGCATTGCGCAATACGCTGTCGCGTTCGGTCAAACCCGGGTCCAGTGTGGGGGCGGGGGAGGTGAGCCACTGCAGCAGGAATATCACCACAACAGCCGCCACCGCGCCGATGGCCATACGACCGGCGCAACGACAAGCAATTTGTGTCTTACTGGGGGAGGAGGAGCCGCTCATGCAATGCGTCCCTGAAAGCCTGTGGAAAAGAGAATTGGATATCAAAATTTAGCACACAATATCCAAGTATGCTCCCAAGGCAAACTAACGAGGGTCCAGGGAAATCATTTCCCTGGCGGGTGCAGGGCAGAGCCCTGCCGGGTCGAGGGCGGCGCCCTCGTGGGTCCAGGGCAAAGCCCTGGTCGGGGTCTGGGGCGAAGCCCCAGTCTCTTTCATCGTCCCGAAAAACCGGAGCGGCGCGACGCCGCTCAATAGTAGTTGTCTACAGCGCCGTCGGGCAGACGCGCAGCGTACTCGTTGAGCTTGTTGCGCAGGGTGCGAATGCTGATGCCAAGGATCTCGGCGGCGCGGGTGCGGTTGCCATCCACTTCATCCAAAGTGCGGCGGATGAGGATCTCCTCCATCTCCCGCACCGTGGCGCCCACCGGCACGCTGATCAGATCTTCCGGGATCGGCGAAGTGTCGCCTACTGGGATGGGGGTGGCGACTTCGAAGTCGATCATCAAGTCCGCAGCCTTGATGTGGTTGCCTTCAGCCACCAACAGGGCGCGCTGAATCACATTCTCCAGTTCGCGGATATTGCCCGGCCAGGGGTAGCTGGCCATAGCCATGCGCGCATCGTCGGAGAAGGTGATATCGTTGCGGCCAAACTCCTCAATAAAGCGATTGCGGAACACCTCGGCCAGCAGCAGGATGTCCTTGGGACGCTTACGCAGCGGCGGCAGTTGCACCGGGAAGACGTTGAGACGGAAGTAGAGGTCTTCGCGGAAATTGCCATCAGCGGCGTAGTTTTTGAGATCGCGGTTGGTGGAGGCCACCACGCGCACATCCAGCTCAATGGGGGATTTGCCGCCCACCGGATCCACTTCGCGCTCCTGCAACACCCGCAGCAGTTTGGCTTGCAGGGGCAGGGACATCTCCGAGATTTCGTCCAGGAAGATGGTGCCGCCATTGGCTTGCAGGAACTTGCCCTTGCGGTCGGAGGTGGCGCCGGTGAAGGCCCCTTTGACGTGACCAAACAGCTCCGACTCCAGCAGGTTCTCCGGCAGGGCGGCGCAGTTGATGGCGATAAACGGCTGCTCGGCGCGGTCGGAAACCTGATGGACGAAGCGCGCCATCAACTCCTTACCGGTGCCGGATTCGCCCTGAATCAGCACCGTGGCCTTGGATTTGGCCACCCGACGCACCTGGGTGAGCATCTTCTGCATCTGCGGGTCGGCGGTGGCCAACTTGCGCCCCCGACCCAATTCGGGATCGAAGAAGCGCCCGGCGTACTGTTTGAGCGCCGCGCTCAAAGTGGGCGCATCCACCGGCAGCACCAGCAGATCCGCCGCGCCGGCGTCGATAGCGTCCTTGGCCAGATGCACCGTGGCTTCGGCGCTGGCGGCCAGAATCGGCAGACCCCGGAACAGGAAGGTCAGCTCGCGGATCAGATCCAGCGCATCGGGCACGGTATCCAGACACACCACCGCCAGACCGCTCTGGGCCCCGCGCAGGCTCTGCTTGGCGGCATCGCCGTCAGCGGCGTTCTCCACGCTCTTGCCCGCGCCGCGCACCTGCCCGGCCAGGGCGTTCATGGCGGCGTTGGCGCCGCCCACCATCAAAATTGTGTCGCTTCCCATACTCATGGCTTAACGCGCCGCCTGCTGTAACACCAGTTTGAGTTGATCGGCGTTTTCCAGCGCCATCTTGCCCCACGGGGCGTTGGGGTCGATCTGCGACGCCTCGCGGTAGGAGGCTTCCGCTCCCGCCAAGTCGCCGCGTCGCTGCAGGATATCGCCAATGCGGATGCGCGCCAAGGCGCGGACCTCATTGTCTTCGCCCTTGGCCGCCTCCTGAAAGGCGGGTAGAGCCTTATCATCGCCCTTCCACGCCTGCAACACGGTGGCGTACTGATAGGCGTCATGACCAGCGCCCACAGGCTTGCCGAACAGCAGTCGCTCCAGAGCGTTCACCGCTTGGGGGAAACGACCGCGTTCCGCTTCGGCGCGCGCCAGATAGCGCAAACGATCGGCGCGCTCATCCTGATTGAGCGATTCCGGCGGAATCTTGTCCAGCAGCATCAACACCGCTTTCCAGTTCTGCGCCGAGAGCTGACGCGCCGCTTCATCCAAGCGCACCCGCGCCGCCGCCGGAGCGACCTCCACCTGGCCGCGCGCATCCTCCATCAGCGGGATGAACTGATTGGCGCGCAACTCCTCGCCCAGCTTGCTCAACTGCGGGGCTGGGGGGCGCACCATGCCGCCCAGAGCGGCCAGACCATCGCTATACAGACCCATGCGCAACATCGCTTCAGCCAGTAGCAGTCGCGCCTGCTCATAGGATTTCAAACCGCGCCAATCGGTCCCATGGGATTCGCCCAGCAGCAGGGCGTATTCGGGGCGGCGATTGTCCAAAGCGTGCTGCATGCCCTCGGTCAAATAGAGCCGCTTGAGGCGGTCGGCCTTCTGCAGATGGCTCTTGCGCGAGGTGTAGACCAGCAGTCGTTTGAGGGTCTCCAGGCTGGCCAGATACTGCCCGCCTTCGCCTTGCAGTTGCGCCTTGGTCAGGTAGGCCTCGGCGATGGCGTCGCTGATGGGCACATCCTTCACCAGCTCGTCGATGGCTTTGATGCGGTCCTCAATGGAGGGCTTTTCGTCAATCTGAATACGGAAGATGCGCGCCCAGGGCACGGCGCCGGATTTGGGGAAACGGGTCTCCAGCACATCCAGCATGGTCAACGCATCGGGGATGCGCTTCTGATAGCGGTGGCTCTGCGCCGCACGCAGCATCGCCCACGGGGTGGCGGCGTCGGTGTCGGGATAGGTGGTGATCAGCCGGGTGTAGAGGCTCAGCGCATCGCCATAGTCGCGGTTGGCGTAGTAGATATCCGCCAGCGCCAGGGCGTCCACCGGATCGTTATTCAGCAGGGCGAGCTGTTCCGGCGGAATGGCGCGCACGATCATGCTGGCGCGGTGGAACTCTTCGCTCTTGTTGGCGGCCAGGGCCTGATACAGATTGGCCCGCGCGCGGGTGGCGTCGGAGGCGTCCGGATCCCGCGCCACCAGATTGAAGAAACGCTCGGACTCCTCGAGCATCTCCATGCCCATGAGGATGCGCCCGCGCTCCAAGGTGACGCGCGGATCATTCTGCGGCAGGTTGGGGTCGTCGGCCACCGCTTTGGCGGAGTTGTACTGGTGCGCGTCATTGAGCAGTTGCAACTGCAGCAGACGAAACTCTGGGTAGCGGTAGTTGTTGGGGTGGCGCGCCATGGCGGTGTTGAGCTCGTCCAGCAGCCAGCCGGGGCGCCAGTTCATGCGCTGCGCCAACTCCACCTTGCGGAAGTCGATCAACTCCCGGTTGGCGGTGTTGGGGAAGACTTCGGTGAGTTTGTCGAGGAACGCGCGCGCTTTGTCAAAACGCAGATCCTTGGCGGCGGTCTCGGCGTTGTCGTAGAAGAAGCCCTCGTCGAGCATCTGCCCGCCCACGTCCACCGGCTCTTCGGTGACCTGAAACACCGGGGTCAGACGGTTGAGCGGCAGGGCCGCGCCGCGCTCCAGGGAGGAGCGGCGCAGGGCCAAAATCGCCTTGGCGTCCTCATCCCGGCCCAATGAGCGTTCGCGACGCATCTCCACGATCAATGTGCCGCTGGCCGGGTCGGCGTGGAACAGCGTTTTGACCGCTTCCGGCGCCAAGGCCAGCTCCATCTCCACCTGATTGCGCGCAAACTCATACAGACTGACGGATTGGATCAAACCCTGCGGAGCCAGATTGCGCCAGCGCGGGTCGATAGCGGCGCCGTTCCAGCGCAGGCGCACGACATGTTTCTCCTGGTCCATCTCCTGTGCGGCCAATTTTCCTGAGCCGGTGTGTTCAATCACCAGCAAAGTGCCGTCGCGACCGGGCAGAATACGCGCGCCCAGCAGGCGGGTGGCCTCCTGAGGATTGGGCTTGGGATTGGCCTCAATGGTCAGATGGTAGAGGGAGCCAGCGCCGAATTTGGGCTGGACGACGCCATCGCGGAACAGCAGAAACGGCGCTTTGAGATCGATATAAAGGTAGATGCCCATACGTCCGGGGATCGGTTCGATGCGCACGCCGTTGACGTAGCGCGAACGCGCCGGGTTGACCTCGGTGTGGGGCAGGGAGAGCAGGTCGGCGATCTCCACCCGCAGGGTGCGCGGACGCAGCAACTCCCATTTGGGCGGTTTGGCGCCGTTGGGAATGCGGAAGCTGAGTTGGTCGCCGGCGCCGCCGGGCAGCAGCGTATGGCTGAGTTTGGTGAACAGCGCCCAGGCCGGGCTCGGCGCGCACAACAGAGTCAGCGTCAGCAGCGCAAGCAGGGGCCAACGCACAGCGATGACGGAAGGGGCGCGCATGTCAGGCGTTCTCCTGGGCGCCCTCTTCCCGCTCCAACCCCTTTTTCTTGATCTTCTCCACCAGGGTGGTGCGGTTGAGATTGAGCAGCCGGGCGGCTTTGTTCTTGTTCCAGCCGGTGCGGTTCAGGGCATCGAGAATCAAGCGGTTTTCGTAGGACTCCACCTCGCGGTTGAAGTCGGTGCTGCCGTCGGATTCATACTGAATCTTGAACGCCGAGGCGGGGATGCGGTCATCAGAACTGGCCGGGCGCGCCTGCCCGCCGACGATCTTCTGCGGCAGGTCGGTCAACTCCACCTCGTCATCGGCGAGGATGGTCAGGCGCTCCACCAGGTTCTCCAGCTCGCGGATGTTGCCTTTCCACTCATAGCGGTTGAAGGCCTCGTAGATCTCTTTGCCGAAGGCGAGATTGATCTCATGGCCCTGGTTCTTGGCGCATTTGGCCAGGAAGTGGTCAATCAGGGCGGGCAGGTCGTCCAGACGCTCGCGCAGGGGCGGCACGTGCAAGGGCACCACGTTGAGGCGATAGAAGAGGTCTTCGCGGAAGTCGCCGTCGGCGACCATCTTCTCCAGATCCTTGTGGGTGGCGGCCACCACGCGCACATTGACCTTCTTGGACTGCACCGCGCCCACCGGCTCGATCACCTTCTCCTGCAGCACCCGCAGCATCTTGACCTGCAGCTTGGGGCTCATGTCGCCGATTTCGTCTAAGAAGATGGTGCCGTTATTGGCCAGTTCAAAGCGGCCTGGACGGGTGTTGGCCGCGCCGGTGAAGGCGCCGCGCACATGGCCGAACAGCTCCGATTCGAGCAGATCTTCGGGGATGGCCCCGCAGTTGACTGCGATCAGAGGCTGGTCCTTGCGTGGGGATGCTTGATGAATCGCCTTGCAGATCAGCTCCTTGCCGGTGCCGGATTCGCCCTGAATCAGAACGGTGGAGTCCTTGATGGCGACCCGTTCGATCAGTTTGAAGAGCTGCTGCATGCTGGGCGCGCTGCCGATAATGCCGTACACGTTATCCCCCCGATGGGTCCAAATCGCCGAGTGGCGTGGACGCCGCAGTTTTGTCAAGAATTCAACGCTCGTTCCCTGAGCACGGCGTCATTGCATCCAGAATGTGTCTTGTTGTGTCTTGTTATGGCGTAGCTGTCAAAAATCCAACGCCAGAGTACGCCACGGCGCCCACTGCGGCAACCGCTCATTACGCAGACACGCATTTTTTTTCGCATACTGCGTAACCGCCCCGGTTTTGCTGGGGTTTGCGCGGTTGTCGACCAGCGCTTGCCCGCATCCTGGCGCATGGGCCATGATAGGGGCCGCACGGCGTCAACATTAAGTTAAATACAAAAAGCGCGCCATTATGGGTAAATTGAACAATAATTCATCGTCCTCTCTCCGTTTTCAGCCGCGCGCCGCGCGGGTGGACGCCTGGGTCGCCGCAGTGGCTGAGGCGTTGGACGCGGCGGATCTGAGCTTCGATAATGGCTGGCAGGAGCCGTTGGCGGAGGCGGAGCTGTTGGTGGCGCATGTGTTGGGGCTGACCCTCGACGAACTGGATGCGCGTCTGGGCGAGGCGCCGGATGCGGCCGCCGACGCGCGCGTGCAGGCGCTGCTGAGCCAGCGCATCGATGAGCGCATCCCCATGCCCTATCTGTTGCAACAGGCGTGGTTTGCCGGGCGCTCTTACTATATAGATGAGCGCGTGCTGATTCCGCGTTCGCGCATTGAGAATATTCTGGATGACGACGAGGGGTTCCTGGCGCTGACCCACGGACGCAAACCGCGCCGCATTCTGGATCTGTGCACCGGCAGCGGCTGTCTGGCCATCGCTCTGGCCCATGCGTTTCCTGAGGCGCAGGTGGATGCGCTGGATATCAGCGCCGGGGCGTTGCAAGTGACGCGCATCAACTGTGAACGTCACGGCGTGGGCGAGCGGGTGCAGGTGATGGCGTCGAATCTGTTTCAGGCCGCCCACCGCGCATGTTACGATCTGATCGTCACCAACCCCCCCTATGTGCCCACGGCGGTGTACGCGGGGTTGCCGGCGGAGTTCAAGCGCGAACCGGCCATCGCTTTGGAGGCGGGGGCGGACGGTTTGTGGCTGGTGGAGCCGATTCTGCGCCAAGCGCCGGATTATCTCACCGAAGGCGGCGTGCTGGTGTGCGAAGTGGGCGATGATGTGGAAGAGATCATGCGCGCGCGTTGGCCCGATGCGCCGCTGGAGTGGTTGATGTTTCATTTTGGCGGCAGCGGCGTATTCGCTGTGTGGCGGGAGCAGTTGGCGAGATGGAATTCCCTCTGAAGTTGCGGCGCAAAAAGGAAGAGCCGGCAAGCGCAGACGCCGATCTGGGGTTCGTGCTGGACTATTTTGACGGCAAGCACTCGGATCGCGATCGCGCTCGTCGCCTGCTCAAGGATCGTATCTTTAAAGAGGCGTTGGGGGCCGATGTGGCCGCCCAGCCGCTGGGGCGTCTGCTGTTGGCGGCGCTGGAGAAGGGTTTTAAGCCGCTGCTGCGCGGCGACCACGAGGGGCAGGCGGAGGCCGACCGACTGGCGTGCACGCTGCGCAAAGCGCGCGCTGAAAAAGAGTTGGATGGACAACTGCAGACGCTGCTGACCCTGGCGGAGCGGTTGCGCGCGCGCATGGCCGAAGGCGGCGGCGAATCGGCTTCTGACGGCGCGACGCAGGCGTTGCGGGGACGCATCGAGCAGTTGCTACGCGGCCTGGCGGCCCTGGATGGGGACGAAACCTGGGTGGGGCGCGAGAGCGCGGCGCTGCTGGAGATCAGTGATCCGGCGGCGGCGGATCTGCAACTGGCGGCGTTCTGCACGCGTCTGCTTGAAGAGAGCGACGCTCTGCGTGAGAAGCGCCGCGCCGAGCGGCGCATGCTGCTGGAGCTGCTGGCGGAGTTGGCCGATCGGCTGGATCTGCTGCATGAGACCGCTGGCGGCTTTACCGGTCGACTGGGCGGGACCATCAGCCGCATTCGCGGCAGCGATGAGGTGAGCGATCTGGAGCAGTTGCGTAATGTGCTGCTCTCCGAAGCCGAGTCGCTGATGAGCGAGACCGAGGCGCTCACCGACGAGTTGGCCATCAATCAGGCGCATCTGGTGGAGACCCAAAACCGCATGCGCGAGTTGGAGGCGGAGCTGGAGCGCACCCGCGCCGAGAGCTTGAAGGATCCGCTCACCGGCGCGGCCAACCGACGCGCCATGGATGAGCATCTGGCGCGGGAGTTCGCCCGTTGCCAGCGCCATGGCGAAGCGCTGTCGGTTATTCTGTTCGATCTGGACCACTTCAAAAAGGTCAACGACAACTACGGCCACCTGGTGGGCGACAAGGTGCTCATCACCGTGGCCGAACGCGCAGGCAAGATGATCCGCCAATCGGACATTCTGGCCCGCTATGGCGGTGAGGAGTTCGCCATCATCCTGCCGGAGACCGACGCCCACGGCGCCGCCGCCATCGCCGAGAAGGTGCGCCAGGACGTGGCCAAGCTCTGCTTCAAAACCAATGCGCAGGAGCTCACCGTCACCTCCAGCTTTGGGGTGAGCGAATTGGCGCTGCTGGATGGGGAGATCACCCCCGCCGCGCTGCTCAAACGCGCCGATGAGGCGCTCTACCGCTCCAAAAGCGGCGGCCGCAATCAGGTTACCGTGGATGGCGGCGCCGCCGCCGAGGCCGTTGCGACATGAGTACATGGGGCGGCATCCCGGCGGCGGTGGCGGGGGATTTCGACTACTGCCGACAGGTGGTCAAGAGCCATCCGGAGAACTTTCCGGTGGGCTCGATGCTGGCGCCCAAGTCGATTCGCCACCATCTGCACGCGGTCTACGCCTTTGCGCGTCTGGCCGATGATTTCGCCGACATGCCCGGCCACAGCGACGACGACAAGCTGCAACTGCTCGACGACTGGGACCGCCGCCTGGAGGCCGCCACCGAGGGGCGCGCCGATCATCCGGTGTTCCGCGCCCTGGCCCACACCCTGGAAGAGACCGAGCTGCCGCCGGAGTTGTTGCGTAATCTGTTGGTGGCGTTCCGCATGGACGTCACCAACAAGCGGTATGACACCATTGAGCAGTTGGACGACTACTGCCGCTTCTCAGCCAATCCGGTGGGGCGCATCGTGCTGCACCTGGCGGGTGAGACCGACCCGGAGTTGTTGCCCTATTCCGACGCCATCTGCACCGCGCTGCAACTGACCAACCACTGGCAGGATTTGGGTCAGGATCCCTGGAAGGGGCGTCCGCTCTACATCCCGCGTGAAGAGATGGCGCGTTTTGGGGTGGAGGAGTCGATGATCCTGCAGCGCCGCTTCTCCGCCGCCGCCGCCGAGATGATGCTGTCGCTCACCGCCGAGACCCGCGCGCTGTTCGATAACGGCCTGCCGCTGCTGGAGCGGGTCGCCTGGCCGCTGAACATGGAGTTGGCGGTGACTTGGGAGGGGGGCGTGGCGATTCTGGAGCGCATCGAGGCCATGGGCGGCAACACCCTGCGTTCCCGGCCCTCGCTGGACGGCGCAGCCAAAATCCGCTGCCTGTTCAATGCCGTGCGGCGCGTGGCCAGCTTATGACGCCACAGCGCTACTGCCTGGATAAGGCGCGCGCATCGGGCAGCTCGTTTTACTATCCGATGCTGCTCATGCCCGCCGCCCAGCGTGACGCCATGTTGGCGCTTTACGCCTATTGCCGCGAGGTGGACGACATCGTTGACCGGCGCGGCGACCCGGCGGCGGCCAATCTGAAACTGTTGTTCTGGCGCGGTGAACTCAAAGAGGCGTTCGAGGGCGGCGCGCCCCGCCATCCGGCGGCGCGGGCCCTGCAGGAGGCGGCGCAGCAGTTCCCGTTGCGCATAGAGCCGTTCGTCAAATTACTGGACGGCATGCGCATGGATCTGGAGGAGGCGCGCTATCCGGACATGGCGGCGCTGGAGGAGTATTGCGATCTGGTGGCGTCGGCGGTGGGGGAGGCGGCGTTGCCGATCTTCGGCGCTGATCCGGTGCGCTGTGCGGCCAGCGCGCAGCATTGGGGGCGGGCGTTTCAGCTCACCAATATTCTGCGCGATGTGGGGGAAGATGCGGCTATGGGTCGGGTCTATCTGCCGCTGGGGATTTTGCTGGAGTGCGGCGCAAGCCCGGAGGATCTGCTGGAGGGGCGGTTCACCCCGCAGGTGGCGACGGCCATGGCGCGGGTGGCGGATGTGGCGCAGGCCCACTATGAGCAGGCGGAAGCGATGATGCCGCCGGATCAGCGCGTTGCGTTGCGTCCGGCCATTGTGATGAGCCGCATCTACCATGCCTATTTGCGCGAGCTGCGGGCGCGGGAGTATGACGTGTTCTCCAGGCGGCTGGAGTTTTCGCCGTGGAAGAAGTTGTGGATCACGTTCCGCACGTGGCGGCAGGAAAAACGCGCGCAAAAGTAAAAGTGTGTGTGGGAAAGCCTGCGAGCTAGCGTTGACTATTGGCCTCCGGCTGGCCGGAGGCGGGGTCTGGGGCCTGTGGCCCCAGCGGGTGTGGGCGGCGCCCACGGTTTGGCAGTTGGGAGTTTGAGGGCATAGCCCTCAATATCTCAAAGCATGCAGAAGTTGTCTCCCTCCGTGTCCACCAACTCCCATTTCACGCCCCCGGAAAACTGCCGCTGCATCATCATCGGCGGCGGCGTGGCGGGTCTGTCCGCCGGACTCCGCCTGGCCCAGCGGGGCGCCAATCCGTGGGTTCTGGAAGCGGCGCCGCAACTGGGCGGCCGCGCGCGCAGCTTTGACGATCCCGACTTCGACCAGCCATTGGACAACGGCCCGCATCTGTTGGTGGGGGCCTATCGCCAGACGCGCAAATTGCTGCGTGATGCGGGCGCGCCGCTCAGATGCGATGAGAGTCTGGGCCGCCGCTATCCGCTGTGGGACGTCGAACACGGCTTGCATGGGCTGGATCTGGCGCGTTGGCCCGCACCGGCGCATCTGGCGGGGGGGCTGTTGGGGATGCCGGGCATGGGCTGGGGCGCGCTGCGCGCGGCGCTGCGGCTGCTGCCGGGGATGCTGCGGCCTTGGGCGCTGCACGGTTTGAGCGCCACCCACTGGTTGCAGAACGCCGGGCAGGGGGAGGGGCTCTTCCGCCGTTTGTGGGAGCCGCTGTGTTTGGCCACCCTCAACGAACCGCCCGGTTCCGCCGACGCCGTGCTGCTGGCGCGGGTGATGCGCGAACTGTTCCTGGCCGGTCCCGCCGCCGCGCAGCCGCTGATTCCCGCCGCTGATCTCAACACCACATTGATCGCGCCGCTCAAGCAGGCCATTGAAGGTCTGGGCGGACGCATCACAACCCGCGCACGGGTGATGGCGCTGGATCTGGGCGGCCAGCGGGTGCGCGGGGCGATGACGGCGCGTGGGCCGATCTTCCATGACGGCGCGTGGATTGTGGCCACGCCGCGGCGGGCGGCGGTGAAGCTGCTCAACCCCTGGAGCGCCGCGCAACCCTGGGCCGAGGGCGAAGAGAGTCCCATTGTGTCGGTTCATCTGCGCTTTGCCGCGCCGGTGGCTCTGCCTGCGCCCATGCTGGGGCTGCCGGGCTGCGTCTCCCAATGGCTGTTCCAACCGGCGCCGGACCGCATCAGCGCCGCCATCAGCGCCGCCTATCGTGAAGTCCACTGGGAGTCGTCGCGCATTGTCGACGCGGTGTTGGCGGATCTGGCCGCTGTGACCGGAGACGCGCCGCCGCCGCTGCGCGCCCAGCGGGTGATCAAAGAGGCGCGCGCCACCTTCTGCGCCTGGCCCGAAGCGCCGCGCGCCGACCCCGCCACGCCGTGGGAGAATCTGCATCTGGCCGGGGACTGGACCGACACCGGCCTGCCCGCCACCATTGAGGGGGCGGTGATCAGCGGGGAGCAGGCGGCGCGTAGGAGCCGGTGAGCGCGCCCCATGGCGCATTGTCGCTGGCGGGCGCATCGTGTAGATTGGCCGGATTGATGACAGCGCGCGGGTTTGCCGCGCCTTTGGCTTTCAGGAATCGATGACCATGACCCTTCGCGCCCTGTTGGCGGCTCTGCTTCTGCTCACCCTCGCCGCGTGCAGCTCCACTCCCGATGAGGACGTCACCCCCGACCTGCCGCCGGAAACCCTCTACCGGCAGGCCACCGAGGCGCTCAAGCAGGGCCAATACACCAACGCCTCGCGCATGTTCAGCGATCTGGATCAGCGCCATCCGTTTTCGCCATGGGCGGTGCGCGCGCAGATCAATCTCATCTACGCCGACTTCAAGCGCGAAGAGTTCGCCGAGGCGATCAGCCACGCCGAACGCTTCATCCGCCTGCATCCGCGTCACCCGGAAGCGGCCTACGCCTACTATATGCGCGGTCTGGCGCACTATCGTCAGGTGAAGGACGCCTACCGCGACCAGGATCGCACCCGCAAAGCCGCCGCCGCCTTCCGCGAGGTGGTCAACCGCTTCCCCACCTCCGACTACGCCTGGGAGGCCAAGCAGATGCTCGATCACTGCATCTATCGCATGGCCGAACAGGAGATGGTGGTGGCGCGCTACTATCTGGATCGCGAAAACTGGCTGGCCGCCTACAACCGCTTCTCGGCGGTGGTGGAGTCCAAGGAGTATAGCGCCACGCCGCTGGTGGAGGAGGCGCTGTTCTCACTGCTGGTGATCGCCAAAAAGCTCGGCCTGGACGGCGAAGCGCGCAACTATGCGGCGGTGCTGGGACACAACTTCCCCAATGGCCGCTTCTACCCGCTGGCGCCGCCGCTGGTGGAGGGGCGCGGCGGCATCTCCAAGAGCCAATTGGCCAGTCTGCGCACCGAAGTGGATGAAGGCTCCTTCTTCGCGCGCTTCTTCGAAGGTCTGAAACCGGGCGTGCTGACGCCGGGCAACTAAGCGCCTACGGGCCACAGGGAGAAGTCGCCATGGCGGCGCCGCTGACTGCAACCGGATCGTCACGTTTCGCTGCTCTGCTGTGCGCCGCGCTGTGGCTGCTGACTCCCCTTGCCGCGCACGCCGAAGAGGCGCCGAGCGTGGCCAAGACCCAACCCGCCGCCGTCGCCGTCACCACCCAAGCCATCAGCGAACTGATCGAACCCCCCACCTACCGCGCTCCGGCTCAGGCGGTGGCGCTGCGTCGCGCCAATCTCACCGCTCAAGTGGCCGGCGCGGTGGCGCAGACGTTGGTTGAAGTGGGGGATGCGGTCAAACAGGGGCAGCCATTGGCGCAACTGGATGACTGGGAAATTCAGCTGCAGGCGCGCCAGGCCGAAGCGGCGGTGGCGGTGCTGCGCGCACAACTCCAGTTGGCCGACCAGCAGTTGGCCCGCGCCAAACAGCTCAAAGCCAAGGGGCAGGCCAGCGCCGAGTTGTTGGATCAGCGGGTGAGCGAACGCCGTGTCACCGCCGCACGCATTGACGAAGGGCTAGCGGCGCTGCGCAGCGCCCGCGAGCGTTTGCGCAAGATGACCCTGCGCGCGCCGTTTGATGGCGTGATCACCGCGCGCATGGCGCAGGCGGGGGCGTGGGCGGCGCCGGGCGAGCCGCAGTTCGAACTGGTGGATCCCACTGCGCTGGAGCTGACCGCCGAGTTGGAGAGCGGACGACTGGCGCTGCTGCGCTCTGGTCGCGCGCTGCGCTTTGAGAGCGGAGGGCAGACCTATGCGGTGACGTTGCGCGCGGTCACGCCCCTACAGGACGCCGCCACCCGCGCCCAGAGCGTGCGTCTGCGCTTTGATGGCGCCGCGCCGGTGGCCGGGGCCTCCGGCGTGCTGACCTGGGAGGCCGATGCGCCGCATCTGCCTGCGCGCCTGCTCACCCGCCGAGACGGGACATTGGGCGTGTTTCTCCAGAGTGGCGAGCAGGCGCGGTTTCATGCGCTGCCGCAGGCGGAGGAGGGGCGTATGGCGCGCATCCCCGACGCTTTGTTAAACGAACACGTGATTATTCGCGGTCGTGAGGCGCTGCACGATGGCGCCGCGATTACCCTTTCAAATGATTCTTAACCCCCCGCAGCTCCGCTGGGCGGGGCTGCAGGCGGGATGATGTAAGGTCCGGGCCATGCTGCGCGGTTTTCTCTCCAACCACGTTTTCGCCAATCTCACCTTCGCCGTGATTCTGATCATCGGCGTGATCTCCTATTTCCTGTTGCCGCGTCAGCAGGACCCGGAGATGAACTTCAACTGGATCGACATCACCACGGTGCTGCCCGGCGGCGCCTCCGAAGACGTCGAAAAGCTGGTTACCGACGTGCTGGAGGAGGCCATCGAGGGCGTCGATGACATCCGTTTCGTCATCTCCAGCTCGCGGGATTCGGTCTCCAACATTCTGGTGCGCTTCCGCGAACTGGACCCCCTGGTCTACAACAAGCGGCTGGCCGACCTGCGCCGTGAGATCCAGAACAAAGAGCGCGAGCTGCCAGAGGAGGCGGAGGATCCCAAACTGCTGGAGATCACCAGCTCCAACGGCTTCCCCACCGTCTCGCTGGTGGCTTCGGGCCAGGCGCGGGGGGAGAACCTGCGCCGTGAAACCCGTCGCATTGTGCGCCAACTGGAGCGGCTGTCCGGGGTGGATGCGGTGCAGGCCATGGGCCTCGACGAGCCCGAGCTGCACATTGAGTTCGATGTGCACAAACTGGCCGCAGCCGGGGTCTCGCCCAGCACGCTGTCGGATCTGATCGCCGCGCGCTTCAAGGACTTCTCCGCCGGTTCCGCGCGCATTGGCTCTGAGAGCTGGGTGCTGCGTCTGCACGGGGTGAGCAGCGATCCCGACGCCCTGGCGCGCTGGCCGATCCCCGACTCCCTGCGCCGCATCGGCGCGGCGCCGCAGTTGGGCGCGCTGACCCTGGGCGATGTGGCCACCGTGAGCCGCGCGCGCTCGGTGAGCACCGCCACCGCCAGCATCAACGGCCAGCCCGGCATTCTGCTCAACCTCACCAAACAGGCCAACGTCAACGTGCTGGAGCTCACCGAACGGGTGCGCGACTACGTTGAGGAGTACAATAAGCTCACCGACGTCACCGGGGTCAAACTCACCCTGGCCAACGACTCCACCTACTTTGTGCGCGACGTGTTGTCGGTGATGCAGACCAACGCGCTGCTGGGTCTGGTGCTGGTGATGATCGCCGCCTGGATCTTCCTGGGCGGGCGCATTGCGCTGCTGGTGGGGTTGGGCATCCCGTTCACTCTGGCTGGAGCGTTCGCCTCCCTGTTTGTGATGGGGGAGACCCTCAACGTGATGGCGCTGCTGGGGGTGGTGATCGCCCTGGGCATGCTGGTGGATGACGCCGTGGTGGTGGTGGAGGCGATCCATGTGCGCATCGAGCGCGGCGCCGAGACCCTCACCGCCTGCGTCGATGGTCTGCGCGAGGTGTTCGCGCCGGTCACCGCCTCGGTGCTCACCACCATGGCGGCGTTCATGCCGCTGATGCTGCTGCCGGGCATTCTGGGCAACTTCATGAAGGTGGTGCCCATGGTGGTGACCCTGGCGCTGGCCTTCAGTCTGCTGGAATCCTACTGGATGCTGCCCGCCCACGTGGCGGCCATGCGTTTGAATCTCTCCCGTCCCAATCGCATTCAACGCGCCCGCTCGCGCATCATGCAGGAGCTGCGGCTGTTCTATATCCGTCGCTTGGTCTATGTGCTGCGGCGTCCGCTGCGCTTTCTGCTCATCTGTCTGCTGCCCCTGGTGGGGGCCATCGGTCTGGTGGCCTCGCAGCAGGTGCGCATGGAGTTCTTCGCATTCGACGCCTTCCCGCTGTTCTACGTCAACGTCAAAATGCCCCCCAGCGCCTCGTTGGCGCAGAGCCAGGCGGTGGCCGAAGAGGCGGCGCGGCGCGTGGTGGCCAACGCCGAACCCGGCGAGTTGGTGGCGGCGGTGCCCTATGCCGGCCTGATGATGACCGAGACCAAACCCTTCTTCGGCGACCGCTTCGCCCAGGTGTTGGTGTCGCTGGATCCCAAACGCATGCGTGAGCGCGGCATGGACGCCATCGTCGATGGCATGCGCGCGGCGGTGGAGGCCACCCCCGGGCCGGAGGAGCTGACCTTCTTTATTCTCAAAGGCGGGCCGCCGGTGACCAAGCCGGTGTCGGTGAAGGTGCGCGGCGATGAGTTTGACGCCATTCTCGCCGCAGCGGCGGACCTGAAGGAGATGATCACAACCATCCCCGGCTCCAGCGACATCACCGACAACTACGTGCCCGGGCGTCCGCAATTGACCCTGGTTCCCGATGACGACGCCATCCGTCGCGCCGGGCTCTCCCCCGCCGAGACCCTGCGCGTGGCGCGTCTGCTGGCCGATGGCGAAACCCCGGTGAGCTTCCAGCATCAGGGTGAGAAGGTGGAGGTGCGGGTGCGCGCCGCCCAGCGCCACTGGGCCGACGCCGCCGCGCTGCTGGCCGCGCCCATCGCCCTGCCCGGCGGCGGCTCGGTTCCGCTGGGAACCCTGGCGCGGGCGGAGATTCAGCGCGGGGTGGACGATATCGCCCACTTCAACTATCGTCGCGCGGTCACCGTGGAGGCGGATCTGGACAAGGAGTTGACCAACGAAACCCAGGCCGCCGACCTGATCCGCGCCGCCTGGAGCAAAATGCAGTCGCGCCATCCGGGCATCGACTTGGACTTCTCCGGCATTCTCGACGACATCACCGAGAGCCAGAACGACATCGCCGTGCTGTTCCTGTTCGGCATCGGCGTGATGTACATGATCCTGGGGGCGCAGTTCCGCAGCTACTTCCAGCCGTTCTTGATCCTCATCACCGTGCCCATGGCCTTCTCCGGGGTGGTGTTCGGCCTCTATGTGAGCGGCAACCCCATGAGCCTCTACACCCTCTATGGGGTGGTGGCGCTGTCGGGCATTGCAGTCAACTCCGCCATTGTGCTGATCTCGGCGGCCAATGACCGGCGCGAATTGGGCATGAGCGCGCGCCACGCCATCGTCTATGCGGCGCGTCGGCGGGTGATCCCCATCCTCATCACCAGTTTGACCACCATCGCCGGTCTCTTCTCCCTGGCTACCGGATTGGGCGGGGAGTCGCTGCTGTGGGGGCCGGTGGCCACCGCCATCGTGTGGGGATTGGCCTTCTCCACCCTGTTGACGCTGTTTTTGACCCCGCTGCTCTATCTGACCTTTATGCGCTGGAGCGAAGGCCGCGCTCTGCGCCGCGCCGCCAAGGAGGCCACGGCATGAGCGAGTCGCCGCAACAGCAGATTCAACTGCGCTATGCGCCGCTGGAGGATCGCCTGCTGCTGCGCATCAATTCGCCGGATCGCGAAGAGCTGAAGTTCTGGTTCACCCGGCGCATGGTCAAACGGTTGTGGGGCGGATTTGTGTCGCTGTTGGATCAGCGCGCGGCTCAGAGCGGCGCGGTGGATCCGGTGTCGCGCCGCGCCATGATGGCGTTCAGTCATGAATCGGCCAATGCGGCGGGGGATTTCGCCACGCCGTATCAGGAGCGCGATGCCGCGCCTGCGCCTGAGGCGGACGCGGCCAATGCCTCCTCCGACGCCGCCCCGGAGGCGCGTCAGCGCGAGGCGGGCGAGGTGATTCCATTGGTGGCGACCTGCGCGTTGCAGAATATGGAGGATGGCTCGGTGCGCATGACCCTCAATCCCGAAGAGGGGGAGGGGATCAGCCTGACCATGACGGTGTCGCTGTTCCACAATGTGTGCAAACTGTTTGGCGACTCCGTGGCCAAGGCCGATTGGGACATGCAGTTGCGTTTTCCTGGCTTGGAGCCGTCGGCGCCGAGCGGTGGCGCAAAGCCGCGTTCTGCTCAAGGCGGCGATGGCAATCTCCACTAAATTGTAAATTTCCCTTCACCTTGATGCGCATCAACGCGCGGACGCTGACGCATGGATAGACTGCGGGAGATCGCTGGCGGTCGTCGTGATGAAGCCAATGGCCAGCGTCAGTGGTGGCGCAACCGCTCGGTGGATCTGTTCGTGTGGCTGGATGATGCGGGCGCGCTGGTTCGCTTTCACCTCTCCTATGAGGCGTTGGGCAAGCAGCGGGCGTTTGTGTGGCGCGCCGGGCAGCGCTCTGCGGAGCATCTGGACGTGCGCGGTGGTGAGAGCGATCCGCAGCACAATCGCGCGCCGCTGCTGGATGCGCGGGCGGCGTTGCGGGTGGAGCAGGGTGCGGCGCTGCTCGATGGCCTGAAATTGGCGGCGACGGATCTGCCCGCAGCCTGGGGGCCGCAGCTGGTGGCGTATATTGCCCAGGCTGTGTCTGGCAATGAAGGTGCGGAGCAGCCTCAGCAATAATCACGAATTCGTCACGCGGGCCATCAAGTACACGCACAGAGATTCCGGCGCGCACGGAGCCAACTCACGAGGGTCCAGGGAAATCATTTCCCTGGCGGGTTGAGGGCAGAGCCCTCATGGGTCCAGGGCAAAGCCCTGGTCGGGGTCTGGGGCGAAGCCCCAGTATCTTTAAACGCCTCTCATCAGCCCTCTCCAACGTTTAAATAAATCCGATGCACACAGGCGCACTCCTCAATCGTACTCTGCCTTTCGTGGCGCTGCTTTGTCTGATGGCGTTCATCGCCCATGGCGCGCTCACCGACGCCTATGCCCCCGCCGCGCTGGCCCATGCGGTGCTGGCAGTGGGGATCTTTCCTCTCATCATGGGCAATATCCTCTACTTCGCCCCCACGCTCACCCGCAGCGCCCCGCCTGCGTCGCGCACGCTGGTTTGGCCGGCTTTGGCGCTGATTGCCGGTGCGTTGGCGTTTTATGTGGTGGCGGAAGAGCGCCTGTTGCTGCCCATGGCCACCGGTGTGGGCGTTTTGGCCGTGCTGGGGGCGCTCAACTGGACGCTGCGCAGTCGTCGCGCCTGTCTGGGCGCGCCCAACCCCTGTTTGCGCTGGTATGAACTGGCCCTGGCCAGCCTGTTGATCGGGCTTGTCGCCATTACCGTGGGGCATCTGTGGCCTGAGAGCTGGGACGCCATGCGCAGTCTGCACCTGCATATGAACCTGCTGGGCTTCGTCGGCCTGACCGCGCTGGGCACTGTGCAGGTGCTGCTGCCCACCGTAGCGGGGTATAGCGATGCCGGGGCGTTGGCGCGGCTGCAACGGGATTGGCCTTATGCGGCGGGCGGCGTGCTTGGCATGGCGCTGGGCGGGGCGTTGGCCCATGTGGAGGGGATCGGCCACTGGGGGCGGATTCTGTCGGTGGTGGGATTGATTCTCTGGCTGGCGCCATTGGTTCGTTATGCTCGCGCCCTGTGGACGCAACGCGCCGCCGTGGGCGGCTGGCGCGGCGCGGCCAAATCGCTGCTGTGCGCGGTGGGCGGGCTGGCGGGGTTGGCGCTGATGGGGCTGTTCACCCTGCTCGGCTGGGTGGATCCCACTAACCTATTGCCTTACTTCTTTATCGCATTTCTGTTCCCGTTGGTCACCGGCGCAGTGGCGTTTCTGGCCCCGCTATGGATCTGGACGGAACTCCCGCTCATGCCCAAACGTCATAATGCGCAACGCCTGCTGGGATTGGGCGGCGGTTGGCGCGGTTTGGCTTTTCTGCTCTGCGGCGTGCTGGCGGGATTCGGCGTGGAGGCCGCGCGTCTGGGCGCCGCGCTGGTGGTGGCCTGGTTCCTGGCGCAGGGCATATGGGCGCTGGCCAACCCGCTGCGCGGGGCGCCGCCCGAGCAACCCTCGCCTTTTGGCGCATAAGGCGGCAGGATGCGTTGGCCTGTTGGATGCATCTTGTTGTGCAGGAAATAATCGCGCATTGGCCCAGGGATGGCGCTCTCCCACTCCGATGGCAAGGAAGGCTTTGGAAAATCATGGGTATGCTGTTTGAGCTGCTGCCGGTGGCGGCGTTTTTCGGCGTGTATAAACTCTACGGCATCTATGCCGCCACTTTGACGCTGATCATTCTGGTGGCGCTGCAGTGCCTGTTCCAGTGGATTCGCCATGGACAGGTCTCGACGATGCTGAAGATCACCTTTTGGCTGGTGCTGGGGTTTGGCGGCGCCACGCTGATTCTGCGCAATCCCCAGTTCATCATGTGGAAGCCCACCATTCTGCAATGGTTGTTGGCGCTGGGCTTCATCGGCACCGGGCTGTTTACCGACAAGCCGCTGACGCAACGCATGCTGGGCGCGCAAGTGCGCATGGATGAGATCCATTGGCGGCGCTTGAATGTGGCCTGGGCGCTGTTTCTCACCTTCTCCGGTGGGTTGAACCTGCTGGTGGCCTACAGCTTCTCGGAAGCAACCTGGGTCAATTTCAAACTCTTCGGTCTGATGGGGTTGATGCTGCTGTTCGTGATGGCGCAGACCGCCTACATCATGCGTGTGGCCCACCCCGAGGAGGAGGCCGAAGCCGCCGACAACGACGAGGTCAACGGCTCGGCGCACTAAGCTTGTGCGCTACCCCTTCTTCGGCGTGTTGGCCTCGGCCAGTTCGTCATATTCATCCCAATCCTCGGGATCCTCCTCCCACAGCGCCTCATCGTCCCAGGCTTCGGCCTCAGTGGGGGGCTCTGGCGCTTGCCTCTCCTCATCACGTTGGGTCATGCCCGCCTCGCGCAGCCGCTCCAGCGGCGAGGGCGGGGCTTCCTCCTGACGTGCGGCGCCCACCGCGCGCGGCTTGATCGGCTCGGCGTAGACGCGCTCAATCTCCTCATCGTATTGCGCCTGACGGCTCTCCAACTGCCGCTCCAACCACGCCTGTTTCCGCTGCATCCAGTCGGGATTCTCCTGGAAGTCGTCCTGCGGCGGTGGCGGTGGCTTCGGCGCCGGTGGGGATGGGATCTCAAGCGGCGGTTCGGGGCTCTGCTCTGGCCCCGGCTCTGATGTAGACTCCTGCAACGCCTCCGATGCGCCATTCATCGCCGCCAGGAACTCTTCGTCAGCTTCGGTCTCACGCGCCGCCGCCAGCAGCTCCAGGCTTTCATAATAGTCCGCCTCTTCCTGATCAGCGGCCAGTTCCGGTTGCCGAACCTGGGCCAGTTCCGCTGTCAAAATCCGCGCAAAACCACTGCGTTGACTGGCCTCCGTCTGCGCTTTGGGAGGCTCCAGAAAATAGCCCGGTTGATAGGCGCGCAGGCGTAGGACGAGGTGATTGATCGCCCAGTTCCAACCTTGGCGCAAGGAGCTGTCGGGGCCAAAAGGGAGCGGTTTTGGGGTATGCTCCGGGCCTTGGATAATACGCCGCAAAGCCCAGCCGATCATGCCCAGAGTCGTCGCCGCCATCGCCGCCGCCAGCAGCGCGGCGCCCGGCGTGGTGGGCAGGCCCAGAATCAGAATCACGATGACCGCCGCCAGCGCCGCCAGGAGAAAAATCGCCTGCGTCCCATGGGCGGCGATCTGCCGCCAATGGGGCCGTCCATCATCGCGCAGCAGCGCGCGGGGCAGAATCCTCTTGAACATTTTCCCTACTCGGATATTCCGTGGTAAAGTGTTGCCGCCTGGAAGCGCTTTAGCAGTCAGAATGCGTGAATTCTGGAGGGGGCGCCCATTCCGCTGCTTCCAAGACCAATCCCACTGGTAGAATATCATAACCGACGCCAATGTCAGGGTGGCCCAACCCATGTTCCCGTTAGACGAAGCTTACGCGCCGGACCCGCGCCGCCATCGGTGGCGTTTGCTGGTTGGCGGGGTGTTGCTGGGTTCGGGTCTCACCGCCGGGCTGTTCGCATTGGGCGATGTGGCGCGCTATGCAGGGAGCGCCAGCTTGGCGCTGCTGTTGGTAGGCGGTGCGCTGAGTCTGCTGGACTGGCGGCTACACACACGCCATGTGCTGCAACGCGCCCACCGTCAACGCGCCCACGCGCGTCAGAGCCGTAACCTCCTCAAGACTCTCATCGAAACCATCCCCGCGCCGATTTTCTACAAGGATGCCGAAGGGCGCTATCTGGGGTGCAATCAGGCGTTCTCCGAGTACATCGGTCTGCGTGAGATGGACCTGGTTGGCAAGAGTGTGTTCGATATCGCGCCACAGGAGCTGGCCATCACCTACCACCAGGCCGATCAAGAGTTGCTGGCGGCGGGTGAGAGCCAGAAGTATGAGGCTCAAGTGCGCTACGCCAATGGGCAAAAGCGCAACGTGGTGTTCCATAAGGGGGTGTGGCGCAGCGCTGATGACAAGCCGGAAGGCATGGTGGGTCTGTTCCTGGACATCACCGAACTCAAACAGACCGAGGCTGCTCTGGCCAAAGCGCGGGATAACGCCGAGAAGGCCTCCCAGGCCAAGAGCGAATTCCTGGCGGTGATGAGTCACGAGATTCGCACTCCGCTCAACGCCATGTTGGGCATGACCGAGGTGCTGAGCGAGAGCGAACTGAACGACGAACAGCGCAAGCGTCTGGATCTGCTGCACCGCGCTGGCGAGTCCATGATGCGGCTGATCAACGACATTCTGGACCTCTCCAAAGTGGAGGCGGGTCGCTTGAAGCTGGAGCTGCGCCCGTTCGATCTGGAGAAGATGCTGCGCGCGGAGATTGGTTTGATTGCGGATCTGGCCCAGGAGAAGGGCTTGTCGGTGACGTTGAGACTGGATAAGAACGCGCCCAAGCGTGTGCTGGGAGATACCCACAAACTGCGCCAAGTGCTCAGTAATCTGCTGGGTAATGCGGTGAAATTCACCGACCAAGGCGAGATTACCGTGTCCGCGGCCCAAGTAGACGGCGCTGCGGGCGAGGCCAATCTGATACGCTTTGAAGTGCGTGATACCGGCATCGGCGTGCAGGAGGAGCATCAGCAGGAGATCTTTGCCCCCTTCGCCCAGGAGGATGAGTCGATCACGCGGCGTTATGGCGGTTCCGGACTGGGGCTCTCCATCTGTCGTAGTCTGGTGGAGATGATGGGCGGCGAGCTCGCCATGCAGAGCGGTGGGACGAACGGAGGCAGCGTGTTCACCTTCACTGTTCCGTTGCCCAAGGCGGTGATGGAACTGGCGGTGGAGGCGAGCGCGGCTGAGGCGAGACGCGAGCAGATCGTGACCGCCACGCCAACGCAGCAGCCTCAGGCTGATGCGCAACCGGCGCGCTTACTGCTGGTGGAGGACGCCGAGGATAATATTTCGCTGATGCGCGCCTATCTGGGCAAACAGCCGGTGGAACTGATCATTGCGCGCAATGGTCAAGAGGGTGTGGACGCATTTCGCGAACAACCGGTTGATCTGGTGCTGATGGATATTCAGATGCCGGTTAAGGATGGTTTTACCGCCACGCGGGAGATTCGTGAGCTGGAGGCTGAGCAGGGACTTGCGCCCACGCCGGTGATTGCGGTGACCGCCCACGCTTTCCCCGAAGATATCGAACGCTGTGTCGATGCCGGATGTGATGCGCACATCCCCAAACCGGTGCGCAAAAAGGAGTTGCTGGAGTTGATTGGACGCTACGCCAATGGCGGTGGGAATGGCTAAACGCGCGCTGCTCGGAGCGGCGGTGTGGATGATGGCGCTGTTGTTGGCCGGGTGCGCCAGCGACCCCAGTTGGGAGATGCGCCATTTTCGCCTCAAAGGCCAACACCATCAGGCCATCGCTTTCTTCGAGTCCCAGTATAAACTCTCCGATGAGCTCTCCTACGAGCCGTTGCAGGACCTGTGCAAGGCCTACTTCGAAACCCGCCGTTATACGCAGTTCATGCGCTGCGCCGACCACTATCTGAAGAGCGTGGCGGCGGACAAAACCACGCAATACTTCACTGAAGAGAAAATTCCCGTCACCTATGGCGAAAAAGTGGCGCCGGTGCTGGCCTGGCGCGCCCTAATGCGTATCGATCTGGGCGAATATGAGGCGGCGCTTAAGGACGCCTTGGAGGCCAATGCGCAGCTGCAGAAGGTGCGTGACAAGTGGGTCGGCATCGAAAAAGAGGTGGACGAGTGGGCCTTCCTGACGCTGGATGTCTATCGTGCTGCGGGCTTGGCCTACGCCCTGTTGGATAAACGCGAGCAGGCCTATCAATTCATTCAGCGCACCAATGAGGTGTTCGGCCCCAGCAATATGCAAGAGCTTTCGCGCCTGCGCGCCTTGGCGCAGGTGCAGATTCTCATCGCCTTGAAGGATTATCGAGCCGCGCTGGAGTTGGTGCGCGAACAGACCACCCTCAACCCCTTCGCCGTGGTGATGGTGGCGGTCTCTTTCATCAATCCGGTGCAGGGCGCCATGGAGGCGCTCTCCACCATTGAGCGCACCGAGCGCATCAAATCGGTTCCCGCCAGCTATTTGCCGCAGCTCTTCATGTTCGCCAAAACCCTGTTTGAAACCCAGCAGGATAGCGAAGCGGCGGCCAGCTATGATCTGTTCCTGGCCAACCCCTACCGGGTCAACTACCCCAGTTTGGAGGTGGCGGCGCTGTATGATCGCGGTCGTCTGGCGCAGCGCGCGGGCGATGTGGCCGGGGCCATCGACTTCTTCACCCGCGCCATGGCGGCGGGGGAGTCGCGCCGCTCGCTGATTCAGAGCGAAACCGCACAGACCGGCTTCGCCACCAGCGACCCCAGCGCCGTATATAAGGATCTGGTGGCGCTGCTGCTGGAACAGCACCGCGACGCCGAGGCGCTGTTGGCCGCCGAACGCGGACGGCACCGGCGGTTGGTGTCGTTACTGGCCAAGGAGCAGTCGTTTGCCGGTGTGGACGAGGCGGGCGCGGCGCTGGTGGAGGCGTTAGATGAAGCCGAGGCGCGTCTGCTGGAGCGGGATTTTCTCGCCGACGGCGCTGCGGTGCAGACTAAGGCCGCCGAACCGGCGCAAATCCGCGCGCGCATCGCCAAGCAGTACCCGCGCATGGCCCCGTTGGTGGGGGCGGGCAAGCCCTCTCTGGCGCCGCTGTTGGCGCAGTTGAGTCCGCGCGAGCGTCTCTTGGTCTACTTCCGCGACGGCGACAAGTTGTGGGGCTTTGTGGCCTATGCCGATGGTCGGGTCAAAGGGGTGGCGCTGCGTGGGGACAATCTACAGAAACTGGCGGCGCTGTTCCGCTCGATTTTGGAGAATCCAGACAAGTCCGGCTATCAGGACGCCGCTGAGGCGCTCTATCAACGTCTGATCGGGCCGTTGGCCGATGAGTTGAAGGGGGCGGATAAGCTGCTGACCATCCCCTCGGGGGCGATTCACGGGGTGCCTCTAGGGGCGCTCATCGACCCGCAGAGCAGCGCCGAGCCGCTCATGAGCCGCTTCGCCATGCGTCGCTTGCCGGGCTTCTACGCCGCAGTGTGGCTAAATCAGCAGCAAACCGGCCCTGAGCCTGAGGGGCAACTGCTGGCGGTGGGGCACGCTGGTCCCGATGTGGATCCGGGGCAGGAGGGCGCGGCGCAGCGTCAGGCGCTGGCTTTGGCGCGGCAGGAGGCGGTGGCGCTGGCCATGGCGGGACGTCCGGTGCGTGATCAGGCGCGGGTGCTCACCGGCGCCAAGGCCACCGAAGCGGGGCTGGTGCGCGCAGGCGAGAGTTATCGCTATCTGCATGTGGCGCTGGATGGGCGTTTTGACGCCGAGCAGTGGCGCAAGACCGGGTTGAATCTGCTGCCGGGCGGCGGCGAGGATGGGCGTTTGTTGCTGCCGGAGCTGTTCCAGCACCCCTGGCGTTGGCGCGTGGCCACCTTCTCCGGGGTCTATTTCCCTTGGCGGGATGGCGCCGATACGGGGCTGGAGGCGGCGGCGTTTCAGGCGGGGTGGTTGTATGGCGGGGCGCGCGGCGTACTGACCTCGCTGTGGCGCACCGAGCCAGACGCGACGCAACAGTTCATCTTGGCCTACTACGCCAACTTGGCGCGCATGACGCCGCAGGAGGCGCTGCGCGCCACCCAGCAGGAGATGCGCGCCGCAGGCTACGAGCATCCCTACTACTGGGCGCCCTACGTGTATGCGGGAGAGAGCGCGCAGAACCCGTAAAGTTGTAGAGTGAGTCAAAACCAAAACTGCACAGAACGGCCAATGTTTGCGTGACGTAGGCCGGACTTGCGCTGACTATGGGCCAAATTTCCAACGGAAATTTGGCGGGATTCTTAAGGGTCTGTGACCCTTAAGCGGGTGTGGGCAGCGCCCACGGTTTGGATTTTGTGACCTTGGGAGCTCGAGGGCGAAGCCCTCGATATCTTTCAGCGCCTATATGTGCACTTTTGAATGCTAGCGACTATATCTTCCATTATCCAAAATCCGAGCCTGTCCGATTCTCGGTTTGACTGGCTATAGCTGTGTGTCGGGAACACGCGTCACCAGCCCGCAGAGCGTGTGGGCTGGGCGGTCAGGTGGGTCAGAAAATTACTCCGGCTGGCGACGCCACTCCGAGCGTTCAATGGTGGTCTTGACCTGCTCGCGGAACCAGATGTGCGCCGGATCGCGTTCGGTGCGCGGATGCCAGGCGATGGCCAGACGCAATTTGGCGGTGGGGAAGGGGAGTTGCGAGACCTGCAGATTGGCCTGACGCGCCATCACCCGCGCCGCCCCTTCGGGCATGCAGGTCATCAAATCACTGCCCGCCACCAGCGCCGGCAGCATGCCGAACGAACCCAACCGGCAGACGATCTGTCGATGCAGATCCCGCTCCGCCAGCGCTTCATCCACCACCGTGTTATCCATGCCGCGCGGGTAGTACTGAATATGCCGCGCCTCCAGCAGCGCCTCCATGGTCAGCTTGCCATCGCCCACCAAAGGGTGGTTTTTGCGATGCAGGCAGACATACTCCATCTCCAGCAGACGATTCAGCGTCACCTTGGGAGGCACCCATTGAAAGCGCGAGAAGATGATGTCCACATCGCCGCGCTCCAGGGCGCTGATCTCATCTTCGCCGCCCACATCCACTGCGCGCACCACCACGCCGGGGGCCACGCGACTGAGCAGTTGCGTCAACTCCGGCATCAACATGGCGGTGAAATAATCCAGCATGCCGATGCGGAAGGTGCGCTTGGAGCCGTAGGGGTCGAAACGCTCCTGGTCCAACGCCACGCGGATCTTCTGCAGCGCCAGGGCCACCGGTTCGGCCAACTCCAAAGCGCGCGGAGTGGGCTCCATGCGGGCGCCGCTTTTGACGAACAAGGGGTCGTCAAAGATCTCGCGCAGGCGACGCAACGTATTGCTCATGGCCGCCTGAGTGATGCCCAGGGCGCGCCCGGCGCGGGTGACGCCCCGCTCCATCATCAGGGTGTCGAACGCCACCAGGAGATTGAGATCGAACTTGTTCAGATTGCGCTTCATCGGCGATCTTCCCGCGGCTGGGGTCGGGTCACTGGGGACGCGGCGCGTTGAGCGCCTGCTGCACCTGTTCGCGGAACCAGATATTGGGTTGGCTGTGTTCGGTGCGATCGTGCCATGCCATGGCCAACTGCAGCGGCGGGCAGGGGAACGGCAGCGGCGCGCTGGTCAGACCCATGGCCGGGGCCACCACGTCGGCGGCGGCTTTGTTGATGGTGGCGATCAGATCGGTCTGCGACACCAGCGTCGGCAGCATGCCGAAGGACTCCAGTTTGACCGCGATGTCGCGATGGGCGTTGATTTTATCCAACGCCACGTCGATGAAGGACTCTTCGATGCCGGGGGGGTAGTAGTGCACATGTTTGCACGCCAGCACGTTCTTGAGGGTGGCGCCGCCATGGGCCAACACCGGATGGTCGGGACGGAACAGCACCACAAACGGCATTTCGCGCACCAGGCGATGGTGCACGTTGGGCGGCAGATCCTCCACGCGGGAGAGGATCAGATCCACTTCGCCGCTTTCGATCATCTCACCGTGAAAGTCGCCGGTGTTGGCCACCTCAAGGGTGACGTTGGGGGCGTTGCGCTCCATCTGCTCAAGCAGCGGCGGAAACACCAGCGGCGCGGTGTAGTCCACCATGCCCATGCGGAACACGTAGCGCGACGTGGCGGGGTCGAAACTATCCTGGTCCAGCGCCTCATGCACCAGATCCAGAGCCGACTCGATCATGCCCGCCAGCTCCAGGGCGCGCGGGGTTGGCTCCATGCGCGCGCCGGTCTTGACGAACAGGGCGTCATCAAAGGCGGTGCGCAGACGGCGCAGAGTATTGCTCATGGCCGCTTGGGTGATGCCCAGACGCCGTCCGGCGCGGGTCACGCCGCGTTCGGTCATGAGGGCGTCAAACGCCACCAATAGGTTCAAATCGAATTTTCCCAGACCCTCTTTCACGCAAGCGCTCCGAACGGATGGGATTTATGGGTTTATTGCTGTGGTTAGACAGCAATTGCGCACCACCATTATGCGCGCTTATGCAAGCTATCACATTTTTTTCATCAGGGCAGTGAACAATTTCCGTTTCAACTGCTTGCGCGAGGGCGTTGCGGCGCGAACGGGCGGGAATCAGAAAAACGGCAGCCAGCCCCAGCCGCTATCGAGATCTTTTTCACAGCGTTTGAGTTGGCTGCGATAACGGGAGGCGTTGCGTTGCACCTTTTTGGCTACGCGCATGAGCCAGGGTTTCTTGCGGTAGGACTTCTTGGCGTAGCCGCCGTGGCCTTCATGGTAGGCGAGATATTGATGCTCGGCGTTCCATTTTGAGACGCCGTTCTTTTTGTGGGTGAGATTCATGTACCAGCCTATGAAATCCGCCGCATCGTCGAAGTTGGTGCGGCTGGCCCAGCGGTTGCCGGTGGATTTTTTGTACCACGCCCAGGTGCTGTCGAGGACCTGGGCGTAGCCCAGCGCCGAGGAGGCGCGACCCCAGGGGATAACCCACAGGATGTACTCCTTGGGCGGGCGCGCATCGTGCTGGAATTTCGACTCCTGGTGCATGATGGCCATCTGCACGTGAATCGGCGCGCCCCACTTCTTCTGGCTGGCCTTGACGGCGTCGTACCAATCCTCGTTTTGGCGGAACATGGAGCAGACGTCGTCGATATTGCCGGGCAGGGAGGCGCAACCGCCAAGCAGCAGCGTCAACGCCAGGAGCGTGGCGGACAGAAAACGGGCGGAGGCCCCAGAGTGGGCGCAAGCGGGCGATGTTTGGCGGCACATGGTCCTGAGCATACCGTGGCGGGATGGGGGCGTCATGGGGCGTCGCCTCGGAGAAGCGGGCTCCAATGGTCCTGGAAGATGCGGGCCTGATCCTGCAGCGTCCAGTGAGCGATGCGCTGGTCGGCCGCTTGCGCCAGTTGCGCGCGGAGCTGGGGGTTGCGAGCCATTTGCGCCATGGCGTTGGCCCAGGCGGCGGCGTCATGGTGAGGACGGATCAGGCCGGTGACGCCATCGCTGATCAGATCCTCCACCGCCCCCACGCACTCCGAGGCGATTACCGGCAATCCGGCGGCCATGGCTTCGTTGACCACCAACCCCCACGGCTCGATGCGCGAGGGCATCGCCAGCATGTGGGCGCTGAACATCAGCATCATCACCTCGTGAGGTTGCACGCGGCCCAGGGCGATAAGCTGCGGATTGGTCTGTGCGCGCGCTTGAACCTCCGCCTCCAATGAGCCGCCGCCCGCCACCAGCAGGCGCGCATTGGGCCATTGGGCGGCGAGCTGCTCGAAAGCGTCCAATAACAGCATTACCCCTTTATAGGGTTCCAGCCTGCCGACGTAGAGAATCACCGGATCAGCGTCGGCAACGCCGTAGCGGGCGCGGATCTGCGCGCGATCCTCACTGGAGAACGCCTCCCGGCGCTGGCGGATGGCGGCCACGTCCACGGTCAATTGTGATGGGTGAATCTTCGCCGGATCGGCGCCCATATTGCGCATCAGGCGCGCCTGGGGCGAACCGGCGGGCAGCAGCCAGAGCGCGCGAGCGAACAGAAGACGCAACCAAGCGCGGCGCAGCAGCGCTTTGAGCCAATGGCGCCGCTCGCCCATCTCCGGGGTGTCCGACTCCATGGTGAAGGGCTTGCCCGACAGCAGAATCAGCAGCAGCGCAGGCAGGTGTAGCGCCGAGCCGCCCCAACCGGCGATGTGGATGAATCGGCAGCGGCGGTCAAAGATGGCCTGCGCCAGTCGCCACACGGCGGCGCTGCGGCGATTGGGCAACACCTGGGCGATCTCTTCAGGCAGGTCGATGCCCCAATTCTGGCTCAGATTGGCGCCGATAAAGAAGACGCGCACGTTGGGGAATCCGGGCGCAGCGGCGAAGGCGGCCAGTCGCGCGACCAGATAGCTGGTGGGTTCGTTCTGAATCAGCACGCCATAGTTGGCGTCCATGCGGTCAGCGGAGTGCGCCATGCCTGGGGAGTGTTTCGCTTTGCGTTGGAGTAAACGAAAAAATCACCCTAGCGCACGACGCGGCGCTTGACCAGGAGGCGCGGCGTTTTAGTGCAACAGGAGAAAGCGGGGAGAGACGCCTTGCAGGGTCAGTTGCGCCCAGCCCGGTTTGCCGGGTTCAGCATTGATGCGCACCTGCTGGAAGTAGCCGCGCGTTTGCAGAAGATCCAGGGCCGGTTGTAGGCGCGCAATCACGGCGCGGCGCAGCAGCAGCGGTTCGCTGTCGCCATCGGGCGCGGCGGCGGCGATGCGCTGCCACAACAGACTGGGCACGCAGGTTTTGTTGCGGATGCGCGCCAACGCCTCGCGCTCGTCGTGGGGAAGTTGTTCGAACATGGCGCTTGGAGTCGGTGGAGGAGAGAAAAGATCCCGCGCGTTTAGAGATCGCCGGTGGCCAGATTGCGCGGGAACAGATGCGACGAAGCGCTCTGGCGGCGGCGATAGAGTTGCGCTGGACGATTAGCCCCAGTGCGCTTGCGGCCCGCCGCGCTCTCCACCACCCCGGCGTCGAGTATGCGTTTGCGAAACGCGCTCTTCTCGATTTTGCGGCCCAGCAGAATCTCATACACCCGCTGCAGCTCCGACAGGGTAAACTCCTCCCCCAGCAGATGCGCGGGCAGCGCCGTATACGCCACTTTGCCGCGCAGGCGCTGCACCGCCGCCGTGAGCAGTTCCGTGTGGTCGAACGCCAGCGGCATATCCACGCCATCCTCCGTCACCGGCCGCCACTGCGCCTGCGCCGCGCCCCAACCGTGGCTCAGGGTCACCCCCTCGGCGGGCAGCAGGGCGAAGTAAAGCACGCTCAACGACCAGCCGCGCGGGTCGCGACCGCCATTGCCCACCGTGGCGACTTGTTCCAGATAGGGCGAGGCCACGCCGGTCTTGCCGTGCAATTTGCGCCGCGCGGCGGCCTCCAGGTCGACGTCCACACCCACATCAATAATCCCTCCCGGCAGCGCCCAGCGATCCTTGTGCGGATGCTCGCCGCGCCGGTAGAGCAGCACCTGCAACTGCTCCTCCAGCACGGTGAAAATCGCCATATCCACCGTGGCGATGGGCGCGCGGTAGGCGGTGATGTCGTACTGCTCTAAAAATGCGGCTTCATCCATCACGGCTCTCTTGTTCCTGGAGTGGCATCGTTCTGAAGATGAAAGATGTTGGGGCGCTGCCCCAAACCCCGCCAGGGCGTTGCCCTGCACCCGCACGGGCTCTGCCCGTGACCCGCCAGGGAAATGATTTCCCTGGACCCTCGTTAGTTTGGTTTTGCGCGCGCAACGAATGGAATGCGAAAGCCCAACTCGTTTCGCGCAATTTAAAATTCATCGCTAAATGCATCGCTGTGTGGGGCTGGATTGATTTTTTACTTTGCAAAGCCGCGCGTCAAGGATAACTTAGTGGTACAGGAACACTAAGTGGGCGCCGCCCTCAATTTGGAGCCGAACGATGATGATCCCATCGCTGCTGGATACGGATCTGTACAAACTCACCATGATGCAGGCGGTGTTTCACCGCTTTGCCGACGCCCAGGCCGAGTATCGGTTTCATAATCGTTCACACGGCGTGGATCTGCGCCCCATTGCCGGGCAGGTGCGGGCGCAGGCGGAGGCCATGGGCGATCTGCGCTTCACCGATACGGAGTTGGAATATCTGGCCGGGTTGCCTTTCTTCCAGGCCGACTTCATCGATGCGCTGCGCGGGTTTCAGCTCAAGCCCAGCGATGTGCATGTGAGCGTTGATGATCAACTCTGCTTGACCATTCGCGGCCCCTGGTTGCGCACCATCCTGTGGGAGACGCCGCTGCTGGCGGTGGTCAACGAACTGCACTTTCGCCAGATGCTGGGCGAGTCGCCGGATCTGAGCGAAGGGCGTAAACGGCTGCAGGCGAAGATCGAAGCGGTCAAGAGCCACCCCCATGCCGACGGTTTTCACTTCAGCGACTTCGGAACCCGCCGTCGTCTGTCGCGTCAGTGGCAGGAGGAGGTGGTGTCCGCCTTTGCCCAGCATCTGCCGCAATCATGCGTGGGCAGCAGCAATGTGGATATGGCGCGGCGGATGGGGTTAACCCCCATCGGCACCATGGCGCATGAGTTTTTGCAAGGGAGTCAGGCGTTGGCTCCGTCATTGGCTGAAAGCCAGCGTTACGCCCTGCGCAGTTGGCTGGAGGAGTATGGCGAGCAACTGGGCATCGCCCTGTCCGACGTGTGCGGCATGGACGCCTTCCTGCGCGATTTCGACGCCGATCTGGCGCGGCGTTATGCGGGGGCGCGGCACGATTCCGGCGACCCCATCGAGTGGGGCGAGAAGCTGATTGCGCACTATGAGTCGTTTGGCATCGATCCGACCACCAAGCGTATGGTGTTCTCCGATGGCTTGAGCATGGATTCGGCGCTGCAGATCTATGATCACTTCCGCGGACGGGCGCAGGTGGTGTTTGGCATTGGCACCAGCCTGACCAACGATGTGGGGGTGGAGGCGCTGCGCATTGTGCTGAAGATGGTGCGTTTGAATGGTCAGCCTGTGGCCAAGCTCTCCGACGAGCCGGGCAAGACGTTGTGCGACGATGCGGGATATCTGCAAAAACTGGCGCAGGCGTTCGATGTGCGTCAGCCCATCGGCGTGGCCATATAATATTGTCAGTTGAAATCAGAATCGGACAGTTTGGGTATTGGTAATGAAAGATATCGAGGGCTCCGCCCTCGAGCTCCCAACATCAAAATCCAAACCGTGATTCGGGCCATCCATGGCCCTCACCCTTCGGGCTCGCTGCGCGAGTCCGATTCGGCAATCCTGCCAAATCGTGGGCTCCGCCCACACCCGCTGGGGGCGCGGCCCCCAGACCCCGCCGCCGACCAGTCGGCGGCCAATAGTCAGCGCAAGCTCAATCTATGTCACGCAAACATTGGCCGTTCTGTGCAGTTTTGGTTTTGACTCGCTATAGAGTTGACGCGCTGAATAAAGGCGCAGCTACACGCGGACTAAAACTCACGAGGGTCCAGGGCGGAGCCCTGGCTGGGTCTGGGCCGAAGGCCCAGTCTCTTTTATCATCCCTGTCTCTATAAGAACTGACACAGCGAGAACGTTATGGACAAAAAAATCGCTCTGCTGATTATCGACCCACAGACGGACTTCTGCGATGCGCAAACCGGCTCGTTGTATGTGCCGGGCGCCGAGAACGACTCCGAGCGGCTCGCGGCTCTGCTGGATCGCGTCGGCGCTGGCTTCGACTCCATCCATGTGACCATGGACGCGCACTATCGTGACGACATCGGCCACCCGCTGTTCTGGGTGGACGCCCAGGGCAACCACCCGGAGGTGGACATTCCGGCGGGCAAATTCCCGGTGGTGTTGAGCGAGGAGGATCTGCTGGAGGGGCGCTGGACTCCTGCTGACCCTGAGATGCGCGCGTGGGCGTTGGAGTATGTGCACACGCTGGCGTCGGGCAATCGCTACGCGCCGGTGATCTGGCCCTACCACTGTTTGATTGGCGAGCCGGGCGGGACCATCTACGCCCCAGTGGCCGCAGCGGTGGCGCGTTGGGAGCTGACCACGGGCAAGCGCGCCCACAAAGTCCTCAAGGGGATGAACCGGCGCACCGAGCACTACAGTGCGGTCAAAGCGGAAGTGGCGGATCCGGCGGACCCGCACACCATGGTCAACCGCGAGCTGATCGAGGCGCTGTCGGCCGCCGATGAGATCGCCGTGAGCGGACAGGCGCTTTCCCACTGCGTGGCCAACACCGTGCGCGACATCGCCGATGCGTTGGGCGCCGATCAGGTGAGCAAACTGGTGCTGCTGGAGGATACCGCCAGCAATGTGCCCACCTTTGAGGCGCTGGGCGAGGCGTTCGTGGGCGAGATGAGCGCGCGCGGCATGCGTTTGGGCAAGTCTGTGGATTATTGCGCCTGATATTGACGCCTGGGTATGGGACAAGAGGCTGGAGCGTGGCTCCAGCCTCTTGGTCTCGTCATGGGAAACCAAAATGGCGTAGAACGGCCAATGTTTGCGTGACGTAGAGCCGACTTGCGCGAACTATTGGCCGCCGACTGGTCGGCGGCGGGGTGATTCGGGCCATCCACCCCGCCGGCCCCCTCACCCTTCGGGCTCGCTGCGCGAGTCCGATCCGGCAATCCTGCCGAATCGTCTGGGGGCCGCGCCCCCAGCGGCCAAAGGTGTGCAATTCAGGGCGGAGCCCCACGGTGTGGTTTTTGATCTTGGGAGCTCGAGGGCGTAGCCCTCGATATCTTTCATCGCCAAAATCGCCAATGCCCAATTATGAATTCAACTGGCAATATAGTCACCGCAATTCGGAATTGCACAGGCTCCTCAATGTTTGTGTGACACAGGTAAAGCTTGCGCTGACTATTGGCCTCCGGCCAGCCGGAGGCGGGATTGATTCAGGCCATCCATGGCCCTCACCCTGCGGGCTCGCTGCGCGAGTCCGATTTGGCAATCCTGCCAAATCGTCATAGGGTCTGTGACCCTTAAGCGGGTGTGTAATGGAATGGTCCGCTCCGCTACCCAAACGGCCTCGCAATGGGCCAAGATGGTGGTGTGTTTTTCCATCTAAACGGAGTCGGAGCGGACCATGAGCAATCATATCGAAAACGGACAGGTACGGGTACTGGGGATTGATCTGGGCAAGAGCGTGTTTCAGTTGCATGGCGTCGATGCGCGCGGCAAAAGCGTTCTCAAGAAGCGACTGAAACGAGACGAGCTCCTGGAGTACATGGCGCAACTGCCGCCGCGCCTGGTGGGGATGGAAGCCAGTAGCGGCGCCCACCATTGGGCGCGGAAATTTCAGGGATATGGGCATGATGTGCGTTTGATGGCGCCGCAATATGTGAAGCCCTACGTGAAGCGGCACAAGAACGACAGCGTGGACGCTGAGGCGATATGTGAAGCGGTACAGCGTCCGAATATGCGTTTTGTGGGGATCAAAAGCGTTGCCCAGCAAGAGATATTGTCGCTGCATCGGATACGCAGTCTGGCGGTGAAGAACCGCACGGCGTTGGTGAACCAGATTCGCGGACTGCTTGCCGAGTATGGGATTGTCTTTCCCAAGAGCATCAAACAGGCGCGGCGGGCGATTGTGCTGATTTTGAGTGAACTCCACAGGGGGCAAGGCGTGGCTGACGGGGATCAGCAAGCGGGGAAACGGTTATCTTCGCACCCTGTTGATTCATGGGGCGCGGGCGGTGTTGCGTGTAGCGGAGAAAAAGCCGGACCGCCGCAGCCAGTGGGCAGTGTCGGTGTCGGAACGTCGCGGCGCGAATAAAGCGGTGGTGGCGCTGGCCAACCGCATGGCGCGCAGCGCGTGGGCGATGCTGGTGAAGCAGGAGGCCTATGGGGCCAGCGCCGCTGTGTAGAGAGAGCGCAATACAACTCTAAAAGAAAAACAGGCCGATAAGGAAAGAGAAAGAGATCCCACCAGCCAGGTTGCGAGAGAGAGTCGAGATTGATGGCGTGAAACGGCATAGCCCTGCGTGGTCAAGAACCTGTTTCGCCCAAGGGCCCATTGAGGCCGAGGGTGTGTTGAGGAGGGCCACGCGCAAATTCCATCAGGGCCAGAGGGCGACAAGCCCCTCATCAACAGGCCGGATACATGGGCGCGACTAAGCCTCACACATCAGTGGACATTTTCTCTTGCCGTGGCGGAGCGGACCATACATGGGCGGAGCCCACGATTTGGCAGGAATGCCAAATCGGACTCGCGCAGCGAGCCCGAAGGGTGAGGACCAGGGATGGTCCGAATCACGGTGTAGCTGTTGATCTTAGGAGCTCGAGGGCGGAGCCCTCGATATCTTCTCGCTTCAAATGTCTCATTCTCTTCTGCGGCGACTATAGTATTCTGCGTCCTGTTCACCGCGAGTGTGTTGTGTCGGATTCAGGGATGACGCGCCAGAGTTGATAAGAACCCGGCGCACGATGCGCCAATTCAAATGCGCCGCCGCCATCGTTGAGGAAGAACAGGCGGCGGGTAAGCTCGTCCATCTCCGCTGCGGGCAGAACCAACGCCCGATGGCGCGCGGCGTCCAGCATCACCGCCGGGCCGTCGGCGCCAAAGCGTTTGACCTGCGGCGCATGCCGCGCAGAGATCACCACGCTCGTCGATAGCGGCGCGCCGCCGCCATTGACCTGCAACTCTCCTCGGCTCAAATCGAATAACCAGCCGCCGCCGCGCCAGCTCTGGCCTTGGGGGGTGACGTTGGCAACAACCATCCCCTTGCCCTGTCCAAACGCTTGTGCGGCGAAATCCCACGTTGCATAGCGTCGTTGCCACGCATCGGGATTCCACGCCAGGCTGTCGCGGATCAGCAGATAGAGCGGACGGGAGGTTTGGGGAAAGAGTCGCGGCGTCCATTCGCCAGCATCCAACCCCGCTTGCGTCAATAGAGCCGCCGCGTCCGGCGGGCCAGCGCGCAGGCTCTGCTCCAGCAGGGCAAAGGTCGCCGCCAACTCGCCATTCAACGCCTTGCGCCATGCGTCGATGGCGGCATAGCCGTTGTGGGCGTAAAAGCGCATGAATCGCGCCGCTGTTTGCGGATCAGCATGGTAGAGCGGACGCGCCAGCGCCGTTAGGCGCCCTCCGGCGTCGGCGTCGTGCACATGGTTGTCCGCCGCCACCGCGCGTCGGCTCATATGGCGCAGCGCGTGGCCGATATCCCACCAACTCCAGATCAGCGCATCCGGCGGCGTATGGTGGGCAACCTGCTCCCAGGCGGCTAGCTCGCGGGCGTCGAAGGTGGGCGCCCGCGCCACCCGCAACAGATGTTCATGCTCAATCGCCGCGCACAGCAACAGCGCCACGGCCAATCCAACCCCAGCGCCCCGTGGCGAGGCGTGGCCCCAGCGGCGCCAGAAAAATTCCAGCAACGCCGCCAGACCAAAGCCCAACAGCGGCGCGGTGAAGATCAGCAGGCGCTGCGAGCCCACTGCGCCCCACATCCCCAGCGTCACCCATGGCAAGAGATACAGCGCCGCGCGACGTCGCGTGATGAGCAAGCCCACTGCGCCCACTGCGCCCAGCCCCAGCAGCAGCGGATGCCCAACTGTTCCATACAGCAACAGCTCCGCGTCCGGGGGGAAGAATTCGGCGATGCCCGCCGCTGCTGGCGGGATGTCGGCGGCGTGGCTCTGGGTGATGAGTTGGATGAGTTGCGCCGTTTCTCCCAAGAGGTGAGCCGGGGCCGGGAGCCAGGGCGTCGCGCCCAGTAGGGCGATGAGAGCCGCGCCCCCAAGTCGCCGCCATTGGCGTCGGTCATTGCGCCACGCCGCCAGCATAAACAGCAGGAGTGCGCCTGTTACCGCCAGCGCGGCGTTGGGCCACCACCACAGGAACAACCAATAGAGGATCAGCGCCACGATCAGCGCGCGCGCGTGTCTGCGCTGGACGAATTGAAACAGCGTCAGCGCCAATCCCAGCAGCAGCGCGCCGTTGAGGGGGTCGGTATCCAACCAGCCCAGGCCGCTGCGCATGAAGGTGCGCGGCGCCTCCATCCCCAGCAGCGCGCCGCCCGCCGCCAGCCACAGCGATCCGCCCAGGGCGCGTCCCCACAGGAACAGCGGAATCGCCAGCAGCGGACCGAGCAGGGCAGGCAGCAGGAATCCTGCCCGCATCAGGGGGATATCCAGGGCGCTGGAGAGGAGATTCAGCAGATGCGCCGACAGCGGCGCCACGGTGGGCGCGGGGATGGTCAGCGGCGGACCGGAGGCCTCCAGCCCGCCCGGGTAGTCGCCTTCGCGCAGGGCTTGCGCCAGATCCAGCAGGTAGTAGCCGTCGGCGGCGTGAATGATCGGTTCGCCATGCAGATGGGTCTGCTCCGTGGGCAGCGCCAGATGCGGCGCGTCCCACAGTCGCATGATCACGCCAAAGGCGACGATGCCCAGCAGCAGCGCCACATCGCGCCAGCCTGTCAGCAGCGGCGGCGGGGGGAGGGGCTAGGCGTCATAGTCCTCATGCCGCCGCACCCACAAGGTCTCTTCGGCGATCTCCTGGGGAGTGGCGCGCGTGAGTTTGAGGATGCGCGTAATCAGCGCCACCGAGGCCTCGCGATCCACCACCACCACGTGCTCGGCGCCCAACTCGCGCAGCGTCTCGCCCTCGGTGAAGAAGGGCGTGCGCGCCACCACCGGGATATCCGGGCAGGCCGCCTTGGCCGCCGCCACCACGTGCTGCGTGGCGGAGGCCGCCGGCACCGTCACCACCAGCGCCAGGGCCTTGTCCAAACCCGCATGGTGCAGCACATCCTCGCGGGAGGCGTCGCCAAAGTGGATGTCCACCCCGTTGGCGCGCTCCCGGCGCACGGTGTCGGGATTGGTCTCCAGCACCCGGCAGGGGATGCCCTGCCGCTGCGCCAACTCCCACACCGCATGCCCATTGGCGCCGAAGCCCACCACCAGCAGGTGCCCCAGCGGCGAGAACGGGGCGTCGATATCATCCTCGCGCTCGGCGAATTGGGTTTTCAGGAACGGGATGCTGGCGATTTTGCGCCCCCAGCCGCCCGCCAGCGCCACCAGCACCGGGGTGACCGCCATGGTGGCCACCGAGATGGCGAGGAAGTATTGACGGCCTTCGTCATCCATCAAACCGGCGTCCATGCCCGCCTGCGCCAGCACAAAGGAGAATTCGCCCACCTGCGCCAGGGCGATGCCCGCGCCCGCCGCCGCCGCCACGGTGGTTCCCGCCAGCAGCGATGCGCCGCCGGTGAGCAGCGCCTTGATGGCGATGAGCAGCGCCGCGCCGATAAGCACCTGGGGCAGGTGCGCGGCGAAGAATCCGGCGTCCATCAACATCCCCACCGAGACGAAGAACAGACTGGTGAAGACGTCGCGGAACGGCATCACCATGGAGAGCGCATGGTGGCCGTAGTCCGACTCCGACACTACCAATCCGGCCAGGAACGCCCCCAGCGCCAGACTCAGCCCCGCTTGGGCGGTGAGTAGGGCGATGCCCAGCCCCAGCATCAGCAGGGTCATGAGGAACAGCTCCGGGTCGCGCAGCCGCACCACCCGCACCAGCGCCATGGGCACGTAGCGGCGCGCGCCAAACCACACCAGCAGGCCGATGCCGATGGCCTTGATGACGAACATGCCCAGCTCTTTGATGGGGTCCTGCGCCTGTCCGGCCAGCAGCGGGATCATCAGCAGCATGGGCACCACGATGAGATCCTGAAACACCAGCACGCCCAGGGTGGGCGGACCGTGGGGGCCGCCCATTTCGCCGCGCTCCTGCATCACCTTGAGCACGATGGCGGTGGAGCTGAGGGAGACCAGGAAGCCGATGAACACCGCGCTGTTCATGGGAAGCCCCAGCGCCAGCGCGGCCAGTCCGCCGGCGACGATGGCCAACCCCACCTGCGCGCCGCCGCCCACCAGCACCAGACGCCGCATCTCCATCAATTTGCCCAGCGACAGCTCCAGGCCGATGGTGAACAGCAGCAGCATCACCCCCACTTCCGCCAGCAGCTCCACCTCGTGCACCGAGGCCACCAGTCCGAATCCGTGGGGGCCCATGGCCGCGCCGGAGACCAGGAACCCCAGCAGGGTGGGGATGCGCAGCGCATGGCACAGCCACACGCCAAACACCGAGAAGGTGAAGATGAGGGTGATGTCGACGAGGATTGTGTGGTCCATGGGAATAGCGCTTTGGGTAGGGGTAAGAGCTGTTAACGCTCGGGTGAATGTGCCTTGGCGCTCAAATTTATCAGCATGCGCTGTGTCAACTTACGAGGGTCCAGGGAAATCATTTCCCTGGTGGGTCCAGGGCAAAGCCCTGGCGGGTCAAGGGCGGCGCCCTTGTGGGGTCTGGGGCAACGCCCCAGTCTCTTTACGCTTTCAACCGCTCAACTCCATTCAAATTGTGCCAAACATATCCGGAGAGGTCCAGAGTCGGCCCGGCGCAAGCAAATCATAAAGATATTTAAAGATAAGTATTGATGTGATATAAATCTGTGTAATGGCGCGCCTCGGGTCTCTCCAGCGCGCATGTTTTTCCCCAATAATAGGAGTGTGCACAATGAGCAACTGGTTGACCTCGCTCAGCGATCACTTCTCGTTTGAAAACCCCTTTGACACCTGGGGGGTTGGCAACGAGGAGAAAAGCAATCAATGGGATTGGGAGAATCGGCGGGAGGCCGAACGCCGCTGGCAATGGGATTCTGACAACGGCGCCGCCATGAACGGCCCCGACGACTACATGGGGCAGGTGATCGCTGAGCGCATGGAGAGCGACCCCATGGCGGCGCCGGGCTATCGCGCGCCCGACGATGAGCCGGACCCATACCTGGTGGAGCCCATGGCCAATCGGCTGGCGCGCAACACCATCAATCAGGCGGTGAGCTATCTGGGCCAGCCGCGCGCCCGCGCGCCGTTTTCAGTGAGCGACGTGGTCAACCCGGAGAACCGGGAGAAATATATCGACCTGCGCCGCGACGATCTCATGGCCAATGAGAACCGCTATGGAACCACGCCCCACGACCGCATGAGCGCAGGCTCCAAGGCGCGTGAGGAGTGGTTCACCGGCAACTGGCATACGCCCACGCTGAACGATCTGGCCCAGCGTCAGACCCAGTGGGCGCAGCAGGATGCGCACAATCGCAGCCTCATCAGCAACACCTTCGGTTTGGATGAAGAGACCGGCGCGCCGTGGGATCCCAGCATGATCCCCAGCAATCTGCATGACCAGGGGACCGCGCCGCCCATGGCCGGGACCGAGGCGCTGGACCGCATGGGCGGTTTTCTGCAACAGGTGGGGGCTTCGACTTTCACCCCGGGCCTGCACCCCGCCGCCGCCAAGACGCAGTTGGAAACCGGCGGCTACCATGTGCCGGACTATGACTCCATCGTGCGACCCGGCGCGATTCAGCCGGGCATGGCGCAAGGGTTCCCCGGCGCGCAATCCAATCTGGGCGTGAGTCCGCACCAAGCCCATAAGCCGCCGCTGCCGTTTGCGTCGGTGACGGGGCAAAGTCAATCGCCCCATGCCATGACGGCGCTTGGTCACATGAATCCCAATGATCCGCAGGGACGGGATTTCAGGCAGACCATGGAGTATTACCCAGAGCGGGATTACGCCAAGCCTGAGACCATGGATTATCGGATTGGGCGGGATGATGTAAATAACCGTATTGCCTATGCGTCCGATAGCGAGGCTGGCGGCGGCATGGGAGCAGGAGGAGGCTTTGGCGGCTCGGATCGTCGTGACCAAGGCGGCGGCGCTGCAATCGGCGGGGAAACGGGGCTCAGCGGCGGCGGGGTCGGTTATGAGCAACCTGGAATGATGCCAGGCGTCGGAGGGTATGGCGCATTGGAGCAGGATTTCGATAGCGAGTGGGCCCCAGTGGTGCGCAGTGGGCGTTCTGCCCCCAATGTAAACATCACGCCAGAACGTCTGGGGATTAACGCTGCGCCCAATTCTCAAATGCGCGATCCGGGTTTGAATCTGCAAGGCGCTGTGCGTGGTGGATTTGAAGTCAATGGTGGGCGCCCGGCGGGAGTCGCGCCCTCTGGCCTCACAATTACGCCGACTAACAACCTCATGCCGCAGGCCACGGCGCAAGATTCTCTGAGCATCATCGGTCTGGAGGGGCGGCAGGCTTCCCCATCGGCTGGTTCGGGTCTGCGGATGAATCCGGATGGGGCGGTCACGATGGGCTTTGAACAGCCAGACACCGGTGGCGTGAACGGCTACGCCAATGCGCCTGGTCGTCTTCCCACGATTCCGAATCAAATGGCCAAGCCCACGCCATTGACCCCTGGTCTGGCCTCGCCCGCCTGGCCCCAAGCACAACCGTCAACGCCGTTGCTTAATACGCCACAACCCCAAGCCGGGCCGATTTCAGCCTATGGCCCGCGAACGCAACTGCCCGATGCGCCCATGCCGGGGAATCCGTTAGCGGGTAATCCCAATGGCAAACCGCCCCTACCGTTTGCCTCGGTGACCCAGCCGCGCGCCGTTCCACAACCCCAAGCTGTCCCGCAATCGCCTGTGACGCCTGCACAAGAGACTGCGGATCCCTTGTATGGATCGCCCTGGCAATTGCAGCGTCCGAATGGGACAAATAAGGTCGAACTGAACAATTTCCATCAATTGCAGCAGCGTCAGGCTCAAGGTCAGGGGCCAGTTCGTGCTACGCCAACGCCAAAGCGCACACCTCAGACCGTAGTTCCTCAAGCGCCGCTCACCCCGGAGCAGGAGCGTATCGAACGGGGAAATCGCTGGCATGAAGAGAAGCGGAAAGAGATTCTGGATCATCCAGGGGAGCGAGAGCCATATTTCTTCAGCCGACTCAATGGTCAGGCGCAATTCAACTGGATTGATGATAACGGCAAAGAGTACGTTGTCCTGGAGCAACAGGATGATAAAAGCTGGAAGAACCCTTTCACTAATGAGACGTTTAAGGATGATGATTCCGCGCGCGCCTACATGGATGACTTGAAGAATGAAGCCGAGTGGAGCAGAATAAGAGGAGGGGCTGTTGATGCAGCGCTTTCTGCAATTAGTTTAGGTGGATCAAAAGCTGCGATTCTTGCAAAAGAGCCAGCAAAAAGGCTTGCTGGTGCGATGCAGTCTTTAGCAGCGGATAGCGCATCCGCAGCTCGTACACACGCCAGCGGAGGAAGCCCTATGGAAGTGGCCGACCAAATAGCGCCTTCTGTTATCGGTAATTTACAGCATCACGGAGCGCCTCAGGCTGGCCTCATCTGGTCTACAAAAAATGCGGTTCGATCGATGTTTTTCCCTCCAAGCAATAGAAAAATCCCCGAAAGAGCGATCGTAAATAAAAATGCCCGCTAATCGACTTCTTATAGCCTTAAGTACCATCTTAGCTGTTTTGGGACTTTTGGTTGCGCAAAGCTCTCAGATGGATCTGTCTGAGAGCTTTGCTCTTTCAGGAATAATTTATGCGAGCACTCACCAGTTGAATTATATTTTCCGATGTTTGTTTGGTCTAACAGTTTTTTCACCGCATACTGGAGAGCTTGATGATTCACATGAAAACAGAAGCTTGAGGAGTGCGTTGTTTTTCAAGTCGCTTGGTTTGCAGATAGTTCTTATCATTCTCATATTGCTAATTTTGAGAGATGGTGGATGAGTTATTTGATAGATGCGACTGGGGCCGGAGTTCAGGGGACACTCACCTAATTAATTTGATATAGGTCAAAGGTATGGTGAATTCCAGCGATGGTCACTTAATTAAATTGATATGATGCTCACTGACAGTAAATCTGTACCCCTTCCCACAAACACTTTTTGAATTTCCCTGCATGAAATTCTGGTGCAGTTCGCCGTCCTGCGGACGACGGCCCTTCTGGCCTGCTTATCTGCCATTTCCCCGTTTTCCCTTCGTGCTGGCTCGACGTTCCGCGCTCCATCCCCAACCTCTTACAGGTGCGCTCTCCCTGCTATGGGGAAACGGCAACAGACGAAGACAACACCGTGGGCGCCGCCCACACCCGCTGGGGGCAGCGGCCCCCAGACCCCGCCGCCGACTAGTCGGCGGCCCGTTTTGCTTCCCGCCTTTACGCCAGCAGAATCGCCTCCAACGCATGCCGCAACACCGCTTCCGCCTGCTTGCGATCCATCTCCGGGTTCAGCACGATGCGGTTGGACATCCCCTCAAACAGCGCCATGGCCACCTCCGTCACCGCCTCAGTGGGCAAGCTCGACTCCACCCCACGCCGCTGCCGCGCCAGCGCCTCCAATTTGGTGATGCGCTCACGCATGGCGCGGTCCGCCTCCTGAATGATGGCGGCGATCTTCGGGTTGCGCGCCGATTCAGCCAAGATCTCCAGCCACATGCCCGAATACTCCGACTCGGTCTTGCGCGCCATGATGGTGTCCACATCCCGCACCATCGCCTCAAACGGCTGCTCCGCCGCCTCAAACCCCGCCACCAACTCCAAACCAATCTCCAACCGCCGCGCCACAATCCCTGCAATGATCGCCTCTTTGTTGGGGAAGAAGTGGTAGATGTGTCCTGGACTCATCCCCGCCACCTTGGAGATGCGCGCAATGCTCGCGCCGCGAAACCCATACTTGAGAAAACACTCAGCCGCCGCATCCAATACCTGTTTGCGGCGTTGTTCAGCGCGGGTTTCAGTCGGTTGCGACATACTCAAATCCATCAAATTGTGGTTGCTGTGCGGATTATCTTGACCCGTTTGCGTGCCTCAGCATACATTGAATGACCATTCTAGAACAATCATTCTAGAAACAGAAATGACGTCTATTCCGGAAAGCACACGATGACATTCGCCAAGCACCCGCATCTCTCCCGCGCCCTTGTCGCGCTGGGTTTCACATTTGGCCTCGCCACCTCGGCATGGGCCCAAGGCGCGCCCGGCGGCGCGCCGGAGGTCGGCTTCATCACCCTGCAACCGCAAGACGCCTCCTTGGTGAGCGAACTGCCGGGCCGTGTGGCCGCGCCGCTCACCGCCAGCGTGCGCCCGCAGGTGACCGGCATCATTCAGGAGCGTCTCTTCGAAGAGGGCGCCCAGGTCAGCGTAGGCCAACCCCTCTATCGCATCGACCCGGCCAGCTACGAAGCCGCGCGCGATCAAGCTCGCGCCGCCGTGGCGCGGGATCTGGCGCGGCTGTCCATTGCCCGCATCAAGGCAGAACGCACGCAGAAACTCCGCGCCTCCAAAACCATCAGCCAAGAGGTGCTGGATGAGGTTCTGGCCAGTCTGAAAGAAGCGGAAGCCAATGTCGCGCTGAGCCGCGCGGCGCTGCGTAGCGCCGAGTTGGATTTGAAACGCTGCGTCATCAGAGCCCCCATCGCCGGACGCATTGGCCGCTCGCTCATCACCGTGGGCGAACTGGTGGGCGCCAATCAGCAGAACGCCCTGGCGGTGATCCGTCAGCTGGATCCCATCTATGTGGACATCACCCGCGCCAGCGCCGATTTGACGCGCTTGAAACTGGCCCAAACCAGCGGCGCGCTGAAACCGCCCGCCGCGGACTCCGCTACTGTGCGTCTGACCCTGGAGCATGGTCAGGACTATCCCCAGGCGGGTCGCTTGGCGTTTACCGAAGTGAGCGTCTCCGAATCCACCGGCGCGGTGACCCAGCGGGCCACCGTGCCCAATCCTGATGGCGTGCTGTTGCCGGGCATGTACGTGCGCGCCTTTGTTACTGACGGCGTGGCTCCGGCAGTGATCCTGGCGCCGCAGCAGGGGGTGACCCACGACGCCCGTGGCCGCGCCACTGCTATGGTGCTGTCTGAGGACAATACCGTTACCGCGCGCACCATTGCCTTGGGTCAGTCCGTGGCCAGCAATTGGTTGGTCAAAGAGGGCCTCAAGCCGGGCGATCGCCTCATAGTTGAAGGCTCGCTCAAGGCGCGTCCGGGCTCCAAAGCCACGCCCAAGCCCGCCAATCTGACCTCGGATTCCGCTGCGGCGGCGCAGTAAGGAGAGACTCCATGGCGCCGTTTTTTATCGATAGACCCATCTTCGCGTGGGTGATTGCGCTGTTCATCATGCTGGCGGGGGCGCTGGCGATCAAAAGCCTGCCCATCGCCCAGTATCCGCCCATCGCTTCGCCGCAGATCTCCATCACCGCCTCCTATCCGGGGGCCACGGCGCAAGCCATGGAGGACACCGTCACCCAGGTGATTGAGCAGCAGATGACCGGCCTGGACGGCATGCGCTACATGTCCTCCAAGAGCCAGTCCAGCGGTACAGCCACCATTACCCTGACCTTCGATAACGGTATCGATCCCGACATCGCGCAGATGCAGGTGCAGAATAAGCTGCAACTGGCCACGCCGCTGCTCCCCTCCGCCGTGCAGGAACAGGGCATGCGCGTGGCCAAGTCGGTGCGCAACTTCCTCATGGTGGTGGCGCTGGTCTCCGAGGATGGCGCCATGGACGTGGCCGACCTGGGCGACTACATGACCAGCCGCCTCAACGAGCCCATCAGCCGCGTGCCTGGGGTGGGCGAGATTACGCAATTCTCCTCCCAATACGCCCTGCGCATCTGGTTGGATCCGGCCAAGCTCACCCAATTCGGCCTCACCCCCGCCGATGTGGCCGCCGCCGTGCGTGCGCAAAATGCGCAGATCTCCGGTGGTCAGTTGGGCGCGCTGCCCAATATTGAAGGTCAGCAGATCAATGTGAGCGTCACCGTGCAGAGCCGTCTGCGCGACCCGGAGGATTTCCGCAAAATCATCCTGCGCACTGACGCCGACGGCTCGACCGTGCGGCTTGCTGACGTGGCGCGGGTGGAGATCGGCAGCGAACGCTACGACAAGGCGCCGCGCTTCAATCGTCAGCCCGCCGCCGGTATGGCGATCCGTCTGGCCACCGGGGCCAACGCCCTGGAGACCGCCGATGCGGTGCGCGCCAAAATGGAGGAGCTGGGCAAAGCCTTCCCGCCGGGTCTGAAAGCGGTCTACCCCTACGACACCACGCCGTTTGTGCGCATCTCCATCGAAGGTGTGGTGCAGACGCTCATTGAAGCGGTGTTTTTGGTGTTCCTGGTGATGTGGGTGTTCTTGCAGAACTTCCGCGCCACTTTGATCCCGACTATCGCGGTGCCGGTGGTGCTGCTGGGGGTGTTCGCCATTCTTGAGGCGCTGGGCTTCTCCATCAACACCCTGACCATGTTCGCCATGGTGCTCACCATCGGCCTGCTGGTGGATGACGCCATCGTGGTGGTGGAGAACGTCGAACGGGTGATGCGCGAAGAGGGGCTGCCCCCGCGCGAAGCGACGCGGCGATCCATGAAGCAGATCACCAGCGCCCTGGTGGGCATCGCGCTGGTGCTGTCGGCGGTGTTCGTGCCCATGGCCTTCTTTGGCGGCTCAACCGGGGTGATCTACCGGCAATTCTCCATCACCATCGTCTCGGCCATGCTGCTGTCGGTGCTGGTGGCGCTCACCCTCACCCCGGCGCTGTGCGCCACCATGCTCAAACCACTGAAAAAGGGCGAGGACCACTTCGCCCATCACGGTCCGTTCGCGTGGTTCAACAAGGGCTTTGAGAAGCTGGTGGGCGGATACCACCGCAGCATCGGCGGCATTCTCAAGCGTCCGGTGCGGATTCTGCTGATCTATCTGGCGCTGGCGGTGGGCATGGGCGTGCTGTTCCAACGTCTGCCCACCTCGTTCCTGCCCGATGAGGACCAGGGCATTCTGTTTGCGCAGATCGTGCTGCCCGCTGGAGCGACTCAGGAGCGCACCATGGAAGTGATCAAGCAGGTTGAGGATCACTTCATCGCCAACGAGCAGAAGGCCATGGCCTCCATTATCACTGTGGCCGGCTTTAGCTTCGCCGGTTCCGGGCAGAACATGGCCATCGCCTTCGTGCGCTTCCGTCCGTGGGAAGAGCGCGACGATCCCTCACTAAGCGTTAAGGCTGTTGCTGGACGCGCCATGGGGGCGTTTTCCAAAATCCGCGACGCCATGGCCTTCGCCTTTGCTCCGCCTGCGGTGTTGGAGCTGGGCAGCGCCACCGGCTTCAACTTCCATCTACAGGACCAGGCCGGACTGGGTCATGACAAGCTGATGGCCGCGCGCAACCAGTTCCTTGGCATGGCGGGCAAGAACCCCAACATGGTGGGGGTGCGCCCCAACGGTCTGAACGATACGCCGCAGCTGCAAGTGGAGATCGACCACGCCAAAGCCACCGCATTGGGCGTGGCGGTGAGCGACGTCAACAATGTGCTCTCCAGCGCCTGGGGCAGCACCTATGTGGATGATTTCGTGCATCAGGGGCGGGTCAAAAAGGTGTTTATGCAGGCCGATGCGCCTTACCGCATGCAGCCAGACAATCTGAGTCAATGGCATGTGCGCAACAACAAGGGCGAGATGGTTCCCTTCTCCGCCTTTGCCGACTCGCGTTGGACCCAAGGCTCGCCGCAGCTGGAGCGCTACAACGGTCTGCCGTCATTGGAGATCGCCGGACAACCGGCGCCGGGGATCAGCTCCGGCGACGTCATGGCGCAGGTGGAGGAGATGACCGCCAAACTGCCCACCGGGGTGGGCATGGCGTGGACCGGCCTCTCCTATGAGGAGCGTCTGGCCGGGGCGCAGGCGCCGATGCTCTATGCGCTGTCGGTGCTGGTGGTGTTCCTGGCCTTGGCGGCGCTGTATGAGAGCTGGAGCGTGCCGTTTTCGGTGATGATGGTGGCCCCGTTGGGGTTGCTGGGCGCGGTGGCTGCGGTGCTGCTGCGCGGGTTGCCCAATGACGTCTACTTCCAGGTGGGCCTGCTGGCCACCATTGGTCTCTCCTCCAAAAACGCCATTTTGATTGTGGAGTTCGCCAAGTCGCTCAATGAGCAGGGCATGGGACTCATCGAGGCGGCGTTGGAGGCGGCGCGCATCCGACTGCGCCCGATTCTGATGACCTCGTTGGCGTTCGGTTTTGGCGTGTTGCCGCTGGCCATCAACACCGGCGCGGGCTCGGGCAGTCAGAACGCCATCGGAACCAGCGTGCTGGGCGGCATGGCGGCGGGCACGCTGCTGGGCATCTTCTTTGTGCCGCTGTTCTTTGTGGCAATCCGCAAAGTCTTCAGCAAAAAATCCCCCGTTTCTTCCTGATCGCTCTTCATTTAAGAGCGATTCCCCCACCCCCGGCGCTTCGGTGCCGGGGGATTTTTTTGGGCTGACCGAGAGGGGGGGTATAGTCGCTAGAATTGAAACTGAACACAGTGATGGAAGCTTAAAGAGACTGGGGCTTCGCCCCAGACCCCACACGGGCGCTGCCCGTGACCCGCGAGGCCAAAGGGGACAAAATCTCCCTCGACCTGCCAGGAGGGACGCCCTCCTAGACCTCGGTGAGTTGGCTTTTGAGCTCACATTCATGATCTGTGCTTGTCCATTTCTGATTTCTAACGAGTATATAGTCACCGCAATTCAGAATTGCACAGGCTCCTCAATGTTTGTGTGACACAGGTAAAGCTTGCGCTGACTCTTGGCCTCCGGCTGGCCGGAGGCGGGATTGATTCGGGCCATCCATGGCCCTCACCCTGCGGGCTCGCTGCGCGAGTCCGATTTGGCCATCCTGCCAAATCGTCATAGGGTCTGTGACCCTTAAGCGGGTGTGGGCGGAGCCCACGGTGTAGCTGTTGATCTTGGGAGCTCGAGGGCGTAGCCCTCGATATCTTTCATGACCAATACCCAAACTGTCCGATTCTGATTTCAACTGACAATATAGCTGCGTCAAACGATTTGAGTCGGCTTCAAGGAGTGAGACGCAACGACACATGCGCCACTTTGAGACAGAGAAGGCGAAACCTGTCCCGTTTTTGCTTCTCGTGACGACCGCCTCTCGGACAGCCAAAAAAAACGGCTCCTGATAGCAGGAGCCGTTATTGTGACTGCGACGACCAGTTTCTTAGGGTGTGAACGAGGTGCAGTTCAAACGCCCAATCATGGTGGTCAAGCCGTAGGCTTTGACGATGTCGTCATACTGGTCGCTGCCCGTGCCGCTGGCGCGCATTTTTCGCGTCGGGTTATCAACGCACAGATTCACACCACCTATCGCCGTGGCGTTGTTGCCGTTGAAGGTGTTGAAATCGCTGCTGTCATCGGCGCCCGCAGAGGTCTTGGACTCACTGCGCCCCGGGCTCATCACCACAAACGCCACGTTGGTTTCATTGCTGCTACAGGTCGAATCTGTGGGGCTGGCGATGTGAAGCACGCCGGTGGAAATAGCCGCAGCCGCGGCGGTTTGTAGATCCTGACAGAAGTTGGCGCTGGTGGAGGAGGTCCCGCCATTGTCCAGCGGATCGGACAGATCAGTTGCAGCGGCGCTGACGTAGATGGCGTAGCGATAGTAGTTGCCCCAGGCATCGGCGCCGGAATTGAGCCCCAGGGTGGTAAAGGGCAGGAAGCCTATTCCCGAACTTGCGGTTCCAGAGCCGCCAACCACCTCAACGCCGGAGGTGCCGGTGGCGGCGGGTCCGGGTAGGCGATTGTTGGCCAGAGCAAAGCCCTCAATGGCCTCGACAATGGATTCCATCTCGGTTTTGGTGGCGGCGGCGTTGCCGAAGTCGGTGGCGCCGGGCAGGATGGAGAAGCTGATGGAGAGGATGATGCCGATCACCACCAGCACAATGGACATCTCCACCATGGTGAAACCAGAGCGGCTATGAGATGTGTGCGCTTTCATGAAATCTGTCTCATTTGGCTGAAAGTTAAGGTGGTTAAACAATGCTGTTTGGGTCATAAAACCGCCTCTTAAGGCGCGCCATTGGGGCAACTGGTGTGTAGCGTGGCGTCATAGACGCATTCAAGATCATAGATGGTTTTGATATCCGTGGCTGTGAGCGCCGACTCAAATACGCGCAGGTCATCGTAATAGGCCGGATTGTTCGCAGAGGTGTTGCTCAACTCAAAGGCGGTTGAGTTGGTGATGGATTGGCTGATCGAGGAGCCAATCTGCGAGCCGTTCCGATAATAGGATATCGTGTCGCTGGTTCCATTGATGACAATCGCCACTTGGTTCCACACCCCGCGAGAGATCGTATCCGACAGATCGTTGACCGTACTGCCAACGTCAAACTTCATCGCCAGGGAGCTGCTGTAGAGAGAAGAGACCTGGTTGCTGGGCGTGCTGAGCGTGATGCCCAAATAGTCGGTGTTGGTCAAACTGGCGTCAACTTCTTTCACCCAGAGCGTGAAGGTGGCGTCTGTGGGCGTGCTGCTGGTGTAGTTGAAACTGATTGTGCAGTCGCCGATATAGATTGCGGCGCCTGTGCCATAGCGGTCAATATTCGACACATAGGATGCGCTGCAACCACTGCCAATATTGTCATTGGTGTTGCTGTTGCCATCGCTGATGGTGCTGCTTGAGGTGATGGAGCCGGTGGCGCCGCTCCCGGTCACGGCGATGAGGCTGTCTGAGACGCCTATGCTGGTGTTGGCCAAGGGGTCAGTGCCGGTGCCGGAGGAGAGAAAACTCTGTGCGCTGGCCGCCGAGCGCGTGGACTCACCGGTATCGATGGCGTTTTTGCAGTAGCTGTAGAGCAGGCTGCTGGTATCGGTATAGTCAAACACTTGCGAATATGTTTTGTACCACACCTGGTCATCGTATGTGGAAGAGGCGATTTCGCCGGTATCGTTGAAGTCCAAGGCGGTGGCGTTTTCATTGTCGCCGTCAAATGCGTAGTCGCCGCCGTTGTTATCAGCGTTGGTGGGGCCGCCGCTGGCGATGATCAGGGGGATGTTCTGGCTGCTGGAGCCGGTGGTGTGGATATAGCTGCTGCTGACCGAGCTGGGCGTCGTAATGTTGATCTGATAGGTCCGCGTGGTGGCGGGCGTGCCTTCAATGGCGCGACACAGGGCCTCGGAGGTCGAAGGAGTCGAGGTGCTGTTGGTGGCCAACGGATTGGTCAGATTGATATCGGCGTCGCTGTTGTCGGTATCTTTGCGATAGCCGACGTCCACCCCATAGCGGTAGGGGTTGCCGTAAGGGTCGAGATTGGTGCTCAATCCCAACGTAACATAGGGAATCCAGCCAACGGCGTTGGTTCCGGTGCAACTGGTTTCCGCCACGCCATCCAGATCGGAGTCGGGGCAGGGGAATTTGTCGTTGGCGCGCGCATAACCGGCGAGCGCCTGGAACATCATGTCGACATCGTCGGTGTTCTGACTCTGCAGCTGCGTGTTGCTTTGGATCTGGGTTTTGGTGATTTTGTTGAGGGTGGTGTTCATGAACACACCCGCCGCCAGCAGCAGCAGCGCGATGACGGCCAGCAGAGCGATGCCGGATTGAGAATTCGGTGTCGTGCGTGGCGTGGGAGCGATCATAGAGGGCAAACTCACTTGATGTCATTGCGCGAATAGAACGTTCGACGCGCCAAGGTTTAACGAACACGCGACCAGCGGCTGTCAAGACTTCATCAGGTTTGATTCCAGAGCCTAATATTCGCCATCCTCTGTGTTTAGCTCAAAATTAACACATTGAAAAGATATTTCAATGAACCGTCGGTTTGCATTAGGGCTTTCAATTAGCGGCGTGGATCACCGTTACCCGGTCATATACGCCAGTCTCATCCAGCAAAGTGATGGCATAGCTCCCGGGGGTCGTCATTTGTAGGGAGAACCGTTCGCCCTGATGTGTTTGTTTGCCATTGAGCAGCCAATAGTGTTGCGCGCTGTCACCGCCCAGCGCGCGCAGCTCAAGAGTGGGGGGCGGCGCGCCGGGGCCAGCGCGGCGGATGACGTCGCCATCGCGGGCGCCGACAATGCGCAGCGGCGCGGCCACTGGCGGCGCCTGTTGCGGCGCGCAGGCCCACTCGGGCAAGGCAGAGCGCTGCAGCCGATTGGGCGAGAGCCATGGCTCCAGTCGTGTGGGCCAGCGCGCGAACTCCCGGGTGATCACGCGCCGCGCGCCGCATCCTGACGCATCCACCCGCTTGCCGGAGTCGGCGTCCAGCGCCAGGGAGACGCGCAGAGGGCGCCAATGATCCAGGTCCGGCAGGGTGGGCGGGACTGCCCCACCCAGCGCCCAGGCCATGCGCTTCTCATGACATAGCTGGGGTTGATGCGGATCCGGCAGGGTTCCCAGCGGCCAACAGATCTCCACATGGGAGACCGAAGGCGGCGGCGCCTGGGCCGCGCTCCACTGTTGATGGCGCGGCAGCGAATCGACGATATCGAACAGCAGCGGCAGGGCGGAGATCGCCCCGTATTGACCGGGGGAGGGGGTCCCGTCCGGACGCCCCACCCACACGCCGATCACATAGCGGTCCGAAACCCCCATGGCCCAGGCGTCGCGAAAGCCGTAGCTGGTGCCGGTTTTCCACGCCAATTTGCGTGATTGCGCCATGGCCAGTCCCGCATCCCGCGCCACGCCGGGGCGATGGCTGGCCAGCATATGGCGCACGATCCACGCCGCGCCAGGGGTGAGCAGACGACGCTCCTGCAACGGCGCATGGGGGCGCAAGCGCAGCGCGCCGGAGAGCCCGCCCCGCGCCAGAGCGGCATAGGCGCCGGTGAGCTGCTCCAGCGTGACGCCCGCGCCGCCCAGGATCAGCGACGGATTGGGCCGCGCCCCGCTCGGCAGGCTGAGGGTGAGCCCACCCTGACGCAGTCGCGCCGAGAACAGATTGGCGCCGATGCGGGTGAGCAGATCCACCGCTGGCACGTTGCGCGAACGCGCCAACGCCTCGGCGGCGCTGAGTGGGCCGAGATAGGCGTGGTCGAAGTTCTCCGGCGCGTAGTCGGCAAAGGCGCGGGGCACATCGGACAGCAGCGACTGCGAGTGGATCAATCCCTGTTCCAGCGCCAGCGCATAGACGAACGGTTTGAGGGTGGAGCCCGGCGAGCGCGCCGCCTGCACGATATCCACTTGGCCATGGGCGGCGTCATCGTGGAAATCCGCCGACCCAGCATAGGCGCGCACCAACAGGGTATCGGACTCGACGATGAGCGCCGCCGCCGAGGTTCCGGCGGGGGTTCCGTTGATGCGTGTGGTGAGTCGCTCCTCCAGCCGCCACTGCAACCCGGCGTCGATGGCGCTGACGATGACGCCACGCTCAGCGCCGCCCTCCTGTTTCAGCCGACGCGCCAGGATGGGGGCCAGAAACGGCGCGCGCGGGGTTTGCGCCCACACCGTCTCCATGCGCGCATCGGCCACTGCTTGCGCACTCCAGACGCCTTGATCCAGCAACCGTTGCAGCACCTTGTCGCGGGCGCGACGGGCGCGCTGCGGGTAGCGGTCCGGGCGCAGGCGCGAGGGGGCTTGGGGCAGCACCGCCAGCAGCGCCGCTTCGGCGTGACTCAGTTCGCGGGCGGATTTGCCCAGATAGGCGCGGCTGGCCGTCTCCACCCCCTCCAGCGGACCGCCAAAAGGGGCGTGGTTCAGATAGAGGGTGAGGACTTCGGCTTTGGAGTAGCGCCACGTGAGTTGCAGGGCGCGCAGGATCTGCCGCAGTTTGCCGCTGTAGGTGCGGTCGTGGGGCTCCAGCAGGCGGGCGACCTGCATGGTGAGGGTGGAGCCGCCGGAGACGATGCCGCCGCTGCGCAGATTCTGCCAGGCGGCGCGCAGCAGGGCGATGGGGTTGACGCCGGGGTGGATAGGAAACCAGCGGTCCTCATACCCGAGCAGGGCTTCGAGGTAGAGCGGCGAGACCTGTTCGGGGGCGATGGGGCGACGCCACACGCCGCGGCTGTCGGCGAAGGCGCGCAGGGGTTCGCCGTGGCGATCCACCACGGTGACCGCGTCCTGGCCTGTGGGCGCGGGCGGCGGATAGAGCCGATCAAGCAGCAGCAACGCTCCCAGGAGCAGAAGCGTCGCCACGCCCAGGCGCAAAAAGATGCGTCGCATCAAGCCAGTACAAACTCAATGATGTGCGCATTGCCCTCGTGTATGCGCAAAAGCAAAACTCACGAGGGTCCAGGGAAATCATTTCCCTGGCGGGTCGAGGGCAGAGCCCTCGTGGGTGCAGGGCAAAGCCCTGCTGGGTCCAGGGCAAAGCCCTGGCGGGGTTTGGGGCTGAGCCCCAATATCTTTCCTCTTCCCCGCCAGTTTTAGTCACAGTCTTAAGGCGCTGTGGCCGGGATCACCGTCAGGGTGGTGGTCTTGCCCATGGCGCGGGTCTCCGGGTCGTACATATCCTCCGCCGCCAGCGCGGGCCAGGTGTAGGTTCCCGGGGTCACCGCGCGCACGATGGCGTAGAGGTGAATGGGGCGGTAGGAGCTGAACTCCACCGCCGCCGCATAGCGATCCTCGCGGAACTCCTGGTGGCGGATGGCGTCGCTGCGCATCTCCTGGGCTGGTTTGACGCCGGACAGCTCCAGATCCGCCAGGGTCTCGCCCTTCATTACCGCCGGATTCTCCAGCTCCAGTCCGGCGGGGATGCGCGCCTCCAACAAGCCATGTTCGATATGTTCATCGCTGTGCACGGTCATGTGCATCACAAACAGATCGCCCGCTTGCAGGGGTTGCTCGGGATCCACCGCCTCGCCGTCCATGGTGAATAGATCGCGCTCCACCGACAGCCCTTCAGAGACCGGCGCGGGCGGAATCGCCGGATAGCCGGTGACGGTGGCGCGGGCGTGCAGCAGGCCAGACTCAGGCGGGCTGATGGCCAGATCCTGCCAGGTCTGCGCATCCAGCCACAGGAGCCCTTTGGGTTGGCGCAGTTCCAGCGTCTGTTTCTCGCCATTGCGGGTCAGCGTGACGCGACGCGGCTCGCCCGCCTGGGCGTCCAACGCCGGGCCCACCGCCGCCAGGAACGCCGCCAGCTTCTCCTGGGTGCTCAGGTAACGCCGCTTGCGCAGTTTCTCCAGCAGATCCACCAGCAGTTTGGCGCGCGCCTCGGGCAGCGCGTCGTGCCGTTTGAGTAGCGCCGCCGCCAGGGCGGTGTCGCGCAGCGGCCCGCCGTAGTGCAGCCACGGCGCATCCTTTGTAGCGATGCTGGCGACGCCGCGTTCAACCAGATCCAGTCCGCGGGTTTGATCCCCTTGCAGCAGCAGCGCCAAGCCCAGATGGATGCGCGGCAGGCCCGCGCCATCACTCTGTTCATGCTGCGCCAGGGCGCGCAGGTCCGAGAGTGATGCGCGGCCCAAGCGCGCCAGCACATAGCCGGCGTAGGCGCGCGCGGCGAACACGTTGGCCTTGGACTCGGCGTTGCGCAGGGTCTTGCGATGCCCTTTCAGTTGCCACGTCAGGTGGCTCAGGGTGCGTTTGAACTGCGCCTCCGGGACCGCAAAGCCGCGCTCCTTGGCGCTCTGCATCAGGTCGCCCACATAGGCGGAGAGCCATGGCTCCAGCGGGCTGTCGCCGCTCCACAGGCCATAGCCGCCGGTGGGGCGCCACATGCCGCCCAACCGCTCGAACGCCTTGCCGATCTGCTCGGCGCGCTCGGCGCGGCTCATCTGCTTCAAGCCATAGCGCTGCGCCAGCGCCTCATCCACATACAGCAGCGGGAAGGTGCGGCTGGAGGTCTGCTCCAGGCAGCCGTAGGGGTACTGCACCAGTCCGCGGAACATCTCGCGGGCGTTGAGAATGGGCTCCGGCGAGAGCTGCAGCCACAGCTCGGCGTTGCCGGGCATCAGGCCAGCGAGCAGAGTCCCATCCAGTGTGAATGGTCTGTCATTGGCGCTGATGATCGCCTCCTGCGCGCGCCGCAGGGCGGTAAAGGGGCTGCGCACGGCGATGGGCCAACGGCGCGTCAGATCGATGCCCTCACCGCGCACTTTGACTGTTGCGGCTCCCACGCCGGGGGCGCCGGTGGTGGCGATGGGGAAGGTCAGGACGCGGCGCTGTTGGTCAGCCAATTCGATGACCTGGAGCGGGCCCTGAACAATCAGCGGCGCTTGCGCTTGCATCTCCACGCCCAGCATGAGCGTCTGCCCGCTCAGATTGTGCAGATCCAGCGTCATCACCGACTCATCGCCCACCGACAGGAAGCGCGGCAACGAACTCTCCGCCACCAGCGGCGCGGCCACGGTGACGTTGCTTTCCGCCGAGCCAAAGGCGTCGGCGCTGAAGGCCACCGCCATTAGTCGCAGGCTGCCGTTGAAATCCGGCACATTCAAAGAGACGTCGGCATGGCCCTCGGCGTCCAGCGCCACCGGACCGCTGAACAGGGAGACCAGACGCACCTCGGCCTTCTCCTTGGCCCCACGGCGCATGCGCGAAAGGTCCGCGTCACCGCCGAAGCGCAGCGTGGCGCGCTCGCCCGCCACCAGTTCGATGATGCGCCCATAGAGATCATAAGAGCGCGGGATCAACGCCTTGCGGCCAAAGAACTGGCTCCAGGGGTCGGGGGTTGTGAAGTCGGTGATGTTGAGAATGCCCACATCCACCGCCGCCACGGTGACCATGGCGGTTTTGCCTTTGAGCGCGGGCGCGTCCACGCCCACGGAGAGGGTGGTTTCCGGGACCATCTTGGCCGGCGCCGTCAGCTTGACGGCCACCTTGCGCACGCTGCGATCCAGCGGCAGGTGGATCACCCCCATGGCGCGGTTGGGGGTGATGCGGTCGGCGTCGGAAGCGGGGCGGAACGCCAGCACGGTGGCGTGGATGTCATGGCGGTCCCACGCCGCATCCACCGGGATCTCCACCACCGTCCCCTCGGCGGGCAGGCTCACGCGCTTCCGCCACAGGATCCTGTCGGCCTCCACCAGCACCAGGGCTTCGCCGCCATGGGGCGGTTTGAGGGTTAGACGCGCCACGTCGCCGGGGTTGTAGGCGTCGCGGTCCCAAGTGAGCCCGACCCGGTCCGGGCGCACCCCGGCGGACTGCGCGCGCTCATTCCAGCGCCATCCGGCTTCAAAACGGTGCAGGCTCTTCAGGCCGGTGGCCGGATCGACCACCTCAATGCGGTAGCTGCCCCACTTGAGCGGAACCTCTACATGGGCGGCGGCGCCCGCGGCGATATCCAGGGTGCGCTGCAGCACCGGGTAGTGGTCGTCAGAGTACTCCACGCGCCAGCCAGTGGAGCTGAAGCTCCAGTGGTACTGGCGCTCCTCATGGATGACCGTCACCGCCAAACCCTTGGCCGCCAGTAATGACCCATCGGGCGCGGCGCGCACGATCTCGATGGTCAGATCCTGGTCCGAGGGGGCGTAGTCGCCGCTGTAGAGCGGACGCACCCCTACCAGGGCCTCGGCGGGCCAGACGGTGCGGGTCAGCGAGCGGGTCACCGGGCGCCCGCCGCTCTCCAGCAGGCTGGCGGAGAGTTTGAACGCCACCGGCGCGGTGGGTTTCTTGTCCAGGGGCGGGAGTTTGAAAGCAAACGCGCCCTTGGCGTCCAGCTTGACGTCATCAAGGGTGCTGCGATCGCCCAGTTTGTCGCGTTGGGAGGCGTCGCCGAAGAAGTATTTGGGCAGGGATTTGACCGGATGGGGGTCGAAGCGGCGATTGACCACCCGTTGCAGAGTGTTGCCCGCCGCCGGGGCGCCGTAGAGGTAATCCCCCTGTACCGAGATGGCCCACTCCTGATCAGGCTTGAGCGTCTCGGCCTCGCTGGAGAGGGTGAGCTTCATGCGCTCGGGGAGGAACTCCTCCACTTTGAGGGCCAGTTCGGTGGTGGGCTGCTTGTCCGCCGGATCGGCGCGCAGGGCGATGCGCCAGGCGCCGGTGGCGGCGTCGGCGGGCAGTTCAAGGGTCTGTTCATAGTAGCCCAGCTCCCCGGCGCGGGGGTCCGGGCGCAGGGTGAAGCGCTTGGCCTCCTTGCCGTCAGGGCGCAGCAGCACGCCGCTTACCGGACGCGCGGCGATGGGGCGGCCATCATGATCCCGCGCCAGCACCGACAGCGGGAACGACTCGCCGGGGCGGAACAGGTCGCGCGGCAGATAGGCGAACAGTTCAACCGGGCGGTGCGGCTGGCCGTCGATGGGGAAGGCGGAGAGATCCAGCGCCGGTTCGGCAAAGGAGAGGAAGGAGAGTTGATTGCCCAATTCGGCGGTGAGGAAGCCGTCGGCGGCGTTGCGCCGTTGCAGGCGGGCGCGGCCTTCGCTATCGGTGCGGGCGTGGGCGATCACCTTGCCCTTGCGGGTGCGCAGGGTCAGCTCCACCTGCCCCAGCGCTTTGCCGTCGGCCAGCGACTGGGTGAAGATCTCCACATGCTCGGCAAAGGCGCGCGCGTTGATGCCGATGTCGGTGATGGTGAAGGGCAGGGCGCGATAGTCGTCAAATTTGCCCGGTCGCTCCATCACCGCCAGATAGAGCCCCGGCTGGGTCAATTGCGGGATCTGTTTCACCGCAATGTGGGTGGTGACCTGGGCGTTGGGGGCGTTGGCGGTGGCGAAGCGTCCGGCGTAGACCAGATCGCTCAAGCTGGTCATGCGCTTTAAGCGCCATTCGGAGGGGGCGCCATCCCAACCCAGATAGTACTCACTGACAAAGGCGGCCATGTTATCCGGCTGAATGCGGAAGAACTGGATGTCCACCTCCGGCACATTCACCGTCATCACCGGCAGACCGGCGCCCACTGAGGCGGGCAGCACCGCTTTGCTGCTGGCGAAACCGAACGCCGGGCGCACCTTTTTGGTGGTCAGCTTGCCGCGGGCGTTGCGCGCCAGTTTGGCCCCGGAGAGGGCGGGCAGTCCGGCGCGGAAGAGGATCTCATAACGGGTCTGCGGCTCCACATGGGGCAGGAACAGTTGCTGCGGATTCTTGCCCACCACCCACGCCGCCGATAGCGGTTCGCCGCCCTGGCTGGTCTGAATGTGGTTCTCATACAGGATGGTGCTGTCCAGTGGTTCGGAGAAGAGCGCCATGAGAGCGGGCGCGCCATCCAGTTGCCGCTCCTCCATTTTCAGCACGGTGAGCGGTTTGTCGGCGGCGCGCGCCAGCGGCGCGGCGAGCAGACTCAGCAGGGTCAGGGCCAGAAGCAGAAGGCCAAAGCGCGTAGCGCGTTGTGAGGTCGGCATCGTCGTTCTCCCGCTGGGGGCGGATTATGGGCTGGATCAAATTCTTGTGTGGCGCGCCCGTGCGGTCGGTTGCGCCATACTGTGTTCAGGAGTGTGACGGCGCCATGGGGCAAAAGGCAACCTGACTTTCGGGTTAAAGAGGAGGAGAGAGCGTTTTCTCTTGCTAGATGAACATCGTTCATTTATAAATTGAACAGTGTTCAGTTCGCGCGGGATTCCGTCGCAGGGCGGAATGCGCCAGTATTGATCCAATTTTGGATAAATTGAGGAGAGCGACATCATGTCCAGCCCGCTGCATTTTTTGCGCACCACGCGTTTTTTGCCGCTGTTCGTCACCCAGTTTCTCGGCGCGTTCAATGACAATCTGTTCAAGAACGCGGTGGTGATTCTGGTCACCTTCACCCTGGCCGAGCGCATGGGGGCCGACGCCGGGGTGCTGGTGGCCGCCGCCGCCGGGGTGTTCATTCTGCCCTTCTTCCTGTTCTCGGCCAGCGCCGGTCAACTGGCCGATCAGCGGGAAAAATCGCGTCTGATCCGTCGCATCAAACTAATCGAGATCCCCATCATGGGGCTGGCCACGCTGGGGTTCTGGCTGGGCAACGGCTGGATGCTGCTGGCCACGCTGTTCCTGATGGGAACACAATCGACCTTCTTTGGCCCGCTCAAATACGGGATTCTGCCGGACCATCTGCATGAAGATGAACTGATCGGCGGCAACGCCTGGATCGAGACCGGGACGTTTATCGCCATTTTGTTGGGCTCGATTATCGGCGGCGTGGTGATCGCCAGCGAGGGCGGCGCCCAGGCGATCGGCTGGATGCTGCTGACGGTGGCGGCGCTGGGCTTTGCCGCCAGCCGCTTCATCCCCGCCGCCGAGCCGCAACGGGGCGGCGGCGCTGCGCCCATCGATTGGCATGTTCCCCGCGCCACCGGCGCCATCCTCAAACAGGCGCTCAGCGAACGGGCGTTGCGGTTGTCGATTCTGGGCATCTCCTGGTTCTGGCTGGTGGGGGCGGCGTTTCTGTCGCTGTTTCCCCTCATCGGCAAGGAGCTGCTGGGGGCCACGGCGGGGGTGGTGACGCTGTTCCTGACCCTGTTCTCGGTGGGCATCGGCATCGGCTCCATGTTGTGCAACAAGCTGCTGGCCGGGCGCGTGGATGCGCGCTATGTGCCGGTGGGGGCGCTGGGCATCACCCTGTTTGCGGCGGATCTCTATCTGGCCCTCTCCGGCGTGACCCCGAGCAGCGCCGAGTCGCTCGGGGTGGGGGCGTTCCTCTCCACCTTCCTGGGGTGGCGGGTGAGCGTGGACCTGATGGGGCTGGCGGTGAGCGGCGGTCTGTTCATCGTGCCGCTGTATGCGCTGCTGCAGACCCGCAGCGAGGAGGGCGAACGCAGCCAGACCATCGCCGCCAACAATATCGTCAATGCGGGCTTCATGGTGGTCTCGGCGCTGGCGGTGATGGCGCTGCGTGGGTTTGGCGTCGGCCTGCCGGAGATCGTATTGAGCATCGGCCTGATCAATCTGATCGTCGCCATCTATGTGGTGGGGCTGCTGCCCGACGTGGTGCTCAAGCGTCTGCTGCAAGGGGTGTTGCGCCTGCTCTACCGGGTGGAGGTGAGCGGCGTTGAGCACTTCGCCGCTGCGGGCGAGCGGGTGGTGATCGTGGTCAACCACCTGTCGTTCCTGGACCCGGTGCTGCTGGCGGCGTTTCTGCCCGAACGGCCCCTGTTCGCGGTCAACAGCGGCATCGCCAAACGCTGGTGGGTGCGGCCTTTTCTGCACCTGGTGGAGGCGTACCCGGTGGATCCGGCGGACCCCTTCTCCATTCGCGCCATGGCCCGGCGGGTGGGCGAGGGCAATCGCCTGGCGATCTTCCCCGAAGGGCGCATCACCGTCACCGGCGCGCTGATGAAAGTCTACGAAGGCCCCGGCGTCATCGCCGACCGCGCCGACGCAACCTTGCTGCCGATTCAACTGGAGGGGGCGCAGTACACCCACTTCTCGCGCATTCGCGATAAGATCAAACCGCGCCTGTTCCCCCACATTCGCATGACCATTCTGCCGCCCCGGCGCATGCAGGTTCCCGCTGAGATCAAGGGGCGCGGACGGCGTAAGCGCATCGGCGCGGCGCTGTATGACCTGATGTGTGAGATGCAGGTGCGCAGCGGCAACGATGCGCGCACCCTCACCGACGCCCTGGCCGATGCGTGGCGCATCCATGGCGACGAGCGGCCCATTCTGGAGGACATCACCCGCAAGCCGGTCACCTACGCGCGGGTGATGGTGGGGGCGCAGGCGTTGGGGCGTCCATTGGCCGCCTTCACTCAGCCCGAAGAGGCGGTGGGGCTGCTGCTGCCCAACAGCGTGGCCACGGTGAGCACATTCTTTGGCTTGTCGGTGACGGGGCGGATTCCCGCCATGCTCAACTTCAGCGCCGGGCCCGCCAGCATCGCCTCGGCGGCGCGCACCGCCTGTCTGAAGAGCGTGGTCACCAGCTGCAAATTCATCGCCGCAGGCAAACTGGAGCCGGTGATCGAGGCGCTGCAAGCCGACGGGCGACGCATCGTCTATCTGGAGGAGATTGCGGCCAACATTGGCCGTGTGGACAAGCTGCGCGCGTTGGCGGCGGCGTGGCGGCGGCGTCTGGCGCGTCCAGCGCGCAAGCGGGCCGATGAGGCGGCGGTGATTCTCTTCACCTCCGGCAGCGAGGGCGCGCCCAAGGGGGTGGTGTTGAGCCACCGCAATCTGCTGGCCAACTGTCAGCAGCTCTCGGCGCGCTTGGATTACGACGCCACCGACCGCATCTTCAACGCCCTGCCGGTGTTCCACTCCTTCGGCCTCACTGGCGGTCTGTTGTTGCCGCTGCTGTCCGGCGTGCGCGGCTTCCTCTACCCCTCGCCGCTGCACTATCGGGTGATTCCCGAGTTGGTCTACGACACCAACAGCACCATCCTTTTCGGCACCGACACCTTCCTGGCGGGCTATGCGCGGGTGGCCAATGCGTATGATTTCTACTCCCTGCGGCGGGTCTTCGCCGGGGCGGAGAAGGTGCGTCAGAGCACCCGCGATGCGTGGTTTGAGCAGTTCGGTCTGCGCATTCTGGAGGGGTATGGCGCCACCGAGACCAGTCCGGCCTTGAGCGCCAACACCGCCATGCACTGCCGCATCGGCACGGTGGGGCGGCTGCTGCCGGGCATTACCTATCGATTGGAGCCGGTGCCCGGCATCGACACCGGCGGGCGACTGGTGGTGCGCGGCCCCAACGTGATGAAGGGCTACTTGAAGGCGGACAATCCCGGCGTATTGCAGCCGCCTGCCGATGGCGAGTATGACACCGGCGACATCGTCTCCATCGACGAAGACGGCTTCGTCACCATTCAGGGTCGGGCCAAGCGTTTCGCCAAAATCGCCGGGGAGATGATCTCGCTGGGCGCGGTGGAGGAGGCGGTGGGTCGGGTGTGGCCGGGCGTGCCCCACGCGGTGGTGAATCTGCCCGATGCCCGCAAAGGCGAAAAGCTGGTGCTGGTGACCGAGCAGGAGGGGGCGCACACGGCGGCGCTGCGGCAGGCGTTCCAGGTTGATGGCCTACCGGAGTTGGCGCTGCCCCGGGAGATGATCGTGGTCAAGAGCATGCCGCTGCTGGGTACGGGCAAGTTGAATCACCCGGCCATTAAGCAGCTCGCTGTGGAGGCGGGTTATTGAGATTGGGGGCGGCTTTCGAGTCGGCACAATTTGGCATGTGATATTTGGCGAAGTGGAGATATCGAGGGCTGCGCCCTCAGACTCCCCTAAGATCAACAGCCACACCGTGGGGCTTCGCCCCACACCCCGCTGGGGTCGCAGACCCCAGACCTCGGAAGATCGCGCCAATCAATGTCGCGATCTTCCAAGTGTCCAGCTTCGGTCCGTGTGAGCAGATCTGTGCGAATGGCGGATCGGTTTACGCCAAGTGCTGCTTGAAGAAGGCCAGGGTGCGATCCCAGGCGATCTTGGCCTGCTCGGGGTTGTAGCGCGGGGTGGAGTTGTTGTGGAAACCGTGCCGTGTGCCGGGGTATTGGAACGCCTGATACTCCGCTTCGCTGGCCTTGAGTTCCGCCTCGTAATCCGCGCGGGTGGCGTTGACCTTGGGATCGTCCTCGGCGTAGTTCATCAACAGCGCCGCGCGAATCCGCCCCACGCTCTCCAACGTCGGCGCGCGGCCATAGAACGGAACCGCCGCCGTCAGCTCATCGCCCAACTCCACCGCCAACTGGTTCACCGCCCAGCCGCCATAACAGAAGCCCACCGCGCCCAGCTTGCCGTTGCACTGCGGGTGCGCTTTGAGGAACTTGGCGCCGTTGAGCAGATCGGTGAACAACTTCTCCTTGTCCAGCGACTTCTGCATCACCTTGCCATCGTCGTCATTGCCCGGATAGCCGCCAATGGGGGCCAAGCCGTCCGGCGCAAAGGCGAGGAACCCCTCCGTGGCCAAGCGCCGCGCCACATCCTCAATGTAGGGGTTGAGGCCGCGATTCTCATGAATCACCAACACCGCGCCGAAGGTCTTGCCCTCGGTGGGGGTTACCAGATAGCCGCGCATTTTGCCGGAGGTCCCGCCCGGCGAATCATAGGCGACGTACGCTGGTTTGATGCGTGTATCGGTAAACGACACCATCTGCGCCTCGGCATAACGCGGCAGTAGCGCCTGGGCCATGGCCAGACCCGCGCCCCCCGCCACCGCCAGGGCGCCGGCGCGGTCGAGGAAGTCCCGGCGGCTCATGGTGGTGTGGCAGTAGTCGTCATACAGATCATAGATGCGCGGATCGATCTGATCGGCGGCAATCGTGGGTTGCTTGGAGGGGGCGTCGTGATCGTGCTTGCTCATGGAACTCTCCTGCGCGCGGCGGCGCCGATGCGTCAAAATAGGGAAAAATGGTGTACAAATCCGGCTAATTCCCAACTTTTCGAATCTGATTGTGACAAATCTCCCGGTTGGGCGCCATCGTGGAAATGGTCCGCATGGACGATTTCTCCGCCCGACGACGGGGCGCATGTTGACTCGCGGGCGGCAAGGCGACACGCTGGAGCGTAGCCAACCGCCAGGGATGAGACCGGATGTCGAAAAAGCGTAAGAATCTGCACAAAAAACGGCGCGCAGCCAAAACGCCTGTGGCTCCAACGCAGAGCGCGCCTGCGCCTGTTGAATCAACAGCTTCGGCGATGGAGACGCCGTGGCGGGAGCGTGCGTTTGACCTCTACGTGGCCGGAGACGCGCCCGGCGCGCTGGCGGCGGCGCAACAGGCCGCCCATGCGGATGATCCCTATCTGCTCAACCTGATGGCGCTGTGCCATTGGCGCTTGGGCGCGGCCGAGCAGGCGGTGGCGCTGTGGCGGCAGGCGGCGGATCTCAAACCCGACTACGCCGAGCCGCACTTCAATTTGGGCGTGATGCTGCAAGAGGCGGGGCTGGGGGAGGCGGCGGAAACCTCCTACAAGGCCGCCATCGCCGCGCAGCCGGAGCATCTGAATGCCCATAACAATCTGGGTTCCCTACTGGAGCGCTCAGGCCGCGCCGCCGAGGCGGAAGCGTTCTACCGCGCGGCGATCCGCATTCAACCGGACTACGCCCCGGCCCACGCCAACCTGGGGATTACGCTGATCTCCCTGGATCGTCCGGAGGAGGCCGAGGCGTGTTTGCGCGAGGCGGTGCGTCTGCAGCCGGACACCCTGACGGGGGTGGCGCCGCTACTGCGCTTTCTGCGTCAACAGGGGCGCCCGGCGGAGGCCGCAGAGGCGTGCCGCGCCGCCATCGCCCATCAGCCCCAGGAGGCGCGGCTCTACAACACTTTGGGCAATCTGTCGCAGGAGATGGGCGACGCCCGGGAGGCGTTGGCACACTATCAGCGCTGTCTGCAGCTGGCCCCGGATTTCGCCGATGCGCATTTCAACTTGGCGCTGCTGCAGGAGCGTGGCGGTGACGAGGAGGCGGCCATCGAGAGCTACAGTCGCGCCCTCAACGCCAATACCGACCACGTCGCCGCATTGAGCAATCTGGCGCGCCTGCTGACCAAGCATCAACGCTTGGAGGACGCCGACCTCATCTATACGCAACTGCTGCGGGTGCGCCCGGATGATGTGGAGGCGCTGAACAATCGCGGCAACGTGCTGTGCGAGTTGCAGCGCCATGACCAAGCCGAAGGGCTCTATCGCCGCGTGCTGGAGCTGGCGCCGGACCGCGCCGCCACCCATGCCAACCTGGGCAGCGCGTTGGCGACGCTGAAACGCTACGCGGAGTCCGAAGCGTGCTATGCGCGGGCGTTGGCCATCGACCCCAACTGCGTGCTGGCGTGGATCAATCAGGGCGCGCTGCTGATGGCGCGCAAACGCTTTATGGAGGCCGAAGCCAGTCTGCGGGAGGCGTTGGCGCGCAATCCCTTGTCGCCGGAGGCCTACTCCAACCTGGGCAATCTGTTGGCCGCCACAGGCCGGGAGGAGGAGGCCAGAGCGGCCTTCTCCCAAGCGATTTTGATCAAGCCCGACTATGCGGCGGCTCATCGCAACCGCTCGGTGATCATCCGCTTTTCCGAAGGTGATCCCAATTTCTCCGCCATTGACTCCCTGCTGCAGCGCGGCGGTTGGGGCGATGGCGATTGGGCGCATCTGCACTATGCGGCGGGCAAGGCGTGGAGCGACATCGGCGAGCATGGGCGCGCCTTTGACCATTTTCAGCAAGGGGCGGCGCATCGCCGCAAAACCATCACCTACAGCGCTGATTCCACCGATGTGGAGATGGCCGCCATCGCCCATTTTTGCGACCCCCAGTGGATCGCATCGCGCCGCTCGGAGCCTGCTCCGACAGACGCGCCCATCTTCATCGTTGGCATGCCGCGTTCGGGCACCACGCTGGTGGAGCAGATCGTCGCCAGCCACCCGGATGTGCATGGCTGCGATGAGTTGGAGTTCCTCTCTTTGGCGGTGACCCAGCGCTATCAGTCGGATCCGCGTGGCGTGGGGCGCTTCCTGGAGGGGGTGACGCCGCAGACGGTGGCGCAGATCGGCCAGCAGTATCTGCGCGAGGTGGCGGGGCTCAATCCCACCGCGCCGCGCTTTACCGACAAGATGCCGGGCAATTTCCTCTATCTGGGCTTCATCGCCGCCGCACTGCCGCAGGCGCGGGTCATTCACGTGCGGCGCGATCCTGCCGACACTTGCGTCTCCTGCTTTACCACCTATTTTGGCAGCGGACAGAGTTTCAGCTATGATTTCAGTGAGCTGGCTCGCTATTATCACGCCTATGCGCGGTTGATGGCGCATTGGCGCACGGCGTTGCCTGCGGGGATGATGTTGGAGGTGGACTATGAAGCCCTGGTGGCCGAGCCGGAGGCCAATACGCGGCGCATGTTGGAGCATTGTGGCTTGGATTGGCATCCCGGCTGTCTGGATTTCCACCAGAATCGGCGTCCCATTCAGACCGCTAGCGTGATGCAGGCGCGTCAGCCCCTCTATGCCAGTTCGGTGGGGCGCTGGAAGCGTCACCGCGCGCAACTGGGGCCGCTGCTGACGGCGTTGGGACCGCTGGGGCCGTCCCCGGATGAGCTGGGTTAGGTGGGTGACGCAGCGGATAAGCACGAAACGAAAACGAGGCAAAGTTGGACATTTATGGCCGACTTTGACGGGGTCTGGGGGCCGCGCCCCCAGCGGGGTTTGGGGCGGCGCCCCAAGGTTTGGTTGTCAGGGGAGTTTGAGGGCGCAGCCCTCAATATCTTTCATCTTCCCCAAGAAACCTCTCGAAAGAGACCGGAGTATCCAGATGAGCCGATTCACAATCCGTTTGCTGGCGCTGTTTATTGCGTGGGGCGTGGCTTCCGCCCAGGCCCAGGAAGCAATGTTCGACCCCGGCGATATCGGCAAACCGGGTTCGCGCGTGGGCATGGGAATGCGCAGTCTGGGCCCGGCCAAGACCGACGAGGAGTCGCGCTCCCTCATCGTGCAGGCCGACGGCTACGCCTATCTGGGCGATGACGTCACCCTGCGCCAAGCGCGCCTGACCGCCCTGGCCGAGGCCAAACGTCTGGCGCTGCAGAGCGCCCACACCTATATCGACTCCAGCACCACGGTGGAGAACGGCATGCTCTCCTCGGACCGCATTGAGGCCAAAACGCGCGGCTCGGTGCGGGTGCTGGAGCAGAAGGACCACGGCCTGCAGGATGGCCGCTATCACATCTGGATCAAGGCCGAGGTGCGCTATGATCTGACCCCGCCCAAGGGGCAGGAGGTGAAGGCGCTCACCAGCGCCAGCGCGCCGCTGACGGTGCGCGCCTGGACCGATCAGAAGCACTACACCGCCGGGCAGAGCGTGACCATTCATCTGTGGGGAAATCGCGACTTTTACGCCCGCGTGGTGGATGTCATGGCCGACGGCTCCATTGTGCAATTGGCGCCCAACCGCTACCGCAGCGAGACGCTGTTCAAAGGCGGCGTCACCCACACCCTGCCCGATCCCCAGCAGGGCGATCGCTTCCAACTCACCGTTTCGCCGCCGTTTGGCGAGGATCGCATCGTGGTCTACGCCAGCAGCAACCCGTTGGGCGCAGCGGCGACGCGGGAGATCGGCATGGGGCTGGGTCAATACGCGGGGGATCGCGCCTCATTGGCCAATGTCACGCGGGGTCTGACCCTCACCCCCACCGGCGGCGCGCAGGGGTCCACTGCTGGCGTAGCGGAGTTCCACGAGGCCGAGTGGCGCTTTACCACTACGCCATGAGGGATATCCGGCTATTGGACGAGAGGGGTGGGGTGCTTGACATATCGCGCACGGCGTTATAGAGTTTCAGAAAATTCAGAAATAATCAGGTAGGTGAGCGCGATGCAACTGAGCCCAACCATGGAACGCTATATTCTCCACTGGGGCGAGATGGGAACCCGCTGGGGCGTGAGCCGCTCTGTGGCCCAGGTGCATGCGCTGCTGTTCCTCAGCGAAGAGCCCATTACCGCTGAACAGATCACCGAGACGCTCTCCATTGCGCGTTCCAATGTGAGCACCAGCTTGAAGGAGCTGGAGGGGTGGGGGTTGATCAAGCGCATCAGCGTGATGGGGGATCGCCGCGACCACTTCACGGCGGAGACGGACCCGTGGAAAGCCTTCCTGCTCATCGTCAAAGGGCGCAAGCAGCGGGAGATCGACCCCACCCTGACCACTCTGCGCCAATGCCTGTTGGATTCGGAAGAGGACGCCAAGCTGCCTGCAACCTCCAAACAGCGCATCAGCGATGTGTTGGAGTTCCTTGAACTCCTCACCACCTGGTATGACGAGGTGGAGAAGCTGCCCCAGCCGGTGCAGATGAAGATGTTCAAAATGGGTGGCAAAATCGCCAAGTTGCTCGGCAAGGCGATGTAGCGGGGGAGGTGTTTTTTTAAGCAAATATTTCGAATATTTCAGAAATAACAAATATGGAATATAGAGTGAATCAAACCAAAACGGTACGGAATAACCAATGTTTGCGTGACGCAGGCCGGGCTTGCGCTGACTATGGGCCGCCGACTGGTCGGCGGCGGGGTCTGGGGGCCGTGCCCCCAGCGGGGCGTGGGGCGGCGCCCCACGGTTTGGCAATTGATCTTGGGAGCTCGAGGGCAAAGCCCTCGATATCTTCCATTTTCAAAATCGCCAATGCCCAACTTTGTCTTGCGCGGACATACAGGAGAGCGAGCATGACCCAGCCTTCCCCCTTTCAACGCATTTTGGGATCATCTTTTGATGGATTGCCCGCCGCAGTGCAGGTGCTGCACAGCCTGTCCGGAGATTTGACTGTGATAGGGCACGCGCAGATCACCACGGCCAGGGGGATTCTTCCGTGGATGATCTCTCGCGTGGCGGGATTGCCCAAGGCGGGCGTCGATGTGCCGGTGGAGATCCATTTTCAGCCTGATGGAAAGGGGAGCGAACGCTGGCGGAGACGGTTTGATACGCGACGCTATGGCAGTGTGATGCAAGCGGGGGGCGGGCGCGATGCTGGGCTTCTGATTGAACATTTTGGCCCGTTTGATCTGCTGTTTCGTCTCACGCCTGAGCCGAAGGGGCTGGCGTGGTCGTTGGTGGGATGGAAGCTGCTGAAGATTCCACTGCCAGGATGGAGCCGACCCGTTATCGAATGCCTGGAGAGCGGCGAAGGGGAGCGATTTTTCTTCGATATCGATGTAGCGTTCCCTGTGGTGGGGCATGTGACGCACTACAGCGGCTGGGTGATCAAGAGCCCGTGAGCGAGGAGGGGAGAGGCTCCCCTCCTCGGTTTAGGCCGCTTGATCGATGATCTCACGAAAGGCGCGGTTGAGCGGCTCGGCGAGCGGTTTGTCGGCAGGCATGGCGTCCAGCAGTGTTGCGCTCTCCCGCTCGATCCACGCAAACTCCGTGTCGATGAACTCATGCAGAACCGGGATGCGCGGTTCGGCATCCAATTCCCCGCTCTGGCGCTTACGCCGGGTGAGGTCATCGATGGCGTTGCGCACCGATTGCTCCTCCAGTACGCCGGAAAGCAGATCCTCAAACAGCACCGGCGGCGCTCCCATGCCGCGCGCCACCCAACGCGCCGCCAAGAGCGGACGCAGTACGTAGAAGTACTTCTTCAGCCGCACGGTTTCACCTTGCAGGGACTCACGCAGATTGTTGTGCGCCATGCTCACGTAGTGATGCCACGCCGCACGGGGCGAAAAGCACTCATCGCGCAAGGCGCGCAAACGCTGTGGCGTGACGCCATCCTCACGATAGACGATAGGGGAGGCGAGCCACTCCAATAGCCCCGGATTGCTCTTGCCCATCAACCACAGCGCCTTGCGCAGGTCCCAGCCGTTGATGTCCAGATCATCGGTAATGGGGCGTTCGATGACGTCGCGTTTGCGCTCCACATCCACCGACAGGTACCACTCCGGCGGGCGCACGTAGATGAAGCGCACGTCCCAATCGCTATCCGGCGAGGCGAAGCCCCAGGCGCGGCTGCCCGACTCGCAGGCGTAGAGAATCCGCACCTCTTCGGTCCATTCGATCTCTTCCAGTTTTTGCAAAATCGTCTGGCGCATCATGGTTCTTCTCAATTTGTTTGGGGAAGATGAAAGATATTGGGGCGCTGCCCCAAACCCCACGAGGGCTCCGCCCTCGACCCGCCAGGGCGTTGCCCTGGACCCACCAGGGAAATGATTTCCCTGGACCCTCGTGAGTTTTGCGCCGTGCTTATCCAAAACTTTGTCGGTTACTCGACTGTATGGGCTTGCTCGGCTATCGATAGGTGGAAAATCGCGACATTTACTGGCGCGATTTTTCGGGGTCTGGGGGCCGCGCCCCCAGCGGGTGTGGGCGGAGCCCACGGTGTGAGGGGAGCTCGAGGGCGCAGCCCTCGATATCTTTCATCTCCCCATTTATAGACTTCAATCCAGGGATAGGGGCCGAAGCCCCATCCCTTACCCTTTGACGCACACCACCTGCTTAAGGGTGTGGACGATCTCCACCAGATCGCTCTGAGCCGCCATGACCGCATCGATATCCTTATAGGCCATGGGGGTTTCGTCGATCACCCCGGCGTCCTTGCGGCACGCTACGCCTTCCGTTGCGTGCACGTGGTCATCAACGGTGAAACGGCGCTTGGCTTCGTTACGCGACATCGCCCGCCCGGCGCCGTGGGAGCAGGAGCAGAACGATTGCCAATTGCCTTTGCCGCGCACGATGTACGAGCGCGCGCCCATGGAGCCGGGGATAATCCCCAGCTCGCCGACGCCCGCGCGCACCGCGCCCTTACGGGTGATCCACACCTGCTTGCCGTAGTGCTTCTCCTGCGCCACGTAGTTGTGGTGGCAGTTGATGGCCAGCTCGCTGACGCCGAAGTCGGTGAACTGCGTCGCCAGCACGGTCATGACCCGATGCATCATCACCTCACGATTGGTCTGGGCGAAGGCTTGCGCCCAGGCCACCGCCTGGATGTAGTCATTGAACCCTTCGCTCCCCTCCGGTAGATAGGCCAGATCGGCGTCGGGCAGGTTGATAAACCAACGCGCCATCTCCTTTTTGGCCATCTCGATGAAGTAGGAGCCGATGCGGTTGCCAATGCCGCGCGAGCCTGAGTGCAGCATCACCCACACCGCGTCGGACTCATCCAGGCACACTTCGATGAAGTGGTTGCCGGCGCCCAGCGTGCCCAGATGGACCACGCTGTTGGCCTTCTTCAGCTTGGGATGCTTGTCGGTGATCGTCTCCAGCGCGCTGCGCAGGGTGCCGTCGCGATAGGGTTTGTCGCCCCAGGCGCTCGTGACGTCATCGGGTGGATTGCCCCACGCGCCACGGTCGTTGCGGTTGTCGCCGCGACCGGTGCGGCCATGGGGAATCGCCTGTTCGATGCCTGCGCGCAGCCCCTCCAGATTATCCGGCAGATGGCGGCTTTTGAGGGTGGTGCGCACCGCCATCATGCCGCAGCCGATATCCACTCCCACCGCCGCCGGGATGATCGCCCCCAGGCAGGGGATGACCGAGCCCACGGTGGCGCCTTTGCCCCAGTGCACGTCGGGCATGGCGGCGACGTGGCTATGGACAAAGGGCAGGGAGGCGACGTTGCGCAGTTGCAGCTCGGCGGCTTCCTCCACCGGCACGCCGTGGGTCCAGGCGCGGATGGGCACGCCGTCGGTGGGAATCTCGGTATAATTCTTCATGTGATCGTTCATTGTTCTGACTCTAATCTGATGTTCTCGACACTCTGTCGAACTGTAGACAAGTGAAAGATAAGCTCCCAGCCAGATAGGTGGACAAGCCGGACATTTATGGCCGAGCTTGTCCGGGGTCTGGGGGCCGCGCCCCCAGCGGGGCGTGGGGCAGAGCCCCACGGTTTGTCTCTTGGTCTTGGGAGCTCGAGGGCAAAGCCCTCGATATCTTTTATTTTCCCTAACATCCAAGTTGGGGGCCTTGCCTCCATTTGACAGGCAAGGCCCCGATCCAGAGATCACGCAGCTTCCGCGCTGCTCTGGATAAACTGGTTGATGACAGCGGGCGCGGCGGTGTCGAAACCCACCACGTCCAACATACCGCCATCGTTGGGATCGGCGATGGAGAAGCCGTTGGAGAGCATCCCCACCACCACCAATTTGGCGTCAATGCCGGTGCGCTCGCGGTAGCGACGCAGCGCCTTCACCGGCGAAACGCGCCCAGCCCAGGTTTCACTGTCGGTGTAGACGATAAAGCAGTCCACCGGCAGATCATGCTTGAGTGCATACAACATAGGCTGCGCGCAGTCGGTGCCGCCAAACGGCAGACGCCTGACACGATCCACCACATCGTCCACGCCGTGGGCTTTGGAGAGGTTCAACTCCCGCAGCTTGTGGCAAAAGGCGACGATGCGCACCTCCGGCTCCACCCGCGCGGTGACCAGCGCCATGGCGGCGGAGGCCTCACGCGGGGTGAGCGGCGAGGCGGCGATATTGCCCCAATCCATGGAGCCGGAGACATCCAGCGCCAGCAGAATGCGCCGCCCGGTGGGCGCCACATTGCTAAAGGCGTTGAAAAACGCCGCCTCCAACGCCGCCGTAATGGCCGGCGTGGGGCTCCAGGTGAGCGATCCGCGCAATCCGCGCCCGGCGCTGTAGATGCGCAGCGCGGTGAGAATCGCCAGCGGGTGCGCGCGCGCCCGCCGCAGCGCTTCGGTGTTGCCCAGCGCAGCGACGACCTGCCGGGTGGCCTCGGCGTCCGGCGTCAACATGCCCAATGACGCCATCACCTCCAGATTGCGCAGCATCGCCGTGAGCGGCATGCGCTCTAGTAGGGCCATCCAGATGGACGCTTCCTTCAACAGCGTTGAGGGAACCGCCTCCCGGGGCAGCCCATAGGCGGCGATGATCTCCGCCGAGGCGATGACGTCGGCCTGGGCCTCGTCGAGGATTTGAAATCCCTCCACCAGACGCGGCAGTTCGGCGTGGGGCTCCTGGCGCAGAATCCAACCATAGAGCGCGCGCCGAGCGACGTCATCGGCATTCACCAGCGGATGCGCCAGCCGCAGCAGATCGCGATGGCGCCAGCCGTCGCGCTGACGATACTTCACCGTCTGATAGGCCAGTTCATCCAGCGGGCGGTTGTTGTACCAGGCCGACACCGCCCGGCGCAGACCCCGGCCCCAGCCGCGTTGCGCCTGCACAAAGGCGGCGAAGTGGAACAGGTGCGTTCCCGTGCGCGCCACCCGCAGCAGGGCGGACAGCGCCGCCGCACGCACCGCGTCGGACTCCGCCGCGCAGGCCATGGCCAGGGCGAACAGCGCCGGATCGCTCTTGGGCGCGCGGCCCGATTCGGCGATCTCGACGATGCGCCGCACCACCCGCAGACCATCAGCGCACAACAGCCGTTGTATGCTCTGCGCATGCTCCCGCTTCAGGGCGCGTTCACCCACGTAGTAGGTTCCGTCCTCTGCGCCGAGAATCAGAAAGCGATCCAGTCGGGTCCAGTCGTCCACGGCGAAGGCGTAGCCGCCCGCGTTGTTGCGGGTGGCGCCAGCAGGCGCGGGCGCTCTGCCGCGCAGCCAATTCCAAGCGTGCATCAGGGTGTTCATGGCTCTTCCTAAACGCGCCAGAAATGAAAACTGAACAATGTCTCGGCAGCGGAAAGAGATTGGGGCTTCGCCCCAGACCCCGACCAGGGCTTTGCCCTGGACCCACCAGGGAAATGATTTCCCTGGACCCTCGTGAGTTAACCTTCTTTGCAAGCATGAAGGCAGACGTGTTCAATTTTGTTTTCCAGCAAGCGTAATGGCCTGTTTAGAAGGATTTGCATCGTCAAACAGGTCTTGTGGCCTCCCACGGGCGCAAGTCCAGTGGGAGGGCGGAAGGCCCGGGCGTGTGTGGGATACGGAGTCTGGGATTTGAACCCAGTTGCTGCGCAGTGCTTCCGTCGGCTTCCAAGGACGTACCACAGTGCGCGCGTCGCCAATAATCCGAATCCTCCGGCCCGGGCCGGTTGCGGCAGGGCCCTGGGGAGGCGGACGGTGAGGTCAGCGTCGCGGAGGGGCCTGCCCCTCCGTGCGCTGTTGGCGCGTTAAACGGAGGGTAAACTCAGGGTGTGTTGGCTATTGCCCAACAGGGTTGTGGAATCCAAGCTCCATTGACCCTGTTCATTGCCGCCAAACGGGCGCATGGCGCCGTTCAGCACGACGGGTTCGAGCGGATTGGCAAACGGTATGGGCAGACGCGCGTTGGCGTGCAGAGTCAACAGCTTGGAACAGATCATGGCGCGTCTCCCTATTGGAGGTGAGCAGAGTCAAAAGAGCCGGGCGTGTGGCTGAGCGGGGAGTGCGGAAGCTGCGCTTTTATGGAGCAATAACCCCACCCATTCGGCCCGGCGTGATAGGTACAGTAAGCAGACCCGTCGAATGTGTCAACAGGTTTATTCAGTCGATTGGTCTGGATTCTGGCGCGCGATTGACGTAAGATGGTGCAACTCTCTGAAGTTTCATGATGATTTCTTAGGTTGTCAGACTGTGAAAAAAACGCCGGAATCCTTGGAAAAAGCGATTCTCGCCTCCCGTGGCGGCGCGGTGCGGCTGGCGCGCCTGCGCTGGGCCGAGGAGACGCTGTATTGGCGCGGCATGCTCAATCGCGAGGATCTGACCGCCCGCTTCGGCATCGGTCGGGCGCAGGCGGCGGCGGATCTGAAGTATCTGCTCGAACAGGTGGTGAGCGCGCGGCAGGTCACCTACGACCGCGCCGCCGCCTGGCGCTGCTATCGCGCCGCGCCGAGATTCACGCCCAAACTGGTCAAGCCGGAGCTGGCGCGCTGGCTGCGGTTGCAGAGCGGCGGGGCCGGGCTGGAGCGTCCCGGTCTGGACGGCGTGGGGCGGGTGGAGCGCGCGGTGGAGCCGCTGGTGGCTCGTGGCGTGCTCAGTGGCCTGCGCAAACAGCGCAGCGTGCGCATACGCTATCAGGCCATGACCTCGCTGGAGGAGAGCGAGCGCGTGGTGAGCTTCCACGCCGTGTATGACAATGGCGAACAGGTGGTGGCGCGCGGTTGGTGTCATCTGAAGCAGACCTACCGCAATTTCGCCTTAAGCCGTATCTGGGAGGCGGAGCTGCTGCCCGATGCGCCGTGGCGCGACGCCGCTGATGACGCCGACTGGCGCAATCTGATGACGCTGATTCTGGCCCCGCACCCGGATTTGAGCGATGGTCAGCGCTGCATCACGGAGAAGGAGTGGGGCATGGTTGATGGTCGCCGTGAACTGACTCTGCGCGCGGCGTTTGTCTATAGTTTTTGTAAGAAATACTTTCTCCTGCCTGAATTTCAATCTTTACCCGCCACGCTTCGTCCCGTGGTTTTATTGGCGCAACAGCCGGAGTCATAATCCGGCGAAAGTATCGTGGGATAGCCATTCTCGCGGGTTTCCAGTAGAATATCGAACTTCGCCAACTCTTTCGCTATACAAGTATGATGACGAAATTTAACCGCATCGTCTGCATCGCTCTGCTTCTTTGCGCCCTGTCTGTGAGCGGCGCGCCGGTCACCGCACAGGCCGCGCCAGGAGAGATCCTGCTGGCGAAACTCTCGGCTGACGACCAACGCCTGATGGATCTGACCTTCTGGAAATCGATCCAGGAGAGCGACGATCCCGAGCTCTATGACGCCTATCTGGCGCAGTTCCCCAACGGCATCTACGCGGTGTTGGCCAAGGTCAAGCGCGACAAGCTGCTGGCGGCGCAACAAGAGGCGGATGATGATGTCGACGCGCCGCCAGCGCCGCCGGTCGCACAGAGCGCTCCCGAACCCGCAACGCAACGCTATGCGTTCACCATTGATGTCGAGCCTGCTGACGCGCGGGTGCGGATTCTCAATATCAAACCGCGCTACGCCCCGGGCATGCGCCTTGAGCCTGGCAGCTATCATGTGGAGGTGAGTCGCGACGGCTATCTGAAACGCAGGCAGTGGGTCACGCTGAAACAGGCGGATCTGCGTGTGCCCATCGCCTTGAGCAAGGCGCCCAGCAAGCAGCCGAAAACGCCCTCCTGGATCACGCGGAAGGAGAGCCGTGGCGAGACCCATCTGTTGATCCAGGCCCGCAATATCACTGGCGGCCACTTTGTGAGCCAGGATCTGCAACTGCCCAGCCGTTTCAATTCCGGCGTGATCCAATACCGCATTCGTCTGGCCAATTGGAATCTGCATGAAAAGTGGATGAGCTTCGCCTCCACCAGCTTCCGCCAGGATAAAAAGAACAGCGCCTATTTGAAGTACGTCCGCGCCAGCGTAAAGGATAAGAGCGGCGAGCGCGTGATGCGCAATCTCTACACCGCAGAGGGGCGGGTGAACGGCGAGCGCAAGATCTATCTGACCAAAAACTCCAGCGTCGATCTGGCCAAACACGACTTGACCATCGATTATGTGATCTGGATTCCAAACGATGGCTCTGGCAACGCCCGCGTCTTCCTCAATGGGCGCCCCTTCTACACCTTTACCGATCTGAGTCTGCGCCCCGACCAGCTCCACTATCACGGCTCCGGGGTCAATCTCAAAACCATGTATGTGGACTATTACGGACCCGGCTCATCCAAGCTGTCAATGTTGGAGTCGGAGTTGACCCGCGCGCTGGCGGAGAAGGGTTATTCGGCCAAACTCCCAGAGCCCGTTTTGCTCAAACAGGGGCGATAAGCGATGAACCGATGCCGACAGAGAGCCGCCTGTGCAACCCTTTGGCTGTTAGGCGTCGCCTGTCTGCTCGCCATGTGGCCGTTGCATGACGCGCAGGCGGGCTTACAGCGCATAAAAGAGAGTGCGTCGCGGGGGCTGACCGTCGAACTCAAATCGCAGGATCGCCCCGACGCCAAATCCGCTGGTTCAGTGCAGCTGTACAACAAGAGCTACGCCCTGGTGATCGGCATCGACCACTACACCAATGGCTGGCCGCCGCTCTCCAACGCCGTGCGCGACGCCAAAATGGTGGCCGACGCTCTGCGCGAGAAGGGGTTTGAGGTCACCTTCAAGCAGGATCTGAACTCTGCGGAGTTAAAATCGGCGCTGGAGGAGTTCCATATTCTCAAAGGCGCCGATCCTCAGGCGCGGTTGTTCGTCTGGTACGCTGGCCACGGCCATACGCTGAACGGCGAAGGCTATCTGGCGCCCGCCGATGCGCCGCGCCCCACCGATAACGAAGCGCTGTTCAAACTGCGCGCGCTATCATTGCGCAATTTTGGCGTGTATGTGCGCTCGGCGGTCTCCAAACACGTCATGGCGGTGTTCGATTCCTGCTTCTCCGGCACCATCTTCAGCGCTCAACGTTCGCTGCCCCCCGCCGCCATCACCCGCGCGGTCACAGAGCCGGTGCGGCAGTTCATCTCCTCCGGCGACGCCAAGCAGGAGGTCTCTGACGACGGCCTGTTTCGGCAGGTGTTCCTGGATGCGCTCCAAGGCAAGGGCAGCGCCGACGCCAACCGCGACGGCTACTTGACCGGCAGCGAACTGGGGCTGTTTCTCACCGATCGTCTGACCAACTTGAGCAATGCGCGGCAAACCCCACGCTATGGCAAGTTGCGCGACCGGCGTTTTGATCAGGGCGACTTTGTGTTTCAGGTGAAGCTGGCGCCGCTGCCCGCGCCCAAACCGCCGCCGCCCGCCGCGACCCCGCCATCATCGGCTCCCAGAGACAGCTCGTTGGCCGCCGAGGCCGAGCGCACCTTCTGGGAGTCGGTGCACGCCGAGGGCGACCCGGCCCTCTATCGCGCTTACCTCAAACAGTACCCCAAGGGCTACTACGCCAGCTTGGCCAGGATCTTCATCCGCAAAGCCGAGGAGCGGGCGCGGGCCGCACAGCAGCGTTAAGCCGGGAAGGCAGCCCGGCGCGTTAAGCGGCGCGTCGGCGGGCGGCTCTAAATTGCGACGCTATAGATGGAATAAAGCCGAGGTTCCAAAGTCACCAAATCATTTGGCAATATAGTCACCGCAATTCAGAATTGCACAGGCTCCTCAATGTTTGTGTGACACAGGTAAAGCTTGCGCTGACTATTGGCCTCCGGCTGGCCGGAGGCGGGATTCTTAAGGGTCTGTGACCCTTAAGCGGGTGTGGGCGGAGCCCACGGTGTAGCTGTTGATCTTGGGAGCTCGAGGGCGGAGCCCTCGATATCTTCTCGCTTCAAATGTCTAATTCTCTTCTGCGGCGACTATAAGAGTGATGGCAGCATCAGAGAAGACCCGCTCAATTGCTTGATCACTGCGCAGCGCGCGGCCATTGTGGATCTGGAAATATCCAGAATAACAGGAGATTGCAGATGCAAAGAGCGATGGGGATGGCGTTGGCGTTGGGCGTTTTACTGGGAGGCTGCGCCAGCGATGGCCAACCGCCCACCGGGGCGGCGGACTCTAGCGCGGCGCAGGCTTCCAAACCGCACTCCGATGACGAACTGGATCGCCTGATGGAGGAGCCGCAGAGCAAATCCACCAAATTGGGCAATCGGTCGGGCAAGTGTGAGTAGCGTTCGGTGAAATGCCCTTTTTCCGCCATGGCGCATGAGCGTGGTGACTACTCCGCCGCCTGTGACTCCGCAGGGCGCACCTCGTCGGCGGTGAAGGTGACCCAGCTGTGGGGGTGGGAGAGGTCGAAGGTGCTCACGTGCTGGCGATGGTCCGGGTCGAAGGCGTCGCGACGGATCTCCTGAATGCACTGCGCGAAGGCTTGATCGGTCTTGATGCGCGGCGACACCGCCGTGCCGATGGGGCGTAAGGAGCGATCCACCACCACCCGGGCGCCGCGATTGACGCCGTCGCCGTCGCCGCGATCATCGGTGTAGTAGGGGGAGAGCGCCACCAGTCGGGTGCCCAGATAGACCGCCTCCTCCAGATCGTGGGTGACGAAGAACACCGTCATGCCGAACGCCTCCCACAGCTCCAACAGCAGCAGTTGCATGGTCTCGCGGGTGCCGGGGTCGAGGGCGGAGAAGGGTTCGTCCATGCACAGAATGCGCGGCTTCTGCATCAACGCCTGAGCGATGGCCACGCGCTGACGCTGGCCGCCGGAGAGTTGATGCGGGTACTTCTCCAGGTGCCGATCCATGCCGGTTTTGGCCAGTAGATGCTCGGCCAGCTCGCAGGCCTCGGCGGGGGGCTTTTGCCACGGCCAGCCGCGCAGCCGATGCCCCGCCAGCACGTTGTCCAGCACGGTCAGGTTGGGGAACAGCGAATAGTGCTGATAGACCACCCCACGTTCGCGGTTGGGGGTGTCCAACTGATGACCATCCAGCCACACCTGCCCGCCCGCCGGGCGATCCTGCCCGATGATAATGCGTAGAAGAGTGGACTTGCCGCACCCCGAAGGCCCCACCACGGTGACCAGTTCGCCTGCGGCCACGGAGAGGTCGATGTTGTCCAGCACCACCTTGCCGCCGAAGGCCTGATAGAGGTCCTCCACGTGCAGCAGGGTCGAATTGCGAAAGCGGTCGGGCATGTTCTACTCCGAATAGCGAACTTGTCAGTCTATCTTCTTGTGAAATATAGCGGCTAGATTCCAAAGTTGATGCACAAGACTCCATACGTGCGCAAAAGCAAAACTCACGAGGGTCCAGGGAAATCATTTCCCTGGCGGGTCGAGGGCAGAGCCCTCGCGGGTCCAGGGCGGCGCCCTGGTCGGGGTCTGGGGCGAAGCCCCAGTCTCTTTTCGCTTCAACAGCATTCCACCAAGTTCAGCTCGAACACCACCTATGCATCGCGATCATGCCAGGGATAGACCCAGCGCACGGTCAGCCGCAGCAGCCAATCCATGGTGAAGCCCAACAGGGTGATCCACGCCACATAGGGGATGATCACATCCATGGCCAGATAGCGCCGCACCAGATAGATGCGATAGCCCAGGCCGTCGGTGGAGGCCACCGCTTCGGCGGCGATGAGGAACAGCCACGCCGCGCCCAGGGTGAGGCGGGTGGTGTTGATCAAGCGCGGCATGATCTGCGGCAGCACCACCCGATAGACCACACCCAGTTGGGTGGCGCCCAGGGTCAGCGCCTTGATGATCTGCTCATGGGGAATGGCGCGGGTGGCCAAGTGGATATCCCGTGAGATGACAAACACCGTGCCGATGAAGATCAGCATCACTTTGGCCTCTTCGCCGACGCCGAAGACGATGAACAGAATCGGCAACAGGGTCAGCGGCGGGATGATGCTGAGTACGGTGAGCAGGGGATTGAGCGCCGCGCGCAGGGTGGGGAACAGCGCGGTGTTGAGGCCGATCAGCAGGCCCAGCACCGCGCTCAAGGCCATCCCAATGCCCAGCCTGCTGAGGCTGGCGAGGGTGTCCATCCACAGCAGGATTTCGCCGCTGCGGCGGTCGGGTTCGGTGGCCAAGCGCCAGAAGGCGTCGGCCATTTTGCCGAAGCCGGGCATGAGCTTGTCGTGGGGGTTGTCCGCCAGACGGATCTGCGAGGCGACGGCGTAGAGCGCGACCAGCAACAGCAGCGGCAGCAGCGCCAGGATGATGCGGGTCCAGCGGCCGGGCTGGGCGTGCAGGCCGGACAAACGGCGGATTTTCAAGAGCCAAGCCTCCCAGATCGTCGAAGAAATCTAAGCGCCAGAAACGAGCATGCGGAACGTACAATAATAGCGAGCGCGCACAGAGTAAGAACTAACGAGGGTCCAGGGAAATCATTTCCCTGGTGGGTGCAGGGCAAAGCCCTGCCGGGTCACGGGCAGAGCCCGTGCGGGTTGAGGGCAGCGCCCTCATGGGGTTTGGGGCGAAGCCCCAACATCTTTCATCATCCAAACTATCAGAAGAAGTATCACCCGGTCCCCACACACTCTGCGGGGACCGGGATAAACACTCTTACAGCTTGCCGTCGGCGGCCATCTGCATGTAGGTCGCGTCGAAGCGCAGTTTGACGAAATCGGCGTTGCCCCACACCGAGCCGTCGGGATAGGCGATGCCGATGAAGGTCTCATCGCTGGCGCCGTTGCCGTAGAGCCCATGGTCAAAGGAGAACTTGGCCACAAAGCGCATGGTGTCCTTCAACTGCTGACTGCGGCTGAATTCGGCGGCCTGCTTGGGCTCGTAGAACATGCGCGTGGTGCGCAACTGGGCCTGGAATTCGGCTTCGGAGCCGCCCGCTTGCGCGGCCATGCTGCTCAGGGCTTGTTGGGTTTTGGCGCCGCCTTGGGACATCTGCCCCATGGCCTCATACCAGGCGCCGGTGACCGCGCGTTTGCAGGCGTCATCGGCGTCGGTGCGCACCATGATGGTGTCGATGATCTCGCCGGGGATCTGCGCCGAGTCAAACACATTGACCACGCCGGGCTGCTGCAGGGCGGTCATGACGATGGGGTTCCAGGTGACGAAGGCGTCGCCGTCGGCCGCTGCGGCGATGAGGCCGCCCAGGTCGGCGTCGCTGGTGTTGACCACCGACAGATCCCTCTCCGCCATGCCGTTTTTATCCAGCGCGCGGGCCAGCAGGTAGTGGCTCACCGACAGCTCCACCAGCTTCACCGGTTTGCTCTTGAGAGAGTGGACGGAAGCCTTGTTGTCGGCGGATTTGACTAAAATGGCGTCGTTGCCGTTGCTGAAGTCGCCCACCACCAGCACGGTGGTGTCCACCCCGCCCACCGCCGGGATGGTCAGACCATCCATATTGGTCACGGTGACGCCGTCGAAGCTGCCGGCGGTGTACTGATTGACGCTCTCAATGTAGTCGTTGATGAGGGTGAATTGCAGATCCACGCCCATCTTTTTGCCCCAACGGGCGGCGATGCCAGAGTCCTGGATATACCCCACCGGCTCCCAACCGGTGTAGTGGGACCAGGCGATGTGGCAGCGCGGCGCGGCGGCGTGGGCGGCGCTGGCGGAGAGCAGGGTCAGACCGATCAGGGCGCGGCTGAAATGGCGAATCAGGCTCATGGCGATTTCCTCGTGATGGCGTCGTATGTGGTGCGTTGAATAAGGTGGTGCATACAAAACTGAACAATACAACGTGGCAGGAGAGAGACTGGGGCGTTGCCCCAGACCCCACGAGGGCGCCGCCCTCGACCCGCCAGGGAAATGATTTCCCTGGACCCTCGTGAGTTAACTTTCCGCGCTAGCGCAGAGAGTCGCGTGTTCAATTTTGGCATATGGCAATAAAAAGCGTTTAAACGGTGAATTGAATCAGATCCTCGGAGATGCGGTTGCCCGCCTCCAGGGTCTGCACCCGTTTGGCCGCCTCTTCGGTGAGTTGGTCAAATTCGAGAATCTGTTGCGCCATGTGCGGCAGCGCCTCCTGTTTGAAGGTGGAGATTTTGTCAAACGCCTCAAAGATGTTGGCGAAGGCTTCGCGCATGGCGGTTTGTGAGAGCTGCCCCTTGGCGGCCTCCTCCAGGATCTCGGCGCCTTGATGATTGAGCATCTGCGCGGTGGAAGCGAGCAGATTGTTGGTGGTGGCGTTGAGGGCCTGGGTGGCGCGCAGCACCAGCTTTTGATTGCTCAACGCCAGGGCTACGGAGACGGCGATGCGCAGGGCGTCTACGGTGACATGCAGGGCGCGATCCACGCCGCGCATCAGCTCCTTGTTGGTGCGGATGAGAATGTCGCAACTGGCCGACCCCTGGATGTTGACCAGCACCCGTTGCTGCAGATCCTGGGTGCGCTGACGCAGGGTGAAGAGGATCTCGTCCTGGAGAAATTTGACCTGCTCGGGGTCGGTGATTTTGCCCGCGTCGATGCGCTCGGAGAGGCGTTGGTCGATGGCCATGAGCACTTTGACCTGACGCGTCAGATCCAACGCCACCTGCCAATATTCGGTGCGATCCTGCTGCAATGTGGTGGTGTCCCGCTCCAGCACCTCGCGACCGCGCTTGACCTCCTCGACGATGTCATTGATCACCGCATCGGCGCTCTCGTAGCGCTCGAAGTACTCTTTGACCTTGTTGCCCATGGGGATGAAGCCCAGCAGCCGCCGCGCCGCCTGCTTGGGATTGGTGAAGTCGATCCCCGCCGGGTTGAGGCTCTCCACCTGCGAACGCAGGTTGGACAGGGCGCTGGCCACCGGCCCGCCATCCTCGGTGTCCTTGCGCAGAGTCCCCATGCGCTGTTGCAGCATCTTGCTGCGGTGCATGGCGTTCTTCTCAGTGGAGAAACCGGCCCCGGCCACGGCGTTGACCAGGGATTCGCGCGCCGCCGAGTCGTTGAGGTCGGTATCCAGAAAACGCTGGATCACCTCATCGGCGCGGTCGAACAGAGGGGCGTCGGTTTGAGGGTCGAGCTGCAGATCATGGGGATTGACCTGGGCTGTGAGCGCGCCCTTGATCTGGCCGATGTCCAGAGAGAGCGGCGCGGCCAGATGCGGCGGGGTGGGCGCGGGCGCAAAGGGGTTGGTGGCGGACATGGGGCGGTCTCCTGAAAATTTGGTTTATGAAATCGTGCGGTCGTGAACTTGATACAGGTGCGAACGCTCCGCCAGCGCCGCCAGTTCGGTCATGGCGGTCTCCATGTCGATGGCGGCGCGGCCCTGACGGGTGCGGATATTGGCCAGCTTGACGGCGGTGAGATCCAGCGCAGTCATGGCCTGTTCATTGACCCGGGAGATCTCCAGCGCGGTCTCCTGGGATTTGTGCAGCAGCGCCATGCGCGCCAGCAGCGCGGCGACATCGCCTTCGGCAGGGGGCTCCTGGCCCTCGCTGTAGCCCAGTTCGTCCAGGCGTCGCTGAATGTAGGCCGGGTCGATGCTGCGCACGCTCAACAGCACCGAGGCGACATCCTCCAGGCGGTCCAGCGCCGCCAGATGCACCTGCTCGGCCATGCCCAGATAGCGGCTGTAGGTGATCTCCTGGGGCGAGAATTTGCTCTCAAGCACCTGTTTGAGGCTGCTGAATTTGGCGTCCAACTTATCCAGTTGCTCCACCCCCGCCAGATAGTTCAGCTCGGTGAGGGTTTGGCGCAGACGCTTGGGCGCCTCCAGCCGGTGGGCGCGGCGCTGTTCGTGCAGCGCGGCCAGATAGTGGTGGGCGTTGGCGTTGTGGCGCACGGAGATCTGCACGCCCCAATAGGACAATCCGCCCACCACGCCCAGGCCGCAGGCGATCCACCCTTCGGCCAGGGAAAACAGCGCCCCGGCCACGCCGCCAAGGATGCCGATGACCAGCGGATAGAGCGTCCACGGGCTCTGCGCGGCGTTGCGGATTACCGCGCGACGGATCGCCTGTGGGCTGTAGTCGGCGATGGCGAGCGGCGCAGGATGGGCGACGCTGGGCAGCTGCGCGTCGTCACTCATCAGAAGGACTCCTGCTTGAGCACCAGAGTCACCCGCGACTGGCGATCGCGCCAGGCGCGAAACTTCTCGCCCGGCTGACGCGCCAACGGCTGGCTGGCGCCATAACCGACGCTGCGCACCCGATCCGGGTCCAGCCCGTAGGCGACCCGCAGGTAGCGGGTGACGGCGTCGGCGCGCTGTTGACTGAGCTTGAGGTTGGCCGCTTCGTCGCCGCCGGGTTTGGCGTGGCCCTGGATCTCAATGCGGAAGCCTGGATAGCTGCGCAGGGCGTCGGCGGCCTGATCCAACTGCTGTTTGTCGGCCAGATCCAGCAGCGCGGTTCCCGATTGGAACAGAATGGGCCGCACTTTGAGCGCCCCGACTTCGCGCAGGCGCTCCCAGGCTTGGGTGGTGAGTGGGGCGAACTCCGCCTCCAGCGAGGACTTCTCCCGCGTGGGTAGGAAGTTTGCGGCGGCGGGAGCGGGGCCCGCCTGTTGCTGATAGAGCTGACGCAGCAGATCGGAGTTGAGAATGCCGCGCGGATCCTGGCCGGGCAGAGGATTGCCGCTGATGTCGCCAAACTCCTGTAGAATCTTCAGTGTGCGTTCAATGGTTTCGAACAGGCCATAGGTGGGGGTCACGCCGCCTTGGGCGACGCCGAACCACTGGGTGGCGTTCTGCGGCAGGGAGATCCAGCGCACCCCTTCGAGCATGCGTTTGGCCACATCCGGCGTGACCCCGGCGTAGGCGGCGGCATCGGCGTGGCGCTCAGTGGGGTGCTGGCGATAGTGGGCCAGGGTCTGGAAGGCGTTATCCAGCAGACGCCGCACGGCGTCGCCGTTACGCGCCAAAAAGTCGCGATTGACGATGAGGATATCCACGATGAGCTTGTCGGTCTGGTCGCTGCCCAGCAGTTTGACCATGCCCGGTTGGCTCAGCGCCTTGCTTACGTCCGGCTCCCACAACGCCGCCACCTGCGCTTTGCCATCCAGCAGCGCTTTGAGAGCGTCGGAGGAGCCGTTGGACTCCACCCGCCATCCGCTGTCCTTGCGGCGGAACAGGGGGATGTCGAAGTGCACCCCCACCGCTTTGAGCAGGTGGTGGCTGGGGGAGTCCGGGGTGAACGCCACTTTGAGATCCTGGCGCTCTTTGAGTTGAGTCAGATTGGGCGCTGCGGTCTGCCGCGCCACAATGGCGTCGCCGCCCTGGCTCTCATCCACTACGGCGATGATCACCCCAGGGTAGTTGACGGCCATGCCCCCCAACAGATAGGCGTCCACCGTGGCCACGGCGAGATCCAACTCGCCCCGGGCCAGTTTTTCAAAGCGATGGGCGTAGTCGGCCTTGTCGTCCACGCAGTCCAGTTTATAGCCGTCGGCCAGCATCAACTGGCGCATGCGGGGGCTGCACAGAGGGAAGTAGCCGATGAAATTGTCCATCCCCAGGGTCAACGCGCCCTTGGCGCGGGAGGCGTCGCTGGTGGCGGTGACCTGACGTCCGCTCTGGAACTGATTCCAGCCATACAGCCCCGCCAGCACAGCCAGTCCGATCAGCAGCAGCCACAAGGCTCCCTTGGCGCTGGTGTTCATCGCATGCGCTCCTGTGTCAAATTCCGCTGTGCGTCCATGATCCGTGCGGGCTCACTGGAACTGGGTGACGGTAAAGTCAGGCGTTTCCGCCTGCACCGCTTTGAGCCCCTCAGCCAACTGCTCGGGATTGTCCGCCGTATAGTAGCGCGTCACCCCGGGGAGGTTGAGCGAGTGGTCGGGTCCGGTGCAGAAACCGATGACGTGCAGTTCCACCGGCGACTGTTCGACGATTTCCCGCGCCAGCGGGGCGGGGGTTCCATCCCCGGAGACGCCGTCGGTGATGACGATGAGACGATAGGAGCCGTAGCCGGTTTGGCGACGCCCCTGTTCGGTCAAGGCGGCATAGGCGAAGGTGATGGCGCCGTTGAGCGGCGTGCCGCCGTCGGCGGCCAGATTATCGACCATCTGATTGAAGGCGGCGCGATGGTTGGCGCCATGGCCAAATGGAACCACCATGCGCGCGCTCAGCTCGTGAAACACCGCCATGGCGAGGTTGGCCGATGCGGGGATTTGCGCAGCAAAGCTCTTAAGCGCCTCGCGCGCCACCGTGAATTTGGTCTCCCAACCAGAACACTCCTTTTTGTTCATGGAGCCGGAGGTGTCCAGCACCACCAGGTAGTTGTCGGCCAGCAGGTTGTTGGCCAGTTTGGCGGGTTCGGCGTCGCTGCTGGGCCACTCCGATGACCAGGAGCTGTACATGCCGTCCGGATCCGGATCGGGCGCCGCGGCGGGCGCAGTGGGCGCGGTGTTCGAGGTCTGTTTGGTCGGGTTGAGGTGGTAGAAGATCGCCGCCGCCAGCCCCACACTGATCCACAGAAGAAGCCGTTTGAGTGTCGTCATCGCTTCTCTCCTTATTACAGGGGTTGGAAGACGTTGGACTCGGCTTCGACCTGGATGATCTTGAACACCACCCGGCGTGTGGCGTCCCACTCCTGTTTATTGCGCGGCGCACAGTTGAGATTGATGTCTCCCGAGGCGTTGTGGGTGCACTGGGCCGTATTGGGTTTGGAGACGCCGTGGCCGGTAACGCCAAACTGGCTGGCGTCCAGGGTGGTCCCTTGGGCGTTGGCGTGGGCGATGAGGCTGTCCTTGACCGCATTGGCGCGGCTAAATGAGAGGTTTTTGGCGGCTTGCCGCAGACGGTTCAGCACCACCGTCGACGCGCCTTTTTTCTTCTGTCGCAAATAGCCCAGCGGATCGCTGTGCCCCTCCACCGTGAGCAGCGCGCCGCCGTAGGTGGAGGCCAGCTGAATCGCCTTGTCATACGCCTGTTGGTAGCTCTGCGCTGGGAACTGGTTCTGGTTGGGCTGGAAGTAGATCTCAAAGCTGAACAGCACCCCATCCTCATCGGCCTGGGTGCGTCCGCGCCGCTCCATCAACTGCGCCACGGCGGCGGTATCGAAGCGCGGCAGCGTCACGTTGCGGGTATCGGAGAGCCCTTTGGCCAGCGCGGCATAGTCCCACTTTGCCTGTTGCAGCGGGGTGGATTTGCGCAGCAGCCCCAACGCCTTGAATGAGGATTGAATCTCCTTGTCCAGATGTTCGAACCCGCGCGGATATTGCGGGTCGCCAAAGAAGCTCACATTGCCGCGATAGCCCGCCATCTCGGCGTCGGCCACCATGGCGGCGGCGTCATCCACCGCCGCGGCGCTGTCCAGCAGCAGATCCGCCGCCGGGGCCAGGGCGCGGCGCCAGGCGGCGGCGTTGGATTTCGCCAGTTGCGCCATCTGCTCTTCTGCGCGCAGCAGCGCATTCACAAAGCCCTGCACCTTGGCGCGGTTCTGTTGCAGATAGTCGGCGCGCACGGCGTAGACATCGGCGATGATGCGGTTGGCGGTTTTGGTGGAGAGTAGAATGTGCGCCCCGCGCACCGAATCCTCGGCGCCGGCGCCCACCTGGCCGCCGCTGGTCAGCGCCAGGGCTTCGGGGATGATGACGAAGGCGGCGTCAACGGAACTATCTTCCCGGAATGCGCGGGAGGGGGAGACCGAGTTGTCATCCAGTTGCAGCAGATCGCGCACCCACTTGATGCGCACGTCATCCACCGTCAAACCGGCGTCTTTCAGGATGGTGGTCAGGTAGTCCACATGGGGCCCGTAGGCTTGCACGGCGATGGTCTTGCCACGCAGATCCTTGGGCGAACGGATGCCCTGTTTGACCACCAGTGCGTCGCCCCCCGCCGACCAGGAGAGTTGATAGATCACCACCGGCTTGGCGCCGGGATCCTTGGACAGCGCCTCCGTGGCCATGCCCACCATACCCAGCGTGCCGCGCAGGAAGGGCGTTCTGCAGGCGAGGTAATCGTCCAACTGTTGGGTGAACTGGTCCTGCCGGTAGAGGGAGAAGGAGAGCCCGGCGCGGTCGAATGGGCTTCCTGGAGCGGTTTGTTTGGCGTTGCCGTTGGCCAGGGAGGTGGCCACATCGGCGCCCCAGGCGATGGTGGGCAGGGGGAGGGTTTTCCCTAAGCGGCAATCCCGCGCCGCCGCAGTCACAACCTCACGCAGCGGTTTGGGGTGTTCATAGGAGAGCGCCCAGGCGTCGGAGACAACCAACAAGCCAAGGAGTGCAAGGAGGGCGTAAGGGGATCTGCGGGTAAGAAGTCGGCGATGATGCATAACTCTCTCCGGCGCAATGAGATGAAATATATAACTCCATTTTTACAGACAAAAATAATGTTATGCAACGAAATCTCCCGTGACGATTCGGAGAACCAGCGCCTGCAAAAGCATTTGGAATGCGCTGTTATGGAGGCTGGTTGCTCAGACGTTAACTTTTCAAAAGGGGGGCTGCGGCGCGCGGGTGAGTCAAGGCAAATGAGAGAGGAGAGTCAGAGCGCCGAATAAAATCAGGTATGGTTATACGGCGTTTGGAGCGACTCAACACTGTCGGGCAGACGTGCGGACGTTCTGTGCCAGGAAAGAAAAAGGCCTACGCCGGAGTGACGTAAGCCTTTGAACTAAAATGGTCGGGTGAATGGATTCGAACCATCGGCCCCTGCCTCCCGAAGACGCAGTTCGTCTGTAACCTATTGAAATTCCATTCGCCAGAATGCGGCCCCATCAGCCAAAATTGCGGATTCTGGGATATCCGCCCCCATGCGGGGCGAATTGTGGCGCACAGTTTCCCCCACAGGGGGGATGGAATTTTTTGGCCGAAGAGAATTGGTTGATCTCCATCTCTTGAGGACTTAAGCTGAATTAGGCTTACAGGCAGACTTGTTATCATGTTTCGTGATATACGTAACCAATGTTAGGTAGGCTTTGCTCCCTAACGTTCCTTCTGTCAGCTTGGCGTTTCGCTATGCTGTGCAACGTTCCGCATAGGAGTGCCTGTAAGCCTTTTATTTATTTTGGAGTGGGTGATTGAGAAACATTGATAAATTAAAAAAACAGCTTCACTGTCAGACTTGGCCAGACTTCTAGGGTTTCGGCCAAAGGCACTCTCTTTCCTGCTTTACAAACTGCCTGACAATTCAAAATATACTACCTTCAAAATCCCTAAAAAAAGTGGGGGAGAGAGAGAAATAAACGCTCCAGATCCTCGACTCAAGGGGTTGCAAAAACGATTAGCAAATCTTTTACAAAACTGTTTCGAAGAAATATATGGTCGAGAACGTTACAATCACTCCCTTTCCCACGCTTTCCGAAAAGACCACTCGATTATCACGAATGCAAGAGCACACAAAAACAAGAGGTATGTATTTAATATCGATCTGATAGATTTTTTCCCCTCAATTAATTTTGGTAGGGTGCGAGGGTATTTCATCAAGAATACAGATTTCGGTCTTCACCCTAATGTCGCCACAGTTATAGCACAGATAGTGTGTTATAATAATGAGCTACCACAAGGTAGTCCAACATCTCCAGTCTTATCGAATTTGATAGGGCATATACTTGACGTAAGGCTTGTTATTTTAGCCAAAAAGACAAAATGCCAATATTCTCGATATGCAGATGATATAACATTCTCAACAAGAGAAAAACAATTCCCCTCAACTATTGCTACTCAAGACGATGCTGGATGTTGGCATCCTAGCAGTAAGCTATTATGTATAATTAGAAAATCAGGATTTGAAGTCAACCATAACAAAACAACAATGCAGCACCACGCTTACCGACAAGTTACAACAGGGCTCGTAGTAAATAGGAAAGTCAATATTAAGGCTTCTTACTACCGTCAAGCACGAGCAATGTGTAGCTCGTTGTTTAAGACGGGAGCTTTCTATATCGGGACAGAAGTTAGGAAGGGGCGCTCAGCCAGCATCAGTGGGAAGGATTTAGGAAGTATTAATGTATTGAGGGGGGTTCTGTCTCATATTTATAACGTAAAGAGACTCAACGACAAAAGAGATCAGAAGGAACGTTGGGGTAAGCCAACAGCGATCCATAAACTGTACGAGAAGTTTGTCTTGTTCGAAAAGTTCCATAACTTAAGAAAACCATTAATATTTTGTGAAGGTAAAACGGATAGTGTGTATTTAAAGTGCGCGCTATACTCTTTAGCGTCAGAGTACCCGGACCTAATACAAGTTTCTAATGGAGAAGTAAATTACGCAATAGATTTTTTTAAGCATTCAAAATCTAACCAAGATCTGTTGCAGTTTTCAGGCGGCACAGGAGATAGTAGATACCTCATTAAAGACTACAATAAAAAGATGAAACCATTTCTTTGTAAAGGGAAAAGGTTCCCGGTTATTATTCTGGTTGACAGTGACCAAGGCTCAAAAAAAGTCTTTTCAGCAGCAAAAGAAGTGATTGGCAATAACGAAAATGTAACAGGTGATGAAGATTTCTACTATATAACACAAAATCTTTACCTTATAGCACTTCCAAAGATAAACAATGTAAGTAGTGTTGCTATCGAGGATTTTTTTGAAAAAAGTGTAAGGGAAACAAAAATTGATGGAAAATCACTTGCAAAATCAAATGAATCGGACAATAGAAAATACTACTCTAAGCACATCTTTGCAGAAAAAGTGATTAGGCCGAACAAAGGCAAAATTAATTTTGAACGATTCAAAGGTATTTTAGACCGTATATTGAAGGTCATTCAGGATTATGAAAGTAGGAGAGAGACAAAATCCTGACCTGACCAAGCTTCAAAGGCTCGAATAAGCCTCCACAGGGGCCTGAATGGTCTTTACCGGTTTGCGGGCGCCGGATTGGATCGCCTCGAAATCCGCTTCGATGCGCTTGAGCACCTTGGCTTCAAAATAGCGCTCGCCGCAGAACTCGCACTCCAGGCACGGAACCTCGGTCACCACCATAAGCTGCTCGCCGGAGCGGTGGATGTACTCCACCTGTTTGGAGTCCATCTGCTGATGCCCGCAGAAGGGGCAGGGGTCGGACATGGTTTATCTCCCTCTGACAAAGGGGGTCTTGAACTTGGGCGGTCCGGGAATATAGACCGTGATGATCACCATCTGTTCGCGCAGTCGCCCGCAGACAACGTGAATCGGCTTGCCCGCGTTGGTGAATCCCACCACCAGACAACTCGGCCCCCGAGCCGTGTTCTATAGAATTCCAGAATTCGACTCAGATGTCGCCATTTATGTACAACGTGTGCGCATGGCGTCTGCGGGCGTGGCGCTCATCCCTGAATGCGTCGGCAGCGTCAGATATCACAACGGTGGGGGCAGTGAAAAGAGAAACAAAAAAAAGCGCCTGGAGAGAACTCCAAGCGCTTTTTCAATGGTCGGGGTGAATGGATTCGAACCATCGGCCCCTGCCTCCCGAAGACAGTGCTCTACCAGGCTGAGCTACACCCCGATCGACCATTTACGCCTGCTGGCGCTTGTGTATGACTGGCTCGCGAGATGATCTGCGAGTCGGCTAAAATATGCCGCTTAGTAGCTGCGGTCAACAGAAAAATCAGCCAGGTTGGCCAACGCCTGCTTTTCCGGCGTATCCGGCAGCCCCTCCAGGGCCGCTTTGGCCTCGGCGGCGAACTGTCGCGCCTTGCCCATGGCGTACTCCAACGAGCCCCGCTCGCGGATTAACGCGATGGCGCGCTCAAAGCTGCCCTCGGGCTGCTCGTCCTCTTCCAGACACTTTTGCCAGAACTCTTTCTCTTCGCCCTCGGCATGGGCGTAGGCGTGAATCACCGGCAGGGTCATCTTGCCCTCCTGGAAATCGTCGCCTACGTTCTTGCCCAGTTCATCGGACTGAGAGGCGTAATCCAGCGCGTCGTCCACCACCTGATAAGCGATGCCCAGCTTCAGGCCAAACTCGGACAGTTTCGCGGCCTCTTCATCAGAACGACCCGCCGCCACCGCGCCCAGTTGCGAGGCGGAGGCGAACAGGGAGGCGGTCTTGTGCTTGACCACGTCCAGGTAGCGCGCCTCATTGGTGGCCAAGTCGTTGCTCGCCACCAACTGCATCACTTCGCCTTCGGAGATGATGGCGCAGCAGTCGGCCATGATGCGCAATACGCGCAGATCGCCATGCTCCACCAGAATCTGGAACGAACGGGAGAAGAGGAAATCGCCCACCAGCACCGGCGCTTTGTTGCCCCACACCGAATTGGCGGTGGCGCGTCCGCGACGGGTATTCGATTTATCCACTACGTCGTCATGCAGCAGGGTGGCGGTGTGAATAAACTCCACCACCGCCGCCAGCAGCGCGTGGTCATTGCCCTGGTAGCCAAACAGTTTGGCCGCGATCAGGGTCAAGATGGGCCGCAACCGTTTGCCGCCGCTATTGAGCAGGTGTTGGCCCAGCGTGGGGATCATCTCCACGTGAGAATCCAACTGCTCAATGATAATGCGGTTGGTGCGCTCGAGATCATCGCTGACCAGCTCGCGCAGGCGAGCGAGCGCTTCGGGTGTGGTGTCGGCCATTGGACCTTCGGAAATAGAGTTGCATGGCGTCGCGATGGCTATCACCGCGCGCTCGTGGATTTGTGATGTGCGTGCTGTGTCCACTCCAGAACCAACGAATATTAAGAATCCCTTATGGGTGGCGTCAAGTGGATCTTGCGCATTCGTGGCGTTTTCCGGCACGCTGGGCGCCAAAAGAGGGGAGCGCCGCCTGTTGCTCTTGTCGGATATTGGAGCCGGATTGATGACAAAAAAACGCCTGTCGCCATGGATTTGCGCTGCAGATGATGCGCCGCTGCGGATTCGTTTGGCCTCGGCCTCGCCACGCCGCCTGGAGTTGATGCGGCAGATGGGTTTGGATCCGGTGGCGGGCGGCGTCGACTGCGACGAGACGCCGTTGCCGGGGGAGACGGCTCCCGCGTACGTCCTGCGTCTGGCGCTGGAAAAAGCGCGTCTGGGCGCTCAAGCGGGAGATGCCGACTACTGCCTGGGCTCGGACACTTCAGTCGTGCTGGCGGGGGAGATTTTGGGCAAGCCCGCTGACGCCGATGCGGCGCTGGTCATGCTGACCGCTTTGGCTGGCCGACAGCATCAGGTGATGACCGCCGTTGCCTGGGTGCGGGTGGCCGACGGCGCCGAACGCAGCGCGGTGGTGACCACCGATGTGTGGATGCGCGCGGCGACTCCAGCGCAGCTGTCCGCGTATATCGACAGCGGCGAGCCCATGGACAAGGCGGGCGCATATGGGATCCAGGGGCTGGGCGGCTATCTGGTCACGCGGATAGAAGGGTCCTATACTGGCGTTGTGGGATTGCCGGTGGCGGAAACCCTGGAAATGTTGAGTGAACTCATGCCATGAGTCAGGCCGAATTTTGAGCGCCTGTGACGCCGGGGAAAATAGCGCTTGACAGAACGTTCGCAATGATTAGAATGACCCGTTCCCATGAGGGGCCAACCGGTCGTGTGTTGCGTGCTGAACGCCGCCGCAGTCGGTGGGCTGACTGAACGTAATATTGGAATGATCAATTCGAACCCGCCGCTGGTGGCGCGCGTTCGATTTTTGGAGGTTGCGCAATGTATGCGGTGATCCGGACCGGCGGCAAACAGTATAAAGTGGCCGAAGGCGACGTGTTGAAGGTGGAATCCCTGGCTGGCGAAGCGGGTGATGAGGTCTCCTTTGACGACGTGCTGATGGTGGGCGGCGATGAAGTGAAGATGGGTGAGGCGGCCAAGGGCGCCAAAGTCACCGGCTCCATCGTGCGTCAGGGTCGCGGCAAGAAGGTTCTGGTGTTCAAAAAGAAACGCCGCAAGGACTACAAGCGCACCCAAGGCCACCGTCAGAACCTCACCGAAGTGAAGATCACCGGGATTGCCTAAGCACCCGACCTGATCCTTCGGCTCGTTTAGCACAGGAGATAACGTCATGGCACATAAGAAGGCGGGCGGTAGCTCGCGTAACGGTCGCGATTCCGCGGGTCGCCGTTTGGGCGTCAAAAAATATGGCGGCGAAAATGTGATCGCCGGCAACATCCTCGTGCGTCAGCGCGGCACCAAAATGTGGGCCGGCGACGGCGTGGGCATGGGCCGCGACCACACCCTGTTCGCGCTGGTGGACGGCAAAGTCGTCTTCACCAAGCGTCGCAACCGTCAGTATGTGACTGTGGCGGCGGCTGCGGAAGCCTAACTCAGGCTGACGCTGCGCCCGGGCCCCAGACGGCCCGAGAAGCAAGATAAACGGGGAAACGGCCTGGCGTCGTTTCCCCGTTTTGCGTTTGGCTGCTGTCTTGGGAAAGAAATTGGGGAGCAGCGAAGATATCGAGGGCTTTGCCCTCGAGCTCCCAAAGACCAAACCGTGGGGCGCCGCCCCACACCCCGCTGGGGTCGCGGACCCCAGACCCCGGAAAAGTCGGCCATAAATGTCCGACTTTTCCCAGTGTGGATAACGTGCTGTTATGAAATTTCTCGACGAATGTAAAATCTATGTGCGCTCCGGGGACGGCGGTTCCGGCTGTGTGTCGTTTCGTCGGGAGAAGTATATCCCCCTGGGCGGCCCCGACGGCGGCGACGGCGGACGCGGCGGCGACGTCATCTTCGAAGCCGACGCCCACCTGAACACCCTCATCGACTTCCGCTACACCCAGCACTTTCGCGCCAAACGCGGCGGCAACGGCATGGGCAAGCAGCGCACCGGTCGCAGCGCCGATGATCTGATCATCCGCGCGCCGGTGGGGACCATCATCCGCGACGACGCCGATGGCGAAATTCTGGCCGACCTTACCGAACCCGGCGAGCGCATTGTGGTGGCGCGCGGCGGTCAGGGCGGACGCGGCAACCTGCACTTCAAGACCTCCACCAATCGCGCCCCACGCCGCTCTGATCCAGGCCGCGAAGGCGAGGAGCTGTGGCTGCGTCTGGAGCTGAAGCTGCTGGCCGACGTCGGTTTGGTGGGCATGCCCAATGCGGGCAAATCCACCCTCATCTCCAAACTCTCAGCGGCGCGGCCCAAGATCGCCGACTACCCCTTCACCACCACCACGCCCAACCTGGGGGTGGTGCGCGCGGACATCGACCGCAGCTTTGTCATGGCCGACGTGCCGGGCCTGATTGAGGGCGCCGGCGACGGAGCCGGGCTGGGTCACCGTTTCTTAAAGCATATCGAACGCTGCGCGGTGCTGCTGCATCTGGTGGAGATCGATGGGCTGGAGGATTTCGACCCGGTGGCGCGCTATCAGACCATCGAGGCGGAGCTGACCAAGTATGCGCCCACTCTGGCCAGCAAGCCCCGTCTGTTGGCGTTGAGCAAGATTGACCTGCTCGAACCCGAGGATCGCGAGGTGGTGCTGGGGTGGTTCCGCGACCGTTTAGGCGATGATCTGCCGCCGATTTTCCTCATCTCTTCCACCAGTGGCGAAGGGCTGGATCACCTGCGCATGACCCTGGCCGAACGGGTGGAGGCGTGGCGCAACGCCATGGGCGAATCGGCTCATGACGCCCTGATGGATGCGCCCACCAAGGCCGGTCGCGGCGCGGTGGCGGAGGCGGTGGCTGAGGACGCCTGGGATGACGACGAGGATGACGCAGATGAGGATGGCGTCGAGTGCATCTGGGTGCGTGAGTGAGTCGTGACTCTGGATTGGACTATGAGACATCACGCCATTATTAGAAGATAGAAGATATCGAGGGCTTTGCCCTCGAGCTCCCAAGATCAAGAGCCAAACCGTGGGGCGCCGCCCCACACCCCGCTGGGGTCGCGGACCCCAGACCCCGGAAAATCCGGCCATGAATGTCCAGATTTTCCAACTTTACGGTTTGTCAATATGGCCACTTTGTGCTTTGAGCGACCCAATGTCTGAATCCGACACTACTATGGAGCAGATGGCCGAGGCGGGCTGGCGACGCGTGCGCGAGTCCAAGCGCATCGTGGTCAAGATCGGCTCCAACCTGCTGGCGGCGGGCGAGGATCTGCGCCGCGACTGGATCGCCGAGCGCTGCGCCACGCTGGCGCGCCTGATGGACGAAGGACGCCAGATCGTTGTGGTTACCTCCGGTTCGGTGGCGGCGGGGACCAAGCGGTTGGGCCTGGGGCGTCGTCCGGCCAACCTGCGTGAGAAGCAGGCGGCGGCGGCGGCGGGGCAGGGCGTGTTGATGCGCGTCTATGAGGAGGCGTTCGCCGCCCATGGTCGCCACGTGGCGCAGATTCTCCTTACCCGTGATGACGTGGCCCATCGGCGGCGCTATCTCAATGCCCGCGATACCCTGGAGACCCTGCTGGAGCTGGGGTTGGTCCCGGTGGTGAATGAAAACGACAGTGTGGTCACCGCCGAAATCCGTTTTGGCGATAACGATACCCTGGGCGCGCTGGTGGCGGGATTGATTGAGGCTGATCTGCTGATTCTGCTCTCCGATGTGGATGCGCTGTACGACGCCAATCCGCGTCAGAACCCGGATGCGCGGCCTATTCCCGTCGTTGAGCGGGTGACGCCGGAGATTGAGAAGTTGGCCGATGGCGGCGGTTCGCTGGTGGGTTCCGGCGGCATGGAGACTAAACTCCGTGCGGCGAAGATGGCGGCGCGGGTGGGGTGCCAGACCGTGCTCACCAACGGCTTTCGCCCGCTGCCCATTGATGCGGTGATCCATAATGGTCCGGTGGGTACGTTGTTTTTGGCCCCGGGGGATCCCATCAGCAGCCGTAAACGTTGGATCGCCCATGGTTTGAAGAGTGAAGGGACGCTGCATCTGGACGCAGGCGCGGCGCGGGCGCTGCTTTCGGGCAAGAGTTTGCTGGCCAAAGGCGTCACAGCGGTGGATGGGGCGTTTGATCGCGGCGCGGCGGTGTTTTGCTGCGACCCGGAGGGACGGCGCTTGGCCAAAGGGATGGTCAACTACGCTGCCGAGCATCTGCGCTTGATCGCGGGCCATCATACCAGTGAGTTTGAATCGATTCTCGGCTTCATAGGCGATGAAGAGGTGCTGCATCGCGACGACATGGTGCAACTGCGCAGTGGGGGGGATGGGCATGAGTGAGCGGCTCCGAGCGGCGTGGATGGCGCTGGCGTTGATTGCGTTGTTAAGCGGCTGTGTGACAAGCAGTGGCGCTCAACCCAAAACGGGGAACGACTCTGCAGCGGCGGCTAAAGCGGATGCCAAAACAGAGGACGATGCCGACAAAACGACGCCTGATGGCGCCTCTGTTGAGTCAGAAAAGAGGGCTGAGACCGGCGACCCATTGGATCTCCCGCGTCTGACTCTGCCTGCGCCCAATGCACAGGAGAGCAAAGCGCTGCGCTTGCTGACCTATGCCGATGATCTGATCGCATTGCAACGGGTGCGTGAGGCGTTGCCCTATTACAAATTGGCGATTCAACTGGAACAGGAGCAGGCGGCGCGCGTGGGGCCAAACCGGTTGCTGACCTTCCTGGCGCATGTAGGTCGCACCCTGGCCCAGCATAAACAGTATGCTGCTGCGCAGACCTTGCTGCTCAAAGGGGTGACTCTGGCCGATAAGATGGGCGCGCCGGGCGAGGAGATGGCGGCTTTTATGCGCGCGCAGTTGGCGTGGGTGGCCTACCATACCAAGCAGCCTGCCGAGCAGGTGCGGTGGCTGAAAGAGGCGGCGGCCATCTATGGTCAGGATGAGAAACGCCATGCGGCGGCGCTGGGCGATGTGCTGGACCGTTGGGCGCTGACGCTGCATCGGGCGGGCGAGTTGGATGAGGCGGAGTTGGTCTACAATCGCGCCTTGCGGGTGAAGGAGCAGAATTTAGGCGTCGAGGCCGTTGAGCTTTCCGTCACCTTGAACAATCTGGCCAATGTGGAGATTTTGCGCGGCAAGTTCGCCGAGGCGGAGCCGCTGCTCAAGCGCGATCTAAGCATTGCGGATAAGCATCTGCCGCCCAGCCATATGGATCGGGTGGTGACGCTGGTGAATCTGGGCCGGGTGGAGTTGGCGCTGAGTCGCTGGCGCGCCGCTGCAGGCTATTATCAGCAAGCGTTGCTGATTCAGAACGATCTGCTGGGCGCCGACAACCCGCAACTGGCGGTGAGTTGGACCGGGTTGGCGCGCGCCAAGGAGCAGATGGGCGATCTGGATGGCGCGATCAAGGCGATGCGCATCGGGGCCAATCTGGCCTTCACCCGAGACGCCAAAAACCCGCGCACCATTGATCGTTTGAACTACTACGTGCAGCTGCTGCGCAAGGTTGATGACAAGGCCCACGCCTCCACTTGGCTGACGCGCATTGAGACGCTGCAGGCGGCGGCGCGCAACTCTGCGCGGTAGCGCCACGCTGTGGGGAGGGGGCTGCGCGAATCACTCTGTGGCGAAGATAGGCCGGAGTACTGAGCTCTGAAGAAGGCTAGCGCATCCGCTGCGACTGAATTGAGGGATCATCATAGGAGATGGGGTGGGCAATTTTTAAATCCACACGCACCTCCGGGTGGTCGAATCGCTTCCAGAGGTAGCCCTTTTCACACGTCAGTTCGTAGCGTTTGTTGCTCAACCATTGGCCGTGGCATTTCTGATTTGACGGCGCGATCAAGCGGGCAACCTCAAAGGGGGTTTGATCATTATAGATCAGAGGAATCTCCTCTCCATTGGGTGGAATAAACAGAAACAGCTCGCTCCTTAATGGGAATCCACGGTCCTCGATAAGAACGGCATCCCATATTTTATTGGCCGATGGCGTGCGGTCAAGTTCGCGCACCCAGAGTCCACTTTCGTATATAGCGAATTGAACAGCAATGATCATACGCGCCACTACGCACAGCAGGAGAAACCACAGTACGAAAAACATCGTTCTCGTCATGCCTGGGCATTTTTGTTTCGTCATTTTCAAAAATCCTTAAAAAGGCAGGAAGCCTCGGTCGAAAGGTCGAAATCTCCCTGCTCCTGGACCTGGACGCGCTTTGGCGTACCAACTGACATCTACCCCATCAACTTTGTTGCTGGTCATCAATTGGCCGACATCACACTCCAGCGCGAACCAATCCGAATCCTTCCAGCTTCCCTGACAATTCCATGCATGCTGGAAGAATAAGGAGAGTTCCTTATTAAGAGCTTTATCGAACAGTTGACTTTTTTTAATAGAAGATAGCTTTCCTTTTGGAAAAATGAATAGGTAGTAGTTGTATGGATCAAGGTAATTCTTGTCTCTTGTCATGAGAACAGCATCCCATTGACCGTCAGGAGAGGAGAGTCTGAATAGGATTTCTGTCTTTGGTGGTTTGGGAGGGTGTTCTTTTATATAGTCATAGTCTGGTTCGTAATCATCTGACATTTCCGGCCCAAATGTTATGTAAAGGATCATTGTGAGATATATCATCCAAAGAGCGCCTATGCTTGCAATGTAGAAGGCGACTTCGAATATCGGGTTGATGAATATTCCGCCATTAGATTTTTTTGACTTTTTCATGTGTCATCCAAACTTATAAATATGGGAGGGCGCAATATGCGCCCTCCCATCAATCAGGGACTATCGTGCATAGTGCTTCTTATAGTAGTTTATGCCCTGTTGAATCCACCATTGATCTTTTGGGTCATCACCATAAGGAGCGTTGCCGGTGTAAATATCGTTCTTCCACTCATGGTTCCCTCCTAGCGTTTGGGCAAACCCTGCTCCTCTAAGGGCGATCTCTTCAGGAATACCCAGCGCAGCGGCAGTGGGGCCATAGTTGAAGTTACCGAAGTTCTCGTATTTCTTGGTGTTGTACTGCTTGTAGTCCATGGTTTCAAGAGCCCAGTCAACAGCTTTATTCTTGGCTTTATTGGGGTTGTTGTCCTTTACATCCTGCTTATGTTTCTCGAGTATGCCTCTTGCATCTTTTGCATTCTTCACATGGTCATAGAACCACTTCGATCCAGCTAACCAATACTGTCCTTGGGTGGCTTCTCTTGCAGCTTGGACGTTTTCATCCAACGACACTTTGCCGTATTTTGGATCGTCCCATTTATACACTGGTGAGATAGGAACTTGAACGTTGTTGGGGTCCGGTGCATGGGTGTAGTAGCCAGTACCTGCTTCAGCATTGGGGAGTGGAATGTACCCACCATCTGTAGGGTAAATGTTAGGCAGAGCTTTAGGGTTTTACTTGAGCGCTTTCTCCGCGCGCTCCTGAAACTCTCCCTCGCGATTGTAGAGAGGAGAGGGAACCGCTCTGTTCTGAGATGGTGCGTTGCTCTTTACGCCCATGTCATTTCCTGTACGATAAAACAAGTCATCACCAGGCAAAGTAGGATCGTTTAAACTTGCTTGATTTCTTTCCAACCAGATGCTGTCGCCCGATCGTTTATATTGGGGAGCAGGTGGAGGCGCTTGTTGAGGAATATCGCCTATTGTCTCAATTTGCACATTAGGTCGCGAAAGGTGCATGGGTGAGGTCGAAGGCGCTTGTGATCCAGAAAAGGGTTGTTGCGCCAGCCCTCTTTGCTGCTGTTACTGGGGAGCGCCAAACGCCGAGGGTTGCGCAGTCTGTTGAGGCATGCGCATGGGCGCAACGGAGGGTCGTTGCGGTTGAGTAGCGCCCATGGGCGCAATAGTCGGAGGCTGTTGCCGGGCAAACCCCACTGCAGCCTGCCCATATTGTGGCGGCGCGGCCATGGGCGCCATGCCCAATGCTGGTTGCGGGGCCGCTTGCTGCTGGGCGACGTACTGCAACGCCGTATCGCGGCGTCCGCCATCGTGATTCCAATCCCAGATGGCGGCCATGTGCGCCGCCTTGGGCGTGCGGTAGGCGCCGTTCTCTTCGTTCATGTAGTGATCAATGCGCTGCTGCTCGTACTGTTGCCGCAGTGAACCCATGGTGTTGCTGTCCAATCCGTATTGTTGTTCAAATCCTTCCGGGTACTTGTTATCGTACTGTGCAGCCAGATGGGGATCAATCGCATAAGACTGCGGGTATCACGGTTGTGGGTCTTGTGTCCAGTTGGGTTGTGCAAAAGGTCGCATGGGGTGTTCCTTTCAGGAATCATAAGAAAGTTGAAGACCATGCGGCGCGTATAAAGGCGTTTCAGCGTGCGTATGAACGTCGACTGCTGCGAATGGGAGATACCGCCGCAGCAAGAGGATACCAGAAATGCGCACGCAATAGAATCAATACGATTTTATCTGTGATACGGGATGCGTTCCAGGATGGTCACCGCGCGGTAGACCTGCTCGCAGAGCATGGCGCGGGCCAGGGGGTGGGGGAAGGTCATGGGACCAAAGGAGAGGGAGAAGCGCGCCTGGGTCAGCACCGAGTCGTCCAAGCCGTCGGGGCCGCCCAGCAGAAAGCAGATGCTGCGTTCGCCGTCGTCACGCCAGCGCCCCAACTGCGCGGCGAACGCCTCGGAGTCGATTAACTTGCCGCCGCGATCCAGCGTCACCACCAAGGCGCCATCGGGGACTTTGGCCAATAGCCGTTGCGCCTCGTCGGCCATGGCCTGACGGCGGCCCGCTTCGCGCTCACGGTCGGCGCGGGCCTCGGGGATCTCGATCACCTCCAGCCCGCCGTGGCGCTTGAGCCGCTTGGCGTAGTCGTCGCATAGTTGGGTGATGGGACGCGGCATCCCCTTGCCCACAGCGACGATGCGAAACCTCACGAGGTGGCGGATTCGCGCTTCATCACCCGCTCCAGAATCTCTTCATCGGGGGCGTCGTGGGCGTCATCCCACAGCTTCTCCAGCGCATAGTACTCCCGCTGTTCGGCCAGGAAGATGTGCGCCAGCACGTCGCCGAAGTCCAGCAGCACCCACTGCGCTTCCGGCAACCCTTCCACGCCGATCACCTCAACGCCTGGCTTGGAGGCCAGTTGGTCCACCGCATCGGCCAGCGACGCCACGTGGGTGGTGGAGCGGCCTGTGCAGATCACAAAATAGTCCGTGAAGACCGAACGCTCGCGCAGGTCCATCACCACAATGTCTTCACCCTTCTTGTCATCCAGGGTTTCGCGGATCAGCTCCACAAGCTCTTCGCTGGGCATCATGGGGAACAGCGTTTCGTCGCTCATGCGTTTTTTCGCTCCTGATTGCATCAGTGTCATTCTTCTCTGTGAAAAATTTTGGGAGATGAAAGATATCGAGGGCTTTGCCCTCAAGCTCCCGGAAAGTCGTGGGGCCCGCCCCACACACCGCTTAAGGGTCACCGACCCTTAAGAATCCCGACGAATTTCCTTTGGAAATTTGTCTCCTGAGTCAGCGCGAGCTCGGGCTTGGTCAGGCAAACATTTTTACTGGGTCGCCTGACCATACAGGCCATGCTCCTGGATGTACGCGATCACCGGCTCCGGGGTGAAATAACGGATACTGCGCCCCTGGCGCAAGCGTTGGCGTAAATCCGTGCTGCTGATCTCCAGGTCGCGAATGGTCAGCGCCCCATAGAAGTATTGATCATCATAATCGGGAATCGGTTCGCCATCCGGCGGCGCTTGATGCTTGAGCAGAACTCCCGAAGCCAGCGAACACGCCGGGCGCGCATCATAACCGGGACGGTTCATCACACAAAGGTGTGCATACTCCAATAGCTCGCGCCAATCCTTCCACAGGTGCAACTCGCCAAGAAGATCCGCGCCCAGCAGTAGGATCAACTCATCGGCTGGGAATTGCTGCGACAGATCGCGCAGGGTGTCGATGGTGTAGGCGGTTCCTGCGCGTTGGATTTCGATATCCGATACGTCGAATCGGGGTTCATCAGCGATGGCCAGTCGGGTCATGGCCAGACGGTGTTGCGGGGGCATGCGCTGGGATTCGCCCTTGAACGGATGCGCGCCGGTGGGGATGAAGAGGAGACGGTCCAGCCGCAGCGCCTCCACCGCTTCCAGGGCGGCGCGCAGATGGCCGTGGTGGGGCGGGTCGAAACTACCGCCCATTAAACCGATGCGTTGCGCCTGAATCATGGGCGCGTGATAACTCGCATAAAGTGTGTCTCCCAAATTCGCAAATAAACGCGATACTGCGTGAAAGCACGATAATAAAAGGTGGAAAATCGCGACATTTATTGGCGCGATTTTCCGGGGTCTGGGGGCCGCTGCCCCCAGCGGGTGCAGGGCGGCGCCCTGCCGGGTCGAGGGCAGCGCCCTCGTGGGTCCAGGGCGAAGCCCTGGTGGGTTGAGGGCGGAGCCCTCATGGGGTTTGGGGCGAAGCCCCAATATCTTCCATCACCCCAAATAATTTAATTGGTCAACTGCGCACCTGCCCATCGCCCAACACGATCCATTTCTGGCAGGTGAGCCCTTCCAAACCCACCGGGCCGCGCACGTGGAGCTTATCGGTGGAGATGCCCATTTCGGCGCCCAGGCCGAACTGGAAGCCGTCGTTAAAGCGCGAGGAGGCGTTGACCATGACGGCGGCGGCGTCCACCTGACGCAGAAAACGCTGCGAAGCCGCATAGTCCTTGGTGATGATCACCTCGGTGTGGCGTGAGCCGTATTGGTCGATGTGATCCATGGCGTCGTCCATGGAGTCCACCACGCGCACGGCGAGAATGGCGTCCAGATATTCAGCCTCCCAGTCGGCCTCGGTGGCGGGCTGAGTGGGCGCGGCTTCGCCGATGGCTTCGGCGCTGCGAGGACAGACGCGCAGGGCGCAGCCGCCAGTGTGCAGGCGCTTGGCCATGGCGGGCAGAAAGGTGGTGGCCACGTCCTGGTGAATGAGGATGGTCTCCAGGGCGTTGCACACGCCGGTGCGCTGCATTTTGCCGTTGCAGATGATCTCTTCGGCCATGTGCAGGTCGGCGTGCTCATCCACATAGGCGTGGCAGACGCCGTCCAGGTGCTTGATCACCGGAATGGTGGCGTCTTCCATCACGCGCTGAATCAGGCTCTTGCCGCCGCGCGGAATGATGATGTCCACATACTTGTCGGCGCGCAGCAGGGCGCCGACGGCGGCGCGATCGGTGGTCTCCACCACCTGCACGGCGTCGGCGGGGGCGCCGGCCATGGCCAGCCCTTCGGCCAGACAGGCGGCGATGGCGCGATTGGAGTGGATCGCCTCGGAGCCGCCGCGCAGGATCACCGCGTTGCCGGATTTGACCGCCAGGGCGGCGGCGTCGGCGGTGACGTTGGGGCGCGACTCATAGATGATGCCGATGACGCCCAGGGGCACGCGCATATGACCGACGCGGATGCCGTTGGGGCGACGCTTGACGCCGGTGATCTCGCCAATGGGGTCGGGCAGGGCGGCGATCTGGCGAATGCCTTCGGCCATGCCTTCGATCACTTTATCGCTCAGGGTCAGGCGGTCGAGCATGGCCGACGTCAGGCCATTGGCGCGCCCGGCTTCCAGATCCTTGGCGTTCTCGTTTTGCAGATGGACCCGCTTGGCCAGCAATACGTCGGCCATGGCGCGCAGGGCGTTGTCTTTGACTTCGCCGTCGAGCCAGGCGACTTTGCGCGAGGCCGCGCGAGCGCGTTTGCCGATCTGTTCGATTAATTGCGCCGCTTCACTCATGTGTGCTCTTCAACTTGCTGATAGGGTTGTGAATTGAATTTTTGCAACCGGGCGGATGCAAAAATTCAATTGGTGCAAGGATGCCGCGAATGGGTTGATTCGTCCAGTCTCCTGCATGAAATTTCACCGCAGGCCAACAGAAACGGCGCCGCAGACCGTTTCAAGCCGAGCAGGGATGGCGTTGATTGGGCCGAATGTGGTACAAATCTCGCTTCCAGCGCAATCGCATCCGTATGGCGGGCCGCGCGCGCGAACCGCTTTGCCGGTTTCCCCAGGCCCCCGACTCGTTCATTTCAGGAATACGACATGTTTCAGGCTATCGCCCGCAAGATTTTCGGCTCCGCCAACGACCGCTATCTGAAATCCCTCAATCCGCTGGTGGATCAGATCAACGCGCTTGAGCCGCAGATGCAGAAGCTCTCCGACGAAGAGCTGAAGGGTCTCACCGCCCAGTTCCGCCAACGTCTGGACAATGGCGAGGAGCTGGACGCGCTGCTGCCCGAGGCGTTTGCCGCGGTGCGCGAAGGCGGCGTGCGGGCCTTGGGCATGCGCCACTACGATGTGCAGTTGGTGGGCGGCATGGTGCTGCACCAGGGCAAGATCACCGAGATGAAGACCGGTGAGGGTAAGACGCTGGTGGCCACGCTGCCGCTCTACCTCAACGCGCTGGCCGGACGCGGCGCGCATCTGGTGACGGTGAACGACTACCTGGCCAAACGCGACGCCGAGTGGATGGGCAAGCTCTACGGCTTCATGGGGCTCACCACCGGGGTGATCGTGCATGGGCTGGACGACGCCCAGCGCAAAGAGGCCTACGCCTGCGACATCACCTACGGCACCAATAACGAATTTGGTTTCGACTACCTGCGCGACAACATGAAGTTCTCCTTAGAGGAGATGGTGCAGCGCCCGCTGAACTACGCCATCGTCGACGAGGTGGACTCCATCCTCATTGACGAAGCGCGCACGCCGTTGATCATCTCCGGTCCCACCGAGGACAACACCGACAAGTACTATCAGGTCAACGCGGTGATCCCCAAACTGGAGCGCGAGACCCACTACACGGTGGATGAGAAGGCGCGCACGGTGACCTTCACCGAAGAGGGCAACGAGGCCATTGAGGTTCTGCTCAAAGAGGCGGGTCTGCTGACCAACGGCGATCTGTATGACCTGGGCAACATGGAGATGGTGCACCACGTCAACCAGGCGTTGCGCGCCCATGCGCTGTTCGAAAATGACAAGGACTACATCGTCAAAGATGGCGAAGTGGTGATCATCGACGAGTTCACCGGCCGCATGATGCCCGGTCGTCGCTACTCCGACGGCCTGCACCAGGCGCTGGAGGCCAAAGAGCAGGTGATGATTCAGAATGAATCGCAAACCCTGGCCTCCATCACCTTCCAGAATCTGTTCCGTCTCTACAACAAACTGTCGGGCATGACCGGCACCGCCGACACCGAAGCGTCGGAGTTTTCCAGCACCTATAATCTGGATGTGGTGATCTGCCCCACCAACCGGCCCATGGTGCGCATCGATAACGACGATGTGGTGTTCCGCACCCTGCAGGAGAAGCTCAATGCGGTGGCGGAAGATATCGTCGAGCGCAACGCCAAGGGGCAGCCGGTGCTGGTGGGCACGGTCTCCATCGAGATGTCCGAGGTGGTCTCCAAATTCCTCAAGCAGCGCAAGATCAAGCACGAAATCCTCAACGCCAAGCAGCACGAGCGCGAAGCGGAGATCGTGGCCCAGGCGGGTCGCAAGGGCGCGGTGACCATCGCCACCAACATGGCCGGTCGCGGCACCGACATCCAGTTGGGCGGTAACCCCGACATGCGCATCAAAAATGAGATCAAGCCCGACACGCCGGAAGAGAAGCGCGCCGAGCTGGAAGCGCAGATTCGCGCCGAGTGCGCCGCCGAGAAGGCCGAGGTGCTGGCGGCGGGCGGTCTGCACATCATCGGCTCTGAGCGCCACGAATCCCGCCGCATCGACAACCAGTTGCGTGGCCGTTCCGGGCGTCAGGGCGACCCGGGTTCGTCCACCTTCTACCTGTCGCTGCAGGACGATCTGATGCGCATCTTCGGCTCCGATCGCATGGACGCCATGCTGCAGAAATTTGGTCTGGAGGAGGGGGAGGCGATCATCCATCCGTGGATCAACAAGGCGGTGGAGTCGGCGCAGAAGAAGGTGGAGGGGCGCAACTTCGATATCCGCAAGAACCTGCTCAAGTTCGACGATGTGATGAACGAGCAGCGCAAGGTGATCTACGAGCAGCGCAAGGAGCTGATGGAGGCGGAGGACATTCAGGCCTACATCCAGGAGATTCGCGAGGAGATTTTGGCGGACCTGGTTGAGCAGCATCTCAACGAGGAGATCTACCCGGAGGAGTGGGACGCCAAGGCCTTTAGCGACGCGGTGCAGCATCAATTTGGCGTGGTGGTGGACGCCGAGAGCTGGAAGCATGAAGAGGGCGTCACCAGCGCGGTGGCCCATGAGCGCGCCAAGGAGGCTCTGAACGCCTATTGCGCGGCGCGTGAGGAGCGTTTGACGGCGCCGTTGATGCGTTATCTGGAAAAATCGATCCTGCTGCAACTGCTTGATGGTCTGTGGAAGGAGCATCTGCTCAACATGGACCACTTGAAAGAGGGGATTCACTTGCGGGGTTATGCGCAGAAGGATCCGTTGAACGAGTACAAGCGCGAGGCGTTTGAGCTGTTTGAGGGCTTGCTGGACCGCATTAAGATGGACGCCATTGAGTTCCTGGCCAAGGTGGAGGTGCAGCAGCCGGATGAGGTTGAGGCGCGTGAGGCGGAGTTGGCGGCGCAGCGGCAGCAAGAGATGAACATGATCCATGCGGACGCTGAGTCTTATGCGGGGGAGTCGGCGCCGCAGCCGGAGCAGGATGCGGCGCATACGCCGTATCGGCGTGAGGGCGATAAGATTGGGCGCAACGATCCGTGTCCGTGTGGGTCGGGCAAGAAGTACAAGCATTGCCACGGCAAGCTGGCGTAGGCCTGATCTACGCGGAGTAAAAGTGTTTGCGTGACGCAGCTTGAGCTGGCGCTGACTATTGGCCTCCGGCTGGCCGGAGGCGGGATTCTTAAGGGGCTGCGCCCCTTAAGCGGGTCCAGGGCGGCGCCCTGGCGGGGTTTGGGGCAGCGCCCCAATATCTTTAAGCTTTCAGCCGTTTCCCCCTTGAGAAAAGGTTGAGCCAGTCAGGATTTGGAAGAGAAGCTGGAAGGGTTGAGCCAGCACGGGGGAAAACGGGAAACGGCGGTGAGCGATATGTCGGCGTAGCCGACAGGAGCGAATGCTCTAGGGCTGTGGACTCGGGAAAGCCAAAAAGTGTGTGCGGGAAAGCGCTGGGGTTAGGGTAGTCTGCCCTTGTAGCAACTAACGAAGATCGGAGCGCGCCCAAGACCATCGTCTTTGGTGGAGTGAGGGAGCGAGCCCAAGATTGCCGCATCCGGGAGAGTTGGTCGCCAGCCCAAGACCGCCGCCTTCGGCGGCATGCTAGGGAGATCTCTCCCCAGACCCCTCTCTCAATTTGCCAGAGCAAATTGAGTCAGGAAGCGCCCCAGCAAAATCTGCGATTTTGCTTTTGAAAAGGGGGCGCAATTTAAAAAAGTTAGATATTAAGGCTCCGCCTTAATGATCCGCCAGGGCGCCGCCCTGGACCCGCCAGGAGGGACGCCCTCCTGGACCTCGATTAGTTTTACTCCGTGCGCGCGCAACCTTTGGTCGCCGCATCCAGATAGAGTGGGCTTGGGAGTCGCCAGTCATGGACACACGCCGCCGCGTGCTGATGATCGCCTTCCACTACCCCCCGCCCAAGGCTACAGCGGCGCCCAACGCGCCCTCAAATTCAGTCGCTACCTGCCCGATTGGGGTTGGGATCCCATCATTCTTTCCGCCCACCCCCGCGCCTACGAACAGACCGGGACCACCCAACTGGGCGAAATCCCCAAAGACGCCCCCGTGGCCCGCCCGCAGGCGTGGGACGCCAAACGCCATCTGTCGATTCTGGGACGCTACCCCGGCTTTCTCGCCAGCCCCGACCGCTGGGCCACCTGGCGCCCCTTCGCCATCCGCCGCGGCCTGCAACTGATCAAACAACACAAACCCGAAGTGATCTGGGCCACATACCCCATCGCCAGTTGCCACATGATCGCCCACACCCTGAGCGGCCTCACCGGCCTGCCGTGGATCGCCGACTTCCGCGACGCCCAGTGGACCAACACCTTCCCCGCCGACCGCGCCCGCCACGACCAACACGTGTTGCTGGAGGCGCGTCACATGGCTTCGTGCAGTCGCGCCGTGATCACCACCCCCGGCATTCAAAAGCTGTATGAAAACCGCTACCCGGTGAATCCGCCGGAGCACTTCGCCGTCATCGCCAACGGCTATGACGAGGCGGATTTCGCCACGCTCCCCCAACGTCCGGCCAATGCGCAGATCGACGGCCCGGTGACCCTGCTGCACAGCGGCGGACTCTATCCCGGCCACGAGGAGCGCGACCCGGTGAGCTTCTTCGAGGCCCTGGGCAAGCTGCGTCACTACGGCATGGTGGGGCCGGAGACCCTGCGCGTGCGTTTTCGCGGCTCCCAGGAGGAGGATTACCTGCGCCAACTGGCGGTGGCCAACCATGTGGCGGATATGGTGGAGGTGCTGCCGGGAATTCCCTACGAGGAGGCGCTGCGGGAGATGGCCCTGGCCGACGGTTTAATGCTGTTCCAGGGGGCCAACTTCCACCACCTGATTCCGGCCAAATTGTTTGAATATCTGCGTCTGGGGCGTCCGGTGTTGGCTCTGGCCGATCCCACCGGCGATGCGGCCAATCTGCTGCGCGATTGCGGTGGGCGGGAGATCATCCCCCTGCACCACACCGACGCCATGGTGGACGCGCTGCCCGCCTTCATCGCGCAACTGCGCGACGGCCAAGCCAGCGCCCCGGACCCGCAAAAGGCCGCCCAGTACGAACGCCGCCGCCTCACCCGCCAACTGGCCGCTCTGCTAGAAGAGGTGGCCGACGCGGAGAGCACCGGCGAGGGGTAGGGGTTACTCTGTCGCCTCCGCCACGGTGGGTGTAGTCTTTTCAGCGTTGCGCGCCTCGTGGCGGCGCATCACTTCCGCCGCCAAGTCTCGCTGCTGTTGGGCCTCTTGGGGGCGGTTCAGGGCGTCCAGGACTTGGGCGTGATTTTTTAACACAGTGGCGGTATTGGGGCTCTCGGGCAGTTTGGCCAGCATGATCTCAGAGGCGCGTTTAATTAATGCCTCCCCGTGATTTTCTTTCTTTTGTGAAAAATACACACCACCTAGATTTTGTAAAGACATGGCCAAGTCTGGATGTTCATGTCCTAGTAAATTTTCGTATATTTCGATAGATTGTTGAAAAAATGATTCAGCCTCCTGAAACTCCTTCTCTTCCCAGCAAAGTGACCCCATATTGTTTAATGTTTTTGCGTAACCAGGGTGAGCCCTTCCATAGGCATTAGCTACAATTTCTAGATCACGCTCATATAGGGCTCTCGCGGCTTTAAAATTCCCTTGTAGCTTATGAACGCTGGCAAGATTAGATAATACTATCCCGAATGTGGGATGCATAAGGTTTTTGGTAACTTCAAACTCATTTACAATGGACTGAAGAATAGACTCTGCTTCAGGAAGACGCTCTTGGACAATATACATTTGTGCTATATTGTTCATGATCCGGCCTAGATCAGATGGATTTTTATGAGGTAAGGATTTAGTTATTTCAAGTGACTTTATGAATAACTTCTCAGCCTGAACAAAGTCCCCTTGGTCGCTATATAAACCTGCTAGGTTAGCCGTTGCTATTGAGAGGAGATTTTTGTCGGCGTTTTCTGAAATATTCAGTAATTCTATACCCTGTAAGTACAGTTTCTCGCTATCTGTGACGCGTCCTTGATGTTCAACACTTGAGGCCAAGCTAAGTATGGATTTTACCTTTTCATTGATAGAGGCGTCATATTTGTTCCGCAATTCCATTGACTTGATGTGGTAATTTTCTGAACCTGCAAAATTCCCCATCTCGCCTGTTGCTCTGCCTAAGGCAAACAGTAGATCAGCGCGCTCAAGCTCCCATTCACGATCCCGCCCTGGCGGCATCAACTCCACCGCCTCCTGCAAGGCGTCGAGCGCTCCGGCATAATCCAATTGAGATAGACGTGCATTTGCTTGAGCCTTGGCCAGTTGCGCGGCGGTGCGCAGCCCCTCATCGGCTTGTTGCTTTTGCTTCAGGGCAGTCACGCAAGCCAGGGTTTTGGCCTCTTGTAATGCGGCATCTGCTTCGACCCATTGGCCTTCCGCCATGAATGCTTGCGCCTTCTCCTTGAGCGCCCCCACTTCTGCATCGTTGGTTTTGAGTTGATCCAACTCCGCCTGCAATCTCAGATAGCGCTCGGCAAACTCACGCAGCATGGCGTCCCACTCATAGGGGGGGACTTGCTGGATATCCAAACGCTTGGAGAAGTTGTGGATTGCGGCTTCGGCCAAGCCTGCCTTCTTCACTTCGTCAATGGTTTCTGCGCTAAAGGTGTTATTTACAACCACCTTGTCGCCATTAATGCGGTCTCCATTGTGTGTGATATCGCCTTGCGCAGTGCTGTGGTCGGTCACATGGGTATTGGATTGGTCGCCCTGCGCCATGTTTTCCGTGTGTTGCACGTTGCCGCTGTGGGATTTGTGGGTGAACTTTGTCGGTTTGTCCGAGGAGAACCACTTGGACGAGAGCCAATTGACGAACAACCCCACGGGAATGGCGACGGCCAGCGCGCCAATCCAGTTGTCCTGAAGCCAGATCAAAATTGGGCCGCCATAGGGCTGTAATCCCGCCAGGAGTGATTTCAGACTCTCCACAACTTTCATCTCCTGCTGTGCTGGGTAGGAAACTCACCAGTAACGAGAATAGTTGAGAGATTGCAACGCTGTACAGCGAAAAGCCGCAACCGGAGGCATCACGCGGGCGCTGGGGGCGACGACAGAGTAGCCCGGCGGGGCGGGGTTATTCCGGCTCGACGTCAGCCAGGCCCAACGCCTTGCGCGCCGGGCCCAGGCCCTGTCCGGCGGCTTTCTCATACCAATGGCGCGCCTTTTTGGGATCGCGCGCAACGCCCTGGCCGTTCTCATACATCGCGCCCAGATTGTATTGCGCCACCGCCAACCCCTGCTCGGCGGCCAGCCGATACCACTTGGCTGCTTTGATATAATCCTGGTGCGTCCCGGCGCCGCTGTCATACAGCGTGCCCAGATTGGTCTGCGCCCGCGCATGCCCTTGCAGGGCCGCGCGACGATACCACTTGAACGCCTGGGCGTAGTCCTGGGGCCGACCTTTACCGGTATCGAACATCACGCCAAAATTATATTGCGCATCCGCCACCCCGGCGATGGCGTAGTAGTAGAACCCCTGCGCCGCAGTGTGCAGATCGCCGCGATTGATCGCGGCGAAGATCTCCGCCTTGGAGAGAAGCAGGGGTTCCAACTCGGCGGATGCGGCTGGCGTGGATGGCGTGGGGTCATCCACCGCCGGTTGTTGCGGACGCATGCGCGCCCTGGGGGCGATGTCGGCATGGAGCATCGGGCCAGGGGCGGGCGGCTTGTCCGGAGTTTCGGCCAGTTGTTGTGGCGCAGCGGCGATCTTGGCTGCACCGGGCGGTTTTTTTGAAGATGGGGAGTCCGGCTCGTCGGCGACGCTCCGCGACTGGGCGGGGGCTGCAACAGGCTGCGCAATGGCGGGTTTTGGCTTGGACCGGGCTGGTTTGTCGCCTGGAGGCGTCGCCTTGCCTGATGTCGATGCAGACGAAGCGATGGCGCGTGGCGCTCTGGTCGGAGCCGGAGTGTCGGCGTCGGCTGTTTGGGCGGAAGCCGGGTCTGGCTGAACGGCAGGGGGCTCTGATTTGGCGGAATTCGAGGCGGATGGCGGTTTTGCGGCGACGCGCTGTGGCGTCGGACGCCTCTTGCGCGTGTGGGTTGATTTCTGCAGTCGCGCCTCCAACTGCGCCAGCAGCGCCGCATCGCCATAGCCTTTGTCCACCACCTTACGCGCCCGGTAGAGACGCGAGGCCGCCTGCTTGCGCCGTCCGGCCTCCAGATCCTCCCGCGCCAGCGTCATGTAGCGTTGGGCGATGGCCGCCATGGCCCGCCGCGCCTCCACATGATTGGGCTCCAACTCCAGCGCGCGCTTGAGGATGCTGTAGGCGCTCTTGCCTGGCGGCCACATCAGTTTGCGTTGAGCGAGGAGCTGCTTGCCCTGGGCGACCAGCTGATCCGCTTCGCTGCTCTGCGCATGCGCGGGCGCAGGCAGACATAGGGCGAGAATCGCGATCAGCGTCACAAGGCGCATGGGGTCACTTTCCGAGCAGGCGTTGGGGGCGGTTGGGAAGATTATGCGAGGGATCGCCGCACACTCTCAAGGGGTGACGCCGATGCGGGGGCAATGCCTGCCGGATTACCCCTCAAGCGCGCGCGGGCGGGATTGATCGGCATCACTGTTGGGCGCCGACAGGAGCTGGCGCCATCTCCTCCAACGCCGCGCGTGCGGGGGCAAACCCCCGTTTCGCCGCTTGCGCATACCAGTGTCGCGCTTCGTCGGGGTCATGCTCCACGCCGCGCCCTTCGGCATAGAGGCGCGCCAGACGATACTGCGCCATGGGCACGCCCTGATCCGCCGCCAGTTGGAACCACGTCGCCGCTTTGAAGGGGTCCTGCGGCGCGCCCAATCCCGCCTCATACAGCGCAGCCAGATTGGCTTGCGCCTGCGGATGCCCCTGCAAAGCGGCGCCGCGATACCATTTGAGCGCCTCGTTGTAGTCCTGCGCGACTCCTTTGCCGGTGTCATACATCACCGCCAGGTTGAATTGCGCCTCATCCACCCCGGCGATGGCGTAGTAGTGCAGCCCCTGGGCGGCGGTGACGTAGTCGCCGCGCTCCATGGCGGTGAAGATCGCCGCCTTGGGAATCAACGTGGCGTCCAGCGGGCCGGATGCAATGGGCATGGGAGCCGAAGGCGGTGGCGCTTGTACTGCGGGCGCTTGCTGGCGAGGAATGGTGGGCGGCTTGCCGCGAAACATGGGGGTGATCTGCGCATGGGCGCTGCGGCCGGATTGCGCAGAGGGGGATTCTGCTTGCGCTGGCGTCGTGGTGGGCTCGGATGTGGGATGCCGCTGCGCAACCAGTTGAGCTGGAGCGGGCGATGCCGGGGGTGTGTCAGGTTTGCGCGGACGGGCCGCTGCTATCGGCTTGCCGCCAGATTTGGCGCGCGCTTGCAGTTGCGCCAGTCGCGCCGCGTCGCCATAGCCCATGTCCACCACTCTGCTGGCGCGATTGAGCCGTTTGCGCGCCCGAGTGAGGCGACCCGCCGCCAGATCGGCTTGCGCCAGCGTCATGTACTTCTCGGCGATGGCCGCCATGCCCTGTTTCGCGCTGCTGGAGTGGGGGTCGCGGGTCAACGCCCGTTTGAGCAGGCTCATGGCGCTCTTGCCTGGCGGCCACATCAGCTTGTGTTGGGCGATTAACGCGTTGGCCTGCGCCAGCAGACGCCTCTGTTTGACGTCGGCGCCGGTTTTCTGGGGAGCCGGTGGCGTCGCGTCTTGCCGTGTCTGCATGGTGGATGCCGCCTGATGCGATTTGGGCGCAGTGGCGACGGCGCGTTGCGCGGGCGGGATCGCTGGTCGGATTGTGGCGCGCGGCTGGGGTTTGCGCTGTAGACGCGCCTCCAGTTTGGCCAACGCGGCGGCATCGCCATAGCCCAGATCGATAATGCGGCGGGCAAGCTTCAGCCGTTTGTGCCCCTGTGTGCGCCGCCCCTTCGCCAAGTCGGCGTGGGCCAGCGTCAAGTAGCGTTGCGCGATTTTGCCCATGGCCTGTTTGGCTGCGGCGTTGTCGGGATCCAGCGTCAACGCCTGTTTGAGCGCGCTTATGGCGCTTCTGCCCGGCGGCCACATCAACTGACGCTGCGCCATGCGCTGTTTGGCCAGCGCCACCAACTGGTCGGCGTTGGGGCTCTGCCCGTGGGCGGGGGCGCTGAGTAGCAGCAAGAGGGTGAGAATCAGCGCAAGACGACGCATAAAGGCTCCTGATGGGTGACGCGCAGTGGGCAACCCGGGTGGCGTCAGAGGGGGAATTATGCGAGTTTTTCAGGCTGACTCTCAAGAGAGCGCAATCAACGCCAAGCCGATGAGTTCGCCGTGAAGATCAAACGTCGCGCCAAATCCAAATCCGCCCCCGCGCATCTGCGCGCCGCCGCCCAGGAATCCTGGAGTCAGGTTCAGGCGGCGTTGGCCGTACAGGATCTGGCCGCCGCCGAACGCGCCCTGCGCGAGACGCTGAAGCGGCAGGCGGAGCATTGGCCCGCGCGGCAAACCCTGATGCGCCTGCTGGCCGAAACCGGACGCGCTGATGAGGCCCGTGTGGTGGCGGAGGAGTCGTTGGCGCTGCGCCCCAGTGACGCCGCCCTGGCCCATGAGATCGGCATGTTGCTAGTCACCCAGGGGGCGTTCGCGTCCGCCTTTACGGCGTTTGAGGTCGTCGCCAGGCAGCTGCCGCACAACGCCGATGCGCAGAACAATCTGGGTGGTTGTCTACGCGAGATGGAGCGCAATGACGATGCGGCGCGTTACTTCGCCAAAGCGTTGAAGTTGGATCCGGCGCACCCCCACGCGCGCTTCAATATGGCCCAGAGCCTGATGGAGGCTGGGCGACGCAGCGAAGCGGTGGCGGCGCTGCTGGAGCTGCTCAAACTCAACCCGGAACACGCCGACGCCTTGCGTCTGCTGGCGTTGTGGGATCGAAGCGCGGTGGCGCCTGAGCATCGCAGCGCCCTGGAGCGCCTGGCGGCGCGCCCGGAGGGCGTGGATGACGCCGCCATGCGCGCGGGCTTCGGCTTGGCGGCGCTGCTGGAGGCGGAGGGCGACTATGGCGCGGCGTTCGCTGCGCTCAGTCGCGCCAACGCGCGCATGCGCGCCAGCTATACCTATGATGTGGCCGATGATGTGGCGCAGCACGCGGCGCTGATGGCGGCCACGCCATCGCTGGATGGGGATCCGCAGAGCGGCGTGGATGACGCCACGCCCATCTTTATTCTCGGCATGCCGCGTTCGGGCACCTCGCTGGTGGAGCAGATTCTCGCCAGCCACTCACATGTGGCGGGGGGCGGCGAGCGCAATGATCTGCGCCGCGTCGTGCTGGGGGGGTGGGATGCGCGCGGTTGGCGCTTCCCTGACGGCATGCAAACCCTTTCCAACGCTGACGTGACCCGTATGGCGCAGGAGTACCTTCAGCGTCTGCGGGAGGTGGCTTCGCCCCAGCAGGCGCGCCGCATCACCGACAAGATGCCCGCCAACTATCTGTTCATCGGGTTGATCCGGCGCATGCTGCCCAACGCGCGCATCATCCACTGCGTGCGCGACCCGCGCGATGTGGCGCTCTCCATCTTCAAAACCTGGTTTAGCGGCGAGTTGCCCTATGCCTATGATCTGGCGGAGCTGGGGCGCTACTTCGCCGCCTATGAGCGCCTGATGGCGCATTGGAAGGCCTTGGCGCCGGAGGCGATTTACCGCGTGCGTTATGAGACGTTGGTGGCGCAGCCGGAGGCGGAGATTCGACAATTGCTGGATTTCTGCGGCCTGCCGTTTGAGCAGGCGTGTGTGGATTTTCATCGCAGTAAGCGGGTGGTGCGCACCGCCAGTCTGGCGCAGGTGCGCCAACCCATCTACGGCGGCGCGGTGGCGCGTTGGAAGCGTTACGGGGACGAGGCGCTGCGCCCATTTACCGAGGCGCTGGGGGCGTCCGATAGTCTACTGGACGTTTGACGGCGCGAAACCAAAACGGCACAGATCGGCCAATGTTTGCGTGACGCAGGCCCGGCTGGCGTTGACTCTTGGCCGCCGACTGGTCGGCGGCGGGGTCTGGGGGCGGCGCCCCCAGCGGGGTTTGGGGCGGCGCCCCAAGGTTTGGTTGTTGGGAGCTCGAGGGCGGAGCCCTCGATATCTTCCATTTTCAAAATCGCCAATGTTCAATTTTGAATTTGACTGACTATATACCGATGGAACCTGGGCGCAGATATCGGGGGATATGGTCTATTTCAGCGATGGTCAGCAGTGCGTGATTTCAGGCAATCTGTTGAACTGCAATTGAGACTGACATGATGGGCGAGGGGGCGGCGCGGTCTGGTTTGTGCTGCGTGCGCATTCCGTTGTCGGCAGGGGCGCGGCTTTGACGGCGTCGGCGCCGTCAAAGCCGCGTGTGCATTTTACAGTTGGTTGCCGGGGCGGAAGTTGGTCAGGGTGTGGGTGTGTTTGCCCTTGGCGTTGACCTTGTGGTAGACGCCGCCGCCCATATCCAGCACGCTGGAGCAGCGCAATTTATCCGCGTTCTTGGGGGAGGTGGTGCAGTGTTGGCCCTGGTCATTGATGGACCAGACGCGCCCCTTGTCGCGCTTGCCATTGGGGCGCAGCACGATATGTGATCCATCCGGCGCTTCGTAGGCCTGGAATCTCTTGTCTTTGGGGACAAACACCCCATCAAACGTGTGGTCTGTGAAGAGTTTGATCGCCGCCTCTTTGTCCAGCGGCGTCGCCGCCTGCGCGGCGAAGGGCAGACAAACGCCCAGCGCAGCCATAACCAACCACTTTTGCATCCCGTCTCTCCCTATTATTGTTTGTGAGAGACGCTACAGCTGATCAGCCAATCGGCGGTGCTCCACCATCAAGCAGTGATCCTCCACATAGGCCATGCCCGCCTCAGAAGCGATGCGCGCCGATTCCGGGTGCGCAATCTCCTTCTGCAACCACACGCTTTTGGCCTTGATGGCGGCCGCCGAGCGCACCACATCCGGGGTGTCTTCGGACTTGCGGAACACATCCACCATGTCCACAACGATGTCCGACGGAATCGCCTCCAACGACGGATAGGCTTTTTCGCCCAACACCTCGTCACTGCCCGGGCGCACCGGAATAATGACGTAGCCCTGCTCCTTCAAATAGGCGGCCACGCGATGCGAGGCGCGTTCGGGCTTGGGCGACAGCCCCACCACGGCGATGGTTTTGGTCTGTTTGAGCAGATCGATCATCTGTGCGTCATCCATGGGTCTCACCTATTTGTTGCCGTAAACGGAAGAGAGTTCCAAGCTATTTGATTTAAGGGCCAAATTTCGGCGCCGAGCAGTGGGTCTCCTCGCCGATGCTCCAGAAGATGCGCGAGCCCCCCGAGGGGGTGTTGACCAGGCTGAAGCTGGAGGCCACGCACAGACGATTGCCCGCGCCGGTGCGCACCGGCAGGTTCAGATTGTCGATGTGGCCGCAGTTGCGCAGCAGCACGTGCAGGGCGTCCAGCACGTCTGGATCCTCCATCAGATCCTCAGCGGAGCGGCCGGCCCACTCCTCGGGGTTCAACTGCAGCAGTTTGCCGCCCATGGCGTTGATGGCGAGGATGGCGTGTTTGTCGTCGGGGGTGAACCACAGCGCGGGCTCAGGAATCGACTCGGGATTGAGCACCGCCTGGTGCGAGCGCGCCGACTGCACCATGGCGTTGAGCACCGCCGTCTGTGTGAGCAGGCCGCGGAAGGAGCCGTCGGCCTCGGCCACCGGGATGCGGCGGTGGGTGGTCTCCACAAAGAAGTCCAGCGCCTTGAGGAGGTCAGTCTCCGGCGTCAGATAGTTGATGCTGTGGGACATGAAGCTGGAGACCGGTCGTTCGGGATCCCAATCAGGCTCCATGCGCAGGCGGATCAGATCGCGCTCGGTGACGATGCCCACCATGACGTGATCGGCCACCACCACCACACAGCCGCGGTGCCAGCCCATCATCAGTTTGGCCGCTTCGCGATAACTGACGTCGGGTCCCACCTCCGGCAGCGGCGGACTGATCATGTCGGCGACCTGGAACTGAATCAGCAGACTGGTGCGCGGCAGAGCGGCGAGAATCTGCTTCTCCATGATGCCGCCGCTGAGTACGCCATCCTCGTTGAGTACGGGGAAGCGGCGGAAGCGGCGCTGGTTATACAGGTCGATCAACTCCTGAATCGGCGTCTCCTCGCGCACCGACACCGGCGCCGACAGGCGCATCTCGCGCAGAGTCTTGCTGTGGGGGTCGCGCCCCTGCACGATCCACTTGAGCATGTCGAATTCGGTGAGCAGCCCCACCAAGCGCATCTGGTCCAGCACCACCGCAAACCCCGGCGGTCCATGGCCGCCGCCCTGGGCCACCGCGCGCATGGCCACGGCCAGGGTGTCCCCGGGAGAGAGGGTGATGACATTGCGGAACATGCGGTCGCGTACGTACATGACAGGGCCTCAACCAGTGAGCCGCGCGCAACGGAAAGGGCGCGGGCGCCGTGGGTGGATCTGCGTGCTTTGGCGGATGAATTCGCCCATGATAGCGCGCCATGCCGATAAAATAACGGAAATAATCTCAGGCGCGCATCGCGGATTTTTTGCCCCAGCGGCGGAAACAGGGTAACGTGTGCGCTTAACCGGACCTGAAACGCAATGGCGGCGTTGCGCATTATGGGCTTTCCTAACAGACCGCATTCATGCAAATATCATGCTCGAACAGGCGCGAGAGGTTCTGATCCTGGAGGCGGAGGCGATCCGCGCGGTGGCCGATCGGCTCGACGCCCGCTTTGAAGAGGCGGTGCGCGTGCTGTTGGCCTGCCAGGGGCGGGTGGTGGCCACCGGCATGGGCAAATCGGGCCTGATCGCGCAGAAGGTGGCGGCCACTCTGGCCAGCACCGGGACCCCCTCGCTGTTTCTGCATCCCGGCGACGGCAGCCACGGCGATCTGGGCATGGTGACTCAGCAGGATGTGGTGTTGGCGTTTTCCAACAGCGGCGAGACCGAAGAGGTGCTGGCCCTGCTGCCGGTGATCAAACGTCTGGGCGCCGGACTGATCAGCCTGGTGGGGGAGTTGGACTCCACTCTGGGGCGCATGAGCGACGTGGCGCTGGACGTGTCGGTGGCGCGCGAGGCGTGCCCGCTGAACCTGGCGCCCACCAGCTCCACCACCGCCGCGCTCGCCTTGGGCGACGCCCTGGCGGTGGCGCTGCTGACCGCGCGTGGGTTTGATGAGGAGCGTTTTGCGCTGTTCCATCCCGGCGGCAGTCTGGGGCGCAAGCTGCTGCTCACGGTGCGCCGGGTGATGCATGCGGGGGAGGAGATCCCCCTGGTGGATGAGAACGCGCCGCTGCGCGAGGCGCTGCTGGAGATGACCGCCAAACGGCTGGGTCTAACCGGCGTGCGCAGCGCCGACGGCGCGTTGGTGGGCGTGATCACTGACGGTGATTTGCGGCGCCATCTGGAGTGGGAGGCCGAGGGCGTGCTCAGCGCCACCGCCAAGCAGATGATGACGCGCAACCCGAAAACCATTGAGGCCGATGCATTGGCCGCCGAAGCGCTGCGGGTGATGCAGCAGGGGCAGATCACCAGTCTGTTCGTGATGGATCGCGGCGCGCTGGCCGGGGTGGTGCATCTGCACGATCTGCTGCGCGCCGGGCTGGCGTAGGCCAAGGGGGCGAAATGATCCCGAACGCAGGCGAAGAGAACACTCTGTGGACGCCGCAACTGGCTGAACGCGCAGCGAAGATTCGCCTGTTGGCGCTGGATGTGGACGGCGTGCTGACCGATGGCGGCATCTATCTGGATAACGCTGGCGGCGAGATGAAGCGCTTCAATGTGCAGGATGGCCTGGGCGCGCGTCTATTGTTGGATGCGGGCGTGGCGGTGGGGGTGATCACCGCGCGCAAATCCGATCTGGTGGCGCGGCGGGCGCGGGAGTTGAAACTGGCGTTCGCCCACCAGGGCGCGCATGAAAAATGGGCCTGCCTGGAACAGGAGATGGCGACGCGCGGTCTGACAGCCGACCAGTGCGCGTTCATGGGCGATGACCTGGTGGATCTGGGCGTGATGAGCCGCGTTGGCTTGGCCGCCTGTCCGGCCAACGCCCACGAAGAGACGCGCCGTCGTAGCCATTGGCAAGCCTCCGCCGCGGGCGGCGAAGGCGCGGTGCGCGAGTTGGCCGATCATATTTTGCGCGCCCAGGGGCGTTGGGACGAGATCGTCGCGGCCATGGTCGCCGGGACGTATGGCCACGCCGCTCAGTAGAGCGCGCGGGCGGTTGAAGGATCTGAAGAAGCGTGCGCAAGGGCGTCAAAAATCTCTTTTTGCTGATTCCGGTGGCGATCATCGGCGCGGCGCTGTGGCGTCTGGATCAGACCCAGACCGTGGACGTCGCCGATCCGACCCCCGGCGAGGACGCGGCCCGTTCCCGGGTGACCGGCATCAATCTGGTGCAGTATGATGGCGGTCAGACGCGCTGGACCTTGAGCGCGCCGCGCGCCCAGGAGGGCGCCGATGGCTGGACCATCGTGATGGAGCCACGATTGACGCTGTATGGCGCCGAGGGCGGCGTGGTGCGGGTCTCCGCCCGCAGCGGTCGCGTGGCGGGCGCCAATCGCGAGATGGCGTTCGAGCAGAGCGTGGTGGTGCACGATGGCGATGGCGGTCGTTTGCTCACTGAACGGCTGCGCTTTGATCCGAAGCAAAAAATTCTCCATAATGAGGAGTTTTTTACGGCGGTCAGAGAGGGAATCGAGTTGCAGGGCCGGGGCATGCGACTGCTCGAAGAGGGGCGTCGCCTGGAGGTTCTGCATGATGTCACAATGCGGTTGACGGGCGGCGCGCGCCAATGGGTGGAGTCGCCGGGCAGATGATGAGGAAACGGTCAGTGCGGCGCAAAGCGAGAACGGGCGTGTCGGCAAAACGATGGGGAGTCGTCCTGGCGGGCGCATTATGGGCGCTAGTCCTCGGCGCGGCGCCGACGCACGCCGCCTCCCAGAACGCCGCGCTGGTGATCAGTTCAGACCGCCTGGAGATGGATGAGGCCAAGCAGTTGGCGGTCTTCTCCGGCCGCGTGGAAGCGGTGGAGGGGGAGATGCGGCTGACCGCGCGGCGCATGACGGTGCGCTATCTGCCCGCAGAAAATGGCCGCAATAAACGTGAGCTGATTCAAGAGATCTACGCCCAGGGCGATGTAACCCTCAAGCAGGGCGACACCGAGGGCAACGCCAGCGAGGCGCGCTATCAAGTGGGACAGCGCCGTCTGGAGATGATCGGCAAGAGCGAACCGGCTTCGGTGCGCTTCGGTAAAGATCACGTGCGCGGCGCGCGCATCAAGGTGACGTTGAACGCCAACCGGCAGGTGAAGAACGTGCGCGTGGATGGCGGCGCCACCGGCGGGCGGGTGACCATGAAAATCATTCCCGGGCAAGAGCGCGCCGGCGCGGGCGATCAGCAGCCATGAGTGAGGCGGGCGCCCAGATGAGCGCGCCCGACGCGGCGTCGGACGGCGCCCCCCGGGAGTTGGTGGCGGACCATCTGGTCAAGCGCTATCGCGCCCGTCAGGTGGTGGATGGCGTCAGCATCGACGTGCGCCCCGGCGAAGTGGTTGGTCTGCTGGGTCCCAATGGGGCGGGCAAAACCACCACGTTTTACATGTTTGTGGGGTTGGTGGGGCCGGACGCCGGGCGCATTGTGCTCGATGGGCGCGAAATCACCCGCGATCCGGTTTTTCTGCGCGCCCGGGCGGGCATCGCTTATCTGCCGCAGGAGCCGTCGGTGTTTCGCAAACTCACCGTGCGCGACAATATCCTGGCGATTCTGGAGACGTTGCCCATTCCCCGCGATAAGCAGTTGCAACGGCTTGAATCGCTGATGCTGGAGTTGGGCGTGGCGCACCTGGCCAACACCAAGGGGTTTGCGCTGTCCGGCGGCGAGCGGCGTCGGGTGGAGGTGGCCCGCGCGCTGGCCATCGAACCCCGCTACATTCTGCTCGATGAGCCGTTTGCCGGGGTGGATCCGCTGGCGGTGGGGGATATTCAATCCATCATTCGCCATCTGAAAGAGAAGCGCATCGGCATTTTGATCACCGATCACAATGTGCGTGAGACGCTGGGAATCTGCGATCGCGCCTACATCCTCTCCCAAGGGCGGGTGTTGGCCAGCGGCGACCCGGCGGCGGTGGTGGCGGACGAACAGGTGAAACGGATGTACCTGGGCGAAGATTTCCAGTTCTGATCCTCTGAAGTGGGTAAGGTCGGAAATCAGAGGCGTCGTCATTCGGGCGGCGTCGACAATGCGAGGGAACGGAGAGAACGAATATGGCGTTGGGTCTGGAGCTGAAACTTCGCATGGGCATGCAACTGGTGATGACGCCCCAGTTGCAAATGGCCATCCGTCTGCTGCAGATGTCCAGCCTCGATCTCCAGGAGTATCTGCAGGAGGAGTTGGAGAAGAACCCCCTGCTCGAGCGCGAGGATGACGGCGGCGGCGACGGTTTGACCGACAGCGGCGGCGATATGATCGATTCGGGCTCCGGCGGCTCCACCGAAGCGGAGTCCAGCTATGCTGAATCCGGCCGCAGCGAAGGCGACGACGACGGTGGATCGGACTTCGACAGCGGCAATGATTACGATGGCGGCTCGGACTCCGATTCCGACTATCAGATGGCCTCGGAGACCACCCCCGACGACGCCCGCATCAACGACGATCTGCCGGTGGACGCCAACTGGGAGGATGTCTACTCCGACGCCGCCAGTCACAGCAGCTTCGAAAACGCCCCCGCCAACCAATCCAGCGAAGCGCCGCCCCTGGAGAACACCATCTCCCGCGGCGAATCCCTCACCGACCATCTGATGTGGCAGCTGGGCGTCTCCGCCCGTGACGACACCGAGCGCGTGTTGGGCATGGCCATCATCGACGCCATCGATGAGAACGGCTACCTGTGCATGAGTCTGGAGGCGTTGGCCGAGGCCACCGGCGCCGACTTCGAGGATCTGGACGACGTGCTGGTGCTGATCCAGTCCTTCGAACCCTCCGGGGTGGGCGCGCGCTCGTTGGCCGAGTGTCTGCGTCTGCAGCTCAAAGCCGAGAAGCTGGCCAAGCCTCCGTATACCGATCTGTTGGAGAATCTGGAGGATCTGGCCAAGCGCGACTTCCGCAAGCTCAGCCGTACGCTGAAGTTGACCGAAGAGGAGCTGGCCGATGCGGTATCGGTGATCCAGAGCCTGGATCCCAAACCGGGTCTGGCGTTTGGCAGCGACCAACCCAGCTATGTGGTGCCCGACGTCTATGTGCGTAAGCTGCAGGGGCGCTGGGTGGTGGAGGTCAACCCTGACACCCAGCCGCGCCTGCGTCTGAATCGTCTCTACCAGGACTCCCTGGGGCGGCAGGTGTCGCCGCAGGAGAAGCGCTTCCTGCAGGAGAACGCGCGCTCGGCGCAGTGGCTCATCAAGAGCCTGGAGCAGCGCTCCAGCACCATCTACCGGGTGGCCGAGAGCATCGTGCGCTTCCAGGAGGAGTTCCTGGAGAAGGGGCCGGAGTATCTCAAGCCGTTGATCCTCAAGGATGTGGCTGACGACATCGGCGTGCACGAATCCACCACCAGCCGAGTCACCAGCAACAAGTACATGCACACCCCCCGGGGCATCTTCGAGTTGAAGTACTTCTTCTCCTCCTCCCTGGGTTCGCAGACTGGCGAAGCGCACTCCTCGGAGGCGGTCAAATACAAGATTCGCAAACTGGTGGACGAAGAGCCGCCGCGGCGCCCCTATTCCGATGAAAAACTGGCCAAGCTGTTGGGCGAACAGGGCATCAAGGTGGCCCGTCGCACGGTGGCCAAGTATCGAGAATCTCTGGGCATCCCTTCATCCTCGCGACGCAAACAGTTGGGCGGCTAAGCCGCGATCTGAAGCAGGGCGGCGGCGCCGCAAGGAGACCCGATGAGTGGTGCGCAACAGCGTCTGGTGTTGGTGACCGGACTATCCGGCGCGGGCAAATCGGTGGCGTTGAAGTATCTGGAGGATCTGGGCTTTCAATGGGTGGACAACCCGCCCATGGAGCTGATTCCCCAATTGGCCGAACTCTCTGTCGGCAGCGGTCGCCATGTGGCGGTGGGGGTGCATCTGCGCGAGCCGGACCCCCACGGACTGATTCATCTGCAAGAGCTGTGTCGCGAACGCGCCTGCGCCGGGCTGCGGGTGGAGAGCCTCTATCTGGAGGCCAATGTGGAGATGCTGGTGACGCGCTATCGCGAGACCCGCCGTCGCCACCCCTTGGCTTTGGGCGTGACCGTGCGTGAAGCGGTTGAACGGGAGATCGCCTTCCAGGAGCCGCTGCGGGAGATGGCCGATCTGGTGGTGGACACCAGTAATATGACCCCCCGTGAGCTCAAAGAGCTGCTCGATAAACTCTACGACCATGACGCCATGGGCGAAGATTTGACGGTGTTTTTGCGCTCCTTTGGCTTCAAGCACGGGGCCAACACCGATGCCGATATGGTGTTCGATGGGCGCTTTTTGGCCAATCCCCACTATGATCCGCAACTGCGTCACCTCTCTGGGCTGGATGCGCCGGTGCGCGATTTTCTCGAGCGGGATGACGAAGCGGAGCGTTTTCTGACCCACATGGTCAATCTGTTGGACTATCTAATCCCCCGTTTTCGCGCGGAGCGTAAACGCTATTTGACCATTGATATTGGTTGCACTGGCGGCCGACACCGTTCGGTCTACCTGGTGGAGCGGTTGCGCGACCATCTGAACCAGCATGGTCACGCGGCTCTGGTGCGGCACCGGGATCTGGATCGGCATCACGGTTAGCGAGCTGGCAAAAAAATTGCTAGCAGCACACGATCACGGTTTCCCTGTGAATCTGAGGCGATTTCGCGCTCCCGCCGCCATGGGATGCGGGAAAACCCTTGCCAGCGGCGGTGGAACCTGGAAGCATGCGTCAATCAGGCAACCGCCCGTCGTGATATTTCCACCAGAATGGCCCCCATTTGCGGGGCGTTAGGCGTTCTGGTTCTCTTTCGCGTCGCCCTGAGCGGCGTTCGTTATGGCACGTTTAACACGCTATTCGGCGCACTGGAGAAGACCAACCATGTCCCGTAACTATCTGTTCACCTCCGAATCGGTTTCTGAAGGCCATCCCGACAAAGTCGCCGATCAGGTCTCCGACGCGATTCTCGACGCTCTGCTGGCGCAGGATCCCAAATCCCGCGTGGCGTGCGAAACCATGGTGAGCACCGGCTTTGTCACCCTGGCCGGCGAGATCACCACCAACGCTGTGGTGGACTACCAGAACGTCGCTCGCGACACCATTCGCGAAATCGGCTACACCTCCTGCGACGCCATGGGCTTCGACGCCGACTCCTGCGCGGTGTTCGTCTCCCTGGACAAGCAGTCCGTGGACATCGCCCAAGGCGTCAACGAAGGCGAGGGCATCGACCTCGACCAGGGCGCCGGCGACCAGGGCCTGATGTTCGGCTTCGCCTGCAACGAAACCGAACACCTGATGCCCGCGCCCATCTACTACGCGCACCGTCTGGTGGAGCGTCAGGCGCATGTGCGCAAAAATGGCGCGCTGTCTTGGCTGCGCCCGGACGCCAAATCCCAGGTCAGCTTCCGCTACGAAAACGGCAAGCCGGTGGCCATCGATGCGGTGGTGCTCTCCACCCAGCACGGCCCGGAGATTGAGCATAAGACGCTGACCGAAGCGGTGATGGAAGAGATCATCAAACCGATTCTGCCCGCTGAAATGCTGCATGCGGGCACCGAGTACCACATCAACCCGACCGGTCGCTTCGTTATTGGCGGCCCGGTGGGCGACTGCGGTTTGACCGGTCGTAAGATCATCGTCGACACCTACGGCGGCATGGGTCGCCACGGCGGCGGCGCCTTCTCCGGCAAGGACCCCTCCAAAGTGGACCGCTCCGCCGCTTACATGGGGCGCTATGTGGCCAAGAACATCGTCGCCGCCGGTCTGGCCGAGCGCTGCGAAGTGCAGGTGGCCTACGCCATCGGCGTCTCCAAGCCGATGTCGCTGATGGTGGAGACCTTCGGCACCGGCGCGGTGACCGATGAGCGCATCGCCGAGCTGGTCAAAGAGCACTTCGACCTGCGCGCGGGCTCCATTGTGAAACAGCTGGACCTGCTGCGTCCCATCTACAAGCCCACCGCCGCTTACGGTCACTTTGGCCGTCCCGGCTTCTCCTGGGAGAACACCGACAAGGCCGACGCCCTGCGCCAAGCCGCCGGTCTGTAAGTTTCCTTCAGGAAATCAGAGTTTTCTTGCCGCTCCCGTCATCTCATATGCAGATGGCGGGAGCGGTTTGCGTTACGCTAACCGAATTTCGTCCCGCGTCCAGTGACGGCGCGCCGGGCGTTGCAAACCTTTCAGGGAGCATCCCAAGTCATGAATGAAGCCCTTAACAAAGCCAATCTGGTCGCTGGTCAGGATTACAAAGTCGCCGATATGGCCCTGGCCGAATGGGGCCGTAAAGAGATTCAGATCGCCGAGACCGAAATGCCCGGCCTGATGGCCATTCGCGACGAGTTCCGCGCCGCGCAACCCCTCAAGGGCGCGCGCATCACCGGCTCGCTGCATATGACCATTCAGACCGCCGTGCTGATCGAGACCCTGGTGGATCTGGGCGCTCAGGTGCGTTGGGCCTCCTGCAACATCTTCTCCACCCAGGATCACGCCGCCGCCGCCATTGCCGCTGCGGGCGTGCCCGTCTATGCCTGGAAAGGCGAGACCCTGGAGGAGTACTGGTGGTGTACTGAGCAGGCGCTGGATTGGGGCAATGGCGAAGGCCCCAACATGATTCTGGACGACGGCGGCGACGCCACCCTGTTGGTGCACAAGGGCGCCGAGTACGAAAAAGCCGGCAAAGTGCCCGAGCCCACCGCTGAGGACAGCGAAGAGTGGACCGAGGTGCTCAAGCTGCTGGCCAAGAACTACGCCGAGAACCCCACCAAGTGGACCGAGATGGCCAAGGGGATCAAGGGCGTGACCGAGGAGACCACCACCGGCGTGCACCGTCTGTATCAGATGGAGAAATCCGGTGAGCTGATGTTCCCGGCCATGAACGTCAACGACTCAGTGACCAAGTCCAAATTCGACAACCTCTACGGTTGCCGCGAGTCTCTGCTGGACGGCATCAAGCGCGCCACTGACGTGATGGTGGCGGGCAAGATCTGCGTGGTGTTGGGTTATGGCGACGTGGGCAAGGGTTGCGCGCAGGCCTTCCGCGGCATGGGCGCCACCACCTGGGTCACCGAGATCGACCCCATCTGCGCGCTGCAGGCGGCGATGGAAGGTTACCGCGTGGTGACCATGGACGAAGCCGCCTCTGTGGGCGATATCTTCGTCACCACCACCGGCAACTTCAACGTGATCGACCATGACCATATGGCGGCGATGAAGGATGAAGCCATCGTCTGCAACATCGGTCACTTCGACAACGAGATCAACGTGGCCTCCCTGCGCACCTATGATTGGGACAACATCAAGCCGCAGGTGGACCACATCATCTTCCCCGACGGCAAGAAGATCACCCTGCTGGCGCAGGGCCGCCTGGTGAACCTGGGTTGCGCCACCGGCCACCCCAGCTTCGTGATGTCCGCCAGCTTCACCAACCAGACTCTGGCGCAGATTGAGCTCTTCACCAAGAGCGAAGAGTACACCAACAACGTCTTCATTCTGCCCAAGATTCTGGATGAGAAGGTGGCGCGTTTGCACCTCAAGAAGATTGGCGCGCACCTGACCACCCTGACCCAGAAGCAGGCCGATTATATTGGCGTGCCGGTGGAGGGTCCGTACAAGCCTGCGCACTATCGCTACTAAGTCGCGCGAGGTAGAAATTAAGAGAGCCGTCCCGAAAGGGGCGGCTCTTTTTTTTGCGCCAGCACGGAGTCAAAGTGTGTGCGTGACGCAGCTTGGTCTTGCGCTGTCTAACGGGCCGCCGACTGGTCGGCGGCGGGGTCTGGGGGCCGCTGCCCCCAGCGGGTGTGGGCAGCGCCCACGGTGTGGCAGTAGTCTTTAGCCGTTTCCCCATTGAAGAGAGTGGAGCCAGCAGGGAGTTGGAGAAGACGCTCGGAACGTCGAGCCAGCACGGAGGCCGTCGGGGAAACGGCGGGTGAGCAGGCCCGCAGGGCCGTCGTCCGCAGGACGGCGAATGCAGTAGGACTCAAAGCCAGGGAAAGTCAAAAAGTGTTTGCGGGCGGTGGTATGAAGAAATAAATCTCCGATTTCACAAGAATTCTTAGTCTTTACTTTCGGTGTATTGGTCTTTCTGTTTCTTTTCAGTTGAATTAATAATGTTTCCTCTAGTGGCAATATCTTCTTTTATTATCGTATATTGTTTTTTCTTCTTTGATTTCTCATGATGCTCCATCCAAATGTTTGCACTATATTTATCAGCGATTTTCTTTATTGATTCTTCTGAGAAGCCAAATGTTTTTGCCAACATTGACACTAATCTTCCAGAACACTCAAATATTTCTAGGCTTGTCTGGTAGATGTCTATAATAAGGCTCTCGCTTACTTCCTCTTTGCGGTCGAGAAAGCCCTGAAACTGCATGATATGGCCCGTGAGGGTTCCAAAATGCCCGTTGAGGACATGATAGTCCACCTGTGCCGTAATTGGTAGTTTTGATAAAATATCGGGTAGTGGCTCCGTTTAGCTGATCACTATATTTCCAGACCAAACTCGTAGCGGTTGATAAACAGGCCAATGACCGTGTCGTGCATCACCTCGCATTTGGAGAAGCAGATGGTCTTTCTGGCCAGTCGCTTGATGCGAGTGCGCCAAGTCAGATGCTTGCGCTCAATACGCTGAGTGTTGCGCTTGCCCACGAAATGATTTGGGGCCAATGGGACGCGATGGTAAGCGCCCCAATCATCGGTAAACAGGTTGGCGATGCCAAAAGGCTCCAGCAGTTTACGCAGCTCTTTGAGCACAGCATCTTTCCGAGTTCCGAAGACATATGCCAGGACGCGGCCTGACTGGCGTTCGATGGCATGCCAAATCCATCGAGGGTTGGCCTTGCTGCCGACATAGGACCACATTTCATCAGCTTCTGCTTGATCAACCCGAACCACGTCGACCGGCGTATCGGAAGCCAGTTCAGCCAGAAGTGGAAGATTCACCTGTGAGATTCCGGTGTTTTTTTATCTCTCGGGTGATGGTGTTGCGCCCGACACCCAGGACGCGAGAGGTGTCACGAATCCCAGCGCCGTTAAGAGTCATCTCAAGGATTTGACGTTTTACCTCTGGTTGACGCCCTTTGTGGGTGTAGGTCGTTTGGAAATAGCGGCGTTTACAGTCTGGATTGTCGCAGCGGAAGCGCGGCTTCCCATTGGACTGTTTGCCATTCTTTACAACGTTTTGGCTTCCACATTCTGGGCAATGCACGGTAATCATGGCCATCTGTTTTCTCCACTATCCATGTGAGAACGATGGCCAAATCCATGCAAGTTTTATACAAAATCAGCTAAACGGAGCCACTACCAAATATCGTAAGGTAGCTTGTATTCTTTTATATAGTCCTGTATATAGCCCTCCATGTTTTTCAATTCTCGCGCCATCAATGCTGCGGATTTCTCTTTTTCAATTTTTATTTCTGGGCTATTTGATTTCATGAACTCTGCAAAGCTAACATATAAATAATACCATTCATTAATTTCTGTATCCCCAGAATTAGAAACTCTCGATTGAATGTCGTTTTCAATGCTTTTCATTTTATTGTTTGTGATGTTGAGCGCATCTTTAACATAACTTTTGGCTCCCAGGATTTTGCACATTAACGCAATATAGGAAGCAGCGATTTCGCTCCTTTCGCTTCTGACTTTGGCTTCGTGGTGTTTTGTATTAAAATAATAATTGGCAATTGCGGCGATCGATGCACCGACAATGGCTGATAAAAGATGTCCGAAACTAAACATATAAGTTCCATCGGTTATGTTTTCACAAATAATTTATATTGAGTATACTCTTAAGGGCTTGGTTGGCTAAGTTAATTCCAGAAAACACTTTTCAACTTTCCCAAGCTCGAAGCTCTACTGCAGTTCGCCGCCCTGCGGGCGACGGCGCTGCGCGCCTGCTCACCCGCCGTTTCCCCAACGGCCTTCGTGCTGGCTTCTCGTTGCGCGCTTCTTATCCAACTTCGTACTGGCGCCCACCCTTGTTCAATGGGGAAACGGCCAAAGACTACTGCCACTGCCACACCGTGGGCGCTGCCCACACCCGCTGGGGACAGCGGCCCCCAGACCCCGCCGCCGACCAGTCGGCGGCCCATTAGACAGTGTTGGGCCGACCTGCGTCACGCAAACACTTATGACTCGCCCAGCGAACGCACAAAATCCGTCAGCAACGCCTGATCAACCTTATCGCCCATCTTGCGCATCGCCCCCAGCGCCTTGAACGGCGTCATGGCGTCCCGCTTGCCCGTCTGGCTGGTCAGCGAGTCGTACACCTCCATAAACGCCACAATCCGCGACAGCAGCGGCAATCCCTCATTGCGCAACCCCGCAGGGAAACCCTCTCCGTTAGGACACTCGTGATGTTGCGCCACAATCTGCGCCACCTGGTGATCCAATCCCGCCTGCTCCACACAGAAGCGCGCCCCCACCTCCGGGTGCTCCACCACCTCCTCATGCCAGGCCGGGTTGGCCTCAATCATCTCAAACATGTCTGTGGGGTCGAGAATGCGCCGTCCTACGTCATGCAATAGAGCGCCCAGTCCCAAGACCGCCAAGTCAGCGTCGGGGAGATTCTTGTAGGCGCCCAACCCCATGCTCAACACACTCACGTTGACCGCATGGGTGAGGGTGTGGAAATTGTCCTGATCCCCCATCAACAGCCCATAGCAGCTATCCCTGTTGTTCAGAATGATGGGCAACGTCTGGGCAATGGCGGCTTCAGCGGCTTCGCGTCCCTTTGCGGGCTCGTCCGTATCGTAAGCGCCATAAGCGGCCAATTTCATCGATTCGCGCAGCAGCGTGCCGCCTGTGGCGTTGAGCGGGTCGTAAGTGGCCTGTTGCGCCAGCTGGGCTTGCAGAAAGGCTTGAAACGCCGCCAGATCCTGTTTGCGGATGAGCAGTTTATAAGCTTTGCTGCGGTGCGCGGGAAGTATTCGCTTCTCCACTCCCGGCAGATTGGGGGCCGCTGTGGGCACAGGCGCGCCTTTGTGCAGCCGGTAGAGGGTGATGGGCAGAGTCCACCCCTCTTGCAGTGCAGTGCGCGAGACTGGCACGAACTGCTCCTGACAGTAGCGCGCCAGCGGGTTCACCCCAGGCTTAAGCGGTTGATCCTGCACAAACGCAGCGGCGTATTTGCCATAATCTCGTGCATGGATGAAGACATGCTCGGTCCCGTTCTCACGCAAGCGGGAGACAACGGCGGACTCCATGGGCAGGTTGCCCTCGCGAAACAGCACGTATTCGGCGCCGCGAATGAGGAAGACGCTGAAGTCGTAAATCTTCTCTAAGGGCAATTCGGCGGTGGGAATCGGAATATACGCTTCCATTTTGGCGGTCTCGTCAAATGGCGCGGCTTGATGGGGCTGCAGCCTCAGTTTAAGAACGTGTTGCGTCGAGATTATAATAAGTGTCAAGAATGCAGAACGAAAGAGGCTTATTAAATCAATGCTTGGCCACGTCTATGAAGCTCGGCGGCGGCGCAGACGCGCGTTAGCGAATGGGCGCGTAGTTATCCAGCAGGGTCAATAGCGCAAACCCCGTCGCCATGGCGGGCAGTCCCGTCTGGTCGCTGAGTTGCGCCGTCAGGGAGGGGAAGTCGCGCGGATGTTGAGCGCGATAAGAGCGCAGCGCCTCCACCCAGCGCGACAGACGGCGATCCCCATGGGTCACTTTCAGGTCCATGATCCAGTTGTTGGGGAATCCGGCGGACTGATTGGTGAAAAAGGTCTGCGCCGAGCGGGTGATGGCCAGCACCTCCTGTGGCGAGAACTCAAAAATCGGCTCGCGCTCGGCGTAGGCGACCACATTGTCGAAACTCCCGGCGATGTCTGAGCCGCACCATCCGGCGGTCAGCTCCAACATCACGCGGGTCTGCGCCACACGGTCCATCTCGAGGTCTTTGAGATGCACGCGGGCGATGTCGGCGACATCAATCACCACATGGCGCGGCTGCGCGTCAAAGAAGGCTTTGACGCCCTGCACATAGCGGTTGGGGGTGTTGCGCGGCGGCAGGTAGTGGGTGTTGTAGACATAGCGCCAGATCTCGCCAATGACCTGATCGCGGTCATCCACGAACTGCACCCGCACGCCGATGCGCGCACGGTCGTCGGTCCCGCCCATGACCCGCTCGGGGATCATGTCCAGCTCCAGGCGGTCGATGGGACGGTTGAACACGCGCCAGATCTGCCACGGGGCCTGGCTGCGGCTCTCCTGCACCAGAATGCGGCCATCCTGCAGCGACACCGGGGTCATCTGATACACCGCCACCTGGGGCGGCGGCGGCGCCACGCCCGCCTCGGCCAGGGTTTCACACCCTTCTGGGGCGCGGCCAATCAGCCAGCCGTTGCCGATAATGGGGCCGGGGGCGCGATTGAAATCATCCACAAAGAACTTCTGTGAGCCAAATTGCGGCGCTTCAGCCTGCGCCGCGCGCGGGGCGGCCGACCACAGCACGGTGAAGCAGGCCGCCGCCAACAGCAACGAGGAGACGCGGGAGGAGACAGCGGCGTTCTTGGGCATGGGATGCGGTATCCTGCTCACATGGCGCGTTGATATTGGCGATAGTAACGCAGCACTTTGGCCACGTAGTTCTGTGTTTCCGGGTAAGGAGGAATGCGATTGCCGTACTTTTTTACCGCGCCTTCTCCCGCATTGTAAGCAGCCAGGGTCAGACGCAGATCGTTGTTGTACATCAGCATCAGTTTGCGCAGGTGCTTTGAACCGGCGCGCACGTTGGCGCTGGGGTCGCGGCGATTGCGCACGCCGTACTGTGCGGCGGTGCGGGGCATCAACTGCATCAGCCCTACTGCGCCCTTATGGGACTCGGCGTCGGGATTGAAGCTGGACTCCACGCGAATCACCGCGCGCACCAGGGCCGGGTCGATGCGATTGCGCCGCGCCTCTTTATAAATCAGGCTGGCGTACTTGCCCGAATAGACCCCTTTGCGCCGACCGTCGCTCTCCACCCGCATCAAGCGCCGATAGCGTTTATCCGAGGGCTTGTTGGAGATGTGAATAACGCCATCCTTGTCCACAAAGGCGTAGATGTCCGCCAGCGCTGGCTGCGGCGCAGTCAGGACAATCCACGCCAATGCCACGCCAACCAGAAGCGCTGGGGCGCGCAGAGGGGAGAAGGATGGCAAAAGTCGTTTCATGGTTCGCAATGTGACGCACGGATCATGGTCTTGCTGTGTATGCCGCCGCATCGCCTGCATGCGATCAACGCCAACTCCCTTTTTATCAAGAGTGTCGGGATTTTGTCAAATTTGGCCGCCTGGGCGGGGCTGGGATTGCGTCTGTTGCGGCGTGATCGCCTCCAGTAGACGCAGTTTGCGAATGGGCTTGGTCAGGCACATGTCGCAGCCAGCTTGGATCATGCGCTCTTGCACTTCCCGCATGGCGTGCGCGGTCAGGCCGATGATGCGGGCGGCGGGCCACTCATTGCGCGCTTCCAACTCACGGATCTGGGTTGCGGCGGCATAACCATCCATGCCGGGCATCTGTACATCCATCAACACCACGTCGGGACGCTCCTCTGCATAGCGCTGAATCGCCTGTTCGCCATTGGTCGCCTCCAGTAGACGGTGCGGCGTGTGTTTGAGAAAGCTGCGAATCAGGAAGCGATTGTCCTCGGAGTCATCGGTAATCAGCACCGTCAGAAGCGCTTCGGCGGAGGCGCTCCAACTGGCGGCGCGCCCTGGATTGACGAGTTCGGATGGGATTTTCGGGGTCTGCTCTCCTGCGTGCATCTGCGCGTGTGGCAAGGGTAGGGCGAGGTGAAACACGCTGCCGGATTGTCCATCGCTCACCACCCAGAGATGACCATCCATCATGTCCGTGAGGTGGCGACAGATGGAGAGACCCAGGCCCGATCCCCCCATGCCTGCTTCATCCTTGGCGTGGGCCTGGGCAAAGGGTTCAAAAATCGCCTCCTGTTGGTCCAGCGGAACGCCGGGACCGTCGTCGATAACGCGGAAGTGGAAGATGGATTCGGCGTCTTCGGCGTGCTCGACCTCTAACCGCACGCCGCCACTGCGGGTGAATTTGATGGCGTTGCCCAGCAGATTGAGCAGAATTTGGCGCAGGCGCTGCGCGTCGCCCAGGAACAGCGCATCGGCGTCGTCGCAGTAGGACTGCTCCAGCATCAACCCTTTGCGTTCCGCGCGCACGGCGAGGATGTCGCAGGTGGCGGAGGCCAACTGTTTCAGGTTGAAGGGTTCTGGCTCCAATTGCAGTTGGCCCGCCTCGATTTTGGAGAGATCCAGAATGTCGTTGATCAGCGCCAGCAAGGTTTCTCCCGCATGGTTGATGGTGCGCACATAGCCGCGCTGTTCGGCGTTCAATTCGCCTTCAGAGAGCATCTCGCTCATCCCCAGCACGGCGTTCATGGGGGTGCGAATATCGTGGCTCATGGCGGCCAGGAAACGACTCTTTTCACGACTGGCGGCTTCGGCTTCCAGTTTGGCGGCGCGCAGGCTTTCCATCATCTCCTGCTGCATGGTGACATCGGTGGCCGCTTCCAGTCGCGCCGGGCCGCCATCGACCCAGGTGATCACACTGACGCGCGCGGCGTACCAGCGTTGGTTGAAGGCGTTGCGATAGAGCGTGACTGCGCTGCGTGAGGCCACCAGCGCATTGCTCTGGAACCCAGCCGACTTGGCGGCTTCCAGCGAGTCGCCATACAAGCGCCAGCACGGTTCGCCTGCTGGCGTCATGCTGCGTCCATGCAGGTTGACGAACAGCACCTCATGGGTGCGCAGCGAGGCCACCAGCACAATGCCGTCAATGCCGTCCAGAATCGTTTGTAGACGTTGATGCGATGCGGCCAGTTTACTGCGGTTCTCCTGCAGCGAGCGCTCGGCGCGTCGGCGGTCGGTGATATCGTGGACAATGGAGTAGAGCAGGTCGCCCTGCTCGGTGTGAATGGGTCCGGAGTGCACCTCCACATCACGCTCTTCGCCATTGGCCAACCGATGACGGAAGAAGAAGTGGGTGCGCTCTTCCGAGCGCGCCGCACTCATCTCCTCGGCTACCTCTTGTGGCGTGAGCGTGTTGATCTGATCGATGCGCATGCTCTGCAGCTGCTCGCGGGAGTAGCCATAGAACTCCAGGGCGGCCTGGTTGGCGTCCATAACGCGCCCATCGGCGGGGTCGATGAGTAGCTCTACCGCTTTATTTTGATAGAACAGTTGCCGGTGGCGCGTTTCGCTTTCGGCCAACGCCAACTCCAAATTCTTGCGTTCCGTGATGTCGCTGTGGGCGCCCACGGCGCGCAGGGGCTTGCCTGCGATATCCCGCTCCACCACGCGTCCCCGGGTGAGAATCCACACCCAGTGGCCCTCAGCGTGGCGCATGCGGAACTCGCGGCTGTATGCCCCAGAGCCGTTGAGAAGCTCCTTTTGCAATTTTGCCACGGTGGCGTCCCGGTCATCCGGGTGGATGCGCGACTCCCATGCCGTGTAGTCGTTAAGGTCAGTCCGGTCGGGATCCAGTCCCACCATCTCCAACCACCGGGGGCTGTAATAGACATGCCCGCTGGCGATATTCCAATCCCAGATGCCATCACCGGAACCGAGCATGGCGTACTGCAGGCGCTGCTCCTGTTCGCGCAGCGAGGATTCCCGTTCATGCCACTCCGTGATGTTGACGTGGGAGCCCACCATGCGCAGCGGACGTCCCTGGGCGTCACGTTCGCTGATGAGCCCGCGTGAGAGGATCCAACACCAGCTCCCGTCAGCGCGACGCACCCGATACTCCTGCCTGTAGCTGCTGGCGCGTCCTTCGACATAGTTTTTCAATGCGGTGGTGGCGGCATCCCGATCATCTGGGTGCAGGAGGCCTATCCATGTGTCCACATGGGGCGTCAGGGCGCCGGGCGGGTAGCCCAGAACGGTTTCCGAATGGGGGCTGAACTCGGCGCGGCCGCTGAGAATATGCCACTCCCACATGGCCCCTTCGGTGCTCGCCAGGGCCAAATTGAGCTGCTCGGCGCGTTGACGCAGACGAAATAGCTCGGCGTGCTGTTTATCGTATTGGTCCGACAGCAGCGCCAGTTCATGGCTTTGGGCGTCCAGGTCTGCGTTGTTGTGAGTCTTTTGCTGGATGTTGCGCGAGCGGAGAGCCAGCAGTGTTGCTGAGGCGAGCAGCGCCAGTGCGGTCAGGCCCAGCCAGGGCGCGGGGGAGGGCGTGGGATTGTGCAGTTTGGCGGCGTGCGGCGGGGCCTCGGCGTCTGCGGCAGAGGCGGCGGTGGGCGCGCTGCTGCTGACAGCGCAAAACAGGGCGGTCAGGACCGCAAATATGGGGATGCGCGACGCACTCGACATTGATGAACTCAATTGCGGGGCTGCGCGCCCGCTGCGGTGGCGTGTGATCAGGGTAAGGCGTGTGTTCTCAAGGGGCTAAATTGCACGACTCTGCCGAGTTTAGCAAAATTGTTCGCCAATAAACGAAAAAAACCGACGCCAAGGCGTCGGTTTTTTACAAAATACACTCTGAGTTTGTCAATGCGCCGCCGCATGGGCGACGCAAAGCTTATTCGCTCAACCGCGTGACGCTGTTGATGAAGATCGGCTCAACCGGCACATCCTGGTGGAAACCCTTGTTGCCAGTCGGGGAGTTGACGATGGCGTCCACCACATCCATGCCCTCGACCACCTCGCCAAACACCGCATAGCCGAAGTCGCGGCCGCCGTGGTTGAGGAAGTCATTATCATTGACGTTGATAAAGAACTGCGAGGTGGCGCTGTCCACCACGCTGGTGCGGGCCATGGCCAGAGTGCCGCGTTTGTTGCCCAGGCCGTTGTCGGCTTCGTTCTTGATGGGCGCATTGGTGGATTTCTCGCGCATGTTCTCATCCATGCCGCCGCACTGAACCATGAAGTTGGGGATGACGCGGTGGAAGATGGTGCCGTTGTAAAAGCCGCTATCCACATAGGCGAGGAAGTTGTCCACGCTGATGGGGGCTTTGTCGGCGTTCAAAGCGACCTTGATGTCGCCTTTGGTGGTGGAAATCAGAACCATGACTTCGTCTCCTAGTGCGATTGTCGCGCCAGCGGCCTGGGCGGGCGCGAAGTTCAGTGTTCCGACCAGCATCCACAGAGCCAGCCAGAAGGTGTGGGTAAAACGGGTAAGATGGGTGCGCAGGCGCGCCATAGTGGCCTCCATGCCGAAGCGACGATCGGGCGTCGTATGCTGAAAGAGAGAGAAGATAGCCGATTTGCCCGCTCCAGGCCAAGTCGCCGCGTGCAGGCGCGCCGTGACGGGCGCGCAAGGTCCCGGGCAAACATTCGAAAAAGAAATCCACCTTGTTGGGAGAATGAATTTGCCTTGCGCCAAATATGAGCCTATTTTAAATATAACCCCGTCTGAAGTCGCGTGATGGTTGCAGCCTCTCCTTGACGACAGGATGCAACACACCAGTCCACTTTAGGCGGGTTTTTTTTGCCCCGCGCGTTCCCGCCCATCCCGCCCACATCTGTGGCGCTTGACCCTACTGCTTTGGAAAGCCCGTGAGATTCGCCGCCATCGATATCGGCTCCAACGCCGTGCGTCTGCTGATTGCCCGCGTGTATGAATCCAGCGACGACGCGCCGCCGCTGTTGCGCAAGGAGGACCTCTACCGCGTGCCGCTGCGGCTGGGTGAGGACGCCTTCACCCATGGCGCGCTCACCCCGCGCACGCAGGAGCGTTTTCTGCAAGTGATGAGCGCGTTCAAGCAGCTGATCGATTTTTTCGAGCCAGAGGATTTCATGGCTTGCGCCACGTCGGCGCTGCGCAGCTGCGCCAATGGCCCGGCCACGGTCGAACGGGTGTGGCGCGAGTTGGGTTTGCGTATCGACATTATCGACGGTGAGCGCGAGGCGGATCTGATCGCCTTCAACCGCGATGAAGGGCAGTACGACAAGGGCGACTATCTGTTTGTGGATGTGGGCGGCGGCAGCACGGAATTGACCATTCTGCACGAGGGCTCGCGGGTGATGGCGCGCTCATTCAAAATCGGCACTGTGCGCCTGAAACAGGGTTTGGTGAATCCGGAGGAGTGGCGCGCCATGGAGGCGTGGATCTTCGTCCATACGCCCGCCTATGAGCCCCTCACCGGCATCGGCTCCGGCGGCAACATCAACAAGATCTTCAAAATGACCGGGCGCAAGAAGAAGGAGGGGCTGCCGGTGACCGCCCTGGCCGCCATCCACAGCGAGTTGGCGGAGATGAGTATGGAGTCGCGCATGCGCCAGTTGGGGCTGCGCCACGACCGCGCCGATGTCATCGTGCCCGCCGCGCAGATCTACCTGCGGGTGGCGCGTTGGGCCGGACTGGGGCGCTACATCGTGCCGCAGATCGGCCTGTCAGACGGCATGGTGCGCTACATGCACCGGCGCTATCTGGAGGGGCTGGTCAACTGCTGATATGGCGCAAGGCCCGCACCGCATGCGGGCCTTTTGTTTCTGAGCGCAGTTGTCGGGATCAACCCGCTTCCCAGCGTCCATCGGGCAGACGGCAGGCGCGCTGCACCACGGTTTCGCGACGGCCATCGATCACCGCTTCGATCTCGGCGTCGCGACACACCTGGCCGCTGCGGGAGGTGACCGCCGGTTTGGGGGTGACGCGATACTGGTTGCCGGAGTCGGGGTTGACCCAGCTGGAGGTCTTGTTGGAGGGCGAGGTCTCATAGACGTCGCGCAGGCGCTGTTTATCCGCCTTGTCCATCTCGTTGCCAATCATGTAGCCCAAGGCGCCGCCAATGGCCGCGCCGATGAGCGCGTTCTGCTCCTTGTTTTTGGACTTGCTGGTCAGCGAACCGGCCAGGGCGCCCGCCAGAGCGCCGACGCCAGCGCCCTGTTGGGCGTTGTTGGCGCAGCCGGCGAGCGCCAGCGGCGCAGCGATGGCAACCGCAATCATGCCACTCAGAACAGCGCTTTTATTCCGACTCATGTGTGCATCTCCTGGACGTTTATCCCGTTTGATTCCTGTTATACGGGCGAAGTCTGTGTTTCAATGGCCGCTGTGGGCGAATTTCTCTTCCCTCAGGACGGTGTTTCCCTGAATATAGTGTCGCAATTTTGCCCCATTGGTTTCAACTCCTGTGCATTTTTGACCGCGTGGCGCGGCTTGGTGCGCACAACTTCTGGAGCCCTCGCAGCGGCATGAGCACGGTGGACGACATCACCCTGGAGCGCATCATCGAGCGTTATGACGAACGGCGCAACCTCTATGAGGATTTTATGAGCCGTCAGGTCACGCTGCTGACCGAGTTCCTGGCCGAAAACGGCCCGCGCGTCTTCTCCGTCACCGGTCGCGTCAAAAGCCGCGACAGCCTGCGGCGCAAACTCCTCTCCGGCCCCCCCTATACTCGTCTGGAAGAGGTCAAGGATCTGGTGGGGATCCGCATCGTCACCTTCTTCCAATCGGAAGTGGACCAGGTGGCCGATCAGATCCGCAAAGAGTTCCAGATCGACGAAGCCTTCATCTTCGATCGCGGCGAGGCGCTGGACCCGGAACGCTGGGGCTACGGCGCGCGCCACTACATCGCCAGCATGCTGGAGTCGCGCCTGCGCTTGATCGAATACAAGCGCTTCGTCGGTTGTCAGGCGGAGATCCAAGTGCGCTCCCTGCTGCAACACAGTTGGGCGGAGATCGAAGCGGTGATGGGCTACACCACCCGTGAGAGCTTCCCCCGGGAGCGCCGTCGGCAGTTCGCCCGCGTCGCCGGACTGCTGGAGTTGGCTGATCAGGAGTACAACGAGATCCACCAATTCCTCAAGCCCTACGAACAGCGTAAGGCGCAAGAGGCGGCGCAGTCGGCCTCGGAGGATAAACCGCAGGTGCGTCGCGATCCCGTCGGGCGCGATGCGTTGCTGGACTTTGTGCGCGAGAACCCCACCTGTCGCGATCTGGACGCCCGGCTGGCCGCCACCATCAATGTCAATGTGCAGGATAACGACGCCTTCATCGACAAATTGCTGGAGCATCTGGCCTACGTTGACGTCACCACCATGACCCAGCTGGAGAATGAGTTGCGCACCCAGCGCAAGTCGATTCTCGGCATCGGCGGACAGCTCTTCAGTCGCCATGGCGGCGAGCGCGACTACGCCGCCCTTTGGCGCGGCATCAGCGTCTACATGGTCTGCTACACCCTGGCCGCCTCGTCGCAGAAGGCCGATCAGATTCTGCTCTATCTGGATCGCACTGAGATCGGTCCGCTGCTGGAGCGCGACGATCTGGCCGACGATCTGGACCACTGGTAAGCCCCGACCGCGTTTTCGACTTCTCTTCTTAAGCGGCAAGTGACGCTGGCGTCCTTGCGCGATCCCGGATACCATAGAGCCATCCATTCCTATCCAGGCGCGATCCGACGTCCTGGAAGCACCGGAGCATGGCATGATGAAATTCCACCGTTTTCTTTGCGGCGCATCCCTCGTCGCTGTGACTTTTCTCATTCTGGCTGCGCCGCGCATGGCCAATGCCGACATTTATGAATGCGTGGACGCCCAAGGTCAGTCCGTGTGGCGCAACAAGCCGTGCATGAGTGGCGAAAAGCAGAAATACCATAAGCGATTGGAGCGTTTGGGCACGGAGCCGGGCGTGACGCCCCCCAACAATACGCCGCAGCAGGAGGCGCAACAGCAGGCGCCGAACTTTATCAGCGCCAACGCCAAGCAGGAGGCGCTGAAAAAAACGCGTCAGCAACTGGCTGAAGAGATGACCAAGGCGCAGCAGGTGATTCTCAACTCCGACCCGCAAACCATGGTCAAAATTCTGCAGATGCAGAACTCCAAGGAGGTGCAGGCGGTGCTCAACGACCAGTATCTGATGCGCGCCATCAAAAACGGCGATGTGCGCTATCTGCAAAAGAGCAAAAAACTGCAGGCGCTGAGCAAAAATCCTGAGATTCAGCAACTGATGCAGAGCGTCAACAAGTAAGCCAGTGGAGTGGATCGTCATCACGCTGTTGGCGCTGACCGGGGCGGGTTGGTTTGCTGATACAACGCTACCGGGTTGGCTGGCTGATGACCTGCCCAAGGCGGACTTGGTGCTGGTGGATAAACAGCGTCGTCGTTTGCATTTGATGCGCGATGATGCGGTGATTCGCAGCTATCGCGTGAGTCTGGGCGGCGCGCCGCAGGGGCATAAACAGCAAGAGGGGGATCAGCGCACGCCGGAGGGGGACTACCTGCTGGACTGGCGCAATCCCAACAGTCGCTTTCACAAGTCGCTGCATGTCTCCTACCCCAACGCGCAGGACAGCGCCGCTGCCGAAGCGCGCGGCGTCTCGCCGGGGGGCGAGATCATGATTCATGGCCTGCCCAATGGTTGGGGCTGGTTTCCCTGGGGGTTCCAGGGGCGGGACTGGACGCTGGGCTGCGTGGCGGTGGAGAGCAATGTGGCCATGGAGGAGATCTGGCGCGCCGTGAGCGATGGCGCGCCGATCCGTATCTATTAAGCCGGTTTTTCTCCGTCTGCTGCTCCCTGTAACATGCCATCCAGAACGGGGCGCGACGTCTCCAGTCGCGTGCTCAAGCCGCGTCCGGCATCCAGGTCGTGTTGCGCCGACTCCACTGTCCACGCGCCGTCCAACAACGGACCAAATCCGCTTAGCACAATCTGCTCTTCGGCCTGAATCTCCGGCCGTCCTGGCAGGGTGAGGGACAACGACGCCTGGGTGCGGGTGAGCTTGTTCAGATAGCTTTTCGCCGCCGCACGCGCCGCTTCTGCGGTGGGGTAGGTAGTGGGGATGCGATAGATCGGCTGCTGCGGCGCACCCGCCCGTTCACAGTTCGATTGCGCCTGATCCAAATCATGCCAGTAGGCTTCCACCCCATTGTATTGATTGCGGTCGGCCAGGGTCACGCTCCAACTGACGATGCCGTCATAGGGGATGGCGTGTGATTTCAGCGGCGCGCCGCCGACGCTGCGCGCGCCATCCTTGGGGACGAACACCAACTGCTTCTGCGCGATTTTGACCACCGCATCATACTTGTGCGCCAAACGGGCGATGAAATTGGCGTCGCTCTCTTTGGTCTGATCGATGTGGGCAATGAGGATAGCCGCCAGTTTTGGCTCGATGCTGGGGGTGAGCTCATGGCGTTTGGCGATGGTTTGCACAATGGCGCCCAGCGTCTGGCCGCGCCAGGATTGGTCAATGGGCGCGCGCAGGGCGCTGCGCATGTCCGCTGCGTTGGCGCGAATGCGCATCTGACGCGGCGGTCCGCTCATCTCCACGGCGTCGACGACAAATTGGCCCAGATCGATCAGCCCCTGACCTGCGTATCCCAGGAAGAGTTTGAGTTGCGCGCCGAGCCGGGGCGGGGCGATGCGGCCGCCGTCATCGTCCAGCGTGATGGAGGCGGAATCCGACTTCATGCTGGCTTTATCGCTCACGGACAAGGCGATCAGCAGTGGGTCAAGATTGGCGGTGATATCCTTGCTGTCGGCTTCGATTTTATAGATTGGTTGCATCAGTCCCACAGCCTCACGGTGGATTGAATCGGTTCATCAGCTGGCGCAGGCGGCAGGATGACGCGCGTGCGCGCGGGCAATTTGGGGCCGTGGTCGGCCAGCCCCGGGTTGGCCTCCAGCACCATGACGACGGCTTTTTCGTGGCCGTAGTGGCGATGGCAGATCCAGTCGACCATTTCACCCTCTTTGGCGTGGTAGATCACCTTCATGGGCTTATCCTTTGTCGTCGTGATAGCGGGAGAGCTCCAATGAGAACTCGATCTTGCGCGCCGCGCCGTTATCGAGAAAATAGCTGCGTGTCTCCTGCACATTGAGAATGATCCAGCGGCCGTGCACGGCGCCGCAACTGCTCACCAGTTGCAGCGCTTTGCCCGCCTCAGCCATGCGGCGCATGCGCGGCAGTTGCTCCAGACCGTGCTTGCTCTCCTGCGGGTAGATCACCCCGTCCAGTGTGATGCGCTCATCACCCGGGCCGGTGAATTGACGTACGGCGCGCTGTCCAGGACGCTCATGGCTGGGCCAGCGATAGGCCGCGCTGTGCTTGAGGGAAGCGGGCGCTGCGGTGCTGAGACTGAAATCGAAGTCGCCCAGAGTCATGTAGGCGTTATGGGCGTTTTGTTGTGGCATGGTTCGCTCCTCTCTTATCCGTTCAGCGCCAAGGCGTGTCCGTCGGCAAACAGGCTGCGGACTTCTGCAGAGTGTTCAAGTTCACGTTTGCGCAGCGTTTGCTCAATCAACTGCAAGAGCCCGGCGCGATCTTGAAGCAGGGCTGCGGGCGCTTGAATTTGAATGGTGGTGTTCGGCGAGTAGTTGATCACCGAGGGTTGGCTCGGCGGTGCTTGCATAGCACTCAAGGCGTGCGGCGTTGTGGGGGCGGCGTCTGCTGGTGAGGCGTTGCCAAAGCCGAAAAAGCTGGAGATTTTCTCACCAAGGCTGGCGCCAATCTCTTCGCCGCCGATGCTGCCGAGGGCCCCGCCCAATAATCCGCCGATAACCGTGCCGATGCCGGGGAGAATCATCGTCCCAACGGCGGCGCCAATGGATGCGCCCAGAGAGCCGCCGGCGATATCGCCCGCCAAAGCGGCGCCTTGTTGCAATTTTTTGCTCACAGGCGCATCGCCCATGGCGATCTCTTTCACCGCCATGGCGCGCATCACCCATTGAACCGGCGAAACGCGTTTATAGAGGGCTTTGGCCATGGATCTGGATGCGGAGCCGAATGTGGCGACTTTCTCGCCTAGAGTCGTCGCCATGCGCCGCGCGCCCCCTTTGGCGCCCTGCAAGGCTTTTCTGGCCAGTTGTTGCGCGCTGCGTAAGCCGGACTTGGCCGCTGTGGCCAATCCTCTCCCCGCTCGAGCCAATCCATTGGCCAGTTTTCCCTTCAGCGATGACCAGATACGACCAACGCCACTGGCTAAACTGCTCAGGAATTGAGTCCCCAGATTCAGCAGGCGTCCAATGAGTCCTTTCCCGCCGCCAATTTTGGGCGATTTCCCTTTTGTCTGAGAGTCCGCGCCTCGTCGCGTGTTGCCTGAGGATGCTTGTCCTGCGCCCAGGGCGCCATTGCCATCACAGGGCGTTTTGCCAAAGAGTTTTTTCAGCAAAGGGGCGCTTTTGTAGAGACCGACGGCGGCGAGGGTCAGATAGCCCATGATCGATCCCTGGGCGCGCTCAAGCAGTCCGATAATTGTTTGAAAGTGGTTGCTCAGTTCGTTGACCAGCGGGGTGGTGACGTCGGAGAAGGAGGCCATAAAGGGCTTGAGCGCCTGACCTTTGGAAGATTCAATGCGGTGCGTGATGTCGGCGAGGCGCCCTTGCTGATTGGCGATTCCTGCGCCGCGCGTTTGCGCAAGGCGCGTCAACGCCCCCTGCGCCGCTGCGGGATTTGCCGCGCCGCCTTGCCCGTTGGCGCGCGATTTCGCCATCCATTTGTTGAGCAGCTCGTGCGGTGAAAGCTGGGGGTTTTTCGCACCCATGGCCAGGAGTTCAGCGTGAGCGTTTTTGACTGCGCCCGGCCCGCTTTTGGGCAGAGTGGATAAATAGTTGGCCAGGGCGTCGGATTGCGTGGCGTTGAGCTTCAACTCCTTGCGCCACTGCCCACGCATTTTCGCCGCCGCCTCGCCGCTCATGCGGAAGGCGATGGACATTTTCGCGGCTTCCTGAGCAAAGTGGTCCAACTCACCGCCTTGCAGATTACGGCCAGCGCCGACGGCGTAAGCGTCCAGAACCCGTGAGGAGGAGAGGCGTAGGCTTTCAGCCGTCGCGATGGCTTTCTGTTCAATTTGTGCGATTTTCGCCCGTCCATCGGGGAGTTGGTCGCTGATTGCATTGAGCCGCTCTTCGCGTGTTTTTGCAGCGTAAACAGCGTCATTGAAGGCCGCCTGCTCGGAGGTCTCTTGAGCGACGAGAATGGGACGTTCGTTTTTGACGATCACGTCCAACGGCGCTTTGGACTCCAACTCGACCGCCCTCTTGGCGACGCTTCCGGGCTGGGCGCAGCAGATCTGTTTCGAGATGTTGCCGCCGACTTTGGCGACGTTCAGGTCGCCGAGTTTGAACCCGCCAAGATTGAGTCCGCCCAAATCAAGCTTGCCGCTCAACTCAAATTTTGTCTCGATCTTCGGACCTTGGGACTTGCAGCATGATCGTGTGGGGAATCGCAGAGCGGCCAAACCGCCTGCGATGTCAAACAGCCGCTGCAGCGCGCGCGCAAGGCGCTCGATGCTGGCGTCGCGGAAGATGTCCGTCTCCATCTGCGCCATATCCGTACGCAACTTCTCCATGCGTTTGGCGTGGGCGAGGGTCTGTTGTGTGAAACGTTGTTCACTGACTGCGCGCCGTTCGAACGCTGTGCGCATCTGCTCCAGATAGTCATTGTCCAACGCGGCATGCTCCGGAATCGTCGCGCTCATGGTTTGATGCTCCTATTCATCTTATTGAAATGGACGTGGTGGTTGCGGTTGTGACGAGCGGCTCGGAGCCGCTCGGCTGAATTAAGGGCGGAGCAGGGCAAAACGTTCAATGGCCATCTGTCGCCATTTGCTCAGCTCTTCGAGCGGCAGGGCCTTGAGCTCGGATGGCTGCCAGTGGAACACCAGAGCCAAATCCGCCATCGCTTCGTGGGCCTCTTTCAAGCTCAGCCGAAAAAACCGCCCAACACCTCGCCCAGTTGGGTGAAATCCTCCGCGTCGAGCAGACGCACTTCTTCCGGGGAGAGCTGTGCGCTTAACGCGATAGCCTGGATCGATTTTCCCAGGTCGCTCTGTTCATGTTGCATCACCTCCAGATCGCCCACGGTGAGGCGGCGCAGATTGATCTCCTGGACCGTGCGTCCATCGATCTGAATCGGGTGACGGAGTTGATATTTGGTGGTTTGCATGTTGGAATCTCCTCAGATTGGAATGCGCCAGAGGCGGAGTGGAGTAAAGTGATATGACAATATCATATCAAAATGATTGAGTGAAAGCGGATAATCACATGCTGATACTGTTTTGTGGTGGAGGCGCACGGAATAGGCGATCAGGAGCATGCCGTTTGTGGGGTTTGCAAACGGCGAATAAAAGGTGTCGGCGATGATGGAGTCCAAAGCGTTCTGGCGTGCGGGAGATGATGGCCGCGCACTCTGCACGGTGTGTCCGCGCGAGTGCGCCCTGCAGGAGGGGCAGCGTGGATTGTGTTATGTGCGGATGAACCACGGCGGCGCGGTGGTGTTGGAGGCGTATGGCCGCTCCAGCGGTTTCTGCGTCGATCCGATCGAGAAGAAGCCGCTGCACCACTTTCTTCCGGGCACGCCGGTGTTGTCGTTTGGCACAGCGGGATGCAATCTGACGTGTAAGTTCTGTCAGAATTGGGAGATCAGCAAAGCGCGCGATCAGGATGCGCTGACCACGCAAGTGGCTCCAGAGGCGGTGGCGCGCGCGGCGCAGCAGACGCGCAGCCGCAGCGTCGCCTACACCTACAACGACCCGGTGATTTTCCTGGAGTACGCCATGGACTGCGCGCAGGCGTGTCGCGAGGTTGGGGTGCGCTCGGTGGCGGTGACGGCGGGCTATATTCAGGAGAAGCCGCGCGAGGCGCTGTTTGCGCAGATGGATGCGGCGAATGTGGACCTCAAGGCGTTCTCGGAGACGTTCTATCGCAAGGTGGCGGGCGGGCATCTGCAAAACGTGTTGGACACGCTGATCTACCTCAAGCATCACACCACGGTCTGGTTTGAGATCACCACCCTATTGATTCCTGGGCATAACGATTCCGAGTCCGAGTTGCAGGCCATGACTCAGTGGATCGTGGACAATCTGGGGGTGGATGTCCCGCTGCACTTTTCCGCATTTCACCCCGATTTCAAAATGCGCAATCTGCCGCGCACGCCCATGGCGACGCTACAGCAAGCGCGTCGCATCGCGCGGGGAAACGGTTTGCGGTATGTCTATCTGGGCAATGTGCGTGACCATGAGTCGGCCACCACCTATTGTCCCGGGTGTGGCGCAACGCTCATTGGCCGCGTGAGTTATGAACTGGATCAATGGGGGCTGGACGCAAAAGGAGCGTGTCGGCGTTGCGGGACGCAGGCGGCGGGGGTGTTTGAGGCGCAGCCAGGAAGTTGGGGCGCACGGCGTCTGCCGATTCGCATTGTGTAGCGGCCAGCAGAGAGCGGACGCAGGGCAAAAATGCGGCGGGCTACCGATGGAACGCCCGCCGTCGCAGTTACACAAGCATAGGATATCGAAGCCAAAACTGGACAGTTTGCACGAAGCCGGAAAGTGGAAAACCGGGACATTTATTGGCCCGATTTTCCGGGGTCTGGGGTCTATGACCCCAGCGAGGTGTGGGGCGGAGCCCCACGGTTTGGCTGTTGATCTTGGGGAGTTCGAGGGCGGCGCCCTCGATATCTTTCCTCTCCAAAATCACCCCTGTCCAATTCTGAACTCGACTGAGTATAAGGCGGAATTCTGATGGTCTATCAGGATTTGCCCATGATGGCGTCACGCATGCCTTTTAATTGATCCACTTTATTGATGATGCGGGTCATGTTGACCACGTCGATATTGTGAATCTCTTCACCACCTTGAGTGTAGACGTACTTGCGCACGTCCATGGTGACTTTGAGATTGGATTTGTCGCCGGGCTTCCAGGCGTCGGCCTCCACTTCGCGGAAAGTCCCGTTCAGTTGCACCACCACCGCAACCACGGCGTCGGAGTCTTCGCTTTTGAGCGCGCCGCGAATGGTGATGGGTTTGGCGTTGCCCGGCGCCAGGCCGAACAGTTTCAGGACCTCTTTGTTGTAGCCGGAGAGGGTGAACGAGGTCTCCATCTTCTCCATGCCCATATCGATGGCGATGGGCGCATCCATGCCGCCGGCGCGATGCTCTTCGGTTTTGAGCGCCAGTTTGGGCAGGGTGATCTCCACCACATTGCCCGCATGTCCGTGGCCATCCACAAACAGATTCATATTGCGCAGAACGTCTTTGGCGATCATCAGAACACCTCTTCAATGTAGTCGTTGATCATGTGGCTGCGGAAGGTCACATGCTCGGCCGGATAGGGCGGGGTGAAGTCGAAGTCGAAGTAGACTTTGCCTTGGGTCACCTGGTCGGGGGTGTTCAACTCCGGGTCGGCCCAGCATTTGCCGCCGAGGATGGCGCCGATGGCGGTCAGATGGTCCAGATAGGCCTGCACGCCCGCCGTGACGTCCTCCACGTAGGTGCGGGTGATGTTGCGATCCACCGCCCACATGTGGGCGCGTTGCAGGGAGTCGTTGATCATGTCGGCGGTGCGACGCACCGACAGGAAGGCCCATTTGGAATCCGACGAGCAGGAGCGGTTGCCCCACAGACGGTAGCCATCCTTCTGGATGATGGTGGCGACTTCGTTTTCGTTGAGATAGTTGGCGCGGGCGTTGACGTCGCCCAGGGAGAAGTCCACCGCGCGCGCCGTGCCGATGATGCCGTACATCTCGCGGTTGGAAGGGCTCCACCAGAAGCCGCGCTCGTTGTCGGATTTGACGATCATGCCCGCCACCCGGGCGCTGGCCGGGGCCACGGTTTCGGCGTTGGCCACGCTGTCCCACACCCGCACCCAGGGGTCGACGATGAACACGCGGTCGGAGCCGAAGCTTTCGCGGTAGGTGATGGCGTCGGCGTCGGTGGTATTGGGGCCGTCGGCGATGATCACCGCGCGCAGACGGTCGGCGATGCCCAGCATCTCGGTCAGCACCGCGGCTTGATGCGAGAAGCCGGGGGTGACCAGAATGCGCGGTTGCACCTTGGCCACCGATTCGGCGGCCAGCAGGGCTTGCACGCCCTCATAGTCGCCGGTGGCGGCATTGACGCCGCCAATGACGTTGGAGAGGGTGGCGGCGTCATCGGCGCCCTCTTGCACGCGAATCACCGCCACCATGGCGCCGGCTTGGTCGAAGATGGCGTCCATGGCCGCAGGCAGAGTGCCCAGACCATTGCCGGTGGTATCCAGTTTAGCGGCTTCCAGGCGGCTGCCCGCCACCAGCACCGGGGTATTGAGAGGAAAGGCGGCGGCGTCGGCGTCGGGGGCGGTGCCCACAATGCCAATAACGCTGCTTTTTACCGTAGAGATGGGGCGGGCGCCATCGGTGATTTCGATGACTTCAACGCCATGTAAAAATTGTTCCGGCATAACTAAAATCCTCCATAAGGATTGTGTTCTCTACACGCTGTTGACTGATGTGAGCGCTTGAGCGTAGGGGGATGCTGTGTTCGTGTTAGCGCACCAGCCAAAGCTCCACGTCAGCGGACAAGTCGCGCATCTTGATCCAATTCGACGCCGTGGGTTGACCTTTACGAAGCGGCACCTGGCCCAGCAATCCTACCGGGGCCCACTCCGCACGTTCATCGCGGGGGGCGTAGTCGTGGCTGGCGTTGTAATCGGGGTTTTCAACCTGCGAGCCGTCAGCGTTTTTCATGGGGCGCAGGAAGGCGTCTTTCCTATAGCGGCCACTCCAGCCGTCCCACGCCGTGCCCATCTTCAGCGCAGCGATGCCGGAGATGACGCCGATAGGGGTTTCGCCCGCCTGGGCTTTACGAATTTTGCCGTTGGCGGTGGCGATCACGCTGTAGCCAACGCGATCCTCGGCGTCGGGATTGCCATCGGCCCACTCCATCATCTCCGCCACGTCGAAAGATTGGCTGGCGTTGAAGACGCCGCGCGCATCAACGCTGCCGCTGATTTGAGAGATGCGGAAGTTGTTATGATAGGTCCCGCCACCATCTTTGCCGCGGAACACCAGATGCGTTCCCATGGATGAGGAGCGCAGCATGATCTGCGAACCATCATCTTCGATAGTCAGGTCATGCGCCACACCATGGACATACACAGAGGGGCTGTCAAAACCGCTGCTGGTCGAGATTGAACCGCTGGCGGAAAGCGTGTCACAGGTGACGCTATTGATCACGTTAACACCCTGCGCGAACGGAATCTGCGCGGTGGTGACGCTGGTTCCATCCAGCGCGATGGCGTCGGGCAGGCTGGCGATGGCGGTGGAGACATTGCTCTGCGCCTGGGTCACAGCAGCGGAGACATCGCTTTGTGCTTGAGTGACGGCGGCGGTCACATCGGATTGCGCTTGCGACACGGCCCCGGTCAAGGTGGTGTTGATATCGTTGATCTTGCCAGTCACTTCCGCCGTCAGGGACTCGGAAGCGATGACCAGATCACCAATATCTTGCTGGAGTTGAGTGACTTCGGTTTCCAAACTCATTGCATGTTCTCCATCGTCAGAAGTCGATCATTAAACTGAATATGACGCAGCTGGGATTTCAGCAGCGCGGTGGCGTAGCGTGACAGGGCGCTGGCGGATTTCACCAGTTCGGTGGTCAGGCTCAAATTCAGCGACTGGCCTGTGCCGGTGACGCTCACGGATTGCGCAGGCAGCGCGGTGAGGGCCAGATCGAACGCCAAGTGCAGCGGCGTGCTGGCGCTCTTGAAGGTCAGCGGTTGGGTCTCATGGCTCCACAGGGCCAGCAGGGCGCCGTTCTCCAGATAGAAGCCCAATTCACCCACCCAATATTCGTCCGTCCCGTCTTCCAGGAAGGTGACATGGAGTTGATGATCGCCCTCCATGCGGCCATCGGCGACGGGAACGCGTGTCACTTCGTTGTGCAGCGCGGTCATATCGTCGGTGGGGAGATACTGCCCGGAGCCCAGCGCCACATGGGTGATGCGCGCTTGCAGACCATCGCTGGCGGCATTGAACACCGCCGTTAATCCAGCTTGCGTGATGATGGGAATAATGGGGTTTGTACTCATGCTGCCTCCTGTAGGATTGCGGTGGCGCGCAAGGTCGCCGTCGCGTAGGTGGTCGCCGCCAACTGTCCAGCCTGGATGGCGACGGGGGAAACGGAAGTGATGGGTTGGGCGATGACGCGGCTGACGCCAAGGGCGCCCGTCTGCGCCAGTGCGCCGACGCTGTTTTGCAGATCGATCTGTGCGCTCAGGCTGGGGGTGAGCGACTCTCTGAGCGTGGCGAAGCTGTTGTGGACGCAGCCTGCAAAGAGCGCCTGTTCCAGGCGGGCGCCGATGGTGAGCTTCTGCAGATGGCTGCGCGCAGGTTTGAGCCGCTCCGCCAGGTCGCGGAGTTGCGCAATCAAGGCGGCGTCGATCATCACTTCGGCAGTGGCGTCGGGGTTGTGCCCGGCCCACACCAGAAGCTCGAAGGTGTGTGGCTCGCCCGCAATCTCAAACCACTCTTTTACTTCAGCCGTGGCGCCCAAAGCGGCGAGCCCCTGACGCACGGCGCCAATGGTCCCTTTGATGCGATGCACCGCCACCGCGTCGGCGCAGACTCGACGCTTGGCTTCAACGCGCCAGTTGGGGTCCCAGGCGTCGACGGAGAGCGCCCAGGCCAGCCAGGGCAGCAACGCTTCCGGACAGAGCTGCGGATTCCACAGATGACGCAGAGGCGAAGGGATCGCGTCGAGGCGTGCGCTGGTTTGATCCAGCGCCAGTTCCGATGCGCTGGCGTTGGGGGGCAGGATGGTCACGCTCATGGGACCGCCTCCACGCTGATGGCGTCGGCGAACAGGGCGTGATCATAGGCGACGTCGATGTCTGCGCTGGGCGTGAGCAGGGAGACGCGCAGCACGCCAGGTTGATGCAGCGCCGCATAGAGGCCGGAGAGTGTGACGCTCAGGCCCAAACCATGGCGCGCAAAGCAGTATGCGGTGACAGCGGACAGCGAGGCCTGACGCACCACTTCGGCGTCGGGGCCCTCCTCAATGTGCAGCTGCGCCTGCACCTGATAGGGGGTGATGCTTGCTCCCTGCACCATGACCTGATCGGTCAGCGGACGCACACTCTCGGCGTTGAGGGCGGCGTTGACCGTCTCCAGCAGTGTTTGATCCGGCGTCCCGTCGCCAGTATCGGAGAGGACGGTCACCAACACTTGTCCCGGCGACGGACTGGTGATGGCGACATCTTTCACCAGAGGATCGGCGGAGAAGGCGTGAAAGCGATAGGCGTTGACCGGTCCTGCGGCGGCGATGCCCTCCAACGCCTGCCGAGCGCGTTCACGTAGGCGGTCGTCAGACTCCATGACAGGCTCCAGCGGCGGAGTGGCGTCGACATCGCCTGGGTCGATCACTTGACGGCTGATCCCCAGGAGCGCGGCCAGATTCTCCAAATCCGCGCCCACTGCGTGCGCCAACATCACGGCGCGGGCGCCGTCATTGACGCGCTGGCGCAGGAGTAGTTCGCGATAGGCGAACGCTTCGAGCAGTTTGACCACGGGTTCGGATTCGCGGCTCAGAGCAGGAGCCAACTCCGGCGCCGCTGCGCTGACGAAGCTCTTCATCTCGGTGAGAATCGACTCGTAATCGGGCGCCTCCACCACATCGGGGGAGGGCAGTTGCGACAGATCCACCACGCTCATATCTCAACTCCTTCCAGTTGAATGGGCGCGCCGTCGGGCAGATAGACGGCTTCAATATCCAATGAAATCCGGCCCGGACCAGCGCTGCGCGCTTGGGTGCGGGTCAATCGCAGACGCGGCTCCCAGCGATCCAGCGCCTCTGCGGTGGCGGCATAGATGGCCAGCAGAGTCCCCTGGTTGAGCGGCGCATCCACCAATTCGAACAGGCGCGAGCCATAGTCGCGTCGCATCACCCGGGTTCCCAGCGGGGTGGTGAGGATGTCGCGCACCGACTGCCGCAGCGACGCCATCGCCTCCAGGCCGACCCCGGTTGTTGAATCCATGCCGTGGGGCGTAATGCTCATCTCAACCTCCGTTTGCAAATACGTTGTGGCTGCCGCTGGCGGCGGCGGAGCCGCAGGCGACCGGATCGCCGATGCGGGCCAGAGCAGACCCATTGACGATGACGTTGGGGCTGCCGCCCGCCATCACCGAGGCGTGGGTCTCGGGAATAGGCGGGCAGGTGTGCGCCGCCCAGGGGTCTCCGACCCGATGCGCCGCGCGTCCATTGATGAAGACGTTAGGGCTGGCGCCCACATTGGGCCGTGCGGGCCAGCAGCCGTGGCCGGTGCAGATATCGCCGAGGCGGACGCATTTGGGCATGGCGTCACCGATCGTCGTTGAGGTGGATGACGTCGCCGCGAATGGTCACCGAGTGGGGCGCGATCACCACATGGCTGCTGCCAGTCTTGATCTCCAGCGTGCCGCCGCTGGCGGTCAGGTCGATGAGCAGGCGATGCGCAGCGCGGTCGTGCTCCATCAGCGCGCCATCGGCGTAGCGCACGCGGTGGCGGCTGGCGACGTTATCCGGTTGCGGATAGGCGTTTTGATAGAGGGCTGGCAGAATCACCCCCTGAGTCAGTTCGCCGCTGGGGGAGAGCACCAGCACCTGCTCGCCCTCTTCAGGGGCGCGCCAGGTCACATCTGCGTGGGCGCGCTGGGTGATCCAGGGCAGTGGCGCGGTGACCAGATCGCCAAACCGCACTTGGGCGCGGGCTGTCCCATAGTTGACGCTCTCCACCCGCCCCACCCGCACCAGGTTCTCCAGTTGGCGGGAGACTTCCGCGATCAGCGCGCTCATGCCTGCGCCTCTGCTGTGCGAATCGCCCGCGCCGCATCGGTGATCGGGTCATATTCCGGCTCATGGGCGAGGCCCAGATCAGGGGTGACATGTGCGAACAGTGCGTCAGGTTGCAGCGGGTCATCCGCAGTGCGGCGCATCATGGCGCTGTCGACGGTGAGCGTCAGCACATGGAACAGGGTGGCGGCGTTATCGATTTCGGTGCGGTAACCGCTGGCGCGTAGAGCGCCGAGAGTGCCGGTTTGATCCAGCAGCGCGTTGGGGTCGAGGGAAAAGAAGACCGGCGTAGTGTGTAGACTCTGGAGCAGAGGCCACAGATCGTCAGAGGCGTCAACGGCGGCCAGCCAGAGTTCAACGGATCCGCGCCAATGGGAGTCCACTTGCCAGCCGCTTTGGTCCACGTCGCTGTGGGACAGTGGCGTCATGCCGATGATGATGAGATCGGCGGCGCTCCACAGGGCGTCAGCGACGCTCTGTGAGAGGCTGTCGTCGGCGCGCAACTTGAGTGCGTCGAGCATCTGTTGGCGGGTCATCAGTGATCTCCAGCAGAGAAATTAAAACGATACTACGAATCTGGAGTGATACTACCAATATCGTAATAATATGATAAGGGAGAAATTGTTCTTTCCAGTGGCGCCTGCTTAAGTGGATGAAAAAACGTGAGTAAAATAATTCCGCAAAGTATTATTTTATTGAGTGGATGCTGATCTTAATGTGTGTATGGTGTGAAAAAATGAAACCAATCATTGGAGTGGTGCTGGCGTTGGGACTCTCTGTCTCAGCCGACAATGAGACGAAGAGCCAATTTCAAAGAGGCGTGGAGGCGCTGGAGCAGGGAATCTACGTCACCGCGCGCGAGGTGTTTGAACCGTTGGCGGAGCAAGGGGTGGCCGAAGCGCAGACCAATCTGTGCGGGATGTATTTGAATGGCCAGGGCGGACCCAAGGATGTGGCGCAGGCGGCGCGCTGGTGTCGCGCCGCCGCCGAGCAGGGGGAGCCGCAGGGGCAGAGTAATTTGGGCTATCTCTATCGGCGCGGCGCGGGGGTGGCGCAGGATGCGCGGCAGGCGGCGCGGTGGTGTCGCGCCGCCGCCGAGCAGGGATTCGGCACAGCTCAGTTCAATCTGGGGTATCTCTATCAGACAGGCCAAGGGGTGAAACAGGATGATCTTCAGGCGCTGCATTGGTATCGCCTCGCAGCGGACCAAGGCGTGGCGACTGCGATGCACGGAATCGGTCATATCTATTACCTGGGAAAGGGGGCGCCCCGGGATTATGCCATTGCTCTCGACTGGTTTCGTCAAGCTGCGGATCATGGTGATCCCATGGGCCATACCAAGATTGGCGTGATCTATTTTCTGGGGCAGGGGGTTCAAGCGGATCGTCACAAAGCGATCAGCGCCTTTTTCAAAGGGGCGGAAGGCGGAGATCCCGTGGCGATGCGTTTGCTCAGCAAACTGCAGTTGGAAGCGGCGTCATCCGCGCATGAGAGGGCATCGGCTGTGGCGTGGATGCGCAAGGCTGCGCAGTTGGGGGAGCGGGAGGCGCAATTCCAATTGGCCTTAATCCTGTTTATTGGGGATCAGGCTCCACAGGATATGGCGACGGCGACTCAGTGGATGGAGAAGGCCGCCCGTCAGGGGCATCCGGAAGCGCCCTATCTTCTGGGCGAAACCTATTTTGATCCCTCTATCGCGCTGTACGATCCCGCCAAAGCGCGTAAGTGGTATCAAAAAGCGGTAAAGCTTGGGAATCCAGCCGCCATGAGCAAATTGGGACATATTTTGGAAAACGGGCTTGGCGGCGTGCGAGACCTGCCCGCAGCGTATCGGTTATATGAGACGTCCGCCCAGCAGGGGTATGCCCCGGGACAGTATCACTTGGCTGATTTTTATGAGCGGGGGGTGGTTGTGGAAAAGAGCTTACGCCAAGCGCAGCACTGGTACGCCAAAGCCGCCGCCCATGACATCGCGCCAGCCCGAGAGGGACTGGCGCGCGTCACGGCGGCGTTGAAGAGGGCGGAACGTTAGCCGTCAATCACGTCCAGCATGTGCTGCTTGATGACGGCGGCGTCGGCGTCCAACAACACTTGGCGGGTTTCGCGATCCATCAGGTCGGCCAGCGGGCCCGGCAACTCGGGCTCTTGGCCAATGGCGGACTGCACTGCAGCGCCGAATTTGGCCGGGTGCGCGGTGGCCAGACAGATGGCCCCAGGATAGTCGGCGGCGGCGGCCACGCCCACGGCTGTGTGGGGGTCGAGCAGATAGCCGGTTTCACTGTGAGTGGCGCGGATCTGTTCCAGAGTCTCCTCTTCGCTCACGGCGGCGGCGGCGAAGGTTTCGTTCATCAACGCGCGCTTCTCTTCGCTGATGGAGAAGCGGCCTTTCTCCGCCAGATCGGCCATGCAGGCGCGCACGGCGTCGGCGTCGCGACCGAGTAGGTCGAACAGATAGCGTTCGAAGTTGGAGGAGACCTGAATATCCATGGAGGGGCTGATGGTGGGATGCACATCGCCCACTTCATAGACCCCTTCGCGCACAAAGCGCGAGAGGATGTCGTTGCGGTTGGTGGCCAGAATCAGCTTGCTCACCGGCAAGCCCATCTGCATGGCCAGATAGCCCGCATAGATGTCGCCGAAGTTGCCGGTGGGCACGGAGAAGACGAGACGTTGGCTGTCATCGCCGCCGGTGGCGCGGCCCCAGGCGTAGAAGTAGTAGACGATCTGCGCCAGGATGCGCGCCCAGTTGATGGAGTTGACCGCCCCCAGGCTGTGGGACTTTTTGAACTCCAGATCGTTGAACAGTGCTTTGACGATGGCCTGGCCGTCATCGAAGGAGCCGCGAATGGCGATGTTGTGGACGTTGTCATCCAGTACGGTGGTCATCTGCCGCTCCTGGATGGGGGAGACCCGTCCGTCGGGGTGCAGAATGAAGATGCGGATGTTGCTCTTGCCGCGCACGCCGTGAATCGCCGCCGAGCCGGTGTCGCCAGAGGTGGCGCCGAGGATATTCAAATGGCCGCCGTCGCGGGCCAGCAGGTACTCGAACAGATTGCCCAGGAACTGCAGCGCCACATCCTTGAACGCCAGGGTGGGGCCGTGGAACAGCTCCAGGATGCGTTTGTCGCCCACTTTGACCACCGGGGTGATCTCCTTGTGGGCGAACGAGGCGTAGGCGCGATCGATGAGGGATTTGAGATCATCGGCGGGAATCTCGTCGCCGATGAAGGGGCTCATCACCTCAAAGGCGAGGGTCTGGAACGGTAGTTTGGCCCAAGTCCGCAAGGTTTCGGCGGGGATGAAGGGCACGGATTCGGGGATCAACAGACCGCCATCGGTGGCCAGGCCCATCATCACGGCGTCGGCGAAAGCGACGGGCTCGACCCCGCCTCGGGTGCTGATATAACGCACGGAAAAGCTCCTCTATTCGGGATTGGCGAAAGGCCGCCAAGGTGGAAGATCGCGACATTTATTGGCGCGATCTTCCGGGGTCTGGGGTCCGCGACCCCAGCGGGTCGAGGGCGGCGCCCTCGTGGGTGCAGGGCGAAGCCCTGCTGGGGTCTGGGGCGAAGCCCCAGTCTCTTTCAACATCCAACACCAATGACTGGGCGAAACTATACTGAGCGCGCGCCCAACCGGCAAGCGTTGGACGCATTACAGCTCATCCGGCAAGCCCGGATCGGTCATCAATTTCAGCCCCAGGGCGTACTTGGAGTAGCGCGAGGGGGTCAGATCGTGGCGCTGGCGCAGCTCGGCGGCGAGGGCGTCCAACGGGGCGAAATCGCCTTCCAGCAACTCCAACTCCACCTCCACCAAATCATGAGCGAGGCCATTGGCGCGCACCTGTCCGCAATCCAGCGCCATCTCCGCTTCGCAGCCGGGCAGGCGCAGATGCACGGCGATGCGGGAGAAGTCGGTAACGAGCAGCTCCTGCAACGGCTCCTCCAGCGGCCACGGTCCGCGCGCCAAGAGGGCGTCGCGAATCTCGCCTGCGGGCATGTCGCCCAGGGTGGCGGGCAGATAGGGCAAAAACTGCTCCCACTCGTCACGGGCGGAAACGCCGTTTTCAATGCGACCGCCCCCCTTGAGGGCGGAGCGCCACTGCCCCGGGGCCTCTTCGCGGGTGCGAAAGGCGAGGCGTTTACGCATCAGATGGCGCGCGGCGGTGTCATAATAGATAGCGCAGTAGGAGAGATCCTTGGCTTCGCCAATCTGTGCGGCGCCAATGGCCGGGTCCGCCCGCACCGCATCCAGAATGCTGGCGTGGGCGGCGGTGAGTTTGATCTCCTGTTCCAGGGCCATGGCGATTTTTCCTTGGGCGACGGACGGGTCTATCCAGTTGTTAACATTCGGCAGCGAACATTGGGACGCTATAAGATATCGAGGGCTACGCCCTCGAGCTCCCAAGATCAAAAGCCAAACCGTGGGGCTCCGCCCCACATTTTTGGATACGGCTTCGCCTGTGGCCGCTGGGGTCGCGGACCCCAGACCCCGAAAAAATCGGCCATAAATGTCCGATTTTTCCAATTTTACATCTTTGTGTGAAACGACCACTTTTGACTTATAGCGAGTATACTGAACACGCCACGCCAAAAAGGGGCCACTATAGAGCGTTCAGCGGAGGGTTGCATGGACAAACTGCTCTGTATCGACGTCAACGGGGTGCTGCTGGAGTCCGAGCAGGAGATTGAACTGGCCTCGTGGCTGGAGTTCGCCCAGTGGGCGGCGGCGCGTCACCATGTGCTGCAAGGGGAGGCGATGCCCGATGCCGGATGGTTCGACCGAGTGCGCCGATTCCTCTACCTGTTTGGCGATACGCCGCCTGCGGCGCGCTGGCCGCTGCTGGCGGCGGGGTTCGATCCCGATGCGCTCAGCGCCGAATTGATGGCGCAGCTGGCCGCCATTGCTCCGGAGCAGACGGAATCGGCGGGGCATCCGCATCTGGCGGACTGGCCCGATGCGGATCTGTGGGACGCTTTTGTGGGCTGGCGCACCCACCATCCCATTCCGTTGGACCCGCCTGATCCGCAGCGCCACCCGCGCGCATTGCCGCCCACATGGTTGGCGCGCTGGCGCCCGTTCTACCCGCTGCTGACCAAGCCGGAACACCGGGTAGCCATCAATACGCTGCTGCTGGGACGCTTCGATCCAGGACAGTTGAACGAGTCCATCATCAATGGGCTCTCCCACGCCGATGCGGCGTTGGAGCGCGAGACCATGCAGCGCATCACCCAGATCCGCAATGATCTCCTCGACAGGCCGGATTATGGCGAGATGATCGCGCTATTCCCCAAACAGGTGGACTATGCGTGGTTGGGCGAGCAGCACCGGGCGGGGGTGGTGGTGATGATCACCAACAACGTGTTTGCTCTGGAAGGGTTGCGCCGCAATGGCTTCCCGGTCACCGACGCCCATGTGCGCAGCAACGCCCAGGGAGTTTCCAACAAAGCCGAGCATATTCGCGCGCTGATGACGCGGGACCAGATCGAGCCGACGCGGATTCTGTTCGTGGATGACAAATCGGGCTCGCTGCAGGATGTGGCAGATGGTTTGCCGCAGATTCCCCGCGAGAATCTGGTTCAGCCGGAGTGGGCGCCGGAGGGGGCCAATGACGGACGCTTCCCCAGGCTGGATTTCGCCGACATCCGCGCCTGTTTTGAGGCGCTATAGTCGCTTGAATCCAGAATGACACACATCCAAATCGCTCAATGTTTGCGTGACGCAGGCTGAACTTGCGCTGACTATGGGACAAATTTCCAGAGGAAATTTGTCGGGATTGATTCGGGCCATCCGTGGCCCTCACCCTGCGGGCTTGCTGCGCGAGTCCGATTTGGCAATCCTGCCAAATCGTCATAGGGTCTGTGACCCTTAAGCGGGTGTGTAATGGAATGGTCCGCTCCGCTACCCAAACGGCCTCGCAATGGGCCAAGATGGTGGTGTGTTTTTCCATCTAAACGGAGTCGGAGCGGACCATGAGCAATCATATCGAAAACGGACAGGTACGGGTACTGGGGATTGATCTGGGCAAGAGCGTGTTTCAGTTGCATGGCGTGGATGCGCGCGGCAAGAGCGTTCTCAAGAAGCGACTGAAACGAGACGAGCTCCTGGAGTACATGGCGCAACTGCCGCCGTGCCTGGTGGGGATGGAAGCCAGTAGCGGCGCCCACCATTGGGCGCGGAAATTTCAGGGATATGGGCATGATGTGCGTTTGATGGCGCCGCAATATGTGAAGCCCTACGTGAAGCGGCACAAGAACGACAGCGTGGACGCTGAGGCGATTTGCGAAGCGGTACAGCGGCCGAATATGCGTTTTGTGGGGATCAAAAGCGTTGCCCAGCAAGAAATTCTAGCGTTGCATCGGGTGCGCAGTCTGGCGGTGAAGAACCGCACGGCGTTGGTGAACCAGATTCGCGGACTGCTTGCCGAGTATGGGATTGTCTTTCCCAAGAGCATCAAACAGGCGCGGCGGGCGATTGTGCTGATTTTGAGTGATGAGAGCTCGGAAATGAGCGCCAATTTTCGCGTAATTCTGGAGGATGAGCGCGATGAGCTGGCGCATTTGGATGAGCGCATCGGCAAATATGAGCGTGAGATTGAGGCGCTGGCCAAGGCGGAGCCGCAGTGTCGATTGCTGATGACGATCCCGGGAGTGGGACCGATCACGGCGACGGCGCTGTTGGCGTCGGTGGGGGATGTGCGGGCGTTTAAGAATGGCCGGGAGCTGTCGGCATGGATAGGGTTGGTTCCGAATCAGCACTCCACAGGGGGCAAGGCGTGGCTGACGGGGATCAGCAAGCGGGGAAACGGTTATCTTCGCACCCTGTTGATTCATGGGGCGCGGGCGGCGTTGCGCGTGTGTGAAAACAAGCCGGATCGCCGCAGCCAGTGGGCAGTGTCGGTGTCGGAACGCCGCGGCGCGAATAAAGCGGTGGTGGCGCTGGCCAACCGCATGGCGCGCAGCGCGTGGGCGATGCTGGTGAAGCAGGAGGCCTATGGGGCCAGCGCCGCTGTGTAGAGAGAGCGCAATACAACTCTAAAAGAAAAACAGGCCGATAAGGAAAGAGAAAGAGATCCCACCAGCCAGGTTGCGAGAGAGAGTCGAGATTGATGGCGTGAAACGGCATAGCCCTGCGTGGTCAAGAACCTGTTTCGCCCAAGGGCCCATAGAGGCCGAGGGTGTGTTGAGGAGGGCCACGCGCAAATTCCATCAGGGCCAGAGGGCGACAAGCCCCTCATCAACAGGCCGGATACATGGGCGCGACTAAGCCTCACACATCAGTGGACATTTTCTCTTGCCGTGGCGGAGCGGACCATACATGGCGGAGCGGACCATACATGGGCGGAGCCCACGGTTTGGATGTTGACCTTGGGAGCTCGAGGGCATAGCCCTCGATATCTTTCAGCGCCCAAATGTTCACTATTGAATGCTAGCGACTATATGATGCGGGCTGCTTTCAAGGGGACGCATGCGCATGGCTGAGAAAGTGATCGTGCGCCGTGACGGGGTGGAGGTGGAGGAGCTTGTGTATGAGCCGCCCAGTTTGTTTATGCAGATCATCTATTGGATCGGTCGGGTGCTTGTTGGGGCGGGGCTGATCTTCTTTCTGTTCTTCGGCGCCCCCGACGAGATGCGCAAGATCCTCACTTGGGAGTCTGGCGTGGGGGTGGTGAAATCGGTCAAGCGCGAGTGGATCAGCGGACGCGGGGCGCACTGGGAGTATACCCCGACGCTCATCTCCGCCGAGGATAGATGGGGCAATTCGATCCTGTTCAATCAGACCCGCAGCAGCAGAGCCGAGGTGAAGCCCGGGCAGGTGATTGATATTCTCTATGATGGCCAACGGTCGGTGGAAGGCAGTTCGTTTCGCTCCGGCGTGTATGGCTCGCGGTGGGATCACATCGGTGATTTATTGATGGTCTCAGCGCTCTTGGTATTTCTGCTGGCGATGGTCAATGCGCCTCTGTTGGGTAAGCTCATGGTCAAGCGCATAAACAGAAAACGCTGGGAGCGGGCGATGCGAGCGGCGGGCGTGGCATCGCCGAAGCGAGTGGTCGCAGGGCGTACAAAGTAAGCGGCAATCAGTGGAAGTCAGGCCATGACTCGGCGCACATCCTCGACAATTTGCGGCTCCAGCTCGCCGCTCTTGGTCAGGCGGTCGATGATCTCCATGGTCACCGTGTGGGTGAGCCCCTCGCGATAGGGGCGATCCTCGGTGAGCGCCTGATAGATATCCAGCACGGTCATCAAGCGGGCGTTGAAGTCCAGCGCAGTGGCGGGCAGGCGCAGCGGGTAGCCGTCGCCGGTGAGCTTCTCATGGTGGTTGGCGGCCCATTCGGTGATCACCTCAAAGCCGGGAATCGGCTCCAGACACTGGCGCGTATAGTAGGTGTGCTCCTGCACGCGGGCGCGTTCCAGATCGGTGAGCTTGCCCGGTTTGTCGAGGATGGCGTTGGGGATGGAGAGCTTGCCCACATCATGCAGTGCGGCGGCGGTGCGCAGCATGAGGGTGTCGTCGGCGCTCATGCCGTAGTGGGTAGCCATGACGCCGTTCTTCTCTTCCAAACCACTGGAGTGGCGCAGGGTGAAGCGCGATTTGGAGTCGATGATGCGGCTGAAGGCGCGACACACCTCCAGCACTTGGCTCCAGGGCATCTCCACGGCGTGATGCGGGGTGCGCCGCGAGAGCGCTTGCTGGATATTGTGATTGCGCAGATCCAGCCAGAAGCCGGTGGATTGGCTCACCTCCTCGAATAGCGCCGCCAGATCCGGCGAAAAGGCGCTGCCGCGTTTCTCTTGCACGAACGCCTGGATGCGCTCGCGATTGCCCGGATCAGGATTCTCAAAGCGGAATTTCAGATCGACGAAGTCGGCCAGTCCGATGATCTGCGCCATGAGCGGAATGGCGTCGCCGCGCATGCCGAAGAAGCCGGCGCCGTTCCAGTGCTCATGGTGGAATTTGATGATGTCGCGCGCCGGACTGCGGAAGGGGAAGCAGCTGACGTTGGCTTCGCCGATATCGCAGTGGTCGGGCATATCCTCCACCTGCCGCAGACGGTTCTGCTGCAGGTCGGGGCGGGAGAGATTCTCTTGCGCCAGGCCGTTATCGTGGAGGATGGCGCAGGCGGCGATGTCGAAGCGCTCGGCGTCGTCCAACCCCGCCGCTTGCGCCAAGCGCAGGGAGATATAAGCGACGCGCTTGCCGTGGTTGGTGGTGACCCCCAGCAGCTCCGACTCCACGCAATCGATGGCGTAGGAAAGGCCGATCAGGAAGCGATTCAGGTCAAACAGCATGGCGCGCACCCTTTTTCATGAAAGTGGATGAACCGCGCGTGGATTGAAGTCAGGCGCGAGCGCGGATCCAATAGTGGCAGCCGCCCAGGCGTTCGCCGTACTCCACCTCTTCCAATGCGTTGGCGCGCAGATGCTCGCGCATGGCGGCGGCCAGCAGGCGATGATCCTCCGGCGGACCGGCTTTGCGTCCCGGCTCGCGTTCCGGGCAGGGGCCGAACTCGCCCCACTCCATAACGATGGCGACGCCGCCGGGCTTGAGAATGCGCTTAGCCTCGGCCAGCGCCGCCATGGCGGGGGTCTCATGCAGCGTAAAGGCGATGAAAACGGCGTCGAAAGCGTCATCGGGCAGGCCGGTGGCGGTCAGATCCGCCTCGGTCAGGGCCAGATTGGGCGCATCCGGCGCGCGCTGACGGAAGAATTCCAGCACCTCCGGTTGCACGTCCACCGCCGTCACATGGCCGCCGTCGCCAACCGCTTCGAGTAAGGGGAGAGTGAAGAAGCCCGCGCCGCAGCCCAGGTCCGCCACGCGCATGCCTTCGCCAACGCCCATCTGTCGCACTAGCGTCAAAGGATCGTCAATCAGGCGGCGTTTGGGATCCAAAAGCGTCGCGGCTCTGGCGGGGTCGAAGCGGTGTTTGGGATGGTGGCCGTGATCATGGCTCATGCGTCAAACTCCAAAAAGGGGAAGGTCTCCACAATCCAGGAGCGCATCTGCGCCTCACTGAGCGCGCCGGAGCGGGTGGCTTCGAGCTTGCCCTTGTTGAACAGCATCAGGGTGGGGATGGAGCGGATCTGGAACTGGTTGGCCAGGGAGCGGTTCTCGTCGGTGTTGATCTTCACCACTTTGAGTCGCCCGGCCATTTGCTGCGCCAACAGATCCAGCGCCGGGGCCATCTGCCGACAGGGGCCGCACCAGGGGGCCCAGAAGTCCACCAGCACCGGCAGATAGGCGTTGAGGGTCTGCTCGGCGAAGTCGGCCTGCTCGATGACGATGGGAACGCTGGGTCCAGTGGGCGGCAACGTCTGATTGCAACGCCCGCATTTGGCGGGCAGGCCCGCCTTGGTCAGCGGCACGCGGTTGCCCGCGTTGCATTGAGGACAGGAGATGAGAAGCGGCTGAGACAACATTCGGCTCTCCTCGATGCGGCTGTTTGGCGGCGGGTCGGCTACTTCTTGACGGGGAAGCCCTGGGACTCCCAATTGATCATGCCGCCAGTCACATTATAAACGGTCTCAAACCCGGCTTTCTTCAGCGAGACGCTGCCCAATTGCGAGCGATTGCCGCTGCGGCAGATTACCGCAACCTCCCGGCCCGGATATTGCTTTGCCAACATCGGACCCTTCGCTTTGAGTTCTGAAAGCGGGGCCAGAATCGCTTGTTTGATATGGGATTCGTTGAACTCGCCGTTGGTGCGCACATCGACCAGCAGGATCGGCGGATTTTCGCCCAAACGACGTCCCAGTTCGTGGATGCCCATGGATTTGATGCGAAACACGCGCATCAGGATGGGTCCACGGAAGACGAACAGCGTCACCAGGATGAACAGCACAAGGGTCGAGCCATTCTGTTGCAACCAGCTCATGGCGGCCTCACGGGATAGACAGTCAGGGGGAAGCGGATGGCGACAGCCGCGCACACCAAGGATCGTACGACATCGGGCGCCGCCTCATGTCAGGCAAGCGGCGCCGCGCGCAGCGACGATCTACTCCTTGGCCTGCTCCTCGGCGGCTTGGCAGAAGATCTTCTTGGTCAGCGCCACCAGGTCCAGAACCTTGCAGTCGCCGATGCGGTAGAATACCTGATTGGCGACCCGGCGCGAAGCGAGAATGTTCTTGTCGCGCATGATGGTCAGATGTTGGGAAACGTTGGATTGGGTGGTGCCCACGGACTCCACCAACTCCTGGACCGAGAGCTCTTTGTCGTTGAGCGCCACGATCACCTTCAAACGCAGAGGGTGGGCCAGGGCTTTCATGCAGCGGGCCACCTTCTCAATGCTCACGTCGTCGAATTCACAAGCCACGCATCACCTCGGAACTTTTTGGGAAAAGGCCTGAAGTGGAAGTCCGCCGCTTCAGGCCAAACGCCTCTTGCGGGCGTTTGCCAAGGACCGCTTGCGGTCCAAATTACTTTATTAGACTAATCTAATAATATAGGAAACGTCGTTTCCGACGTCAACATTTTCGCAACAAGGATTTTCTTAATTTGGTAGGCGCCGCTGGCGCCATGGACCCTGAGCGCAATGAGACCGCTATGAATGACCTTGCTCCGATACCTATGGAAAACGCCGACCGCATCGACGAAGAGGTGGTGCGCAACTGGTTGCTGGCCAACCCGGGATTCTTTCGCAACAACTCGGATCTGCTGCCGGAAGCGATTCACGCTTCGGGCAAGGTGCTGAATCTGGAGGCGGGGCATCTGAACCAGTTGCGCCGCGAAAACGCGCGCATCCGTGAAGATGTGGAGCAGATGCTCGAACGCATTCGCCGCAATGAAGCGATTCACCACACTTTCCACGCTCTGCAGAAGCGTTTGATCCAGAGCTTGGATGAGAACTGCCCCGGGCGTTTGTTGCAACGGGCGGTGGAGGGGCTGGAGAGCTCTTTCGGTCTGCGCCGGGTGAGCGTGACGCTATCGGATCGCAGCGACGGCCTGGCCCCGGGCGGGGATTTGAGCGCCTTTGTCGCCGAGGGCGAAGGGTTTGCCTGTCGCCTCAATACGCTGCCCCATGAGCAGTTGATGACCACCTTCAGTCGTGGCGTGGAGCCGGTGGTGCGAGTGGGACAGGAGGCGTTGGACCGGGAGGCGTTCTTCGGTCAGTGCGCCCGGGAAGTGCGCTCGGACGTGATTATTCCGCTCTACGCCGACCCTCTCGCCGCCATTGAGTGCGCCCCGGGCGCGCCGTTGGCCGAGCCCATCGGCAGCCTCAATCTGGGCGGCTCCGAGCCCAATCGCTTCCTGCCCAGCTACTCCACGGATCTGGTGCGCGATATGGCCGATATCTTCTGTCTGCTGCTGTTGCGCGCCATGGAATCGAAACAGAGCGAGGCGAACCAAGCGTGACGACCGAACCCGTGGACAATACCGTGCAGATCCCGTTTGGCGAGCGCTTTATTCAATATCTGGCCGCCGAGCGCCGTCTCTCGCCGCACACCGTGGCCGCCTACGAGCGCGATCTGACCGCCTTCGTGCTGTTCTGGAACGAGTATGAGGCGCGGGAGTTGGGCGAGGCCGATATCGACGCCATCACGCCGGATCAGCTGCGCGCTTTTCTTGGTCATGGGGCGCGGGCGCAGCTATCGCGCGCCACCCTGCAGCGCCGCATGGCGGCGCTGCGCGCGTGGTTCAATTTCCTGCAACGCGAAGAGCTGGCCAGGGATAACCCGGCCAAGCGGGTGGCTTCGCCCAAGAGCCCCAAACGGCTGCCGCGGGCGCCGGGGCAGGAGCAGACTGCGTTCCTGCTGGACGCCACGGCTGGCAATGACGACGACGCCGCGCCGCAGGATCTGCCCGGCTGGCCGCGTCTGCGCACGTTGCGCGATGCGGCGCTGCTGGAGCTGCTCTACAGCGCCGGTTTGCGCATCAGCGAGCTATGCGGCTTGGACCGTCCCGACCTGGACGCCCAGGCGGGTGAGGCGCGGGTGTTGGGCAAAGGCGGCAAGACGCGACTGGTCCCGGTGGGGCCGCCAGCCATTCGCGCGGTGGAGAGCTATCTGCGCGAGCGCGCGCGTCTGCAACCCACCATCGATCCATTGGGGCCGATCTTCACCGGACGTCAGGGCAAACGGCTCAATCCGCGTGAGGCGCAGCGGTTGCTGCAAAAGATGCGCAAACGGCTGGATCTGCCTGAATCGCTGACGCCCCATGCGCTGCGCCACGCCTTCGCCACTCACCTGTTGCAGGCGGGGGCGGATCTGCGCGCCATTCAGGAGATGATGGGCCACGCCAGTTTGTCTGCGACACAGAAGTACACCCATCTGGATCAAGCGGCCATGGCGCGCATCTACGACTCCGCCCATCCGCGCGCGCGTCGCCGTTCGCTGCGGGCGGCCGGGTAATGATCGTGCCCCCCGCGTTGCGCAGTTTCCTGGAGGCGATGAGCTATCCGCCGGGCTCCACCCTGGCGTTGATGATCATCGCCTTCGTATTGCTGCGCTGGCGGCCCAAGTGGGCGCGCTGGGCGCTGGGCATCGGTATTGTCACCCTCTATCTGGCCACTATTCCCGCGCTCTCTGGGCCGCTGATCAAATATATGGAGACCCGTTATGCGCCGTTGAGCGATACGGCGGCGCGGGAGAGCGGCGCGCAGGCCATCGTCATTCTCGGCAGCGGACGTTATCCGCAGGCGCCGGAGTATGGCGGCGAGGACACTCTCTCCACCAATGGAGTGACGCGAGTGCGTTACGGCGCGCGTCTGCATCGGGTTACCGGCCTGCCGATTCTGGTCAGTGGCGGGCGCCCTTATGATGAAGAGATCTCCGAGGCTGAGATCATGCGGCGGGTTCTGGAGGAGGAGTATCGTCTGCCCACCCGGTGGGTGGAGGATCGCAGCCGCAACACCATTGAGAACGCCCGTTTCAGCGCCGAGATGTTGCACAAAGAGGGGATCCATCGGGTGCTGCTGGTGAGCCACAGCCGCTACATGTCGCGCGCCATGCAGGCGTTCACCAGCGCTGGCCTCGACCCCATTCCGGCGCCGACCCTGTTTCGCACCAAAGAGACTCAGCAGGGGCTGATTCTCTGGCTGCCGCGCACCACCTCGGATATGCGCGCGGTGTTGCATGAATATCTGGGCATGCTCTACTACATGTTTCAGTGATATACTCGCCTTCCAAATGTAGTGAAGTCGCCCACTGACCCCATGATTAAGAAGGCCCGCCCAGTGCGGGGCGCCCGGCATTGAACGAAATCCTGCTGCTGTTTCTGCTCTTGGTGTTGTCCGGCTTTTTCAGCGGCTCCGAGACCGCTTTGACCGCCATCTCCTCTTCCCGCGTGGAGGCGCTGGCGGCCGAAGGGCGCAGCGGCGCGCAAGCGCTGGCGGCGCTCAAGAGCAACACCGAGCGCATGCTCGCCACTCTCCTTATTGGCAACAATCTGGTCAATATCGGCGCCTCGGCCATTGCCACGGTGCTGGCCACAGACTATTTCGGTCACTTCGGCCCCGGTCTGGCGGTGGGCGGTCTGACCCTGTTCATCCTGGTGTTTGGCGAAGTGTTGCCAAAAACCTATGCGGCGCGCCATAAAGTGCCCATCTCCCTGGCGGTGGCCCCGCCGCTGTTCCTCTTCTCCAAACTGGTCTACCCCCTGGCGTGGGGGCTGGAGCATCTGGCGCACTGGTCGGCGCGGGTGGGGGCGATGACCCCGGAGCCCACGGTTACCGAGTCGGAGCTGATCAGTTTGGCGCGCCATGGCGCGCTGGAGGGGACCATCGAGCCGGAGGAGGAGGAGCTGATTCAGCGCGTGTTCAGCTTCAACGATCTGACCGCCGCCGACGTCATGACGCCGCGCCACATGATGGCGCAACTGAGCGGCGCGCTGACCATCAAGGAGGCGTTGCCGGACCTGCTCAACCTGCCCTATTCGCGCATCCCCCTGTATGCGGAGAACCGTGACGAGATCACCCGCGTGGTCTACGCCCGCGAGGTGCTGGAGGCCATCGCCGCCGGGGATGAGAACATCACCCTGATGGAGGCGGGTCACGAGCCGGTGTTCGTGCCGCTCAATCAACCCCTGGACGACATGCTCAAGACCCTGCGCGTGCGCAAACAGCGTCTGATCATCGTGGTGGACGATCTGGGCGCGGCGCAGGGATTGGTGACGCTGGAGGATGTGATCGAGGAGTTGGTGGGGGAGATCACCGACGAGGACGAACTGCCGCCGGTGCAGCAGATGCAGGAGATGGCGCCGGGCCGCGTGCTGGTGGATGGCGCCATGGAGCTGCGCCACCTGGAGAGCTATTTCGAAACCGACCTGTCGGGCAAGCCGACGGACCGCGTCAGCCAGTGGCTGCTTTCCCATGTGGAGCGTCTGCCCCACAGCGGTGAGGAGTTCACCCTGGAGGGGATGTGGGTGCGGGTGGAGAAGTGCACCCGACGCCGCATTCTCAAAGTGGTGGTGGAGCGTGCGCAGGCGCCGGTGGCGGAGGAGATCAGCCCGCTTTCCGAGGCGTAATCCGAGGCGGGGAATTTTTTCGGGATCTTTTGCGCACGTTGCGCATCTTATATCCTTTGATGCAGGATATCTGCAGTTTGGCCCGCCCGGGCGACGCGCGCGGCGGCGCTGTTTTTTCCCGTTCCCACAACCAAAGAGCAGTCTCATGGAACCTGATCTGGTGCAACAACGCCTGTCCGAGGCGATCTCCTGTGACCACATCGATGTGGGCGGCGATGGCCGTCACTTCGAGGCGATGATCGTCAGCGCCGAATTCGAGGGCAAGTCCCTGGTGCAGCGTCATCAGCTCGTCTACAAGGCGTTGGGCGACTACATGAGCGATGACGCCGTGCACGCCATGTCCATGAAGACCCTGACTCCCGCCGAGTGGTCCGGCCAGTAAGCCAAACTGAGGCGAGCGGCCCTTCGGTCATCGTCTTCCGGCGTGTATGCGCCGCCCCTTTCTAGAGGAACATTCGTCATGAGCGACGTGCAGGAAACCATCCGCGAACAGATCAGCAGCAACCCCATCATGCTCTACATGAAGGGCCAACCCAAATTTCCCCAGTGCGGCTTCTCCGGCGCGGCGGTGCAGATGCTCAAGGCGTGCGGCCTGGGCAGCGATGAGTTCGGCAGCGTCGATGTGCTGATGAACCCGGATATCCGTGAGGGCATCAAGGTGTTCTCCAACTGGCCCACCATTCCGCAGCTCTACATCAAGGGCGAGTTCATCGGCGGCGCCGACATCATGCGCGAGCTGTTCGACAAGGGCGAGCTGGAGAAGATGATTAAGGCCGCCAAAGAGGGCTGATCTTCGTTTCGAATTGCTGAGCAAGACACAAAAAAACCCGCCAAATGGCGGGTTTTTTTGTGTCTGGAGCGCATGGACTCAGGGTTGGCAGCACGCCTCCTGGGCGTCGAAGTAGCGCCACACCCGCCACCCTTTGCCGGGCAGCCGACGCATCTCCGCCTCCTGCCGCCGGAATTCATGGCGGGGTTCGGCGTTGGGGGGATTGGGGCGCGTCACCGCTGTGGAGGCGAGCAGGGTCATGCGCCGATCCGCTTCGATGGTCGCCTGGGCAAACACCATCACATCCAGCGCCAGCGGGGTGGGCGCGGTTTCCGCCAGCGCGCGCTTGCGCGCCACCGTCTCACAGGCGGGACCGGCGCACAGCCGGGCGGCTTGGTCCAGGCGGTTCATCAAGAACGCTTCGATAAAGCGGGTGAGGGTCGTCTCTGCGGGCGATGGCGCGGTTTGCGCTGGTAGCGGCGCTGCCGTCAGCGTCAGCAGCGCGGCGCCCAGCATTCCGGTATAGATGCGCCGCCAGCGCGCGCGCATCTTTAGTGAATCCGCTTGAGAATCGTTTTGACCAACTGCTCCGGCGCCGTGGCGTGGGGAAAGATCTCCAGCATGCGCCCTAGGGGGTCCAGCAGCATGGTGTTGGAGGAGTGGGAGACGGTGTAATCCATCGGATGCTGCGGGTCGACGCGATCCTTGGCGAAGAACACGCCGAAGCTGCGCGCGGCGGCCATGGCGTCGGCGGGGGCGCGCGCGCTCAGGCCGATGATGGCCGGATGAAACAGGTCGGTGTACTCCTTGACCACCTCGACGGTGTCGCGCTCGGGGTCGATGCTGATGAACAGCGGCGTGATCTTCTCCACGGTCGGTTTGGGCAGCATCTCCAACGCTTGCGCCATGATGCCCAGATTGGTGGGGCAGACGTCGGGGCAGAAGGTGTAGCCGAAATAGAGCAGCAGATAGCGTCCCCGATAATCCTTCAGGGTGACGGCGCGTCCATTCTCATCGAGCAGGGAGAAGTCGCCATGGATGGGGATAACTCCCCCCTCAGCGCGCGTGCTGGGCGGCGCGGTGAGCAGAGCGGTGACGAGGCAAAAGAGCAGAATAACCGCCGCCAAGCGCAGGCGGGTAACCGTGGGCAGTGCGGAATTCATAGCGGAATCAATCGTGTCCTGAAAATGTGGGAGTCGCGGCGGGGACCACAAAAGGGGGGGGATGGCGCCCCGCCGCGACGGCCATAGTGCCGACCCGGTCTATTAATGACCGTGGTGCGACATATGGCCATGACTATGGCCCATAGCGCCCGGCGCCTTCACATGGACCATCACTGTTTGTTTGCCCGTTTTTTCAAAATTCAACGTCAGCGGGAAGCTTTGACCTTCGCTCAGGGGCGCATGCAGCCCGATGAACATCACATGGAACCCGCCCGGCTGCAGCATGGCGCCTGTGCCAGCGGGGACCGGGATGCTTGGCACTTCATACATGCGCATCATGCCGTTTTCCATGGTGTGGGTGTGCAGCTCCACTTTGTCGCTGACGTCGGCGGCGGCGCTGATCAGTTTGTCGTCGCTGGCGCCGGTGTTGTCGATGCGCATAAAGGCGGCGCCGGCGCGGGCCATCTTGGCCGAGGCGCGCGCCCAGGCGGCGCTCACGCTCACGCTCGCTTTGTGCTGGCCATCTTGCGCTTGCATGGCCATGTGGCCCCTATGCTCGGCGTGCTCCTTATGGCCCATGTGCTCATCGTCGCTGGCCCAAGCGTTGCTGCCGAACAGCGTGGCGGCGGCGATCAGGGCGGCCAGATGGCGGGTGTGGGGGCGAATGCGCATGGCGTCTCCTCTTGCGGCGAACCCGTTGCGGTCAGTCGGGTCAATCAGGGTGTGTCATATGCCGCACTTTGTGTCATATGACACAAAAAAATACAGCATAACTAGATGAAAATTAAAGGAAACTAACCAATGTTGAAAAGTGCGTCAAGACGTTTTTCAGCGCATAAGGGACGGCGTGACGCGGGGCGCGTCAAGTGGGCGAAAGAAAGAATTGCAGAGCTAAGGGGTTATTGCTCGGGAGGGGGCGGATCAATTTTTTTCTGGCGCGGCGCATCAGCGCTGTCAGAGGCGTCTGTGTCGGCGTCATCTTGCGCCAAACCCAACTCCATGAGCGGTTCGCGCCGGGAATCCTCTGATGTTGCGGCGGGCGGAGACGGGGTATTACGCCGCCGCTCCTGTTCATCGGCGGCGGCCACGGCGGCGGCCATGGCGCCCATGGTGGCCAGGGCGTTGTCGTCGGCGCGCTGGGCGTCGACCTGTTGCGATTCACGCCGCGAAGTTGTGTCAATCGCCTCCGCCGGGGGCGGCGCCAGACGCGTGCGGGCTTCACTTGGAGCAGGGGTGTAAGCGCCCAGCGGCCGACGCGCGCCGTGCGCCCGCGGCGGCGCGCCGGGGTGGCCGCCATTGGGCTCCGGCTCCACCAAGCTGAGCAGATAGGCCACGCTCAAGGGCTTGTCGCCTGCGGGAGGCCAGTAGGTGTCGGATCCCTGTTCGCGCAGCGACTCCAGGTGCGCCACATCGGCCCACAGGTCAGGCCCGTCAGGAATCTGCAGCAGACGACGGTAGGCGAAATCCGGCCACAGGGAGAGCAGCCGCTCCAGAGTCAGGCGGATCAACTGCAGAAACACCGAGCGGTTGCGCGTCTGCCCCCAGATCTGCATGGTCAGGCGTGATTGCAGCGGGTCGAGGGTGAGCAGGGCGCGATTGCCGCCGCCCTCGGAGGCCAACGCCACCCCTTCACGCCACTCCAGCTCACCGTGGAGGAACGCCGCCAACCGCACCATGCACTGTCCCAACAAGGCGGGAGGCAGGGAGTCGAACTGATAACAGAAGCCCAGATACTCTTTGGGCGCGCCGGAGAGTTTGCGCTCCACCGGCAGCATGGCGGGGATGCAGAAGCGCTCCACCGGCTTGGGGCGGGCGCCCGGCTGCTGCGGTTCAGTGGCCTCGGCGTAGCGGGGAATGGCCAAGGCGAAGCGGCGCGCCAGACCCAGCAGCATCTCATGGCGTTTGGCCGCGTGCAGATTCATATCCAAAATGGCGCTCAGATCGGCGCGCTGGAACAGTCCGCCGCGCCCACGCGCATTGGCCGAACCCAGCAGCCGCGAAAGCGCCTGGGTGATCCACACCGGCTCCAACAGGTCGTCGGTGCTGCCCGCCACCGGGTGGTTGCGGAAGTAGACCACGCAGCCCAGATCGTGCATCAGTTGCGCCAGCGCCTCCTGATCCTCCAGAGCGGGCGCGCCGCGCTCCAGACACAGCGCCTCAAAGAAGCGGAAGGGGGCGAATTCGGTGTTGAGGGAGACCAGGGTGGCCTTGATCTCATGCCAACTGCGCCACACCGGCTCGCGCAGTCGCGGCAGATGCTCCAGAGTTTTGATCAACGCCTGGCGGATCTGCTCCACCCCCTCGCCGGTGACGCTGGAGGCGCGGCGCACAATGGCGCGGATGGTGGGGTGGCGCTCGCGGATCTTGAGCCAGTCCAGCTCCAGCGGGAAGGCGTCGGCGCGGGCGCACACCAACGCCACCGGCGCGTTGCGGCCACAGCGCGAGCGAATGATGCGCATCCAGTGGGCCAGACGCCGCTCCGGCTCCGCCTGGGCGCCGTCGATCACCAGCATGACGATGCCGTTGGGGCTGAGTAGATAGGGGAATAGCGGCGCATACAGCGGATCGCCGCTAAAATCCCACACGTTCAGACGGGTTTCGCCCAGGCCGCCAGGCATGATCACGCTGGAGCTGAGGATGGAGACCCCCTCTGTGGGCGGACGCCTGGGATCGAAGCGTTCGCTGGCCAGGGCGTAGGCGATGGCGGACTTGCCGCACTTTGCGTCGCCCAACACCATCAGTTTGGCTTCGGCAAGCGGTTTGCGGTGGCTCTCCTTGGCTTGCCGCCAACTCTCCAGAATCTGGCGCGGCCGCGCCGGTTCCGCCACCGCGCGTTCAGGCAGCGGCAGACCGCTTTCGCGTAGATCCAACCACATCAGCGCATGGCAGGCGGACAGATCGGCGGGCAGATCGTGCAGCGGAACGCCGCGCAGATCCAGCCGCTTGAGGCGTTTGAGATTGGACAGCCCTTCAGGCAGTTCATGCAGCGGGTTGCCGTAGAGCAGCAGCGCCTCCAGGCGCGGCAGATCGTTCAGCGTCTCGGCGGGGAGCTTGGCGATGAGGTTATCGCCCAGGGAGAGCTCTTGCAGATATTCGAGCTGATGCAGCCAGTCGGGCAGCGTAGCCAGGCGGTTGCCGCGCAGCACCAGACGTCGCAGGGCGCGCAGTTCGCCGATGACAGAGGGCAGGGTTTCGAACTGATTGCCGCCCAGGCGCAGAAACGCCAGATTGTGCAGACGGCCCAGGCTGGCGGGCAGATCCGTGAGTTGGTTGCCGCGCAGGTCCATCAATTGGAGATTGGCCAGGCCGCCGATCTCCTCGGGCAGGGCGCGCAACTGGTTATCGGACAGGTCCAACAGCTCCAGTCCGCTCAATTGACCGATGGCGGGCGGCAGCTCGGTGAGCTCCCGTCCGGAGAGGTCCAAGGCGCGCGCGTCCTGTTCCCGGGCGCGGGCGATGGCGCTTTCCACTGACTCCTGATGCATGCGGCGTCCCGTTCGTTCGCCATGCGATTCAAATTCGATGGTCACCCTCCATTAATAACCAAAATCCCCAGCAGACGAAAGGCGCCGTTGGAGCGGGGGATCGCTTTTGCCGGTGAGGTGGCGAACTTTTCCCGCTTGCCGCGTGACGGTGCGGGGATGGTTGCGCCATTATAGTTATAACAATCTGTGATTGCAGGGCTTCTTGGTTGTTATGGGTTCGGCCCGTAAATTGCTTTTTGAAGGGCTGATTGATGTACTGATTGAGCTCGGCCCCGGCGCGCTTGCCCGGCAGAGCCCTGTGCGGCGTGATGTTGCGCCGCCGGATTGCGCCCCGTAGCGCGTAAAGATCGGAAGAGTGGTCATGTCAGATCCCACAATCTATCGGCAAATTACCCCGCAAGCCGCCAAAGGGCACCGCGCCGTGCGCGCGACCAATCTGTATGGGGTGGATCACCGCGTTGACGCCCCGGCTCGTGAGGCGATCAATGGGCACAAGGGTGGAATCCTGTGGCTGACGGGTCTGTCGGGTTCCGGCAAGAGCACTCTGGCCATGGGGTTGGAAGCGGCGCTGTTTGCCCGCGGCGTGCAGACCTACGTGCTGGATGGCGACAATGTGCGCGCCGGTTTGAACAAGGATCTGGGCTTCTCGCCAGCGGATCGCGCGGAGAACATTCGCCGCATCGGCGAAGTGGCCAATCTGTTCGCCGATGCCGGCCTGGTGGTGATCACGGCGTTCATTTCGCCCTATCGCAGCGACCGCGACATGGTGCGGGCGATGCATGCCGACCGCTTCAATGAGGTCTATATCGCCGCCACTCTGGATGAGTGCGAAAGCCGTGATCCCAAAGGGCTCTACAAGCGCGCCCGCGCTGGCGAGATCCCTGAGTTCACCGGCATCTCCGCCCCCTATGAAGCGCCGGAGAAGCCGGAGTTGCTGGTGGACACCACCGGCCGCGCGGTGGCGGCGTGTGTGGAGGAGTTGGCCGATTACGCCATGCAGCGGTTTGTGACTGGAGCCGGAGATCAGTAAGATGTTGACGCGCAGTAGGGGCTGTCGCCTGCTGCGCGCAGAGTTTCAAGGCCGACGCCGTGAGCCGTTGCGCCGGGAGTTGATTTGCCCGTAGAGTTGGCGGCTATATTGCTTGCTTCTACAATTGTTACGGGGAAACCAGCCCGGCGCGCGGCGCGCAGTCAGAGACCTGACGGCTCACAAACGGCGCGTGGAGTCGATGCTGGCCCCATGTGAATTTAATTTCCGACAACTCAATCGATTACGCAGATGACGCGATCTCTCATCAAACGTCACGCTATGACGCTGCGCCTGGGTCTTCGACTCGTGGCGTCGTCGTGTGCGTTTGCCGCGTCTGCGCTTCTTTTTGCAGGATCCGTCCACAGCGCTCAATCCGATCTCTACATTATTGACGCCGTTGGCGTGCGCATGCGCACGCAGCCAGACGCCAGCAGCGCCGTGATGGCCAGCTGGAGTCGCGGCCGTCCAGTGGTGGCGTTGGCCAGCAAAGGCGACTGGACTGAAGTGCGCATGGAGCACGGCGGCGGCGAGAGCGGCTGGATTCTGACCTCTCTGTTGCGCCGCGCCGAGCCAGCGGCCGTGCCCGCTGAGGACAAAATATCCGCCCAGGTGAACGCCAATGGCGTCAATGGACGCACGGCGCCCAGCATCAAAGCGCCGGTGCAACTGCAGCTGTTTGCCCAGCGCTCCGTGTGGGTGCTGGAGCAGCGTGGGCAGTGGTCGCGCATTGTGCGCAGCGATGGTTTGGGCGGCGATGTGTGGGTGGCGAGCCGCTTTTTAACCCAGGAAAGCGCCCCACAGGTCGCCCGTGCGGCGCAATCGGTGGCGCAAACCGGCTTGGCGGCGGGTGAGGCCAGCGCGGTGTTGCGTGAGATGGTCCAGGGGGCGGCCAGCGCCAACGCCACGCCGCGCTCGGCGCAGAATCCGGTGAAGCGAGAGCAGAACAAAGCCGCTTGGCTGGAGCAGGAGATGGCGGCCACGCCGTTGCCGCAACCGCTGCTGTCTCAGGTGCGCTTGGAGAACGCTGAGTTGATGGCGTCGCCGCGAGTGGACGCCGAGATTATCGCCAAACTGACATATAATCAAAAAGCGTGGCAACTGGCGCGTCGCCCCGACAACTGGGTGCAGGTGCGTTTGGAGGATGGAACGCGGGGGTGGATTTGGGCCCCGGCGCTGGTGGCTATCGGCGAGCATGAGCAGGAAACCACGCCGCCGCCGCAACCTGATCGTTCCGCCGAGTCCGCCTCTGATGCGGCGAATCAAGCTGGGGCCGAGTCCCCGAAACAGCAGAGCGGCGGCGCCGCAGCGCTCTCCAAGCCAGCGGATCGAGAACGATTGACGCATCTGGATTCTCCCCAGCCCATCCCGGCGCAAGCCGCGGCGGGCGCAGTGGTTTCCGTCCCCCAGGCTGTGTTGCCGGTGGTGCAGGTCCACGATACCGCGCTGCGGGTGCGTTTTAAGCCCGCGTTGGATGCCGGCGTGATGGCGGGGATGCAGCCGGGTCAGCAGGGCTGGGTGCTCAGTCGCGCGCCACAGTGGGTGGAGGTGCTGCTGGCCGACGGCCACCACGGCTGGGTTGCGGCCGAGTACTTGCGCCAGACGCCGCCGCAACAGATTCAACTGGATCCGGCGCGTTTGTCGCCTGAAGCTTCCGTGCTCTATGCGCGCGCGTTGGCCATGGCGGCGTTGGCGGAGCAAGCTCCGACATCTGATGCGCCCAAGTCGCAACCTGCGCCGCAGATCGCCAGCGCGCAATCCTCCGTTCTGGCGCAAGCGGCTGCGAAGTTGGAGCGGGAGGAGCAGAACGCCAAGCCCATATCCGCTCTTGTGGTGACTTCACCATCGGAGTCCAAACAAACTGAGTCGGCAAATTCTGCGTCTGAACAGACGCTCCCTGAGGCGGTTTCTGCGAAGGCGTCGCCGTCAGAGCAAGCGGCGCCAGAGCCCATCGCCGAGACCCGGGAGCGCTTGCGCCAGATCATCAAACCGGCGCCCTCAGAGGCTTCCCCTGCGCTGCTGCGGTTGGCCGATGTGAATGACTCCCTGCGCGATCAGGCGCGCAATCGTCTGTTGCGACCCAAGCCCCAGCCCCAAAAGGCTACCGAGAACGCCATGCAAGTGGCGACCAAGCCGGAACCCGATGCGCAGCCAACCGCGTCGCCGCCTGCGCAATCCGCCAAACAGGTTCTGGAGCAGTCCGACGAAACGCTGGCGGCCATGGTCGCCGACATCGCGCAGCGCAAAAGCGCGCCGGTCGCCACAGATGCTCAGTCCGATCGTGCGGCGTCGACGCCGGTTGTTGAGTCGACGCCGTCGTCTGTGGCCTCCAGCGCACAGGCGGAGGAGCCGTTGGCGTTGCCTGCAGGCGTCGATGCGGCGCATGTGCGCATCACCACCCGTGCGTTCTCCAATATGCGTCGACGGCCCAATGATGAGTCGACCATTGTGGGGCAGACGCATATTGGCGATCCATTGCAGGTGATCGAGACCCAAGGCGAGTGGTTCAAAGTGATCGACCTGCGCCCCAACAGCGTCCTCAAGGGGTGGATCTGGGGCCCGTTGACGAGGCCGCTGATGGTGGATGGCAAAGCCCAAGCCAAGCCCCGTTTTGCGGTGGATCGCGAGCAGGCCAATCTGCGCGCCGAACCCAACACCGAGGCGCCCATTGCCGCTCAACTGACCCGCGGCGCCTGGTTGCAGGCGACGGGCGAAGTAAACGGGGCGTGGCTGGCGGTGCGCAATCTGCAACCGCCGCATCAAAGCGGATGGATCTGGTCGCCGCTGCTGCGTTCGCAGGAGCGTCCGCCAGAGGGTGTTGTCGCCGCCGCGCCGCCAACGTCCGAAGCCATCGCGCCGACGGCAGAAGCCTCTGCGGCGTCAGCGCCTGCAACCAAACGCGCCTTTGCGCCCAATGACGACCCGGATGTGGCTGAACTGGACAGCATGTTGACACAGGCGTTGGATCTGCCTCCGTCGCAACCGCCCACGTCGCCGTCGTCGCCACGCCAGGCGGTCTCCTCCCGTGTGTTGAGCGCCGCCGCGCCGCGCGTGCTGCAGCCGCCGGAGCTTGCGCCGCGCAGCCGCGCCCAATCCGATAGCGAGGCGGCAGAGCCCGAGGCGTTGGTCGCCGCCAGTCATGCGCCTGATGATCCTTTGGCGCAGCTCTTCCCCGGGCGCCCCAAGCACGCCGCCTTTGCGAAAACCTGGGCGCAGTTGGCCGATCAGACGCGCAGTCTGGCGGGTTGGGCGTTTTTCAGTGATTATGCTTTTGCGCGCGATGGCAAAGAGCTGCGCGTGTTGGGCGCGCCGGAGACCTTCGGCCCCTTGATCGACCGCTATCTGCGCGATCGCAAGCTGATGGATCTGGCCCACGCCTGGCGACAGATGATGCAGCATGAGAAGCGCCTGACGGTCAAACTCTACGATCCTCAAGGCCAAACGCGCATGACGCGTCGTTTGGATTGAGTCGGCGGGGTTCCCCCATGAATCTCTCCTTTCCTGAAGCGTGGAGCGCGCTGCTGTGGCATGAGCCCCTGCGCAATCTCTCTCCCGTCAAACGCGCGCTGGTTTGCGCGGCGCGTCTGCTGCGTCGTCTGATCGCCGATCTGCTGGGCGGCGAGATCAGTCTGCGCGCCATGGGGCTGGTCTACACCACGCTGTTGGCGCTGGCGCCGCTGCTGGCGGTGAGCTTTTCGGCGCTGAAAGCGTTTGGCGTGCAGGATCAGATGGAGGGCTTCCTGAACGCCATTCTCGAGCCGCTGGGCGAACAGGGCCCGGAGATCACCGCGCGGATTATCGACTTTGTCGCCAACATTCAGGCCAAAGTGCTGGGGGTGATGGGGCTGGCGATGCTGTTCTACGTCACCGTTTCGGTGGTGCACAAAATCGAAATGGCGCTCAACGCCATCTGGCGCGTGCGCTCGCGCCGCTCCTGGTTGCAGCGCATTGGCTACTCCCTCTCCACGGTGATCGTCGGCCCGGCGTTAATGGTCTCCTTCATGGGCGCCATCGCCGCCATGGCCGCCACGCCCTGGGTCAAGTCGATGATGGGCGAACACTCCATGGCCATGGCGGTGTCGGTGTGGAGCGCGCTGGCGCCCACGCTGCTCATGGCGCTGGTGTTCACCCTGATCTACCGCATGGTGCCTGATGCGCCGACCCGCTTTGGTCCCGCGCTTTTGGGCGGGTTGCTGGCGGGGACGGCCTGGCGCGTGGTGGGGTGGGCGTTCACCCGGTTTGTGGCCCAGAGCACCCAGTACACCGCCATCTACTCCGCCTTCGCCACCCTCATCCTGTTCATGATGTGGCTCTATATCAGTTGGCTAGTGTTCCTGCTGGGCGCCCGTGCGGCCTATCTGTGCCAAAATCGCGGCGCTCTGAACGGCGATGAGGGGGCGCAGGATGGCGCTTACGTGCTGGCTGATCGCATGCTGGCGATTCTGCTGCGCCTGGGGCGCGACCATGCGCAGGGAGAAGCGCAATGGAGCGCTGATCGTCTGGCTCACGAACTGGACGCCACCCCCGCGCAGATCGAACAGGCGTTAGCGCGGCTGAGTCAAAATGGGCTGATCCGTCCGTTGTCGGGGGATCGTCCTGCCTACTTGCCCGCGCGGCCGCTGCAGAGCATCCCGGCGCAACAGGTGATCGACTTGGCCATGGGCGGCGCGCCCTTTGAAGGGACAGACGCACAGGAGAGCTTGTCGCACCCCATGCGGCAGGCTCTGGCGCGCGGGTTTGACGGCATGAGCGTGGCGGATCTGGCCAAGGGCGATCAGGCGCAAGAGACGCACGCGCCATGAGCGTCGCCTCCGATGACGCCGTTGCCGCCCGCTATGCATTGCGATTCCGCATCGGAATCTTCTTCGCCATTCTGGCGCTCATGGCGTTGGCGCTGGCGTTGACCTTCCAGATCACCATGGGCGCGGTGCTGGATCACTACAGTGAAGCGCTGGATGAGGAGGAGGAGAAGACCCGCATCCTGTTTGTGGAGACGCAACTGCTGATGGCGCGGCAGTCGCAATTGCAGAGCGTGCTGCCCAATATCGATGGCGAATCGCGTAGCATCGATATGCCTGGATGGTTGGATGCGTTGACCCGCTTGCAATTGGCGCATCAGGAGCTGGCGCGCCTGGTGGCGCAGAACGTCGGCGACTCCACCGAAGCCAAGCAGTTCACGCAACTCAGTCAATCCGTGGAGCGACTGCAGGCGATCTTCCGCCATGCCGAGGAGCAGGGCGTCATTGTCATTGAGGAGTTGCGCCGTCTGGAGGCGTTGACTGAAGCGGCGCTGAAGCTGGTGGATGACATGGCCGCCTATATCGACAAGGAGATGCGCGAGATCCGTCAGGAGGCGCTGAACAAAAGTCGCAAAAGCGTACGCTGGGGCTGGAGTGTGGCGGCGGCGGCCATTGTGCTGTCGTTGCTGGTGGCCACGCTGCTGGTGCGGCGTTTGACGCGCAAGCTCGGCGCCATCGCCCAAGGTGTGCAGCGGGTGGCCCAGGGGCGGCTGGATCAGCCCATCGCGCTGCCGCATCCCACCCAGCGCGATGAGTTGGACCTCATTGGCGAACACATCAATCAGGCCGCCACACAGTTGGATGCGGCGCAGCGGGAGGCGCGGCGCGAACGCGACCATCTGGCGCAGGTGTCGCAGACGTTGGCCAACTTTTTCCCGCCGCAGGTGCGTGAGCGGATTCTTTCAGGTCGGTTGAGCGATCGCATCGCCTCGCAACGGCGCAAATTGACGGTATTTTTTTCCGATCTGGTCGGTTTTACCCGCGCCGTGGAGAACATGGAGGCGGAGGATCTGACCCGACTGCTCAACGAGTACTTCCATGAGATGTCGGAAATCGCCCTGGCCCATGGCGGGGTGATCGACAAATACGTCGGCGACGCCATGCTGGTGTTCTTTGGCGATGACGAAGGAGACGTTGATCCACGCGAGGGTGCGGCCGCTTGTGTGGCCATGGCCGCGCAGATGCAGCAGAGCATGGTGGGGCTGCGGCAGCGCTGGGCCAATCAGGGCGTGGCGCGTCCATTCCATGTTCGCATGGGAATTGCAACGGGTTACTGCGCAGTGGGAATTTTTGGCAGTGAAAAGCGTCGCGATTACACCATCATCGGCAACACGGTGAATCTGGCCAGCCGATTGGAGTCGGCGGCCCAGCCCGATGAGGCGCTGGTCAGCCACGAGACCTATGTGCTCACGCGCGAGCTGTTTCACTTCACCCCGCGTGAGCCGATGACGGTCAAAGGGGTGGCTGAACCTGTGCAGGCCTATAGTGTGGGCGAGCCGCGCGGGGCCCAGGGCGGCGGTGTCATCGCCCGTGAAGGGCGCGGATTCTCCCTGTTTCTGGATGCCGACAGTCTGGATGATGCGGCGCGGGAGAGTTTGGCCGAAGCGCTGGCGCGAGCGTCGAAAAGTCTCCAGCCGCCAATAAATTGAATCAGGGTGTTGAGGCGGAAAATAAAATTGTCTACATTATGTTAAGTTGGGCAGGGGTTGGCGTTATGATGGATCGATTCGATTTCTTGGAGCCGAGCATGATCATGTTGCGTGGCTTGGTGTGGGGTCTGTTTTTTGGCGTGGCGTCATTTTTGGCGGTCTATTGGCCCCATTTGAGCGTCGCCACCATGGTGGCGCTGGTGATGCTGTTGCTGGCGCCGCTGGCGTTGATCGGTGTGGTGTTGACCTCGCGCACCAATAAAGAGAACTACTGGCGCACCTTTACGTCCGGGCAGCGTCGGCATCAGTGGCCGCGCTAAATCGGCTTTCCCTGATTCTATAGGGCGCAGGCGTGTGACGCTTGCGCAATTGTACGAGAAACAAAAACGCCCGCTGCTCTGAATTGAGCAGCGTGTAGCGACGTTCGTTACGTTGTTCGTCGTTCGTTCGTCGTCGTCGACGGTCGGTCGTCGTACGGTCGTCGGTGTCGTCGTACGTCGTCGTCGTACGTCGGTACGGTCGTGGTCGTCGGTCGGTCCGTCGTCGTCCGTCGGTACGGTCGTCGGTACGCGACGGCGCCGCCGCGCCGCGCGTCGACGTCGCGTCGTACGTACGTACGTACGTACGTACGTACGTACGTACGTACGTACGACGTAACGACGACCGACGTACGTACGTCGTCGTAGTGNGNGNGCAGCGGGCGTTTTTGTTTATGGCTCTTTGGCGCGCAGCCGGGGCGTTACAGGTGCTGTGAGCCATCTTCGGCGATGGAGGTCTGCGCGCCGCTGCTCTGGGCGTAGACCAGCACCGGCGCCTCGCCGCGATTGCGAATCGCCACCCGGTCGCCCGGTTGCGGATTGCGCAGGGTGACGTAGTGGATGCCGTTGACCACCAGCGCGCGGGCGGCGTCCCGGCGCGCGCCGGGGGCCTCATGCTGCACCATGATGGGGGTGGGTTGGGCGGCTTCGAACTGCAGCACCATGGGTCGATCCCCCTCGGCGTTCAGATCCAGCCGCATGGATTGGCCGGGGAAGACGATAAACCGGCTGGTCCAATCCACATCCCGCGTGCGCGCCTCTTCAAACGAGACTTCGGAGACTTCCAGGCGCGGCGATTCCGTTATGCCTGTTTGTTGAATCACCACCGGCGCCGCCAGGGTCAGGGCCAGCGCCGCCACGGCGCCGCCGCCGATGAACGACATGGGCTGAATGGACAATCCCTGCGGATGCCGCAGCCAGTCGAACAAGCGCTGCAGCACGCCCGCAGGTCGAGCAACGGTTTGCGCGGCCAGAGCGGTTTCGATGCGTTGGGCCAAGTCAGTGGCGGGGCGAGCCTGTTGGGCCTGGGCGCGCAAGTCGTCCAGCGCCTCCTCCAGGTCGGCCATTTCGCCCATGGCTTGGGCCGTTGGCAGCGGATTGGCCGCTGTGGCGCGATAGAGCCGACGCATCTGCTCGGGGCTCAACTGGGCGTCCAGACCCAGCGCAATGAGCTCCAGCGTCTCTTCGTCCGGCTCCTGCTCAACATGTTTGTGGTCGTTATTGTGGACCATGGCGGTTTTCTCCCTTGGCCCTTAAGTGACCGCTGTGGGCAAATGGTTGCATCGGGTCACTCCATTTCCTGGAACAGCGACATCTGATTCTGCTCGGTGAGCAGCGCGCGCAGCTTTTTGCGGGCGCGGAAGATGCGCGTTTTCAGTGCGCTGAGGGACAGATCGCAGATCTGCGCCGCCTCCTCATAACCCAACCCCTCCAACGAGATCAGCGCCAGCGGCTGATACAGCTCTTCGGGCAACTGACTGAGCGCATGCTGAAGAGCGGCCATGCGCGCGTCGCTGGCGGCGATGGTCTCGGGGTCGGGTTCGTTGGAGGCGTGGTGTCGCAACGCCTCATCATCCACCATCTGATAGCGGAACTGCGGCGCGCGCGAGCGGAAGTTGCGCGCCAGATTGTTGGCGATGCCCAGCAGCCAGGTGGAGAACAGCGATTGGCCCTGGAATGCGCGCAGTTTGCGGTGCGCCTCCAGAAAGGTCTCCTGGGTCAACTCCTCGGCGTCTTCGGCCAGGGGGATCTGCCGCAGAATAAAGCGGTAGACGCGCAGGTGCAGACGACGCGCCACGGCGTTGAAGGCGTGTGGATCTCCATCCAACGTGGCGCGCAGGGCGTCGGCGTCGGGGTCATGGGCGACGAACTGTGGGACGGTCATAAGGCGATGCGCAGGCGCGTCACTTGAGCGAACAGCGCAGCGCGCGTCCGCCGCCGCTGACCATGGCGGAGCCATTGCGCGGGGTTTTGACGCGGCACTCGCCATCCCAACCGGGTTGGCCGCCGGGCTTGACCGGCGTGTAGCCGGACATGGCCATAAGCGGCGTGGGATCGTTGCGGCATTGGGAGGCGGCGCAGCAGGCTTTGCCGCCTGGGGCGATATCGGCCTGATAGCGGGAGGCGTCCAACGCCTGCACGTGAATATTCTCGGCGGTCTGGTTGAACACGCAGAAGGCGGCGGCCGGCGCGGGCGCGGCCAGCAGCAACAGGGCGGTCAAGGCGCCGGAGCGCCAAAACATGCGCATGGGTTGTTCTCCTACAAGGGCGCCCCCGATTGGGGCTGTTCCCATGTGTGGCGGATAGGGGCGGCGAGTTTCAATCTCGCATCCTACGGCGCCTGGGTCCCGGCGCCAAGCCTCGCAAATGGGAAACGCGCGCTACTTTCGCTCTGACGGCGCCACGCAATGGGTAAGACGCGGCGCCAACGCCGCGCCCGCAACCGTCCTCAGGGCGGAGGAGAAGAGCGATGAGCAACCGAAATTTTCACCGTGTGTTGAGCCTGGCCGCCATCATCTGCTTGGCGTTGTTGGGCAGCGGCGTTTTCGCCGTCCAGGCCGCAGCGCGAGAGTTGGTGAGCGTGGATGTGATGGTGAATGGGCGGGCGCTTACCCAGTATCGCGCCAGGGGCCAGCATTATGTGGCTGGTCAGCGCGGCGAGGAGTACACCCTGCGCCTGACCAATCACGGCAATGAGCGGCTGCTGTGCGCGCTGTCGGTGGATGGGCGTTCCGTGATCGATGGCCAGCAGGCGGGTTATGACAGCGGCGGCTATGTGCTGGAGCCGCGCTCCACCACCAACGTGACCGGTTGGCGACTCAATCGCCGCCACGCTGCGCGCTTCACGTTTAGCGACCGGCGCAACGCCTACGCCACGCTGCTGGGCGATGAGGACAATCTGGGCGTGATCGGCTGCGCGGTGTTTCGTGAAAAGCGGCGGACGCAGCTTTTCGACACTCATCGTGGGCGCACGCTGGGCGGCGACTCCTCCATGGGTTCGCTCGGCAGAAGCCTGCGCGGCGACCAGGGCACGGCGTTTGGCCGTCCCGTGCGCGCGCCGGTGCAGGTGACCCGCTTTGAACGCGCCAGCCGCGAGCCGGAGCTGGTGATCTCCATTCGCTACGCCAGCCGTCGGCAATTGGCGCGCATGGGGGTGCTGCCCCATCGACGTCACAAGCAGTGGAGTCCCGACCCTTTCCCCACCACCAGTTGGGCCGAGCCGCCCAATAACTGGCCCTGGAGCCTGTTGCTGGAGAATCAATCCCGGCGTCACCACGGACATCGGTAATCCACGCCCAGGGGGTGGGCGTGGCCGTGCGGGGCGTGTATGATAAAGCGCATTTGTGTTCGCTTATTGTGCATTCACTGAATTGTGATCGAGTCTGAAACCGCCATGTCCGACCCCCAATCCCTGCTTCCCGCCGACGGGATCCTCTGCCCGGAGTGCGACTTGCCGCAACGGCTGCCGCCGCTGACGGCGGATGCGGCGGCGTTGTGCCCGCGCTGCGGCGCCACGCTCTATCGCGGGCAGCCGGAGGGGATGCGCCGGGCGCTGGCCTGCTCATTGGCGGGATTGCTGCTGTTCCCGGCGGCCATGTTCGCCCCGTTCATGACTCTGGACGTGGGGGGGCGCATAAGTCGCGGCGCCATCGTCGACGGAGTGGCGGCCATGGCCCATGAGGAGATGTGGATCGTCGCCGTGTTGGTGCTGATTACCGGCACGCTGGCGCCGCTGGCGATGCTGCTGGGGGAGACCTATCTGCTGTTGGCGATCCGCTGGAAGCGCGTGCCGCCGTGGGGCGGGCGCCTGTTTCGTTGGCTGCGCTTTCTGAGCCGTTGGAGCATGATGGAGGTCTACATGCTTGGGCTGCTGGTGGCGCTGGTCAAACTGGGCGATCTGGCGCAGGTGACGCCGGAGGCGGGGTTGTTCGCATTTGGCGGCCTGGTGGCCATGAGCGCGGCCTCGGCAGCGGCGTTGGAGCCGCGCGATGTGTGGGCGCACATGCCCCTGCGCGCGCTGCAGGACGCCTCCGCCTCGGACGCCGCCGCCGCTGCGCTGGAGGCGACCTCATGAGTATCGGGCCGCGCGCATTGGATGCGGGCGTGATCCAGTGTCACGACTGCCATCTGCCCGCGTCGCTGGAGCGCAGCGGAGAGCCCTGTCCGCGCTGTGGCGCCACTCTGCATCCGCGCAAGGTCGCCGGGACCACCCGCGCCTGGGCGCTGCTGATAACCGCCGCCATCTTCTATATCCCCTCCAACGTCCTGCCCATCATGACCGTTATTCAGATGGGCCGCGGCGAACCCGACACCATCATGAGCGGCGTGATCAAGCTCTATGCCCACGGCATGTGGCCGCTGGCGCTGATCGTATTCGTCGCCAGCATTCTGGTGCCGCTGTTCAAACTGGCGGCGCTGTCGTGGATTCTCTACGCCACGCAACGCGGCTCGGCGCAGCGGTTGCGCACCCGCGCACAGATGTATCGCGTGACCGAATTCATCGGTCGCTGGTCCATGGTGGACATCTTTGTCATCGCCATTCTCACCGCCCTGGTGGAGCTGGGCGCCATCGCCTTGATTGAGCCGGGCCCGGCGGCGATCTTCTTTGGCGCGGTGGTGGTGTTCACCATGTTGGCGGCGGAGAGTTTCGATCCTCGTTTGATGTGGGATGTCGCATCCCAATCGGAGTCCAAGCATGACTGAAGAGCAAACGCCGCTTGCCCAAGCCCAAACGCGTAAAAAGCGTGGGCTGTCGCTGGTGTGGATTCTGCCGCTGACGGCGGCGTTGGTGGTGGGGTGGCTGGCCTTGGACGCCTGGCTGTCGCGCGGGCCAGAGATCCTCATCACCTTCAAGAACGCCCAAGGGCTGGTGGCGGGCAAGACTCCCATCAAGTACAAACAGGTGCAGATGGGGGTGGTGGAGAAGGTGACCCTGGCGGAGGATCTGAGCCAAGTCACCGTCACCGCGCGCATGCGCAAACAGGTGGCTGGCCATCTGACCAGCGGCGCGCGCTTCTGGGTGGTGCGTCCGCAACTTTCCATCAAGGAGGTCTCCGGCCTGGACACCCTGGTCTCCGGCGTCTATATCGCCATGGCGCCGGGCAAGGGCGATCTGACTCGTCGTTTCACCGCACAGGAGAAGGCGCCCGCCATCGCCCCCGATCAGCCGGGGCGCAGCTTCACCCTCACCACGCCGGATCTGGGTTCGTTGCAGGTGGGCTCGCCGGTCTACTACCGGGGCTTGGATGTGGGGCAAGTGGTGGACTACCAACTCAATCAGCAACGCACCGGGGTGAATGTGCGCATCTACGTCAATGCGCCGCACCACTACCGGGTGCGGAAAAATAGCCGGTTTTGGAACGTCAGCGGCATCAATGTCTCGGTCGGGGCCGACGGCATGCGCGTCAATACCCAGTCGCTGCAATCGTTGCTGGCGGGGGGCGTTGCTTTTGACGCGCCGGAGACCAGCCTGGACGACTCCGCTCCGGCGGAGGCGGAGCGCGTGTTTCGTCTCTACGCCAACCGGGATCAGATCGAAGAGCGCGCGTATGATCTGAAGGTCCACGCCGTGGCCTATTTCGATGGCTCGGTGCGTGGTTTGAAAGTGGGCGCGCCGGTGGAGTTTCGCGGCATTCGCGTCGGGCGGGTGGTGGATATCCGCCTCGATTACGACAAGGAGTCGGGACGCTTTCACATTCCGGTATTGTTGGAGATCGAACCTGAGCGTCTGGCCGACCGTGAGCACCTGCCCGCCGATCGCAATCTGATCCTCAAACAGATGGTGGCGCAGGGGCTGCGCGCGCAGTTGATCAGCGGCAATCTGCTCACTGGGCAGTTGCTGGTGGATCTGGATATGCGCCCGGAGACGGCGGTGCGGCTTTCGGGATTGCAGAGTCGTTATCTGGAGATGCCCACGCTACCGTCGGAGTTTGCCGAGATCACCGAGTCGGTGCGCACCCTGCTCAATCAGTTCAAGCAGCTGCCCATCGCCGAAATCGGCCAGGAGGCGCTGCAGACCGCTAAAGGCGTCAACAAGCTGGTCAACGATCCCAATCTGCAGGGGATCGCCAAGAGTCTGAACGACACTCTGGCCTCCTGGTCGGCGGTGGCCAAAGCGTTTGAGGGTAAGGCGGATCCGGTGTCGCAGGAGATTCTGGCCGCCTCCAAGGAGGTCACCGGCACCCTCAAACAGGTGACCGCGACCCTGGCGACGGTGGAGGATCTGGTGGCGCCCGATTCGGCGCTGCAGTTCCAGTTGGTGGAGACTCTCAAGCAGTTGTCCGAAGCGGCGCGGGCGGCGCGCTCGCTGGCGACGACGTTGGATCGTAATCCGCAATCGCTGCTGTTTGGCAATCAGGAGAGACGGTGATGGGCGCACTTTGGCGTATGCGCATGGGCGTGGTGATGGCTGGGCTGCTGCTGGGCGGCTGTACGGTGGGACCGGAGCCGGTGGTGGAGGAGCGATTCGCCACCTTGCGCGCGGTGGAGCCGTGGCCGCAGCGCGAACTCTCCCAGGAGGGGGTGGCGCTGCTGGTGATGCCGCTGCAACTGCCGCCCTACTTGAACCGTCCCGAGCGGGTGGTGGAGGTGGGCGAGTATGGCCATCGGCTGGTGACCCGCACCCGCTGGAGCGAACCGTTGGAGTCGCTCACCACACGGGTTTTGGAGACCAATCTGAGCCGCTTGCTGGATTCGGCGCGGGTGATGCGGCCGACGCCGGGCAGTCGTAGCAAACCCCAGTGGGTGCTGGATGCCCGGGTGTTGCGTTTTGACCGCGCCGAAGCGGGCGATGTGGTGCTGGAGGCGCGTTGGCGTCTGCTCACCGGCGCCCAACGCAAGGAGCTGGTGACCCGCTGGACCCGTTATGAAGAGCCGGTGGAGGGGTGGGGCGGACAAGCCACGGAGGCGGCCATGAGTCAGGCGTTGGGTGCGTTTGCGCGCGATATCGCCGAGGTCATTAAGGGATTTGAGCCTGCGCGCTCTAGTCGCTAGCATCCAAAAGTGAACATATGGGCGCTGGAAGATATCGAGGGCTACGCCCTCGAGCTCCCAAGATCAAATCCAAATCGTAGGCTCTGGCCACACCCGCTGGGGGCGCGGCCCCCAGACCCCGCCGCCGACCTGTCGGCGGCCAATAGTCAACTCCAGCCGGGCCTGTGTCACGCAAATATTGAGTGTTTGGATGTGTGTCATTCTGAATTCAAGCGACTATAGATGAGATGCGCGCGCCAGTCTGGTTGCGCTCTTGCGACCAGCGGCGCCAGTCGCCGTGGGCGATGGGTCGTGCGTCGGGGAACAGATCCAGCGGTTGATTGAACCAGTAGACCCACGCTGCCGAGTGGGCGGGGTGGTCGATGGGCGTCCAGCGGCGGACGAACAGCCCTTCTGCGGGGGCGTCGATGGGGAAGCCTTCGTACTCATCCAGAACGGGCAGATCCTGCGCCGGGCGCTGCGCCAGGAAGAGTTCGGCGCGGGTGCATGAGGCGCTATCTGCCGCCGAGGGCAGCAGGCCGGGGTAGGGACCCAGATCCCACAATGCGCCGCCGATGGCGCACGCGCCCAACGGCGTCAGGGCGTTACCCAAGCCGAGTCGCTCCAGCGCGCCCACCCCGGGCATCAATGTGCCATACAGGGCCAGCAGCGCTGGGCGCTGGGGCGATTCGTTCAACAATTCAGGCATGGGGCTTAGAACACAATGCCCCAGTTTTCCGGCGCCATCTGTGAATATTCGGTCTCACTGCCGCCTGCGGCGGAGGCGATGATGCGCGTATTGCCCGTGGCCTTGGCCTTGTAAGCCCACAGCGAACCCTCCAAAGTGCGTGAGCCGGTGACTTCGGCTTCGGCGTTGGGGGCGTAGATGCGCATCATCACGCCATCGCTGGAGCCCTCAATCTCCACTTTGTCGCCTGCGCTGATGACGCGGATCTGGTCGGCGCTGGCGACGTTGTCAAAGCGTCCGGAGCCGCTGATTTTCATCTCGTCGGTCAGATAGAGGCGCAGAGAGGCGTTGTTGGTCAGATTAATCCGACCCGCGCCCTCCAGCTTGAACTCGCCCCCTTGCACCAGCAGATGATAGACGCCCGGGCCCTGGAACTCCTGGGTGGCGCTCCCTTTTACCTGAAACTTATCGGCGATATAGAAGTAGTTGGGATCGGTGAAGGGAGCGGGAGCAGGCCAATCGCGGGCCACGTAGTTGCCCAAATTCGCATCCTGCAGGCCTGCTTGTGTGCGCGCATCGGCGATCATCTGCAGCGGTTCAAACGGGGTGCAGTCAGCATCGGTGGTCGCCGGGGTCTGGTTCTCCAGCACGGTTCCGGTGATGTACTGATACCACTTGCTGCCTTTGATCTCGCCGGTGGTGGTGACGTTGCCGTCGATTACGCTGGAGCCGGTCACTTTGACCTCATCGGCGCCCGGACCGGTCACGGCCAGATTACCAAAGATACGCGAATTGCCTTCCACAGAGACCGATGCGCCGGAGCCCAGCGCCCACACGCTGGCTTGTAGCTGGTCGCGGTAGCCGTAATGGTCATGCCCGCCATGGCCGTGATGCCCATGTCCATGTCCGTGGTGTCCATGACGCCCACGGTCGTGATCCCCATGGTGGCCATGATGACCATGACCTTCGCCGCCCTCGCCATCCTGCTCCTCATCGGATTGCGCCAGAATCTGGCTGGAGCCGGTCACTTTCAACTCTTTACAGACGGTGATGTCGCTCCAGGTGGGGTCGGGATCGTCCAGCGCGTCGCAGCGCACCTGTTCGGTGAGGGTGCGCAGCGCCGCGCCGTTGGCGTCATAGGCGGTGGCGGTGAGCAGCAATCCCTGTTGCGGTTGGCCCGGGACCACCGCCGTCAACGCAGCGGTCAGAAGGCCATCGTCGGAGGCGTAGGTGGCCTCCTGACACAGCTGCACGTCATTCACCTGCTTGAGCAGCCGCTCGATGGCGCCATCGGCGTTGTAAAGCGCCTGCGCGGCTTGATGCCGCATCACGCTGGCGTCGCTGGCGTCGGTGCGGATCTGCATCATCAAGCCCGCCAATGAGCCGCCGACCAGAACCGCCAGCGCCGCCATCATGGCGGAACCGCGTTGCCGCTGTTGGCGGGAGGAAAGGGACAGTTGGGCGTTCATGACGCTCTCCTACGTAAAGTGCGGGTAGATGGTGTTGCGCAGGGTGAAACGCACGTCGCCATTGACGATCTCCATGCTGAACTGGATGTTGCTGACCGTCGCAGGATCAGCGGTGTCGTAGACGAACTGGAGATTCTCCACCCCATCGGCCAACACGCCGGTGGATCCGTCACGATCCACCATCAACTGGCTGCCGTCCAGATAGTAGCGAAACACGCTGCCATTATAGCCGATGGTGAGTTCATCGGCGTGGCTGATGTCCATCACCGCCGGGTTGCGCTCGGCGTCGCGCAGCTCCAACGAGATGCGCTGCATCGCAATGTAGCCTTCGCGCAGGGCGTTATCCATCTGTTCGGACAGCATATAACCACGTGCTAAAGTATTGAATAGCGGCGCCACCGCCACGCCCACCAAACCCAGGATGGCGATGGCGATGACCATCTCCATCAGGGTAAAACCTAAGACTCTGAAATTCCGTCGCGGGTTCATCGTTTTCCCCGGTTTGGCGTCAGCGGCAGAAGCGCAAACTGAGCGCGGTGATCACGGAGCCTGTGGCGGCGTTGCTGACGCTCACCGTGGCCAGCTTGCCGTCGGTGGCGGCGCCGCCGCAGAAGCCGTCGGTGTCGTCGGTCAGGGTCACGCTGCGATTGAATTGCGCAAACGGCGCCGTCATGGGCGTCTCATCGGGGTAGTTGGCGGCGGCGACCCACGCATCGAAGTCGGCGCTGCTGCTGCCCCGGTCATGGTTGATCTGCTCCAGCTTCTCTTCCGCCAGGAACTGGGTTTGCAGCTGCTCCTTGGGCAGGTTGAGGTCCTTCATCACATTGTCGTGCACCACGAACAGCCCGGTGAGCACGATGGCCAGCGTCACCATGGTGATGATGGTCTCAATCAGGGTGAAGCCCTGTTGCGCGGCGCAGCGGGCGCGCGGATGACAGTGCGCGCTCATGGTGTGCTCTCCATTGGGTAGCCGGTGACCATATTGATGCTGATTTCGGTGACGACGCCGGAATCATCTTTGGTGACGGTGATGGGGTTGGCGCCGGTGAGCGTGGGCTCGCCGATGGAGTTGTAGCGCAGATCAAAACTGCTGATGGAGTAGCCAGTGAGCGTCACCGCGTCGGCGTTGGAGCCGCTGTCGCACTGCATCTGATAGCTGTCGGTGGTGAGCTGTTTGATATGGCACAGGCCGCCAAAGGTCATGGATCGCGCCTGGGTCTTGCGAATGTCGCGCGTTAAGCGCGAGGGTCCTTGCCCGCCGGTATCGTCAGTGGCGAGGTATTTGGTGGAAATGGTGGCGGCCAGGATGCCGAGGATGGCGATCACCACGATGGATTCCATCAGGGTGAAACCAGCCATGCGGCGACTGGCGGCCCGGCGGAGGAGTCTGCGATCACGCACCGTTCGAGCGCCTTTCATCGCCAGCGAGCGCACACGCGGGGCGCATGCGGTCAGTGAGGCGGTCGGGGCGGGCGCGAGGCCCGCCCCGAGGAGTCAAGCTGCTAGCCGATCAGGCGTGGCTTACTGATACGCCGTGATGGTGCTCAAAGAAGCCGCCGAGGTGCCGGTCTCCGCCGTGATGGACGTGGTTTCGGCGTCCGGCAGAGTGATAGTGCCGCCGGTGCAGGTGGTGTTGTCGGGCCACGCGCCGCCTTCCAGATAGGCCACCATGGAGTCGCAGTCGGTGATGTACTGGTCGTCGCCGGCGGTGGTGCCGGAGGCGCTCAGGCTGGCCGCGCGGTGCTTGGCGAAGGCGATGTTGGCGGTGGATTTCAGCGCGCCATAGATGTTCTTGGAGCTGGCGGTCTTGGCGTCGCCGGAGACGTCCAGGAACTTGGGCGCGGCCACCGCGGCGAGGATGCCGAGGATCACGATCACCATGATCAATTCCATCATGGTGAAGCCGCCTTCACGGGTCTGTTTGTTGCTCTTGAGGTCGATTTTACTGCGGATGAATTTCAACATGGTTCTTCTCCTGGTTTCGGGCCGCGGCCCGAGGGTGATGGAGTGGAGGCGCGCTGTCGGACCAACACAGGCCGCAGCCTGTGGTTGGCGCAGAGCGACTCCAGAGTGGAGTGACGCGCATGGTCGAGTTCGGAACATCCGCGCACGGAGATTCACAGTGAACACGAAGCACATACGGCGCCACCCGCAATCATTATACCGTATGCCAAGGCGGACAGCAGTAAAAATCGCGTCGGGGCGGGGAATCCCTACTCCGGCGTGCTGAGCGTGCTGATGGTCGCGGCGTTGCTCACACTCTCCTCCTGGGTGATTTTTGCCTTGCGGCCATCCTCAAAGGTGAGGTTTTTGCCGTTGCATTTGACTTCATCAGGCATGCCGCCCTGCAGATAGATCTCCAGCGATTGGCAGTTCTTGATGAACGTGGCGTCGCCGGAGCCTGATGCGCTCAACTGCGCGGCGCGATGGGCCTGATAGGCGATCTGTGCGGCGGCGACGATGGCGTGGTAGTGGTTATTCACGCGCGCCTCCACCGCTTCGCTGGTGGTGTCAAGAAATTTAGGGACCGCCACGGACGCGAGAATGGCGATGATGGCGATCACCATGATCAGCTCAAACAGGGTCATGCCTGCTTGGCGTCGCGCGCATGGAGAGAGATCAATAGACATGGAACACCCACCGATAGAGCAGGAGACAGGCGCCGAGGCCGCCCACCAACATGATGAACCCCGCCAAGCGCACATGACGCTGAATGGCGCCGTGGAGATCGCGACGCATACGCGCCAAAGTGGACTTTACCGGCGCCAGGGAGACTGGCTCATTGAGCCACTGCTCCAGACGTTTGAGTGTTGAGGGGCGGGCGAACACCACCACCCCCAAACAGGCGCTGGCGCACGCCACGGAGAAGAGAAACAGAAACCCGGTGCGCCAGACGATGGTCTGCCACAGCATGGGGAAGGCGTCGACTTGACGAATGGCGGGGGGCAGACGCCAGATGATAAACAGCCCGCCCAGCAGCATCAGCGCGCCAAAGGCGCGATGGTGGCGATAGACGGTGCGTTCAATGTAGATGGGAGTGAACAGCCAACTGAGCGCCTCGCGCGGGGAGGCTGTCAGCAGCGTGTGTCGACGGGGGCCGAAAAAGAGGAAAAAGGCCCCCGATCCCGCGGCGATGGCGCACAGGACAAAAAGGATCGCCAAGAGTGATTGCGTTAGCGACATGCTTAATGCTTCGCTCCCTGGCCCATATCCCACATCGGCACGAAGATGCCCAGCGCCAGCAGGGTCACCAGCATGCCGATGAACAGCAGCATGATCGGTTCGATGGCCGAACTGAGCGCCTTGATGTCATACTCTACCTCACGTTCGTAGTACTCCGACACCTCAGTCATCATTTCGTCCATCTGGCCGGTCTCATCGCCCACTGCAATCATCTGCATGACCAAAGGGGTGAACAGGCCGGTGTTGAACGCCGCCTGGGGCACCGATTCGCCGCGTTCGATGCCGCGGCGCATCTCGTGGATGCGCTCGCCCACATAGGCGTTGTCCACCGCGCCGGCCACGGACTTGAGGGTCTCCTGCAGGGGCAGCCCGGAGCGGATGCCCATGGCGAAGGAGCGCGCAAAGCGGGAGATGGTGGCGCGATTGATGATGGCCCCCACCAGCGGCAGGCGCAGCTTGGTCTTGTCCCACCACAGGCGCCCTTTGGGGGTGCGCAGGAAGTAGATGACGCCGCCGATGCTCCCTGCGGTTCCCAACAGCAGCAGCGGCCAGAAGTCCTGCACGAAGCGCGACGAGGCCAGCAGAATGCGGGTGGTGATGGGCAGCTCCATGCCCGATTTTTTGAAGAACTCCTCAAATGCGGGAATAACGAACAGATTGATGATCACCAGCGCCACCGCCTTGAAGGTGAGCACAAACGCCGGATAGCGCAGCGCGCTTTTGATCTTCTTGGCGGTCTCGCGCTCGGTCTCCATATAGTGGAAGATCTGTCCGAATGCGCCCTCCAGGTTGCCGGTCTCCTCGCCGATGGTCACCATCTTGATGTAGATCTCGGGGAAGATGCGCGGATGCTGCGCCATGGCCGCCTGCAGGCTCTGGCCCGACTCCAGCTCTTGCGTGATGTCGCCCAGGGCGTCGGCCAGGCGCTTGTTGCTGGCGCTCTCGCGCAGCCCGTGAATGGCGCGCAGAATGGGGATGCCCGCCCGCGCCAGGGATTGCAGCTGGCGGGTGAACAGCAGGATATCCTCGGTGGTGGGCCAGCCGCCGCCCAGTATCTCCCCCAAACCGCCGCCGCTGGCGCTGGCGCCCATGGTTTGCGGCGTGAGCTTGGTGGGGATGACGCCGCGTTCGCGCAGGCTCTGCACCGCCACGCTCTCATTGATGGCGTTGAAGGTGCCCGACACCGGCGCGCCGTCGCGGTTGCGCCCCTGATACTGGAATAGCGGCATCAGCCGTCTCCGCTATCGGAATCGGACGCCGACTCTTCCGGCGGCGTCGCCTCCGGCGAGGGGTGCTCCTCCTCATCGGCGTCGTCGCTCACCTGCGCATCCAGCGCCGCGCTGTGCAGGCGGATCGCTTCGGCCAGCGTGGTCACTCCCTGCTCGGCCAACGCTAGCGCCGACAGATGCAGGGGGCGGTAGTCGGGATCGTTATCGGCCACCTGCAGGCAGCGTTCAAAATCCTCTTTGCGCAGCGCCTCGGCGAAGGCGCCCTTGATCTCCAATAGCTCGGCCACCGCCAGCCGCCCCTGATAGCCGGTGTGGTGGCAGTTGTCGCAGCCCTGGCCCACGCGCCATTGCGGCTGTTTGGGCAGACCGCCGCGGCGCACCGCCTTGACCCAGTTCAGCTCCGACTCCTCCGGTTGCGCCGGGTGGGCGCAGGCCGAGCAGATGCGGCGGATCAGACGCTGCGCCAGCACGCCGCGCACCGAGGAGGCCACCAGGTAGCCCGGCGTGCCCATCTCCACCAGACGCACCGCCGCGCCCACGGCGTCGTTGGTGTGCAGGGTGGAGAGCACCAGGTGGCCGGTCAGCGCGGCGCGAATGGCGATCTCCGAGGTCTCCTTGTCGCGCATCTCGCCCACCAGCACCACATCGGGATCCTGGCGCAGAATGGAGCGCAGCACGGCGGCGAAGGTGAGGCCGATCTGGGCGTTGATCTGCACCTGATTGACCCGTTTGAGGCGATACTCCACCGGGTCTTCGGCGGTGATGATCTTGCGTTCGGGCTGATTGAGCTGATTGAGCGCCGCATACAAGGTGGTGGTTTTGCCGCTGCCGGTGGGACCGGTCACCAGTACGATGCCGTGGGGTGACTGAATCAGGCTGCGAAAGCGCGCCAGCACCAGTTCATCCAGGCCGGTCTGCTCCAGTTTGAGCATGCCCATGGATTGGTCCAGCACCCGCATCACCACCGATTCGCCATGGGTGATGGGCAGGGTGGAGACGCGCACGTCGATGCTGCGCCCGCCCACGGTCATGTTGAAACGACCATCCTGGGGGCGGCGTTTCTCCGAGATCTCCAGCCCCGCCATCAACTTGAGCTTGGAGATCAGCGCCGGGGCGATGTGATTTTCGCGGATCACCTGTTCATGCAGCATGCCGTCGATGCGCTGGCGGATGCGCAGCATCTCCTCGTCGGGCTCGATGTGGATGTCCGAGGCGCTGGTCTCCACGGCGTTCTGAAACAGCGATTGCAGAATCTTCACCACCGGCGCGTCGACCAGCTCTTCGGACTGCACCAGCGCCTGCAGGTCAAAGCGGCTGCGCGACACCTCCTGACCCAGCTCTTCGGCCAGATTCTGCAGCGATTCGGTTTTGCGGTAGAGCTTGTCGAGGGCGGCGATGAGGGCCATCTCGCTGACGATGGCGGGCAGCACGTTACCGCGCAGAATGCGACCGATCTCGTCCAGCGCGAACAGGTCGGAGGGGTCGGCCATGCCCACCACCACGCCATCCTTGCGCAGCGCCAGGGGCATGGCGCGGAAGCGGCGGGCGTTCTCTTCGGGGAGTTTGCGGGCGATGCTCTCATCCACCGCCAGGGCGCGCAGATCCACATAGGGGACGTTGAGTCGCTTGGAGAGGAAGCGCAGCAGCTCCGGTTCGGTGATGAAGCCCAGGCGCACCACGATGCGTCCCAGCACCTCGCCGCTCTTCTTCTGCTCGACCAGCGCCTCCTGCAACTGCTCGGGCTTGATCAGCTTCTGCGCCACCAGCAGATCACCCAGGCGGAAGCGGTTGCGCGCCGCTCCCAGCAACTCCTCGATTTGATCTTCGCTGACGTAGCCCAGGGTCACCAACGCTTCGCCCAGCTTGATGTCGCGCTTGTTCTGCAACTCCAGCGCCTGGCGCAGTTGCGTCTGCGTCACCAGTCCCGATTGCAGCAACTGATCGCCCAGACGGCTGCGCGGCTGCGCTGCGGTGGTGGTGGCGGGCGTGGTGGCGGGGGCGCTCATGGCGGGTCTTGCTGATCCAGGGCGGCCAGCCGACGCTGGGCGTACTGCAGCGCGCCGCCGCCTACGGTGGGGTTGGGCATGGAGAGCAGCGCCGCATAGGCTTTACGGGCGGCGGCTTGGGCGCCGCGCTTCTCTTCAGCCAGAGCCAAACCCAGCCACCAGCGCCCCTCCGGCGGGTGACTGCTGAGCAGCGTGCGGTAGAGGCGCGCTGCGCGCATGGGGCGCCCGGTGCGTTGGTAGATCGCCGCGAGTAAGCTGTAGTGGTTGGGGTGCTCGCTTGGATTGATGCGTTCGGAGCCCGCCAACAGCAGCGTGGCGCGGGAGGTTTGTCCCGTAGCCCAGAGGGCGCGGGCGTAGGCGAAGATGAGCGGCGGACTGGACTCGGCCATGTCGGTGTCGCTCTCCATCAACTGGCGCAGTTCGGCCCAGCGCTCCTGACGCAGCAGCAGGTCGGCCAGCGCCACCAGCGGCGCCTCCAGTTTGGGGTAGGCGGCGTGCAGTTTGCGCAGCCGGGCTTCGGCGGCCTCCACTCGGCCCGAGGCGATGGCCAGTTGCGCCTGCGCCACCTCATCCAGCGCCGGGGCGTCGCTGCTCAGGGCGATGTGAAACGGCTTCTCTGGCAGTTTGATGGCGACCTCATCCAGCGCCATGGGCGGCTCTTGGGCGCCGGGTTGGGGTTTGGCGCCGCCGCTCTGGCCGGAGAGGGCTTCGCGTCCGGCGGGCGCACCGCTTCCCGGTTGCAGGGTGGCGAGCATGCGCTGTAGGGGCTCGGGCAGCATTTGCGCCATCTGCGCAGGGACCGCCGCGCCTGGGTCCAAACCCGTCAGGGCGGGGCTGCGCCCGGCTGCGCGCGCCGCTCCATCGTGAGCGGCCGGGCGCGGTCCGCGCGGCGGATTGTGGGGCGTCGCCGCTTCATCCTGCATACGGCGCTGGGGCGGCGTGTCGCTGCTCTGGCGCGAAGCTGGCGACGCATCCATGGCGGTGATCAGCGCTGGCGAGGCCTGTGGCGCGATTGTCGGCTCGGCGCGCGTTGTCGGCGCGCTTGCGGGCGTTTGCGCCTGTGGCGCGGCGCCCACATGAATGGAGGTCACCTGCTGCGGCGCAGGCGCTGTGGCGTTGGCGGTGGGCGCGCTGTTGGATGGCGCAACCTGCTGTAGCGCCAGCAGCGCCTTGAAGTAGGGCGAGAACGCCAGCGTCAAGCCCGCGCCCAGACTCAGGCCGATAATCACCCCGGCCAGAATGCGGGTGGTGGGGGTGAGCGCCAGCGACCAGCGGAACAGCGCGCCGCGGAATGTCTGGCCGCCGTCGCGCGGCGCCTCCAACGGCGCGATGGCGGGGGTGTCCACGCCGCTGCTTTCGCGCCGTCGGCGCTCCAGATCGCGCAGCATGTCATTGATCAGGCTCATCCGGCCACGCCTTTCAGATACCACAGCGCCGCCGCCGAGCCGCAGCCCATCAGCGTCAGCAGGGTGGCGAACCAGCGCTTGCGCTGCTGGCTGCGCCAGTGGCGCACCTGCGGCAGGTGGCGCGAGTCGGCTTCGGCGCGGGCCACGCAGCGCACATCCACGCGCGCGGCGCCGCGGCCATAGGCCACCATCATCGCTTTATGACACAACACGTTGATCACCCGTGGATTGCCCTCGCTGATGGCGGCGATGCGGCTGATGGCGCCCGGGGTAAACAGATCCGCCCCGTTGCGTCCGGCGATGCGCACGCGGTGAGCCACATAGGCGCCCACTTCGGCGCGGGCGATGGGACGCAGCGCGTGGGCGAACATGATGCGTTGCGCCAACTGGCGCTTATCGAATTGGGCCACCTTCTGCGCCAGTTCCGGTTGGCCGAACAGCAGCACTTGCAGGGTCTTCTCTTTCTCGGTTTCCAGATTGGTCAGCAGTCGCAGCGCCTCCAGGCTCTCATCGGGCAGGGTTTGCGCCTCGTCCATGAACAGCAGCACCTGGCGCCCTTCGGCGCGCAGTTGGATCAGACGACGGTTGATGCGTCCCAGCAGCGAGGGGATGCCCTCCTGCGGCGCTTCCACCCCCAACTCTTCGGCCACGGATTTATACAGCTCCTCGGGGGAGACCATGGGGTTGGGCAGATAGAGGGAGGCGTGGAACGCATCCAAGCGATTGAGCAGCGCGCGGCACAGCAGGGTTTTGCCCGCGCCCGGCTCGCCGGTGACCATGACGAAGCCTTCGCCGTTGTTGATGGCCACAGCCAGCATCGACAGCGCCTCATGAAACCCCGAATCCAGAAAACAGAAGTCGGTGTCGGGGGTCAAGCTAAAGGGGGAGGCGGTCAGATGAAAATGGTTGAGGTAGGGCGCGCTCATGGCGACCTCTTGGGAGGCGCGCTGAAGCTCTGAATACGGTCGCGGGTTTGCTGAATGTCGCGGCGCCAGTTGAGCCCTTTGGGATCGATGATGGTGGGGCGCACCAGGATCACCAGTTCGCTCTTGCTCTTCTTCACGCTCTGATGTTTGAACAGATTGCCCAACAGGGGAATCTCGCTCAAGCCGGGCGCGCCATCATCGGATTTCTCCTCTGACGCCTGCATCAAGCCGCCGATCACCACGATCTCGCCGTTGCGCGCCCACACCATGGTGTCGCTCTCCCGCGAGGCGCTGGAGGCCAGGTCCAGATAGCCGGAGTTGAGCGAGGTGCGCTTGTTGGTGACCTCGGTGACGGTGGGGTGGATGTGCAGCATCACCGTGTCGTCATCGTTGATTTGCGGCGAGACATCCAGCGACACGCCGGAGAAGAACGGCGAGACCTCATAGGAGTAGCGGTCGTTGCCATTGGCGTCGGTCTCGATATCCACGCCGGTGATGTAGTACTCGTCGGAGCCCACTTTGATCACCGCCTTCTGATTGTTGAGCGTGGCGATGCGGGGGTTGGAGAGCACCGAGACCTCGCCCTGGCTGCGCAGAAACTCCAGGAAGGCGCCAAAATCGGTGAACGCAGCGGCCAGGGTGAAGGCGCCGCCGTAGCCGGTGTAGTAGGTGCTGGGGATGCCCGTCACATTGCTGGTGAAGTACTCGCCGGTGTAGAGCTGCGTGGAGGGGTTGTCCACCGAGATGTAGTCGCCGCCGCCGGTCTGCGCGGCGTTGATGCCGCCGGAGGTGAAGCGGCTCATGGTCGACCAGTTGATGCCGCTTTGGAACCCTTCGGAGAGTTCCACCTCCACCACTTTGGCCTCCAGGATCACCTGGCGCGTCAGGCTGCTTTTGATCTCATCCAAGAAGGATTCCAGCTGCGTCAGATCCTGCCGGTAGCCACGGGCCACCAACTTGCCGCTTTGGGGCATAAAGGTGAGGCTGCGTTCATTGAAGAGTTGATCGGAGCCCAGCTCTTGCTTGCTGGATTGGCTGGAGTTGTTGGGCTCTTTGCTCTGCGCATTGCCGCTCTGCAGTCCTTGCAGGGTGTCGGTGAGCGCGCCGAGGATCTGCCCGGCTTGGGCGTTGCCTTTGGCGCCGCCGCCCGCGTTGAGCGCGGCGGTTTGGGCCTGCTGCTTCTGCTCGGCTGCGCGGCGCTTTCTATCCTGCACCGACTGAATCAGGCTGTTGCTGGGGCGGCAGGCCAGGATGCGGTCGCTGTCGAACGCTTCGTTGCGCGAGGATTGCGCCTCCAGTCCCATCAGATTGCACAGGGTGAAGGCCAACTCCTGCCAGAAGTCGGAGCCGGACTCCGTCACCAGATTGGAGCCGGTCTTGTCGCTGCTGGTGGTGGTTCCGGTGTCGCCGCTGCTGCTGCTGGTGGAAAAACCGCTGCCGATGGTGACGTTGGTGGTGGAGGCGCCGCTGCGGCGGATATTGGGAAAGCCGATGTGATAGGTGCGCGAGATCAACTCCCGCGGGCGCACTTCAAACCCTTGCGCGGTTTGCGTACAGTCCAGCTCCAGGGTGCGGCAGATGGTCTCCACCCCTTCGGCCACGGTCACTTTGCGCAGGGTGAGGCTGATGCTCCCCTCCACGTCGGGGTGCAGCACCAGCCCATACTGGGTGCCCGCCACCAGGGCGCGCAACACCTGACGCACCGGCGCATCCTCCACGCTCAACTCAAAGCGGGGCTCGCTGTCGATGAGCGGCGGGGTGGGCGCGGGCGGCAGCAGATCGTACAACACCGCTTCCGGCGGCGCCTCGGCGGCGGCTTGGGCGTGGTCGCGGGCGTTTTTCCGCCCCAGCGCGCTATCCAGATGCTGGGTGACCGCTTTTAAGGGCGCGGTGTCTGGCTTGATGCGCGGCGTCTCCATGGCGCAGGCGGTCAGCAATGCGCAGAGACTCACGCTCAGGAGGCGACGCGACGGGCTCACGGCGGACCTCCCGCCGGGCGGAGGATGCGCCCCTGTTTCATGGCGGCAAAGCGCCCCTCGTCCTGGGTGAGACGAAATTCGCGCCCTTTCCAACTCAGCGTCACCGCGCCCTCGTCGATGGCGGCCACGCGCCAGTCCCCCAGCATCTGCCCCTCGGCCACATCGCGTCCGTTGATCACGGCGCTGCGCTGAGCCGGGCCAATGCGCACGGTGTCGATGCGCAGCGCCTGCTTGGCCTGCATCGCGGCCACGGCAAAGGCGGCCTCTTCGGCCAGTTGCGCAGCGGCGGCGGCCTCCTCTTCGGCGCTCTGCTCCTGCTGCATGACCTGAGGATTGTGGGGTGGGCGCGTGGGGTCGCCATCAAGCGCCCAGCTGGGCCGGGGGCTTAAAAGCGTCAATCCCACCACGCTCATCCACAGCGCATGGCCGACATGTGAGAGGTTAAGCACCCAAAAACTCCTGTTCCCGGCTAATTGCATAGACCACCATGACAATGCGCGCGCCGGGAAACTGATCGACCTTATAGTCTAGCTCGTCCCAGAACAGGGTCCAAGGCAGCGCCTCAATACGGCGCAGAAATTCTCGCGTATCGGCATAGGAGCCCTGGAACTCGATCTTCACCCCATGACGAAACACGCCGCTGGCTTTCTGCTGCTCCTGCGCCTGTGCGGCGCCATCGGCGCCCATGGCCATGCCGGTGGCCTGCATGGTGGCGGTAAGCAAACCGCCCAGACTCTTGGGTGTTCCATCGGGATTCAGCGCCCCGGTCAGGGCCTGTTGCGCCGACTGCGGCGTCGGGTTCGCTGAGGTCGCGGTGGCTGTTTTCCCAGGCTTGGCGGCGGGTTTGCCGTTGGCGAGCTGCGCCTCGGGCTTGGGCGGCGGGGTGAAGAAAATGGTCTCCGAAGGCAGCGCCTCCAGGTGGATCAGTTGCAGATTGTCCATGCGGTTGATCAGTTTCTGCAGCGCTTCGCGCATCAAGCGCGGGGTCACGGGGGTGGCCTCCAGCGCCGCCATGCGCTTGTCGATGCGCACAATCTCCGCCTGCATCTGCTCCAGGCGCTTGCGGTTGGCCAGGTCCGGGTCGAGTTTGGCGCGCGAGCGAATGCCGCTGGCCACCGCGCGTTGCAGATTGATCTTCTCCTGGGCCGCCAGACGGCGGGTTTCAAACGCCTCCTTGGCGCGCTCCATGGGCTCCAGAGCGGCGGCGTTGGCGCCAAACAGCAACACCGCCACGCCCGCGCCCAGCATCATGGCGCGTTCACGCGGCTGCTTGGCGTCCAGTTTAGCGGCCCAACTGGCCCAGTGCTTTTTCCAGTTCGCTTTCATCGAGCTCGTGGGTGCTGAGGGTGAAGTCAAAACGACCTTGCTGCTGGTCTTCAACTTTGAAAATGCGAAATAGCCGACCTTGAAAACTGGGTTTGTCGCTGAGCGACTCCAGGAAGCGGGGAATCTGGCTGGCCTGCAGGCTGTGACCGGCAAGACTCATCCGCGCGCCGCCCTGTTTGAGGCGAATGCGCGACAGCCACACCCCCTCCACCAGGTCTCGCCCCAGTTCGTCGAACAGCGCGGCAAAGCCGCCATTGACGCCGAGATTGCGCCCTTCAAACACCGACAGCAGCCCTTTGCGTTCCGTGATGCGCCGCTCCAAGTGGGCGATTTGACGCGCCAAAATCGGGTCGGGTTGCGGAATAGGGAACTGTTTTTCCAGCGCTTTGATGCGCCCATCCCAGGCGGCGGCCTCGGCTTCCAGTTGCGCAATCTGCTCGCTGCGCCAGCTCTCCCAGGCGTGTTCGCCGACAATGCTCAGCAGGCTTAGCGCAGCGCAGGCCAGCAGAATGGCGAGGATCCCGCGTCCGCTGGTGGGGCCGCGCTTGGGTTTGAAGCGATCGGCGTAGAGGTTGACCTTCTGCACCATGCTCAGCGCGCTCCCAACGCCGCGCCGATGGCGGGCAGTCCTCGCGCCAGGGCGCGGGTGGAGATCGCTTCGCCATTGGCCAGGTTGAGCCACACTTCCGGGGCGTACCATTTGATGCGCGCGCTCAGGCGGTCGGAGACCGCTTCGCGCAGGCCGGGAATCTCCATGCACGGCGGCAGAATGTAGAGGCTGGCCACCCCCTGACGGCGGAAGTAGCTCTCATAATAGTCCAAGGTGCGCTGCGCCTCGCGACAGATTTCGTCGAGGGCGGACGAGTCGCGCAGCAGGCGCTCCACTTCCGGCGTCCAGGGTTCTGGCGGCGGTTCATCCTGCGGCGCCAGCGCCAGCGACGCATCCTCCTGTTCGGCCTCTTCGCCCAGGTCCCAGCCGCTATCGAAAAAGTCCGGGGTCTCCAACGCCGGGGTATCGCCCCAAGACCAGCTCTCCAACGAGTCGGCGTCGGTGATCGCCTCCAGCGGCTCCTCCTGGCTCTCTTCGCCAGGCTGTTCGCTCTCAGGCTGCGCTGTGGGCTCGTGTGCGGGCGGCTCCTCACCCAGCAGCGCTTTGCGGTAGGCCTCATCGGCTTCTGCAGCGCTGTTGAGGGTCTCCAGTCCGCCCACGGATTCGGCGATGTCGGCCAGGCCGCTGGGGATGGGGCGCGACAGATAGAGCGCGTCGCCCACCACCACCATCAGCAGTCCATCGCGTAGCCCCAGGCGCAGCAGCGCCACGCCGTTTTCAATCTCCGGCAGATTGCGGGTCAGGTTGGCCAGGGCCAGATCCTCGATGTCGATGCGATCGAGTTTGACGGTGGCCTCTTCGGCCAGATCAATCAGCGGCAGGATGCGCTCTTGGGGCGCGGCGGCGACAAACACCATGTCGCCGCCCGCATGGCCGTCGGGCATATCGAACACGTCCACCACGGTGGTGAGGGGATCGCTCTCCAGCCGATCCTGGGCCAGCAGCGCCACGGCGTTGCGCAACTCTTGATCGGGCACCCCTTTGGGGCTTTCAAACGGGAACAGTTGATACGATCCGCTGGACAGCACCGCCACGGCGGGGCGTTTGCGCAGACGCGGATCGCGCAGCGCCGCCAGGGCGTCGGCGGTGAGGCGGCCATCCTGGCCGTAGGGGTGAAAATCGCACAGGTCCACGCGCGCCGGCTCCACGCTCAGATCCACAGCGGCCACGCTCAGTCCATCGCTCATCGCCGCCAACCCGACCCATAGCGGACTGTCCACGGCTTTTTTCATCCATGCGGAAAGCAGTTTCAAAAATCAACCCTCCGGCTCTGGGCCGCAGAGAATAGCGTGAGGAGCAGCCTCCCCGAGGACAAAATAATCCGACCATTGTATACTACGATATTGGCCTCAACCAAACCCCTTTCCTATGCAACGGCTCTTAAGAGCGCCTTTCACCATGGCGCCCTGCTGGCCCCAGCGCCGCTTTCGTCGTACTCGCTGCTCACGTATATCTATACGCTCCGCTGTTGTGTGCGCCGAAATCGCCACTGGGTCGTCGCGATGCGCTCATTTTGAAAGGAGCTCTTATGGATCTGACTCAACGGCTGCTCTATCGCGACGGACTCATCCTGGCGTTGGACAAACCCGCCGGATTGGCGGTGCACCCTGGTCCTGGCGGCGGCGAGAATCTGGAGCGTTATCTAGATGATCTGCGCTTTGGGCTGCGCGCCAAGCCGCAACTGGCGCATCGCCTGGACCGCGACACCTCCGGCTGCTTGATTCTGGGCAGGCACCCCAAGGCTTTGCGTAAACTCGGCAAGCTGTTCAGCGAAGGGCGGGTGGAGAAGCGCTATTGGGCGGTGGTTCATGGCGCGCCGCCGACGCCATCCGGCGTGATTGACGCGGCGCTGACCAAGCGCAGCAGCGCGCGGCAGAAGCGCTGGTGGATGGAGGTGGATCCCGCCCAAGGCAAGAGCGCGCGCACCCTCTACCGGGTGATGGGGCAAGCGGCGGGGATCAGTTGGCTGGAGCTGACGCCCAAAACCGGCCGCACCCATCAGATTCGTGTACACTGCGCCCACATCGGCTGTCCGCTGGTGGGCGATCCGCAATATGGCGCGCCGAAAACAGACGATCCCCATGCCGGCGCGCCGCTGCATCTGCTGGCGCGCGCCATCCGCCTGCCGCTGTCGGCCAACAAGCCGCCCATCGCCATCGTCGCCGAACCGCCGCCGCATATGCTCGACGCCTTGCGCGCCTGCGGCTTTGAGCCGGGCGCCGACTACCCGCCGTTCGAGCAAAGCGACGCGGATGGCGGGCAGGCGACGTGAGCGTTTCGCGCTTTGCCCCCAGCCCCACCGGCTTGCTGCATCTGGGCCACGCCTATTCGGCGCTGCTGGCCTTTGATCTCTCCGCCGGGCGTGGCGGACGCTTTGTGCTGCGACTGGAGGATATCGACCCGGGACGCTGTCGTCCCGAGTTCGAGGCGGCCATTTTGGAGGATCTGGCGTGGTTGGGATTGCGCTGGGAGGCGCCGGTGTGGCGGCAGTCGCAGCGACTCGATCTCTACGCCGAGGCGTTGCAGCGGCTGCGGCGCGCGGGATTGATCTACCCCTGTTTCTGCACCCGCAAGGAGGTCGCCGCCGAGATCGCCCGTGCGGTGGACGCCCCTCATGGGCCGGAGGGGGCGATCTACCCGGGAATCTGTCGCACCCTTGCCGCCAGCGAGCGCGCGGCGCGCATCGACGCCGGACAGCCCCATGCGTGGCGGCTGGATATGGCGGCGGCGTTGAGCGGCGTGGAGCCGCTCCAGTGGCAGGATGCGCATGCAGGCGTGGTGACCGCTGACACGGCGGCGTTTGGCGATGTGGTGCTGGCGCGCAAGGAGACGCCCACCAGTTACCACCTGGCCTGCACCCTGGATGACGCCCTGCAGGGGGTGGACCTGATCGTGCGCGGCGAAGATCTGTTCGCCGCCACCGATGTGCATCGGCTGCTGCAAGCGCTGCTGGGGTTGCCGACGCCGCGCTACCACCATCACAAACTGTTGCGGGATGAGCAGGGGCGGCGTTACGCAAAACGCGATCGCGCGTTGACCCTTAGGGCGTTGCGCGAGGCAGGAGAATCAGCGGCGGGGATTCGTCGGCGGGTCGGCCTGTAGCGCTGCGCAAGCGCCAGATGTGCACGCCAAACCCCTCATTGGCGTAAGGCGAGTCGCCGATGCGGTCGCTGAGGGTGTAGTGGGCGCGCACCCACGTCATCAGCGGCTTGCCAAAGCTCTCCTCTACGCCGAACGCCGCTTTGCCGTACTGCCACATTCTGCGCGTGACGTGGACGATGACGTCAGGCGGGTTGTCGGCGAAGGCCTGCAGCACCCGCTCCTCGCCGCCAAAAAAGCGCATATCAGCGGCCAGATTGATCAATCCCGTGGGGTTGGAGCGCTGGGCCAGGAAATTCAGATAGACCCCTTCGGGCAGCACCGCCAGGGTCTGCTCAGTTGTGGTATAGGCGCGCGCTTTGTGCAGGGTTTGGTTGAGGATGGGCGCCACCGGCGTCAGGCTGCGCGCAAAATAGTAGGAGCGATTGGCGCCCTCAGCCAGCGGTTCGGTGCGCAGTCGATACCCCTCCACAGAGCGCTGCAAGGGGCCCAGCAGTATGGGTAGGGCGAAGGCCAGCACAAACGCGCGATGCCAGGATGGGGCGGCGTTGCTCCAGGCGGGCAGGCGTGGCGTGAGTCCCGCCGCCAGCAGTACGGCCAGCAGAAATCCGGGCAGGGCCAGATAGAAGCCATACATCTGCAGCCCCACCGCCAGCAGCATGCGCCCCATGAGCGGAACCGCCAGGCAGGCCAGCAGAAACAGCAGCAGCGCCGCGGAGGCCCAGGGCGCGCGCAGATCCTTCTCCCGCCACAATCGATACCCCAGCCACACCGCCGCTATGGCGTTGATCAGCGGCAAGGCGCGCATCAGCGCACTGCCCAGGGTGCGCAGTATCAGTTCATCCCACAGCGCGCCAACGCTCAATATCAGGCATAGAACGACAAGCCACAGACCCGCGCGTCGCGCCGGGTCCCGCTGTTTGCGCGCGATGCGTCGCGCCCACCAGATCAGGCCGCCATACAGCGTCGTCCCTCCGGCCATCAACAGGAGATTGACGCGCCAGGCGTCCAGGCCAAACAGGCTCTCGGCGAAGGTGCGGTTGACATGGGTGACGTCCATGTTGAGCGCCTGTAGGAAGACGCCGCCGGTCATGCGCAGCGCCTCCATGGGCGTTGCGATGGTGAGCAGTCCCGTAAATAGCAGCAGCGGCGGCGCGACGACGCCAACCGCAAAGGCTGCGCCGACACGGCCAAACAGGATGCGGGCGCGTCCCATCAGCGCCATGAGCAGGAGAAAGCCCACGCTCATGCAGGCGGCGGCGGCGAAGATCTCCAGTTTGGTCAGCGCCACGGCCCCCAATGTGAGGCCTGCGCCCAGCGCCAGGCGCGGCGTTGGCTGATGCTCCATACGCCAGAGCAGAACGGCCAAAATAAGCGCCAGCACGGTTCCGTGGGGCGCCTCCAACGCATAGGGGGAGGCGAAGTTGAACATCGCCCCATCCAGATGCGCGTTGAAGGCGAACAGCGCCAGAAATGCGCCGGTGACCAGAAAGGCGCTGAAGGGGTCGAACAGGCGCGCAGTGAAGCGGTGGAGCCCCCAGCAAAACAGGGCGATGAGGGTCAGATTGAACAGCAGAAATATTTGCAGCGTTGCGCCGAACAGTTTGAACGCCGCCGCCATGAGCAGATCGGAGAGCAGACCGTACTCATGAAAGATGTCGCGAATGGGCCATTCGCCGAACTGCATGCGCCAGGGAATGTAGAGTTCGCGGCCCACATCGATCAGCGGATTGCCGGTCTTGCGCCACGTATACCACGCCAGCCCCAATCCCAGTAGCCAGAGCAGCGTTGGGCCGAGCCAGCGCCCCCGTTTGGCGATGGCGTCATAGAGCAGCGGCGCGGCCATATTAGAGCGTTCCATAGAGGCGGGCGGTGTTATCGGCAAGAGCGGCTTGGGCGTCGGCCAGCGCAATCTGTTTGATCTGCGCAATGGCCTCCAGGGAGTGGGTGATGTTGGCTGGCTCGTTGCGTTCGCCCGGCTGCGGGCCCAGCACCGGGCTGTCGCTCTCAAGCAGCAGCGACTCCAGCGGCAGTTTGCCGACCAACTCCGCCATCTGTCCACCGCGGGCGATGGCGGGCGGCACGGAGAAGAGGAACCCCTCCCGGGCAGCGGCGATGGCGGGTTTGTGCGGTCCGTAATAGGCGTGCATCTGCACCCGTGTCGCCCCGCAGGCCCGCAGCAGCTCGATGGTCTGCTTGCCCGCCGCCCGCGAATGGACGTTTAGGGGCAGATCCAGCTCCAGCGCCAAGGCGGCGAATCCGCTGAGGATCTCCCGTTGCAGCGCGCGCTGCTCCTCTGCGCTGGCCAGTTGATAATCCAAGCCCACCTCGCCAATGGCCGCCAAGCGTGAACGGTGCTGGCGAATCAACGCCATCATGGTTTGCGCGGCGTCGGCGTCGGCATAGCCGGGGTAGAGACCCAGCGCCGGGCGCAGCATGGGGTGTTGATCGCAGGCGGTCAGCAGCGCATCGACCTCATCGACGCGCTCGCACACCGCCACAATGCGGGTGACGCCCGCATCGGCGGCGCGTTGCAGCACGGCGGCGCGGTCGGCGTCGAAGCGGTCATCGGCGATATGGGCGTGGCAATCGATCATGGGGGTTCTGTCTTTGAGTTATGGGCCGTGTGCGGATCTACTGCACAAACTTGCCATGAGGCGACCAAGCCGCCAAGGCGAAAATCGGGACATTTATGGCCCGATTTTCGGGGGTCTGGGGGCCGCTGCCCCCAGCGGGGCGTGGGGCGGCGCCCCACGATTCGGCAGGATTGCCGAATCGGACTCGCGCAGCGAGCCCGAAGGGGGCGGGCCAGGACGGCCCGCATCACGGTGTTGCTGTTGATCTTAAGGGGAGTTTGAGGGCGCAGCCCTCAATATCTTATAGCGTTTCAGTATTCATTTTCGAATGCTAAGACAAAAAAAGAGGACGCGACCGGCGCGATCCCCGCCGCCGCTGCGCCAAGGGCGGCGCAACGACAACGGGGGCGGGGGCTGCGTCCTCTCAAGGAGAAACGGGTTGTGACGGATCAGCCGCCGATGGGACCGCCATCGACGCGGCGGATCGCCACCACCGCCGGACGCGGCGGCAGGGCGGGGTCGAAGTCGGGCCAGCGCGTGGTGGGGTTCTCGTAGGCGACTTTCTTATGTTCGCTGGGGTGCTGCACCGCCACGAACAGGGTGGCGTTGTCCGGCGTGAAGCAGGGGCCGCACAACTCGGCGTCGCGCGGCGCGGCGTAGAGGCGCTTGGGCAGGCCGCGACCGGGACCGTCCACATCCATGCCATAGACGCCGTCGGGATGGTTGCGCTTGGCTTGGGATCCGCCCTGGTCGGTGGTGATCCACAAGCGGCCGCGTTTGTCGAAGCAGCAGTTGTCCGGGGCCGCCATCCACGAGCCGTGGTGGGCGGTGAGCGGATGGTAACGCGCCTCGGCTTCGCCATCCAGCGGCCCGGCCAGCAGGAACACGTCCCAACGGAAGGTCTCGGCGTCGTGTTCCGGCGCGTCGGGGCCGGGGGGCGTCAACTCTAGCACGTGGCCGTATTGGTTGTTGCAGCGCGGATTGGCGGGATCCACCTCCGACGGCTGGCGACTCTTATTGTTGGTCAGCATCACATAGACTTTGCCATTGACCGGATTGGGCTCCACATCCTCGGGGCGATCCATGGGCGTGGCGCCCAGCAGGGCGGCGGCGCGACGGGTTTCAATCAGCACTTCGCCCTGATCATGGAAGCCATTCTCCGCCGTCAACGGCCCCTGGCCGTGGATCAGCGGCAGCCACTGCAGGGTTCCCTCTTCCGAGAAGCGCGCCACGCTGAGCACGCCCTCATCCAGCAGGCCGAGATTGGCTTGTCGGTCGTTGGGATTCATGGCTCTGGCGGAGACGAAGCGGTAGAGGAACTGAAAGGTTTCGTCGTCGCCGGAGTAGACCACCACGCGGCCATCACGGGTCAGCGCCGTGGTGGCGGCTTCATGTTTGAAACGCCCCAGCGCGGTGTGTTTGACCGGCGTGGATTGGGGGTCGTAGGGGTCGATCTCCACCACCCAGCCGAAGCGGTTGGGCTCGCGCGGGGATTGCGCCAAATCGAAGCGCGGCTCGAACTGCGCCCACGGGAAAGCGGCGCCGCGCCCCAGGCCATACGCCTTGTGCGCGGGGGCCTCCAGCGGATCGCTGGTGTGGCCGTCGAAGTATTTGTGGAAATTCTCCTCGGCGGTGAGGATGGTGCCCCATGGGGTGACGCCGCCCGCGCAGTTGTTGAGGGTGCCCAGCACATGCGCGCCGCTGGGGTCGGCGTGGGTGCGCAGTCGCGCATGTCCGGCGGCGGGGCCGGAAAGGGTCATGGGGGTGTGGGCGGTGATGCGGCGGTTGTAACGCCCGCCCGCCACCGGCTCCCACTGACCTTTGGCGTTGCGCTTGATCTCCACCACCGTGTGGCCATGGGCGGCCATCTCAATGGCGGCGCGCTCCTGCGCCAGCTCAGGGTCCTTGCGGCGCGCCTCTGGGGCCATCAATACCGGGTTGACGTATTCGTGATTGACGCACAGCAGGCCGTGGTCAGCGTTGTCCGAACCTGCGGGCAGCGGCATGAAGGCGAGGAAGTCGTTGTTGTAGCCAAACTGTTTAGCCTGGGCTTCGGCGCTGTGTTGGCTGGGGTCGAACGCCGGCGCGTCGGCCAGCACCGCATCGCCCCAGCGGATCACCGCTTCGGCCACATAACCGCCGCTGACCTGATGGTCGTCGGCAATGGCGGCGGGGACTGGTTTGAAGGCCAGAGTGGTGGGGTCCAGCGACAGATCGACTTTTTGCTCGTCGTCGCACCCGGCGCGGGCTTGGCTCACGCCGCCCAGGGCCAGCGCAGCGGCGCCCAGCAGCGAGCCCTTGAGGGCCTCACGGCGTTTGAGTCGACACTGAATCAACCACTGCATCGGCGTGGCGGAGGAGGAGGGGTGATCCATGACAGCCTCTTGTGACGGAAGAGAAGTGAGTGATTTTGAGGCATTATGCCCGCGCAAAGGGCGTGATGATGGCGATTGCGCAACAAATTCTATCGCTCGGGCGGCGCCAACGCCATGTGTGTGGCCGATGCATTGACGAATCCTGTTGATTTGGTTGAAAAGGGTTGGCGGCGGATGGGGCGTTTCCGCTATGCTGAGTGCTGGCGCTTGAGCGTGACCCCAGGTGACACAGAGGATGGATCATGACGTTGACCCCTGAACGCGCCACCATCTTGGTGGTGGATGACACGCCGGAAAATATCGATGTGCTCAGCGGCGTGCTGCGCGGCGAATACAAGGTGAAAGCGGCGCTCAATGGCGATAAGGCGTTGCGCATCGCCAGCGCCGAGAGCAAACCGGACATGATCCTGCTGGATGTGATGATGCCGGAGATGGATGGTTACGAAGTGTGCCGTCGTCTCAAGGCCGACCCGGCCACGGCGCGAATTCCGGTGATCTTCATCACCGCCAAGAGCGAGCAGGAGGATGAGCGCCGGGGATTGGAGCTGGGCGCGGTGGACTACATCACCAAACCCATCAGCCCGCCCATTGTCAAGGTGCGTGTCCGCACCCATCTGGCGCTGTATGATCAACAGCGTGAACTGCGCCGCATGGTGGATGAGCGCACCGAGGAGTTGGTGCGCACCCGCATGGAGATCATTCGTCGTCTGGGCCGCGCCGCCGAATTCAAGGATAACGAAACCGGTCTGCACGTGATCCGCATGAGCCACTATTCGCGCCTCATGGCGCAAGCGCTGGAGATTTCCGAGGAGTGGACCGATCTGGTGTTTCACGCCGCGCCCATGCACGACATCGGCAAGATCGGCATTCCCGACAGCGTGCTGCTCAAGCCCGGCAAGCTGGATGATAAGGAGTGGGAGATCATGCGCCAGCACCCGGCGTTCGGCGCGCAGATCATCGGCGACGACCCCTCCGAATTGATGCTGATGTCCAAAGAGATCGCCATGACCCACCATGAAAAGTGGGATGGCAGCGGCTACCCCAACCGCATCGCCGCAGAGGATATCCCCCTGCCCGGGCGCATCATCGCCATCGCCGACGTGTTCGATGCGCTCACCTCGGAGCGCCCCTATAAGAAAGCGTGGCCGGTGGAGAAGGCGGTGGCGGTGATCGATGAGGGCGCGGGCGTGCACTTCGATCCCAAGCTGATCCCGGTGTTCCACGAGATTCTGCCCGAGGCGCTGGAGATCAAGGAGCGCTATGCCGAGGAGTCGGTCGCCAAGCCCGATGATAAGGCGTAAAAGCAGCGCCTCTGGCGTTGAACAGACAGCCGAGAGATTTTGCGCGCCGCCCCGGTTTCGGGGCGGCGTTTGCATAGGTGGGCGCGTCAGCGTTCGCTGAACGACTCGTCCATGGAGCTGTGGATTGGCTTGAGAATGTACTCCAGCAGCGTCTTGGAGCCGGTGTGAATGGTGGCGTCCACAATCATGCCGGGCCGCACGCGGTTCTCCAGCGGATTCTCGCCCACGTGGTCTTTGCTGAGCTGGACGACTCCCTTGTAGTACGCTTCGCCGGTCTTCTCATCCTGGAATGTGTGGGGGGAGATGCTCTGCAGCTCTCCAGTGATGCCGCCGTAGCGGGCGTAGTCGTAGGTGGAGACCTTGATGGTCACTGGCTGACTGGCGCGTACGTGACCCACATCTTCCGTGGAGATGCGCACCTCGGCGGTGGGCAGACCGGCGAAGGGCACCAGCTCGGCCACCGTGCCGCCAGGCGGTAGAATGCCGCCGCTGGTCTTGATCTGCACATCTTTGATCACCCCTTCCAAGGGGGCGCGCACCACCAGCCGCTCCAAGCGATCCTGCAGGCGCGGAATCTGTGCGCGCACGGCGGTCAGCTCGGCCACCGCGCCATCCACCTCCAGCAGCGCCTGCTGTTTGAAATTGCTGCGCGTTTCGCGGATCTTGCGGCGCATCTCGCGCTCCTCCTCCGGCACCATCAGCAGATTGCCGCTGATCTCGCTGCGGTCGGTGAGGGTGGCGGCGCGGGACTGCATGGCGCTGAGTAGCGGCAGGCGCGACATGTGGTTGCGTTTGACCAACGGTTCGCGCAGGTTGACCTCCTGGTCCTGAATGCTCACCTGCTGATCATAGGCTTTGAGCTGTTCGTTGAGCTTGGCGCGGCGGGCGCGCTTTTGCCGCAACTGCGCCTCCAGCACCGAAACCTGGCTGAGGAACGCCTGGCGTTTGGCTTCCAGCACCAGGCATGTCTTCAACAGCAGAGAGGCGTACTCCATCTGGAAAGCGGCGTCGGCGATGCGCTCCAGGGCCAGCGAGCTGGCCAGTTCACAGGCGTCGTCGCCGACGCAATCGGTGATGGGGGCGCGGCGTTCGGGCTCCTTGGTTTGCGATTCACACAGCGGGTGACCGCTCACCAGCGCCAGCTTCTCGGCGATCTGCAGCATCAAGGTGGCCTCGCGCGAGCGCGCTTGCGCATATTCGGCGCTGGCCTCTTCGGCTTTCAAGCGCACCAGCGGCTCGCCCTGCTCCACCAACTGGCCGTCATCCACCAGAATCTGATCGACGATGCCGCCCTCCAGGTGCTGCACAATTTGTAGTGAGCCGGAGGGGGAGATCTCGCCCCGGGTTTTGGCCACCTCGTCCATGGTGGCGAAGCCGGTCCACAGCATGAAGGTGAGCGCGCCGCCGCAGGAGATGATGGCGGCAAAGCGCACCAGTCTGGGCAGACCCGCTTCCTCCAGCACGGCCGATTGGGCCAGATAGCGCTCCTGACGTCGACCGATGCGCGTGCGGGTGTCGCGGTCCTCCAGAAATCCGGCGGCGTTGCCGCCAGGGGCGTTGTTGGCGCGCTGTTCAGCCATCGGACCAGCTCCTGGTTGCGCGTTTGCGTTTTGTCTGTTGAACCTGGGCGCGTTGTTCTGCGTTCATGCGACGGGCGCGCGGTTTGACGCGCTTTTGTGGGCGACTCGCGTTGCGCGCTTCCACAGGCGGCGTCGAGGCCTCCTGAATCGCGTCGATTTCGCCTTCTATGGAGAGGCCGCTGGCGAAGGCGGAGTCGAGCAGCGTGTCATCGGCGTAGTCGCTGCGTGTGGTCGATTGGCTTTGCTCTGGCGCCTGGGGTTGATCAGTGTGGCGATTTTCCGCAGCGCTCTTGTTGCGGCGGCGTTGGCCGTGCGAGCGCTTCTCCTGCTTGAGGCGAGTACGCTGTTCAGCGCTCATGCGGCGGCCGTGAGGCTTGACGCGCTGTTGCGGCTGTGCGGATTCGCCAGAGGCGTCGCTCTGCATGGGGGCGGAGTGTGGCGTCGAATCGCTCTGCGCAGAGTCCAACTGCTGTTGAGCGGGGGCTTTGTTGATGCTGGCTTTGGGGCGATTGGCGCCGCCGCCGCTCTTGCCGCCAGATGACAGGCCGTTTTCAAACGCCTGGCTGAACAGATTGTCAGCGATGTCGGTTTCGGGGTTGGCGTCCCATACGAACAGTTGATCCACCTCCGGCTCGCCTTGGCGCGAAGAGCCGCTGACCACCGGGGAGGAGAGCTCAATGGCTTCATCAAGTTTGTCACCCAGCTGCTCAGCCAAAGTGCGCGGCGGCGCTGGAGGCTGCGCATCTGCGCTGGGCGCAGGCTTGGGCTTGGGCGGTGGAGGCGGCGTGCGCTGTTGCTCGATCAACTCGCCGTCATCCAGGTCAAACAGGCGGTCGGCCAGTTTCAGCCAGGAGGGGCGCGAACTGATCAGCACCACAGTGGCTTTGCCGCGAAAGCCGTCCATAAAGCGCCGCAACTGTTCGTCGCCGGCGCCATCCAGGGAGGCGTTGGCTTCGTCGAACAGAATGACTTGGGGGTTCTCCAGCAGGGCGCGGGCGATGACGATGCGCTGGCGGATGCCCATGGGCAGCGCCTGCTTGGTCCCGTCATCGATGTCCATCTCATAGCCCTTGGGCATATGTTGTAGAATTTCATCCAGCCCCATGCGTTCGATCAGCGCCACGGCGTCGTTGCGCAATTCGTCGCGGAACATGGTGATGTTGTCCAGCAGCGTGCCCTGGAACAGCTCGCCCTTTTGCGGCAGATAAGCGATTTTGTCGCGCAGGGTGCGCGGGTCGTATTGGCGCAGATCCTCGCCGTCGATGAGCACCTCTCCACCGCTGGGACGCAACGCCCCCATCATCAGCCACAGCAGCGAACTCTTGCCGCTGCCGTTGTCGCCGCGAATGCCAACGAAATCTCCGGGTTGAATGTCGATGTTGAGATCGTGCAGCAGCGGCTCGCGCCCTTCGGCGAAGCTGTAGCTGACGTCGCGCAGAGTGATGCGCCCCTGAATCTGCGGGGCTTCGCCGAGGCCGGATTTGAACTCCACCGGCATATGGAAGATGGCGTTGACTTTCTCGCGCGCCAGACGAATGGTCTGAAACCGCGCCCACACGCCCACCGCCTGCTGAATCGGTCCCATGGCGCGACCGGCCAGCATGGAGCAGGCGGCCATGCCGCCCATGGTGAGTTTGTGGTCGATCACCAGGGTGGCGCCCACGGCGGCCACCAGAATCATGGTGAACTGCGCGTAGAACGAGCCGATGCCCTGGGCGGTGGCGCTCTGCAGCACCACATGGCGGGCGTGCACCGCACACCCCTCCTGCAGGCGTTCATAGCGGCGCAGCATCAGCGCCTCCATGGCCATGGATTTGATGGAGTGCATGCCCGAAAGAGTTTCGATGATGAAGTTGAGCCGCCTTTCATCCGCGGTCATGCGATGATTCATCGCCATTTTCAGGCGTTTGCCTACCCACAGCGCGGCGCCGATGAAGATGCCGAACACCGTCAGCACCACCAGCACCAGCCAGTCGCCCAGGTGGTAGATGAAGCCCAGGAAGATGAGCACGAAGGGCAGGTCCAGCAGCACCTGCAGCCCCTGGCCGGAGTAGAAATCCTTGAGCGAGCCGAGCGCCTCCATGCGCTCCAAATGCACCCCCGAGCCAACCTTTTCAAACGACGGCAGGTTGGTGAAGAGCATGCGCTCCATGGCGCTGTAGCTGGAGAGATGCTCAAAGCGCGCGCCGACCCAGCCGCCCACATAGGCGCGGATCAGTTTCAGTTCAGCTTCCACCAGAATCGCCATGATCACGCCGATGATCAGCAGATTCAGGGTGCTGAAGCCCTGGTTGGGGAGGATGCGATCGTAGATTTGCAGGAGCATCAATGGCAGCGCGAGCGCCAACAGGTTGCCCACCAGAGTCACGCCGACCAGATAACCGGAGACCGATCGCGTCACTGCCCAGGGGGATAACCGTTGGGGCCACTCATCCTTGTCAAAGAATGCGTGTATGCTCACTGAATTCAGTCGCCGCCACTGGCGCCCTCGTCATGTTAATTGAGTATTTCAGATTATGTCTGGCGTTCAGGTTGTGTTTACAGCCATAGCCAACTCCTGGCGCGATAATTATGTTGATGCGCCTTGGTCTTTGATTCGCCATTCGAAAAGGAAGCAATTCCGAGACCAGATAGTTGATGATAGAAATATCAACGATTTGTCGAAAATTAGTTGCTTGTGGGCACAGTGGAGCGCAGGTTTCTTGGCGCAGTCGCCAATGGCTTGTTGTGGGTGATTCTCATTCTGTTTAAGTGATGGAAATATGAAAATTTTATGACAAGTTTTCTAGCCCGTTAACGCGGTTTAGGCTATCCTGCTTAAGACAATACATGAAGCAAAACGCTGCTTTGGGGGGGGGCTCCAGGGCGGAGTTTTCTGGTGTGAACCCGCCTTTTACGGGAGTGATCTCATGTCACTGAAGTTCAAGCTCATCATCCCCGTCACCCTCCTGATGCTGATCATTGGCGTTGCGGTCTACTTTATCTCGTCATCGGCGCTCTACAACGTCATTGAAGTGTTGGTTGACCAGCGCGTCAACTCCAAGCTGCATGACGTCGATATGAATATCGAACGCATCAGCCACAAGGCGCTGGTGGCCTCGGCGCTGGTGGCGGCGTTGCCGCAGGTGCGCGACGCCTACGCAACCGTCGCCGCCGGTGACGAAGAGGGCGCGCGCAAGCAGTTGGCGGCGTTCATGAAGTCCATCAAGACGGATGTGGAGAAGGTCACCGGCATCAAGAAATTCCGCGTGCACTTCCACCTGCCGCCCGCAAAATCGTTCCTGCGCATCTGGAACGGCACCGGCGGCGACGATCTGTCCAGCTTTCGCGACACCGTGTTGCGCATCAATCGCGACGGCAAGCCGCTGCTGGGCATTGAGATCGGTCGCGGCGGTTTTGTGCTGCGTGGCCTGTCGCCAGTGTTTGATGCAGCAGGCAAGCAGGTGGGCTCGGTGGAGACGCTGATGCCCATGGCCCAGGTGGTGAACAAGTCCAAAACCCGCGAAGAGGAGGAGTTCGCGGTTTTGATGCACAAATCACAGCTCAATGTGGCCAAGCGATTTGCCAAGACCACCCCCAAAAGCATTGGCGAATTTCTCCTCACCAGCGCCACCAAAGGGATGCCGGTGGAGGATATTGCGCCGGATTCGCTCAAGGAGTCGATGCGGGGCGATCTGAACTTCCCCTTTGATGACCACCATTTGACCTACCATCCCATCAAGGATTTCTCCGGCAAGGTGGTGGGCGTGCTGGTGTATCGGGTGGACTTGAATGTGGTGTCGTCGATTCGCAGTTCGCTGGTGTGGAAACTGGGGGGGCCGATCCTCCTGCTGATGCTGGTCTCCATGGTGATTTACTGGTTGGTGACGAAGCGGGTGGTGGGGCGCATTAAATCCATCGCCGACGGCATCGGCGGCATCACCGGCGGCAACTTGACCGAACGTTTGGAGATTCCCGCCCGCTCCGACGAGCTGGATGACATCAGCCGGGGATTCAACGCCATGGTGGACTCCCTGGCGGATATTTTGCGCGGGGTTTCGTTGCAAACCGACAGCGTGTCGGCGGCGGTGCGCCAGCTCAATGAAGTGCGCGGCGTACTCAGTGAAGACGCCGGCGGCATTCGCCAGCAGGCGCGCGACACCATGGAGTCGGTCAAGCGTCAGAGTGAAGGGATCTCGCGCATGGAGTCCGCCGCGCAGTCGGCCTCCAGCTCCATGCAGCAGATCAACGAGCAGGCCAATGCGCTGGCCAACGCCATGGGGGATGTGGCGCATGAGGCGGCGGATGTCTCTGGCAACGTCAATACCGTGGCGGCGGCCACCGAACAGATGTCCGCCAATGTCGCCAGTGTGCGTCAGAATCTGGAGCAGATTTCCGGCTCCATCACCCAGGTGGATAGCGCAGTGGGCTCCATGGGGCAGTCGCTGTCGGAGATCGACCAGCAGACACAGTCGGCGCGGGAGGAGTCGCGTCAGGCCGATGAACTGACCAAATCGGCGCAAAACGCCATCAAGGAGTTGGCCAGCGCCACCCAGGAGATCGATAAGGTGGTGGATGATCAACGACATCGCTGATCAGACCAACATGCTGGCGCTCAACGCATCGATTGAATCCGCGGGCGCCGGTGAAGCGGGCAAGGGCTTCTCGGTGGTCGCCAATGAGGTCAAGGCGCTGGCCGCCGAGACTGCCGAAGCCACCCGCAATATCACCCGCAAAGTGGACGACATTCAGGATCGCGCCCGCGGCGTGACCGACATGACCAGTCAGGTGGTGCAGGCGGTGGGACGCATCGACGAAGCCAACCGCGAGATCGCCGAAGCGGTGGCCACGCAGATTATCGCCATCCGTGATGTCAATGAATCGGTGGGCGCGGTCTCCCGCGCGGCCTCCGAGGTGACGGTTAACGCCAACGAGTTGGGATCGGCCTCCGACGAAGTGGCGCGCTCGGCGATGCTGGCCGCCGATGGCGTGACCCGCATCGCCGACTCCGCCAGTCAATCGGCGGAGGCTACGCAGTTGATGGCGCAGAACAGTTTGAGCGCCAATGAGGAGGTGGACAAGTTGGCGCACCTGGCCAATGAGGCGCGCAGCGAGGCTGAAGATGTGCAGGGCCATATGGGGCAGGTGGAGTCCTACTCGCGCTATACCGACGCATCAGTGACCCAATTCGGCTCCTTGGTGACCATGGTGGATAACGCCAGCGACTCGTTGATCAGCGCCATGTTGGGCATCAATTGGGGCGTACCGCAGTTTAACGCCGAGTCGGTGAAGAAGGCGCATATCAACTGGATGACGATGTTGGCCAACGTGCTGATGGAGCGGGTGAAAATGGAGCCCAGTCAGGTGACCGGCGCGCAGGACTGCGAGTTGGGTCGCTGGCTCTATGGCGAGGGCGGGGAGCTGCTTGGCGATGCGCCGCTGTTCCGTGACCTGGTGTCGCACCATGAGCAGATTCACCAGTTGGCGGCGGAAGTGGTGACGGCGGTGAACAAAGGCGATCTCAAACTGGCCAACTCCCGCTATGAGAGGTTCGAGCCGGTGCGCCAGCAACTGTTTGACCACCTGGATGCGCTGTATCAGGGCGAACGCGACAAATTGCCGGAGTCCGGTCGCATCAATTGGCAGGCGAATTATGAGGTGGGGGTCTCCTTCCTGGATGAGGATCACAAGCGTCTGCTCAACCTCCTCAACAAGTTGATCATCGCCCATGACGCGCAGCAGCCGGACCAGATCATGCGGCGGGTGCTGATCGATCTGTGCAGCTATACACAGTACCACTTCGCGCGCGAAGAGAAGTATATGCAGGATACCGGCTATGCCGATCTGGCGGCCCATGAGCGCGAGCATAAGGAGCTGATCGAAAAGTTGGGCGGGATCAAGAAGCAGTTTGAGAACGAGGGTTCCGCCATCATTGATGACGTCATCGCTTTCGTCAAACAGTGGCTCGTGCACCACATTCTGGAAGTGGACAAGCATTACGCGCAGCCCAACAAAGACGCATGACGTTGGCGCCTGACAATGTGACGCTTTGTCTGCAGGGGTATGATATTTCCAGGAAATCGCACTGTATGATTGATTGTGAAAATCACTCTCCATAGACTGCTACTCATGCCGGGGCGCTTGCGCCGCCACGCACGCTGATTCAGGACGGGGACACGTTCCACAGCGACAGATGCGTGGCGCTTGCGCGTTCGGCATGGCGTCGCCAGGATGCGGCGCAGATTTGGGATGCAACACGGGGGTTGAAATGGTCTGGCGGTTGCGAAGTCAGCGAATGCTTGCGCGTGCAGCCGGTTTGTCGCGGATGTTTCCTGTGGGAAGCAATCTGGCGCGCTGCGCCAACCTGCGCGAACTTTGCCGACCGCCCAATACTCCAATTGAAACGGTGTTGCATGATGGTTGTAGAATCTTTTTTTTCTTCGGATATCCGCTCGTTGGCCAGCGCTCTATTGATTGCGCTGATATTGGCGGGGCCTGCATTTGTGCTGGGCGAGCAGTTGTTTGATCTGATGTATTAATCCGAGGTTGAGTATGCCGCTGCGCCATCGCGTAGCGGCATACGAATATAAGAAATAACTAACATTGTACTCAATTGAGCTTTTGCGTTATACGCAGTCACTGTCGCATCGCTTACAAAAGGAAATAAGCCGATGTTTTTTTAATGGGCTCAAGCTCAAAAGCAAACTCCTGGTCACCTACTTGATCATGGCCGCAGTCACCGCCATCACCGGTGTGGCGGGCTTGCTGTTTATCGGTGCTGTTGGCGAACAAGGCGCGAATCTGGGCGCCAAACTGGCTCCGCTTGGCGATGCCGCCATGGAGATCAAACTCACCTCCACCCATGCCCACCTCAAGTTGGAAGAGATTCTCTCCGGTCAGTCGCAAGACAGCATCGATACGGTGTGGGCGGAGTTGGCCGAGACCGAGTGGTACGCCAAAGCCATGGTCGAAGGCGGGGAGAACGAGGAAGGTAAATTCATCCCCAGCGAAAACCCGGCGGTAGTGGTTAAAATTCGCGAGGTACAAAAAAAATTGGCGGCGTTTCGTGAGTATGCCCAGCAGCGCTACGATCTGCTCGCTGGCACGTCAAGCACGGGTAGCGCAGTCGATCAAGCCTTTGATGAACAATATGAAGTATTGCAAGGCGGCATTGATGACCTTCTGGCGCTGCGCGATGAGAACGTGGAGCCGGACACCGCAATTGCCGTAGCGACCGCCAAGTACTACTTGGCTGATGCGCATCTGTTCCTGGAAGAGATGCTCTCCGGTGATGAGAGCGTCACCCCTGAGGCCGTGGCGGCGCAGTTTGAAAAAGGCGCCAAACTGCTGGATCAGGGGGAGACGAACTGGGCGAGGGCGAAAGCCGCGGGCTTGGCGAAAAAGGCGCGAGACCTCAAGGTCCTTGCCATGACGCGCCATGCCAACACCGTGGCGTTGCACGAGAAAGAGGTGGGGATCGACAAAGGCTTCCATGACACGTTCGAGTCCTTTACCCGCAGCGCCGATGAGGCGGAGGAGTTGGTCCACGATAGAATGGACGCCGCCCTGTTGAGCGTTGAGTCGAATATTGGTTCGTCCAAGGCCACCATGGGCATCATTGTGCTGATCGCCCTGGGTATTGCGGTGTTGTTGACGCGCACGGTGGCGCGCTTGGTGGCCAACCCGGTATTGGCGTGCACCCAAGCGGCCAAACGCATCGCCAGCGGTAATTTGAATGTACGGGTTGGCATTGATCAGGGCGATGAGATCGGCGATCTCTCCACAGCGCTCGATGAAATGACCGATCAACTGAACTCCCTTTTGAGCAAACTCAAGGAGTATGCGAAACAGTTGGGTGGCGACGCGCGTGAATTGGCGTCGGCATCGGGTGAATTGGGGGGCAGTTCCAACCAACTCAACGCCAACGCCGAATCCGCTTCCGAAGCCACCGGCTCGGTCACCCACACCATCCGTGAAATCGCCGATCAGGCCGAACGTTCCAAGGATGATATGACCGCCATGGCGGCGGCGGCGGAGCAGATGAGCGCCAACATGACCGAGATCACCCGCGTGATGGAGGGGGCGGCGGGCAATCTGGAGCAGGTCTCCGCCAGCTCCGAGAGCTCCAATGCGGCGCTGGAGTCGGTCAGCGGCGCGATGAATCGCAATGTCAGCGGATTGCGTGAAGTCGCCTCCTCGGTGGAGGAGATGCGCGCCATGCTCAAGGATGCGCTGGGGCAGTGCCATGTGACCGCCGAGGCTTCGGAGGGGTCGGCGCAGCAGGCCAAAGCATTCTCGGGGGTGTTGGCTTCGCTCAAACAGTCTTCACAGAGCATCGGCGCGGTGGTGGGCATCATCAATGACATCGCCGACCAGACCAATATGCTCGCCCTGAACGCCTCCATTGAAGCCGCTGGCGCGGGAGAAGCGGGCAAAGGCTTTGCGGTGGTGGCCAATGAGGTCAAGGCGCTGGCGGCGCAGACCGCTGAGGCGACCCAGACAATTTCGCAGAATATCGATGAGATTCAAGCCAATAGCGCTCGCGCGGTGGGCGCCAGCGACAAGATCCGCGCCGGTATTCAGGAGATTCACGAGAACAATCAGGAGATTCTCCACGCCATTGAGTCGCAATACGCCACGCTGGAGCGCTCCACGACAGCGATCAACAGCATTGCCGATGAGAGCCGTACGGTGGAGGAGCATCTGCAGGGGGTTTCGCAGCAGATTATTCACTCCAATCATAGTTTGTCCGAGGTCTCCGGGGGGGTGTCGGACGTCAATATCAAGGTGACGGAGATCTCCCATGCGGTGGAGGAGGTGACGCGCAGCGTCGCGGCGGCCTCCAAAGGGAGCGCCGCCATCTCCGATGGGGTAGGCAGCGTGGCCAGCGCCACGGACGGCTTGGAGCAGGTTGTCAGTCAGGTGAAGGGCGCCGCCCATGCGCTGACGCAGATCAGCCAGTCGGTTAACTCCCGCTCTGGCAATATGGCCAAAATTGGTCAGGAGCTCAATGAGGCGTTGAGTGGATTCAAGTTGCGCTAGCGCGTCGCGTCGGGCAGAGAATTTTTCTGCGTGAGGTGAGGCATTAACATGGAAAATAGTGAGCGCCATCCGGCAACGGGTGGCGTTCTGTTTTGGGAGAGGCGTTTTCGCGATATTAAAAATTCACCTGTGAACAGAGGTTTAAAAAGTTTTGCAGGGGTTGTAGAAAGTTTTTCATATCGCGTATGCTGGCTGTGTTTTGCGCGCAAACTCCAGAGATTGCTTGGTCTATCAACAGATCGGTGAAGATTCTGTTACGATTTGAGAAACGCATTGAAATCGTAGAGTTTGAGGCACATGATGAGTCTATGCGCATATTATAATATTTTTGTCTTTGATCGCAGAGCGGTGGCGCGTGAGATGGCGCAATCGTCCCAGCAGGTCAAGATGGCTCTTACTGTGGGGTGTTGATGATGACAAGCTCACGAACTGCGTCGGCCCGAAGGGGTTTTGCGCACAGCGCGTTGTTCTGGGTCCTGCTCGGCATGGGCGCGTGGTGCGTGCAAGCGTCCAGCGCCGCGTCCGCCGCCGAACGCCCCATCGGTCACAATGTCGTGGTCAGCGGGCAGGATAAACCCGGTGATTGCCTGCGGTGCCATGGCATGAAGGGGATGGGCGCGCGGGACCCGCAAAGCGGCGAGTTTGTCAGCTTGTGGGTGGATCATGCTCGTTTCGCCAACTCCAGCCACCGCGATCTGGCGTGTCAGGATTGCCATGAGGATGGCTATGTGCGCTATCCGCATGAGCCGGAGGAGAGCAGTAAGACGCTCAAGTGCCTGGATTGTCATGATGACAACCGCCGCATAGAAGAGAAGTTCGAGAAAGTGGGGCAGGAGTTTGCGCAGAGCGTACACGCTCAGCGCATCAAGAAGGGATTTAATTGCTTCTCCTGTCATAATCCGCATGATTTCGCCATGCAGCGGGAGGAGATGCCCATCGAAGAGGTGATTGCGCAGGACAATGGCTTCTGCCTCAACTGCCACCTCTCTGAAGAGCGGTTTTCACAGCTGACCCAACGCTCCTTTATCGCCAATCTGGAGAAGACCCACGGCGACTGGCTGCCCAATCCGGCGATGCATTGGCAAAAGGTGCGTTGCATCGAGTGCCATACGCCGCATACGGCGGAGACCTCCCACGTGGTGCTGTCGGCCAAACAGGCCGAACATCGCTGTGTGGCGTGCCACAGCAAGGACTCCATTCTGCTGACCAAACTGTATAAATATCGCCACAACGAACAGTTGGAGAAGGTGGGCGTAGTCAACGCCGCTTTGCTCGGCGAGGCGTACATCATCGGCTCAACGCGGGTTGATTGGCTGGACAAACTGAGTTTGATCCTGGTGGCGGCCACGGCGTTGGGCGTAGCCGGGCACGGCTTGGGGCGTTTCATCGGCGGGCTCAAACGGTCATCCCGTTCGGGTAAAGGGGAGAATGGCCATGGCTAAGCGAATCTATATGGTGCCTCTGTGGGTGCGTCTATGGCACTGGTGTAATGCGGCGCTGTTCCTGACCCTGATCTATAGCGGCGCGAGCCTGCACTTTGCGGCGCTGGATCAACCCGCTCTGTTGCTGGAGTTCTCGGTTGCGCGCGAAGTGCACAACACCGCCGGGATCACATTGGCCGTACTCTTCTTCTTCTACGTCATGTTCACCATCCGCAATCGTGAATGGGGCCAGTATGCGCCGATCATGAGCATGGATTTTCTGCGCGCGCTGATCAAACAGGCCAAGTTCTATGGCGTCGATATCTTCACCGGCGCGCCGCACCCGTATGAGCCCAAACCCGAAGCGCGCTTCAATCCGTTGCAGCGCATCACCTACTTCGGCGTCGCCTACATGGGCATCCCGTTGATGATCCTGACTGGTTTGGCCTACATGTTCCCGCAGTACGCCCCGGATCGCATTTTGGGTATGGGCGGGCTGTGGCCACTGGCGTTGCTGCACTATCTGCTGGGGTTGTTCCTGACCGTCTTTCTGGTCATGCATATCTATATGGCCACCATGGGCCGGACGCTTACCAGCGACCTGCGCATGATGTTCACCGGTTACCACGAGCACGAGGAGCATGAAAAATGAGCGCGCCTGAGGGGAAATGGCATGTGCGCAATCGGCAGAAGCTCATCTGGGGGACGTTGATCGTCGCTCTGGTGGCGCTGATTGGCGGCAAGAAACTCTATCCGGCGTTTTTCACCAGCTACACCGGGGTGGTCAACGCCGAACTCACCTATGAAAACAGCGCCCGTGTGGCCGATCCACAGTTTGAGCGCATCGCTGACGACCTGACAGTGGCCGCCAATGAGCGCAAAATCGACATCAAACTGGCCGACGAGAAGAACGCCTTTACCAAGCGGGTCAAGCGCGAGATGTTCCTCAATCTGCGCTCCAACAGCGCCGAGCGGCGCTACCCGCACATCGGCTACTTCCGCCAGGCGGGCATCAAGCAGTATGAAGGGCCCAAAACCTGCACTCAGTGCCACGAGACCATGCACGTCACCTCCACCGCCACCGGCGAAACCAAAGCGGTGAGCACCCTGGAGGATATCGTCGATACCGTGCACTTCAAGATGCAGACCACCGACAAGGGCTTCACCACCTGGGGCTATGACGGCCGCCAGGTGAACTCCGAAAAGACACGCGCCATTCCCCTGGGCAAGATCAATCGCGGTTGCGGCGTGCCGGGCTCGTTCTCCTGGACCGGATGGGCGGTGCAGGTGAAGGGCAAGCCGATGCATGACGGGCATGAGAAAGAGGTGCTCTACAGCGAAGGCTGCGGCCAGTGCCACATTGGCGGCAACTACCATCCGGCCACCGAGAAGATGATGCCGGTGGGGGATGTGCCGGAAGAGGCCAAGCAGGGCATCGACTGCCTCATCTGCCACGCTGACCGCTATGACATGAATGAGCGTTACGTGGTTAAAGACGCCCATGGCATGCGCTGGAATCAGGATCGCAGTCTGGCGGCGGCGGTGACTGTGGGGATGCCCTCGCAGCGTAACTGCCTGTTCTGTCACCAGCACAATATGGGCGGCGACACCGAGCAGGTGAACGATACCCGCGCTTCGCTGAAGAATCTGGGTAAAGTGCCCCGGATTCTGCATCCGGGCGCCAAACGCGGCACCTCGTTCCAGCCGGCCCATGACGTGCACTCGGCGGCGGGTCTGATCTGCACCGACTGCCATCAGCCGGAGGGGCACAAGATTCCGCGCGGCGTCAAGGGCGTAGACCTGGTGGCCAACGATCTGCCGGGCAAAGTGGTGGAGTGCGAGAACTGTCACACCAACGCGCCCCATTTGGAATCCCTGGATCGCGCCATCCTCAATGGCCACGTCAATCGTCTGGCGTGTGAAACCTGCCACATGACCAAACTGCGCGACGACAACATCGTGCTGCGCGACTGGCTGCATCCGGAGTTCATTGAGCACGAAGGACTCAATGTCTACTACGACATCTACAAGTCCGGCGCGCCGGGCAAGGGCTTCCAGTTCCTGTGGTCCAACGGGCAGGGCACCTTCCTGGCCAACGCGCTGGGCGACAACCCGACTCCGGGCAGCAGCTACAATCCGTTGATGAATCAACTGGTCAAGATCACCGATCCGGAGATCATCGCCGAGGTGCGCGCCAAGGCCGAAGAGCTGAAGAAGAAGTATCCGGAAGTGGATGTGGAGAAGTATGTGGCCGACGCCACCGACTTCCTGCGTCCGCTCTCACCGGAACAACGCGCTGAGCGCGCGCGGGTGATCGAGGAGAAGTTGCGTCCAGTGATGCAGATGGGGCAGAGCCGCATCTATCCGTTCAAGATGTTCAACGCGGTGATGTATGAGGATATGGGCAACCAGGGACCGTTCGGCGCCATGATTCTGCCGTTCGACTACCCCACCTACTATGAGACCGGCAATCCTGAGGCCTCCATGGTGGCGGCCATGCAGCACCCCATCATGAAGCGTATGTATGAAGAGCCGTTCAAGCTCTACATGATGGATGAGTTTATGAAGTACTTCGGCGTGGGCGAGTGGAACACCACTTTCCCGCTGACCGCCGACAACAAGCCGACCCAGAACGTGCAGGCCAACTGGATGCGGCAGATGGGCACGCTGTTCGTCAACCATGGCATCCGCAAAGATGGGCACAAGTGCCAATCCTGCCATACGGACAAAGGTGACGGCATCATGGACTTCAAAGCGCTGGGTTACCCGCCTGAGCGGGTGGAGGATCTGCAAACGGTGCTCAAGCCCAATCTGAAGCGCGCAGCGCTCAAACAGGCTGGGGGCGAAGGCTCCTGATCCTGGCTGAGATTGTTTGTTCCACGCGTCAATGCGCGGCCCTCTGGGCCGCGCATTATTATTGCGCCAAACTGCGTCGGTTGCGTATATCCCGGGCTTGGCCCAGGCGCATACGCAACCGACGCAGCACATGTTTCGCTACGCAGTTTGTGAGTTTGTCAGAGATGCAGTGCAGGGGGGGCGATCGCCGGAGTTCACGGCGCGGGAGAGCGTTACTCTGATTCGCGGTCGGGGTTGACCTTCAGCTTGAGCCCTTGGCCAGCTTTAAAGCGCACCTGCTGGCTGGCGTCGATGCGAATACGATCGCCGGTTTGCGGGTTGCGGCCTTCGCGGGCGGAGCGTTTTCCAATGCTGAAGGTGCCAAAGCCCAGGAGTTGGACTGTTTTGCCATCAGCCAGGGTTTCGCCGATCACCTCCAGAGTTTCGCTGATGATGCGGCTAACGTCTTCATAGTCCTGTTCAGTGCGTTCGCTGACGCGACGCTTCAGTTCATTCAGATTCATTGCTGGAGCCATCCACTCTATCTTGCGCGTTTAATTAATCCCACGTCGAATGCGGGAGAAAATCGCCAGGGCTTTATTAGCCTCATTCGCTAAAGTCCAGGAATGACTTTAGGGTTTGAAATCTCGCGAATAAGTTCACCTCACTACAGGATACTCCCATCAGAAACATTTTCCCAGAGGCAATTCATACTATTCCTGCAAAATCAGGCAAACGATCTGCGTGATGTTCCAGTAGAGTTTACCAAAGCGTGAGGTTTTTCAGATGGATTGGGCAGGCGCCCGCAGGGTGCTCAGAATGAATAAAAAAGTGGCGGCGACCACGATGGAGGGGCCGGAGGGGGTGTCCCACGCCAGCGAAGCGGAGAGACCGCCGACCACTGACGCCACGCCGATGAGGGAAGCGAGGATGGCCATGGACTCCGGCGACAGGGCGAAACGGCGCGCGGTGGCGGGAGGGATGATGAGCAGGGAGGTGATCAGCAGCACTCCCACCACTTTCATGGCCAGGGCGATCACCAGGGCGATGAGTAGCATAAATGTCAGGCGCGTACGCGCCACCGGGACGCCTTCGGCCTGGGCCAACTCCTGACTCACGGTCAGGGCCAGCAACGGGCGCCAGATGCGCATCAGCACGGCCAGGATGAGCGCGCCGCCCAGCACGATGCTGAGTAGATCGGATTGACTCACCGCCAGGATATCGCCAAACAGATAGCTGAGCAGATCCACGCGCACAAAGGTGAGGAAGCTGATGGCTACCAGGCCAATGGAGAGTGCGGCGTGGGAGAGGATGCCCAACAGGGTGTCGCTGGAGAGACGGGGATTGCGCTGCAGGATCACCAGCAGCAGGGCGATGGCCACCGCCACGATGGCCACGGCGAACATGGGGGCCAGATCCAGCAGTAGGCCCAACGCCACCCCCAACAGCGCCGAGTGCGCCATGGTGTCGCCGAAATAGGCCATGCGCCGCCACACGATAAAGCAGCCCAGCGGACCGCCGATGATGGCGATGGCCGCGCCCGCCAGCAGGGCGCGCCAGAAGAAGTCATCCAACAACATCTCCATTACAGCGCATCCTTCTGTTGATCCGCATCCATGTGTTGCGGCGCTTCCTGGCGGCGTTTGGCGCAGCCCGGGGTATGGCAGACGTGGCCGTCTATGGCGTGTTCATGATCGTGTTGGTGGGTGTAGACCGCATAGGCCCCCGCCAACCCTTCGCCGAACAGGCTGGTGAACTCAGGATGGCGCGCCACGCTCAAGGGTTCTCCCTCGCAACAGATGTGTCCATTCAGACAGATGACCCGGTCGGTGGAGGACATCACCATATGCAGATCATGGGAGACCATCAGAATGGCGCAGCCGTAGTGTTTACGCAGCTGCGCAATGAGTCGATAGAGCGCGGCTTCGCCAGCAAAGTCAACCCCTTGAGTGGGTTCGTCCAGTACCAACAGATCGGGTTTGGTCAGTAGCGCGCGGGCCAGTAGCGCGCGCTGAAACTCGCCGCCAGAGAGTCCCTGCACCGGGGCGTCCAGGCGGCTGGCCACGCCGGTCTCCTGCAGAGCTTGTAGAATTTCGGCGTCATCATGGCGGTGGGTGAGGGTCATCAAGCGACGCACGTTCAGGGGCAAGGCGGGATCGATGCGCATGCGCTGCGGCGCATAGCCGATGCTCATCCCCGGGGTGCGATGGATGCGGCCCGATTGTGGTTTGATCAAGCCCAGCAGCGCTTTGAGCAGGGTGGTCTTGCCAGCGCCATTGGGGCCGATGAGGGTGACGATCTCGGCGCGATGGATGATCAGGTCCACGCCACTGAGAATGGTCTGGTCGCCAAAGCCGATACTCAGCCCTTCAGCGGTAAGCAAGGCTGCGGTGTGTGGCGCAGCGGCGTTCAATGGTCAGCTCCCGGCGCTTGGGGCGTTTGCGCGCGGCAGTTGGGGCAGAGGCCGTGGGCCTCCAATACCAAGGCGCGAATGGAAAAGCCCAGCGCATCGGCTTGGGCGCGCAGGCTCTCCATGCCGCGTTCCGAGGGGATTTCACTGACCACGCCGCAGGCGTCGCACACCAGCAGCGCCGCCGGGTCATGGGTTTGTCGCGCCGGACAGGCCACATAGGCGTTGAGGCTGGCGATGCGGTGGATCAGCCCCAGCTCCAACAGAAATTCCAATGCGCGATAGATGGTGGCGGGGGCGGCGCGCTTGCCATCCTCAGCATAGCGGTCGAGGATCTCATAGGCGCCCATGGCGGCGTGACTGAGAGCGAGGATCTCCAACACGCGGGCGCGTCCGGCGGTAAGGCGGGCGCCACGTTCGCAGCACACTTTCTCAGCGTGTTGGCGCAAGCGCGCCATGCACTGGGCATGGTCGTGATCCGGTTGCGGAAACGGCGCGTTGGGGACAACGCTGGCGCTCATGTCGACTCCTTGCGTGGCGGCGTCATGGAGGAAAGGGTTTGCCTTGCACGAATGTTATAATATAACATTGCATTCCAACGCAACCCATCTCACCCTGTTGGAGTGATGCAGATGTTTCATTTGTTCAATCTATTATTCATGCGGGCAACACGTTCATTGCAGTTGATCTTCACCCTTGTCGGCGCGCTAATGCTGAGCGCGCAGTCGGTCGCGGCGAAGCCGCGGGTGGTGGCTTCCATTCAACCCATTCACAGCATCGCCAGCGTGGTGATGGCGGGGGTGGGCGAGCCCACGCTTCTGGTTGCGGGCGGCGGTTCGCCCCACGACGCCGCGCTGCGACCCTCCCAGGCGCGCGCATTGGCCAAGGCCGATGTGGTGTTCTGGGTGGGGCCGACGTTGGAGAGTTTTCTGGTCAAGTCGTTGGCGACGCTGGGCCAAAACGCGCACAGCGCGCCTTTGATCGAGACGCACGGATTGTCGCTTCAACACATGCGGCGCGGCGGCGTATGGGGCGAGGGGCATCATCACCATCATGCGGACCATGACGCTGCGCATGAGGATCATGACGCGCATGATCACGAGGCGCAAGAGCATGCGGATCATGACGCGCATGATCACGAGGCGCATGAGCATGAGGATCATGATGAGCATGATCACAAGGCGCAAGAGCATGCGGACCCTGATCACGCAATGGGTGCGCAAGAAGGCTCAACCGGTGAGACAGCCGCCATGGATCCGCACATCTGGCTCGACCCGCACAATGGCGCCGTGATGGCCGCGCACATGGCCGCCGTGTTGGGGAAAGCGGACCCCGCCAACGCCGCGCTCTATACGGAAAACGCTCGTCGTTTCGCGCAGAACCTGGCGCAATGGGAGGCTCATGCGCGCACGCGTCTGGCGCCGCTGCGGGGCGCGCCCTACCTGGTGTTCCATGATGCCTATCATGCGTTTGAAGCCCATTTCGGCCTCACGCCGGTGGGGGCCATCAGCATCAGTCCGGAGCGGCGTCCCGGCGCCAAGCGACTGCATGAACTGCGTCGTATCGTGCAACAACGCAACGCGCGCTGCCTGTTCAGCGAGCCACAATTCCCTTCGGCCATTGCGCAGTCGGTGATTGAGGGCTCGGCGGCGCGTCTTGGGGTGCTCGACCCGCTGGGCGCAGAGCTGAAACCGGGGCCGGACGCCTATCTCCAGTTGCTGGATCAACTGGTGGAGAGTCTGACGGCGTGTCTGGGCGCAGAGGCGGCGTCCCATTGATGCGCGCACGGCGTTGAAATGCGCCGACAGGAGACTCACGCGCTCCCGGCCATGACGGCTGGGAGCGCGTCCTCTTCGGTAGGCGCGTCGCCGCGTTAGGCGGCACAAGTGCGGCTTATACAGCGATAGGAAACCAAACCTGCACAGAACGGCCAATGTTTGTGTGACGTAGCTTGAGCTTGCGCTGACTATTGGCCGCCGACCAGTCGGCGGCGGGGGCTGGGGGCGGCGCCCCCAGCGGGTGTAATGGAATGGTCCGCTCCGCTACCCAAACGGCCTCGCAATGGGCCAAGATGGTGGTGTGTTTTTCCATCTCAACGGAGTCGGAGCGGACCATGAGCAATCATATCGAAAACGGACAGGTACGGGTACTGGGTATTGATCTGGGCAAGAGCGTGTTTCAGTTGCATGGCGTCGATGCGCGCGGCAAGAGCGTTCTGAAACAGCGCTTGAAACGAGATAAGTTACTGGAGTTCATGGCGCAACTGCCGCCGTGCCTGGTGGGGATGGAAGCCAGTAGCGGCGCCCACCATTGGGCGCGGAAATTTCAGGGATATGGGCATGAGACGCGTCTGATGGCGCCGCAATATGTGAAGCCCTACGTCAAGCGGCACAAGAACGACAGCGTGGACGCCGAAGCGATTTGCGAAGCGGTCCAGCGGCCCAACATGCGCTTTGTGGGGATCAAAAGCGTTGCCCAGCAAGAGATATTGGCGCTGCATCGGATACGCAGTTTGGCGGTGAAGAACCGCACGGCGTTGGTGAATCAGATTCGGGGACTGCTGGCAGAGTATGGGATCGTATTTCCCAAGAGCATTAAGCAGGCGCGACGAGCGATTGTGCTGATTTTGAGTGATGAGAGTCTGGAATTGAGTCCGCTGTTTTTGCGCTTGCTGGAGGAGGAGTGTGAGGAGTTGACGCGTCTGGATGAGCGCATAGCGATGTATGACAATGAGATTGAGGCGCTGGCCAAGGCGGATCCACAGTGTCGGCTACTGATGACGATCCCGGGAGTGGGGCCAATCACGGCGACGGCGCTGTTGGCGTCGGTGGGGGATGTGCGGGCGTTTAAGAATGGCCGAGAGCTGTCGGCGTGGATAGGGTTGGTTCCCAATCAGCACTCCACAGGGGGCAAGGCGTGGCTGACGGGGATCAGCAAGCGTGGCAATGGTTATCTTCGCACCTTGTTGATTCATGGCGCGCGGGCGGTGTTGCGTGTAGCGGAGAAAAAGCCGGACCGCCGCAGCCGGTGGGTGGTGTCGGTGTCGGAACGCCGCGGCGCGAATAAAGCGGTGGTGGCGCTGGCCAACCGCATGGCGCGCAGCGCATGGGCGATGCTGGTGAAGCAGGAGGCCTATCAGGTCAGAGCCACTGTGTAGAGAGAGTGCAATACAACTCTAAAAGAAAAACAGGCCGATAAGGAAAGAACAAGAGATCCCACCAGCCAGGTTGCGAGAGAGAGTCGAGATTGATGGCGTGAAACGGCATAGCCCTGCGTGGCCAAAAACCTGTTCTGCCCAAGGGCCCATAGAGGTCGAGGGTGTGTTGAGGAGGGCCACGCGCAAATTCCATCAGGGCCAGAGGGCGACAAGCCCCTCATCAACAGGCCGGATACATGGGCGCAACTAAGCCTCACACATCAATGGATATTTTCTCTTGCTGTGGCGGAGCGGACCATACATGGGCAGAGCCCACGGTTTGGTTGTTGGGAGCTCGAGGGCAGAGCCCTCGATATCTTTCATCTCTTCGGGTTCAATTCCCCGCAGCTTGCTGCGTAAAATGGCTGGATAAGCGAATACATTCATAAGATCCATAACGTTACGGTGCTGATGTACCACTTGGTGTTCCCCGCCAAGTATCGGCGTGCGGTCTTTGACGAGAGAGTAGACGAAGTACTCAAAGAAGTCTGTCTGGAGATTGAGCAGCGCTACCAACTGAAATTTCTAGAGATAGGAACAGATAAGGACCATGTGCATTTTCTGGTTCAGTCAGTTCCGACCTACAGCGTCACGAAGATCGTGAAAATGGTGAAGAGTCTGACGGCGCCAGAAATATTCAAACGGTGTCCGCATGTGAAGAAACAGCTGTGGGTGGTGAGTTTTGGACAGATGGATATTTTGCCAGCACAGTAGGAAAGCATGGGGATGAAAACATGATTGGTCGCTATGTAAAAAACCAGGGTATGGAATACGCAAAATTGCACGAAGCTAAGCAGTTAGCGCTCTTCTGATACCCCGCTGCTTACAGCGGGGTTGTTCATTCGCCAAAATTGCCAATGTCCAATGTTGAATGCGACGGTCAATATGTGGACAGATATCGAATCGCGCCGGATCCCGTCTGTCGGGCGGCGGCGTTAATCTCCGTCGCCATCGCCGCCCCCATCGCCGCCCCCATCGCCACCGCCGCCACTCCCCGAATCTCCTCCCGCCCCGCTCAAATCTCCGGCGATGTGGTCAAACACCGGCAGCGCCGCCAAGCGATCCAACTCTGCCAGCGCCTGTTGCGTCCACTGCGGGTTGAGCGCATCGAGGGTCTGGCGTAACCGCTGTGCATCGGCAGGCGTCAGGCGCAGGCCCATGAGGGGCGCTTCGCCATGGCGCAACGCGGTGGCGGGGAACAGGCGGCCATGGCGCTGGCGAATGGCGAACAGCGACCACCCCAGTGTGATCTCTTCCACCGATAACCAACCATCGCTATCCAGATCAAAACCCGCCAGCCAGCTTAAATCGATTTGCCCGGGTTCCGGTGTGGGGGGAATGTGTTTCAGCGCGATGGGGCGCAGATTCGGCCAGGGGGCGGTTGTGTGCTGGGGCGAGGCGTCCGATGGCGCGCCCAACAGATCCAGATAGGCGCGTGGCGTTGCGTCGGGCAGCGCAACGCGCACCTGTTCCAGCGGGGTCGCCGGGGCAGGCGTCCCGGCGCAGCCGATCAACCCCAGGCAAGTCATCAATAACGCGCTCAGCGCCATGGCGAATTTTGCAGACAATCGCGCATTAGTCATGTGTCGCTCCCGGCAGATGCGTTGCCGCCAAGCGGAAGCCCAGATCGTCGGCGCTGTGCTGGGCGTCGGCGCGGAACAGCAGATCGTCACGCGCCGAGGGCCGCGGCGTGCGCCAACTGCCGCCCAGATATTGGGATTTGTTGGCGGGCGATGGCTCGGCGATCCACTCAAACACATTGCCGCGCAGATGTCGCGGCGTGGCGTTGGCCGCGTCCATGGCCGGGGCGCTGATTACATAGCCATCGGCGCAGGGGGCGAACAGCCAGGGGAAGCGGCTGAAGTGTTTGCGCGCGCTCTGATCCAGCAGATTGGTCGCCGTACAGTCCGCGCCGTTGGCGGCGTCAAATTGATGCGCGGCGCGGCGCCACTGCTGTGCGCTGGGCAGGACGAATCGCGCGGGGGCATCCGCTGAAAGCCACTGGGCGAAGGCTTGCGCCTGCGCGTGGCTCACGCGCACCACGGGCTGTTGCGGCGTGTTGAGGGTGAGCCCTTCAAACGCGCCGCTGTCGTGCTGGGCGTCGAACAGACGGAATTGGGCGTTGGTAATCTCAAATTGACTGAGCCAGAAGCCGGGCGCGCACGGTTTGGCGCTGGCGGCGGGTTCGCAATCTCCGGGGATCCACACAAAGGGGATGCCGGTGCGCGGTTCGCGCCACACGCCGTCGACTAGGGGCGGCGGAGCGGGCTGAGACGCGGCGGCAGCGAGGTTCGACTGGCTGGCGCTGGGCGCCTCAGGCTTGCGGGCGGCCAGTTGGAACACAAAATCGCCGCGGTCGAAGTCGGGGTCGCGCAGTTTGCCATAGCGCGGGGTCTGACTGTTGTGGGTGTAGTTGCTGATGCGATCGCTCAGGAACATGCCCAGTTCGCTGCCGGTGAGGAAGCCGTCCTGGTTGAAATCCGCCTGTCGCTGCCCGCGCAGAGCATCGACGAACAGCCGCCGAAACAGGCCGTCGTCGCTGACCGATTGCCCGGCGTCGCCGGAGGTGAGGAATTGGCGCACCGGCAATCCGGTGGCGCGGGAGATGGCGGGCGGCTGGGCCGAGCGCGCGCTCTCAAACACCGATCCGGCGAAGCAGGCGTCGAACACCGCCAGGATGTGCTTGGCTTTGGCCAGTCGCATCAATTCGCCAAAGCGGCGCAGAGAGAGGGTGTTGAAGCGGAACTGCGCGCCTGCTTCAGGGGATGGCGCGTCGGCGGGGATCAAAAAGCCTTCGTTTTGCTCTGAGTGGCCATGGCCGGAGAACCAGATCAGCAGTCGCGCTTCGGGGTCATCGCCATGCTCAATGAAAAAGCGTTTGAGGGCGCTTTCCAACTGCGCCAGATCCGGGTTGGCCAGGAGTCGGGCGTGAAAGCCGACTCGGCGCAGGGCGGCCGCCACCTCCCGGGCGTCGGCCACTGCGTTGGTCAGATTGGGCCAACTGCTGCGGTTGTAGCGATTGACGCCGATCACCAGCGCTTGACTGTCGCTATAGAGCGGGCCGGAGTCAGACGCCATGGCGGAGGCGGGCAGAGGCGTGACGCGCAAGCCGCGCTCAGGCTCCTGCGCGCAGGCGGCGCTGCTCCAGAGCGTCAGCGCCAGGGGGAGGGCCAAACTGCGCGCAAAGGCGCCGAGAGATCGCCGCAGAGGGGTCATGATTGGTCGCGTTCTCAAATTTGGCAACATGAATGAAAGGTTCAGAGTAGCCAAACCGGCAGTTCCGATCAACATAGGTGACGCGGGTAAGAGAGAGGTTACGCCAAAGTGCGCTCCAGCAGCGCCTTGTCGGCGCGCCAATTGGGACGCATCTGGGTGAGCAGGGCGCGGTAGGCGGGGGAGTGGTTCATATGCGCCATGTGACACAGCTCATGGACGATCACATAATCCAGGCAGGTGAGTGGCGCGCGGATCAGGTCGCGATTGAGGGTCATGCGGCCATCGCTGCGCATATTGCCCCAACTGCGTTTGAGCAGGCGCAGACGCAGGGTGGGGCGGGTGAAACCCATCTGCGCAAAAGGGGGGAAGCAGCGCGCCAGGCGGGCGGAGAACAACCGCTGGGCGTAATCGGCGCGCCAGGCGTCCAATTGCGCCGCTAGCGCCTCCGGGCGGTTGGGGGTGTGGGCGTGGATCACCAACCGGTCGCCTTGGATGAGGATGCGCTTGCGCGCAGCCAGTTGCGGATCCAGCTGATAGATCTTGCCCAGATGCAGGTGCGGCGCGCCGGGTTCAAACAGCGGCGTGGGAGAAGTGGGAAAGCGGGTCAGCAGTTCGCTGCGTTTGCGCGTGATCCAGGGGGCGCGTTCCTGGGCCCAGGCGATTAGCCAAGTGTTATTGATGCGCTTCGGCGTACGCGCGGTGACTGCGCCATCCTTGCGAATGACCAGCTGCACGGTGCGGCGGCGGGGGGAGCGCACCACTTGCACGGGGCAGGAGGAGCCATCTTCCAGAGTGATATGAAACTGATCCATAGGAAAAGGGCAATCAAGTTATAGCCAAGTGAAACCAAAACTGTACAGAGCGGCGAATGTTTGCGTGACGCAGGCCCGACGAGCGCTGACTATTGGCCGACGACCAGTCGGCGGCGGGGCCTGGGGCGAAGCCTATGTCTCTGTACTCTTCAAAATTTCTGTGTGCTTCGATCTCTCTCAGTGCGCCTGATACAGCGTCACGCCACTCTGACTCTCCACTTTACGCCACTGCGCCGTCAAGGCGGCAAACTGCTGCGGGGCCATCTGCCCGTAGGTGCTGCCCATGGCCTTGATGCGCGCATCGTTGAGCAGCACGTAGAGCGGCGCGGCATCGGCGCGACTGAGCAGCGTGTCGATATCGCGCCAGTCGGCCAAGGTAAGATCGGCGGGCGGTTTGAGGCCCAGATAGAGGCGCGCGGTATCCAGCGTGCGCGGATCGGAAACCAGAGCGGTGGGCGCGTCCAGTTGGGCGAAGTGGCTCTGGATGATGCGCTGCTCGGCGGCTTGATAGGGGAATGGACCGATCTGCCCGCGCGCCAGCAGCAGCGCCGGGGTTGCAATCAGGCCCAGCGCCACGGCGCCGATGGGCAGCGCAGGGGGGACGCGGTCGAGCAGAGTAACGCGCGGCGCCAACAGTCGATAGACCAGCAGCATCATCAATACGGCGGCCAGCAGCAGAATATGGATTTTGTGGGCGCCGAGTTTCTGCAGCAGCGGCAGCAGCGCGATCAGATAGAGGGATAATCCCGCCAGCGTCCACGGAATGGCGCGGGGCGCCTCCGGCGGCGTCATGGCTCGCGCCAGCAACACCCCGCCCAGCAGACTGAACGGGGCCAGCAACGGAACCAGATAGTAACCCAGTAACCCAACAGGGTTGTACTCACTGAGCGAGGTGGAGCCAAACCAGAACAGCAACAGAAAGCTGAGCGCATGGCCCACCCAGAAGCCGCTGCCCCTGGGCATGACGCGGCTGCGTATCAGAGTGAGCAGCAGCGCAGGCAGCCACAGCAGCCAAGCCAGCGACAGTCCTTGGCGCTCCAGAATCAGCATGACGGGGCCGCTGGTGAGGCGTTCGACCAGAAACTCCAGAGGTTTGCCGCGGATGGTGAGGCGTTGTCCTTGTAGATTGGCGTCTTCCGGCGCGACATTGATGACTTTTTCCACGCTGTGAAAGCGCATCAACGGGTCATCGAAGAGGTAGGCATAGGCGCCGAAGTAGACGACCATCGCCGCCACGCCGCCACCGATGGCGACGCCCCAGAAGCGGCGATGCTCCCCTGCGCGCCAGTCGCGCACAAGCAGGAACAGGATCAGCGGAAGCATCCAGATGATGGGGAGTTTGGTGAGGAATCCGGCGGTGAAAGCGAGCACGAACAGCAGCGCGTAGAGGGTGGCGCGCGGTGGCTCGCGTCGTCCCAGAAACAGGAACAGACCGCTTAAGAAGTAGAACAGCGCCAACGGACCATCGGCGGTGAGGGTCATGGCGTGGATGATCTGAAACGGATTGACGGCCAGCAGTAGCGCAGCGGCGAGCCCTGCGGCGGGACCAGCCAGTCGCGCGCCAGCCCAGTAGAGCGCGGCCACCAGCGCCAATGAGCAGAGCAGGGGCCACAGCGCCATGCTGCTCACGTTCACGCCCAGTTGTGAGAAGATCAGCGCCACCGGGGCGTAGAGGCCGATGCGATGCTCATGGGGATGGTTGGCGGGGGCAAAGCCGTGTTCCAGCAGATTGTGCGAGCGCACGGCGAAGAACAGGTCGTCGCTGCTCTCCAGAATCGGCCCGCTCCACAGGCACAGCCCCAGATGCAAAGCGAGAATCGCCAACAGTAGGAGTAACGGACGCGGGGGCGCTGGGGGAGTGGCGTTGGCTGCGCTCATGGTTCGCTCATGCTGGGAAAGGGGGTTGCACACTGAGCCACTGTAGCGCACATCGACGTTCAGGTCAGGCGATGATGAGCATGCTCTAAACAGAACGCCCCGCGCAGGGCGGGGCGTTGCTGAAACAGTGTGGCGGGCTTACCACATGATTTTGTCGATGCCCTCAAAGTCCACTTCCGAGCCGTCGGCCAGGGTGATCACGCCGGAGGCGTCGCTTTCGTCAAACACGATGGCGTCCAGATCATCCACCCCATCGCCCGGGGTGTAGGTGTAGCCGGTATTGGTGGTGAGGGTCCAGTCGCCCACGTCATCCAGGGTCATCACTGGTTCGCTGCTGATGCCATCCAGACGAATCACGTCCACATAGCCCGCGCCGCCGCTGATGAAGTCGGAGCCAGAGTTGAGGCCGAAGATGAACAGGTCGTTGCCCGCATCGCCGATCATGAAGTCGTCATCGGCGCCGCCCTCCAGGATATCGTCGCCTTCGCCGCCGCTGAGGGTGTCATCTCCCGCGCCGCCGACGAGCAGCTCAGCGTCGCTCGATCCACTGATGACATCGTCGCCAATGCCGCCAAACAGCGTCGCTTCGTGGTCTTCGGCCAGCCGTGGGGCCTCATCGGCATCGATAGAGAGCAGCGCCTCGCTGCTGTGGGTCTGGCCATCGGGGGCGGTGTTCACCACTGTCATGGGCAGAGTGAAGTCGCCATCGTCATAGTCGGCGGGCAGGACGATCTCCAGATTCTCCGCCGCCTCCGGGCTCATGCTCCAGGTCATGTTGACCGGATTGTAGACGCCGTCGCTGAGCACCGCGGCCTCGGGCAGATCGGCGTCGGCGATGATCACCACGCTGTTCATCGCGCTGGCGAAGGCGGCGTTGGCCTCGGCGATGGCGTCGCTCAGATCCACCGAGGCGTTGTCGGCCTCGGCGCCGGAGTCCACATTGCCGATATGCACCGGCTCCTCGGCCACCGTACTCCAGTCGTCGCCTGCGGCGATGGAGAAGTTGTCGATGTAGACCTCTTCCGTTGAGCCGGTGGTGTTGGCGGTGAGGGCCAGCGTCAGTTTGCCGTCGGCGTCGGTGACCGCTTCGAACTCATAGTGATTGTCGATGCGCGACGTTTTGCCATCGCCGAAGGAGTCATTGACCACCGTTTCGCCATTGGCGCTGACGGTGAAGAAGTCTTGAAAGCGACCCGAGGACTCCCAGCCGCCGGAGGCGCCGTCATTCTCCGAGGCGCTCATATCAAAGCTGATGCGCACCGTCTGGTTGCCATGCTCGGAGCCGAAATCCCACTCGCGCACGCCGGATTCATCCTTTTCGATGTGCATGCGGCCATCATCCAGGGTCACCGCGTCGCCCCAGGCGGAGACGTCGTCGGCAAAGTCGCTGGCTTCGATGGTTTGACCCGCCGAGATGGGGGCGTCGTCTTCGGCGCTGGCGGCGCTGATGCGCGCGCCCGCTTCGCCGTAGGCGTCATCCAGAGTCACGGTGAGTTGAGCGCTGCTGTCGAAGTTGAGCGCGCCGTCGGCGCTTTCGGTCACGGCGGTGACGCTCAAGGTGAAGCTGTCGCCACCATCCGCGTCACTGGGCGGCAGCACCATCAGTTCAGCGATCTCATCACTGCTCACGATCCACGAGCCGTCACCGTTGTTCATACCAGCAGGAATAGCGTCGCCGTTCTCATCCACGCCGATGGCCAACACCGCATCGCCCGGCACATCGCTGATGACGAAGTAGAGATTGTCGTCGGCGCTCACGGCTTCGGCTTCAATATGCAGCGGGACCATGTCGCCCTGATTGCTGGCGATGGCGCCGCCCTCTACGGCGCCGCCCAGATCGGCGCTGCTGGCGTCGATGGTGACGAACTTGCCGCTGTTGCTCAGGCGCGCAAAGTCGCCGTTATCGGAGAACGAGCCGGTTCCATCCTCGGCTTCGAACACCGAATCGCCAATGCGGATGCTATCCACCACCATGTTGGATTTATTGTCCAGCGGCTGAATGGTGATGGCTGACAGGTCCATATTGGCCAGATCCAAGCCATCAATGGTGATCTCGTCCCAGCCGTCTTGTTGATAGAACTTGCTGGTCTCAAACGGGCCATACTCTTGGCCATCGATCTCCACGCTAAAGGCATAGGTGGAGGGTTTGTTGCTGCCATGGGCCACGGTCAGGGTGATGGAGGTCACCGGTTCAGTGGCTGGGGCGGCAGTGACGTCCTGGGTGGCGAGGTTGGCCACGCCTTGGGCAACGGCCGTATCCAGATGCTCCGGCAAGGAACCCTCGTCAATGGGGGCGGCCTCCTGCTCGGATTCGGAAGCAGTCACCTCATCTTCAGATTCCGGCTGAGCGGCCATGGTCTCCTGCTCGGACTCGGCGGACTCATCCTCGGTCTTGGATTCAGGTTGAGCGGCGACGGCCTCCTGCTCGGATTCGGAAGTTTCCTCCTCCTCGTCGGGCTCAGGTTGAGCGGTGACGGCCTCCTGCTCGGATTCGGAAGTTTCCTCCTCCTCGTCGGGCTCAGGTTGAGCGGCGACGGCCTCCTGCTCGGATTCGGAAGCTTCCTCCTCCTCGTCGGATTCAGGTTGAGCGGCCACAGGCTCTTGTTCAGATTCAGACTCCTCTTCGCCAGAATCGGTCTCGGGCTGAACGGCGACGCTCTCTTGCTCGGATTCGGAAGTTTCCTCGTCGGATTCAGGTTGAGCGGCCACAGGCTCTTGTTCAGATTCAGGCTCTTCTGCGCCGGAATCGGCCTCGGGCTGAACGGCGACGGCTTCCTGCTCGGACTCGGCGGACTCATCCTCCTCGTCGGATTCAGGTTGAGCGGCGGCGCTCTCTTGCTCGGTCTCGGATTCAGGCTGAACGGCGACGGCTTCCTGCTCGGACTCGGCGGACTCATCCTCCTCGTCGGATTCAGGTTGAGCGGCGGCACTCTCTTGCTCGGTCTCGGATTCCGGCTGAACGGCCACAGGCTCTTGTTCAGATTCAGGCTCTTCTGCGCCGGAATCGGTCTCGGGCTGAACGGCGACGGCTTCCTGCTCGGACTCGGCGGACTCATCCTCCTCGTCGGATTCAGGTTGAGCGGCCACAGGCTCTTGTTCAGATTCAGGCTCTTCTGCACCGGAATCGGTCTCGGGCTGAGCGGCGACGCTCTCCTGCTCGGACTCGGCGGACTCATCCTCGGTCTCGGATTCAGGTTGAGCGGCGACGGCCTCCTGCTCGGACTCGGCGGACTCATCCTCCTCGTCGGATTCTGGTTGAGCGGCCACAGGCTCTTGTTCAGATTCAGGCTCTTCTGCACCGGAATCGGTCTCGGGCTGAACGGCGACGCTCTCCTGCTCGGACTCGGCGGACTCATCCTCGGTCTCGGATTCAGGTTGAGCGGCGACGGCCTCCTGCTCGGACTCGGCGGACTCATCCTCGGTCTCGGATTCAGGTTGAGCGGCGACGCTCTCCTGCTCGGATTCGTCTTCAGCCTCAGTTTCGGCTGTCGTCTCCTCTTGCGCAGATTCGTCGCTCTCCTCCGTTGTCGCGCTGGCGCTCTCCTGCGTGTTCGCAGCGGAGTCGTCATCACTCTCCACTCCACTGGCGCTGGTGGTGGCGTCACTCTCCGTTGCGCGGGTCAGGGAGGCGCTATCGTCATCCGCAGGCTCTTCAGCCGCGGCGCTGGTTTCACTCTCTTGTTGCGCCTGCGTATCGGCTTCAGCAGCGCTGGCCTCCTGTGCCGCGCTCGAATCGTCAGCGGGTAGGGCGTCCGGTGTGTTGGCGCTGGCGGCGTCATCAACGATATCCAACGGAACGTCTGTGGTCTCCGTCACGCTGGCGGCGTCGGCGCCCACGCTGAAGGTCAAGTCCGCCACGTCCGCCTGGGTGCTGAGATCCTCAAACGCGCCGGTGCTGAAACGACCGCCGCCGGAGACTGTGGCGTTTGCCGACTCACCAGCTTCCGCCGCTGTGGCCGCGCGCAGAGAGACCCCCGCAACGTCGGCTGCGGCGTCGGCGGAGTCACTGACATTGAGGGAGAAGAGATTCTGGCCTGCGCCGGCCGCGCCAGTGGCGGCGGAGGCGGCAAAGGTGACCGACTCACCGGCCATATTCTGACCGGTTTGTGAATCGGCGATGTCAAACGCCGTCTCCACCGCGTCGGCGTCCACCTGTATTGGCGTGACGTCAACGCCATTGCCATCGTCCAGGCTCAAACCACCGTCAAACGCGCGCAGGGTGGCGTCCACCGGCGCAGAGGCGGCGATGGGCGCTGCGTCTGAAATCAGCGCGCCCTCTTGCAGGTCCAGCAGCGTGAACAGATCCTCTGGAGTATCACGGCTGCCCAGTTGCAGCATGGAGAGTCCTTGCAGATCCTCGGCGCCGGAGCGCAGGCCATCAAACACGACGCTCTGTTCCGCCGACAGGTCCACATCCTGGCTCGACTGCAAAACAGTCAGGTCGTCCAGGGTCTGGCGCGCGTCCACGGCGTCGGACGCTGCTTCTTTGGCTTCGGGAATATGAATGCGCAGTTCTTCGGACATGGCGATGCCCCCATTCCTACGCTGCAGTGTTGACGGCATTTGCACAGTGTGCGGGTCAACAAAACTCTGCAACGTTATCCGTAACGGATACGGTGCGCCGCTCTCATGATGCGGCGGGTGGGGCGCTTGCGGTAGGCAGCAGTGAAAAAATCGACCCTAATGGCTCATTGGGAGGCGACATCAGGATGCGCCGATTTTTTCCCACCAGAACAGAATAAGAAAACGGGATTATTTCTGCAATCACTTTTTGCTGGGATGCGCGCGAATTATTTTTGTCGCGTGGAACGCCCTAATTTTGTCCGTGCAAGGACAACTTTCCCCCTGCAAACGCCACACATGATGTAACCGGGTGTTCTCATGGGCGACGAACATACCGTACGACCGGCTTTCCGCCACTCCATTATGGAAAGCCGGTTTTATTCATTCCGACTGTTGAGGCCCTGCCTCTTCCATCCACTTCTCCACTGCATCCTCCCGACGATAGGCCACGCCGGTAAACTGGGCGATGGCGCGCCCTTCGGCATTGGTGACATCCACCCGGTAGTGGCCGGTGTGGCGGCTCTGGGAGACGCGGTGCGCTTCGGCGATCAGCGTTTCCCCCACCCGTGTGGGCGCGTGAAAGGCGATGTGGGCGGAGAGCGCCACCGCCACCCGGCCATCGCTGTTGCAGGCCACGCCGAAGGTGGTGTCGGCCAGCGCAAACACCACCCCGCCATGGGCGATGCCCACCATGTTCAAGTGCTCATCGGCGATGGTCATGGCGCAGCGGCCAAACCCTGGCGCCGCGCCTTCAAAGCGAATTCCCAGATGTTGCGCAAATGGCATGCGCGCCAACCACTGGCCGATGCGCTCGGCCAAAGCTTGCGATTCCTGGGTGGCGGCAGGGCTGTTTTGTTCAGGATGTGACATAGCGTTGAACCTGTTGCTCAGTTTGAGAATCAGACATTAAGGAGATTGAAAGCGAATGCGCCAAGAGCGTTACTTTTTGATGCACAAGAGGCGTCAGTTGCGTTACTCTCTTGTATGAGACATTAAAAACGCCTTGCAACACAACATTATACGTTGCTTATAAAGGGGCGTCATACAAGGAAAATGAATACATCGACGCGCGAGATTGTGCGTTTCCTATCTGAACTTTCACGCCAAACTGGATTGATGCCGTGGATGCGCGGGACGACAGAGAGATAGACGAATCCTTCTGGAAGATTCTGGTCGACGGTCTGACCTATGGCGAGTTGACCAATCTGCTGGAGCTCTATCACGTCAATGGACGGCGCTATCTCCAAGATGCCCGCGGCGCGTTGGAGGATGGTCGCTATCAGGACGTCAGCGACCATCTGCACCGCTTTGCCGGCTCCTCGGCCAGCTTCGCCTTGCGCCGCATCGAGTCCGAAGCGCGCGGCATGCAGCGCTACGCTGCGCCGCAGTCCGCTGATATGTTGTACACCGGGCTTGACCAGCTTGAGCAGGATCTGGAACAGGGTGTTCAGGTTTTGCGACAGCGCTTGCAGTCGATGCAGGGCTAACCGAGAGCGCGGCCTCGTCTTAGGCGTCCGCCGCCTTGCGGATCACGCCGCACAACTGTTCCGCCAGCACTTCGATGCGCCCGGCGTCATCCCCTTCCACCATCACGCGGATTTTCGGCTCGGTGCCCGATTTGCGCACCAGCAGTCGACCCATGCCGCTCAACTGCGCCTCAGCATCCTGCAGCGCTTCGCTGACGCTCTCGCTGCTCATGGGGTCGGAGCCGCGCGGGATCACCACGTTTTTGAGCACCTGCGGCACGCGCTCGAACTCTTCAGCCAGTTCAGACAGCGGCTTATTGCGGCGCGCCATGATGGCCAAAGCGTTGAGTGCGGAGATCAAACCGTCGCCGGTGGTGTTGTGGTCGCTGAAGATGATGTGGCCAGACTGCTCGCCGCCCAGATTGTAGCCGTGGGCCAGCATATGCTCGAGTACGTAACGGTCGCCCACGGCGGTGCGCTGTAGGGTCAGGCCATGCCGCGCCAGCAGGCGCTCCAGCCCCAGGTTGGACATCACGGTGGCCACCACGCCGCCGCCGCGCAGCAGCCCTTCGCGATGCATCTCCAGACCGCATAGGGCCAGCAGGCAGTCGCCGTCCAGCAGTACGCCCTTCTCATCACACACGATCAAGCGGTCAGCGTCGCCATCCAGGGCGATGCCGATATCGGCGCGGGTTTCGCGCACTTTCTCCTGCATCATGCGTGGATGCAGCGAGCCACAGTCATCGTTGATATTGTAGCCGTTGGGGTCGTCGGCCAGGGTCACCACCTCAGCGCCCAACTCCCATAGCACCGTAGGCGCGGCGCGATAGGCGGCGCCGTTGGCGGTGTCCACCACCACCCGCAGCCCATTGAGATCCAGATCCTTGGGAAAGCTGTTTTTGCAGAACTCAATGTAGCGGCCCAAGGCGTCTTCGATGCGGCGATTGCGGCCCAGTTCGTCGGGATGGGGCTGGAAGGCGTCCAACTCGCCATTCTCCAGGATATCCTCAATGCGCTGCTCCATCTCATCGGGCAGCTTCATGCCGTTGGGACCGAAGAATTTGATGCCGTTGTCGTGATAGGGGTTGTGCGAGGCGGAGATCATCACCCCGGCGTCGGCGCGCAGCGCGCGGGTGAGAAAGGCGATGGCCGGAGTGGGCATGGGGCCCACCTGAATGCAGTTGATGCCCATGGAGGTCAGCCCCGCCACCAGCGCGGTTTCGCACATGTAGCCGGACAGTCGGGTGTCTTTGCCGATGATGATGGTGTGGCGTTTGCTCTTGCCGGTGCGAAACACCATGCCCGCCGCTTTGCCCAGACGCAGAATCAGCTCCGGGGTCATGGGGTGGACGTTGGCCAGACCACGCACGCCATCGGTGCCGAAAAGTTTGCGGGTTTTGCCGCTGCTGCTTGCGCTCATAATGAATCCGCCTGAAAGTCAAATATTGAGAATTGTCTCCTGGAGGCGGAATCCCGCTCAATCGGAGAGATTGCCGTCCGGGTCCAGGGCTTGGAACACCATATCCTGCGGAAAAGGGCTCTGCAGGTCAATCAATTGTCCGATGGCCAGGCGCTCAATGCGTCGATCCAGCGACTCGGGCAGCGGCGCCTCTCCCTCATCATGAGCCGGAAAATCGCCCAGAATGTGCAGGCGCACTGGGATATGCGGCAGGTTGAAGCGCAGAGCGCGCTCAAAAGCGCCGTGCATGTGGGTCATGAACGGCGCGTCGGGATCCAGCGTCAACACAATCTCGCCCACCGCCCTGGCGTCGCCGGTGCCAGGGCAGACGCCCAGGTTCGTGGCGAAACGCGCCACGCCGCTGCGACAGCCCAAAAGGGCCTCTGCGGTTTCAATGGTGACCACCGCTTTGTGACCTTTGGTCGCGCCCATCTCCAACACGCCATAGAAGATGATTTGATCGCGCACGCGGCCATCGGCATAAGTCAACTGTTGCCGCGTCTGATTGCGGATGGTTAGATCCACATAGCGACTGGCGCCGTCGGCAGAGGTCCGCAGCACCGAGGCCAGGTCGCGCCAGAACATCGCTTTGCGCGCGGTGATGGCGGGATCTTCCGCTTCTGGTTCCGCAGCGGGTTTGGCTGGCGCAGTAGAACTCGGCGCAGTTGGCGCGCCAATCCCCTCGTCGGTCCGTTGTGAGAGCAGGGCGTCGATGGCGGCGTCGTGTTCCGCCTCAAAAGGGTCGGCCTCCCACAGCGCCTCGTTATCCAAGCCATAGGGCGTCTGGGTCTGTTGCGCGCGCGAGCGACGCAAACGTTCGGCCAGGGCTTGTCGATTGAGTGGGGCGTTCATGGTTTTCTACCTGCTCCCTGCAGTCGCGCCATCGCCACCGCAGGCGAGCGATCAGGCGATAACGGTCAGATTATGTAGCGCGCCCACTGCTTGGCGCGCGCCAAAAACATCGTGCACCCGAATGATCTGCGCGCCATGGATAGCGCCCAATGCGCCCAATGCATGGCTGGCGGCGTCCCGCTGATTGGCGTCGGTCACGCCACTCAAATCGCCCACCACGCGTTTGCGCGACAGACCCAGTAGCACCGGGCAACCCAGACCGCGCAAAACCGGTAACTCCCGCAGAAGTTGCGCATTGTGCGCCGTGGTCTTGCCAAAGCCGATGCCCGGATCCACCCAGATGCGGCGCGGATCGACGCCATGGGCGCGCAGATGGGCGATACGCTCGGCAAGATAGGCGTACACCTGCGCCGTGACATGGGCGTAGCGGGGCGAATCCTGCATATCCTGCGGGCTGCCCTGCATGTGCATAATGCACACAGGTGCTTGATTTGACGCCGCTTCCGCCACAGCGTCGGGGTCTCCTTGCAGGGCGGTGACGTCATTGATCACAGAGGCACCCGCATGCACGGCGCGGGCCATCACGAGCGCCTTGCTGGTGTCGATGGAGAGGGGGAGATCGGTGCGCCCACGCAACGCTTCAATTACCGGGATCACCCGCGCCAGCTCCTCCTCGGTGGAGACCGCCTGCGCCCCGGGACGGGTGGATTCGCCGCCGATGTCGAGGATGTCGGCGCCTGCATCCGCCAGTTCCAGCGCGTGTTCCACCGCCTGTTTGGGATCGATCCACTGGCCGCCGTCGGAGAAGGAGTCCGGGGTGACGTTGACCACGCCCATAATATAAGGGCGGCGCCAATTCCACTGCGCCGCGCCGATGGATATGGGCGTCAGGGGCGTCTCATGGTGGTGTAGCGCCCACAGCAGCGGTTTGATCGCTTCGGCGGCGACGGTGTCCGTCAGGGATTTGGCCCATTTGCGCAGGGCGTCGCTGTCGGCGGCCCCCACCGCGTGCCGCTGGCTGGCGCCATGGTGTTCGATCACCCAACCGGCGGGCAGCAGGCGATCCCATTCGCGCTTCCAGCCGCTCAGGCGTGTGAGGTAGGCGCGGATTTCGCCTGGATGGATCTGGCCTTCATGGGACAGACGCGACGGGGCGCCGCCCAATTGAACGGCGCCCAAGGTGGGCAGCAAAAGCGCATGGACAGTCATGGAGCGAGGCGTTTCCTGTCAGGGCGGCGGGTGACGATCGCCGGGAGATGAATGAGAAAAGAGCCTGGGGCAAAAGGCCCCAGGCTCTCAGCGAACTGCGTGTTCAGCATCCAGTTTGGCTGCAATCAGTGCAGATTGCGAGGCTCCGCGCCGGGAGGCGGCGCGCCGCCTTCGGGCTCTTCGCCGCCGTCATCAACATCGCCTTTGGATGCATCGTCGGACTCAGCCTGAACCGGTTCGGCGTCATCGGGGGCGCCCGTCGAAGGGCCGCCGTCCTTGTCGTCGGGCTCCAGCGGTTTGAGCGCTTCGGCCAGCGGCACGCCATTGACCAGATTCTGCACCTCTTCGGCGTCGATGGTCTCACGCTCCAGCAGGGCAACGGCCATGTTTTCCAGCACGTCGCGCTTGTCGGTGAGGATCTGCCAGGCGCGCTTGTAGTTGCGATCGACGATGTCGAACACCTCTTGGTCGATCAACCGCGCGGTCTCTTCGGAGACCTGCTTGTGCTGGGTGATCTCACGACCCAGGAAGATCTCCTGTTCGTTGTCCACATAGGTGAGGGGGCCGAGCTTTTCGCTCATGCCGTAGCTGCACACCATGTTGCGCGCCATATCGGTGGCGCGTTTGATGTCATTGCCCGCGCCGGTGGTGAGCTGACCGAGGATGATCTCCTCGGCGATGCGGCCGCCCATCAACACCGAGATGATCCCCTCCATCTGCGTTTTGGCGTAGGTGTAGCGATCTTCGGTGGGCAGCTGCATGGTCAAGCCCAGGGCGCGGCCACGGGGGATGATGGTCACTTTGTGCACCGGGTCGGAGCCGGGGATCATCGCCGCCACGATGGCGTGTCCGGCCTCGTGGTAGGCGGTGGTCTTGCGCTCGTGCTCGGAGATGATGGCTGATTTGCGCGGTTTGCCCATCATCACCTTGTCTTTGGCCGCTTCAAAATCGGCCATGGTCACCAGCTTCTTGTCCTCGCGGGCGGCGCCCAGGGCGGCTTCGTTGACCAGGTTGGCCAAGTCGGCGCCGGAGAAGCCGGGGGTGGAGCGGGCGATCACCTCGGCGTCCACCGACTCGGCGATGGGCACCTTGCCCATGTGCACCTTGAGGATCTGCGTACGGCCGCGGATATCCGGGTTGGGCACGGTCACCTGACGGTCGAAGCGGCCCGGACGCAGCAGCGCTGGGTCGAGCACGTCGGGACGGTTGGTGGCGGCCACCATGATCACGCCCTCGGTGGACTCAAAGCCGTCCATCTCCACCAGCAACTGGTTGAGGGTCTGTTCGCGCTCGTCATGTCCGCCGCCCAGGCCAGCGCCGCGGTGACGACCGACGGCGTCGATTTCGTCGATGAAGATGATGCACGGGGCGTTCTTCTTGCCCTGCTCGAACATATCGCGCACCCGCGCCGCGCCCACGCCCACGAACATCTCCACGAAGTCCGAACCGGAGAGGTTGAAGAAGGGCACGTTGGCCTCACCGGCGATGGCGCGCGCCAGCAGCGTCTTACCGGTGCCCGGCGGGCCCACCAGCAGCACCCCTTTGGGGATTTTGCCGCCCAGGCGTTGGAACTTCTGCGGGTTTTTCAGGTATTGGATGATCTCTTCGAGCTCCTCCTTGGCCTCTTCAATGCCCGCCACATCGGCAAAGGTGACTTTGGTGGCGTTTTCATTGAGCAGCTTGGCCTTGGATTTGCCGAACGACATCGCCCCGCGCCCGCCGCCGGACTGCATCTGACGCATGAAGAAGATCCACACGCCGATGAGCAGCAGCATCGGGAACCAGGAGATGAGGATGGTCAACAGCAGCGGCGTCTCCTCGGGGGGGCGCGCGGTGATGTTGACCTTATGTTCGCGCAGCACGCGCATCAGATCGGGATCGTCCGGGGTATAGGTGGTAAAGCGGGTGTTGTCGGCATAGACGCCGGACAGATTCCGCCCCTGGATGGTCACGTCGGTGACGCGGCCTTGATCCAACTGATACATGAACTCCGAGAAGGTGATGTGCTGATCCCGTCCCGTGGGCTGGTTGAACATGTTAAACAGCATCACCAGCAACAGGCCGATGACCAACCACAGGGACAGGTTTTTGTAAAACCCGTTCAAGGAACCTCCTTCGCCGCACAGCGCGGACTTGGGGAAAAAACGCAACAGCCGCCGGGAGTGGGCAAGCATCCACCCCAGCGTAAGCTACAAGATAGGCATCGCCAGTCAAAAGTTCAACGGTTCTCCTCCCGTTTGCGCGGGGCGGATGTTTCAGCGCGGGCCCAGCCGCGCTGTTCGTCGCGTCCCAACGCCAGACCCGCCACGCGCATTTCCCAGCGTTTACGGGGACTGCTCAGGTGGTCGTGAAACGCATCAAACGCGCGCTGACTGAGCGAGGCGTGGGGCGCCAACAAGGCCTGCATGCGCGCCAACGCCCGCTGTTGCAGGGCGGGCGGCCACCCGCGCAAGGTCTCGATGGCGTACACATGCCCGTACTCTTCGTCGCGACGCCACTGCAGGCTCGGCCACAGCGCGTTGAGAGAGAACTCCAATGCGCTGTCGGCTTCGGCCACCCGCAGGGCGGTTTCACTCATGCGCGTAGCGGGATCCGCCTGCAACAGTTTGGCCATGGCCGGCAGCAGTTGATGGCGTAACCGCGCACGGGTGTAGCGCTCATCAGCGTTGGTCGGATCTTCGCGCCATGCATACGCATGCTCCGTCATCCACTGGCGGAGTTCGTCGCGGCGGATGCTTAACATGGGTCGCAGCAGATAAACGGGCGGTTGCGCGGAATCCAGCGGACGTTTTGCGCGCATGCCGCCGAGACCGCGCGGCCCGGCGCCGCGCAACAGATGGTGGAGAAAGGTTTCCGCTTGATCATCCAGGTGGTGCGCGGTGATCAGATAGCGGGCGCCAAACTCCCGCGCACAGGCGCCGAGAAAGGCGTAGCGCGCAGTGCGCGCTGAGTCGTACAGATTTCCCATCTCCTCCCGCTTTGGCGGACGCCAACGCATCTGCATGCAGGTCAGCCCCAACGCATGGGCGCACTCTTCGGTGAATTTCGCATCCAGGTTCGACTCTTGGCGCAGCGCATGATCAAAATGGGCCACCCGCGCATTGCCCGGAGTGGCCAGTCCCGCAGTGTGCAGCAGTCGCAACAGGGCGATGGAGTCGCAGCCGCCGGAGACGGCGACGATCATGCGCGGCTTAAGGTTCTGTTGGTCGGGGTCGAGCAGAGTCAGTAGCCCATCGCGAATGCGACGGGCCAGAGGATCTTTCAGACGCTTGTGCGGCGGCGGCGCGCTCACGCGCCGGGAGAGGCGTTGGGGACGTAGCGGGCCGGGTCGGCGGCGCCCGCTTCGGCGAATCCCGCCAAACGCAGTCTGCACGCGTCGCACAGACCGCAGCCGCGTCCTTGCTCGTCGGGGTCATAGCAGGAGGTGGTGAGGCCGTAATCCACCCCCAGCGCCAGACCTTGGGCGATGATCTGCCCTTTGGTGAGATGGATCAGCGGCGCATGAATGCGGAAACGGCGCCCCTCCACGCCATCGCGGGTGGCCAGATTGGCCAGGGTTTCGAACGCCTCGATGTATTGGGGGCGGCAGTCGGGATAGCCGGAGTAGTCCACCGCATTGACCCCCACAAAGATATCGTGGGCCCCCAGCGCTTCGGCCCAGGAGAGGGACAGACTGAGAAATACGGTGTTGCGCGCGGGCACGTAGGTGACCGGGATGCCGTCGCCCACGCCATCTTTGGGCACCGGAATGTCGGCGGTGAGCGCCGAGCCGCCAAACACGGTCAGATCCAGATCCAGAATGCGATGGGTCACATCGGGCAGCTGCGCGGCCAACTGCGCGGCGCAGGTGAGCTCATGGCTATGGCGCTGCCCGTAGCGGAAGCTCAATGCATAGAGTTCATAGCCCTGATTGTGCGCCATGCGCAGGGCGGTGGCGGAGTCCAGTCCGCCAGACAGAAGAATTACGGCGCGGGGTGTGCCATCCATGGCGATCAACGTCCTGTGATTCCGCGTCCAGACCGGCTCAGGGGCGCGCGGCGGCGCCCTGCGCGGCCATCTGATCCAACTGCGCCAGCTCCTGCTTGGCCTGAGCGGCGGCGGGGTCGTCGGGGTAGTACTGCAGCACCAGTTGCAGCGCTTTGCGGGCGCTGGCGTGGTCATTGATGGCGGCGAACGACTTGCCCATCTTCAGCAGACTGCCGGGGACTTTATCCGAAGAGGTCCATTTGGAGTAGACCTCATTGAAGGCGACCAGGGCGTTCTCATAGTCCTGCTGCACGTAGTACATCTCGCCAATCCAGTACTGGGCGTTATCCGACAGATCGCTGTCGGGGAACCACACCAGGAACTGTTTGAAGTGGTTCAGCGCTTGATCATACTGGCCCGCTTGCAGGAACAGGAACGCCTTGTCATAAGCCTCCTTGGCGGTGGCCGGTTTGGTCATCGGGGCCTGTTGCGCCTGGGGCGCTTGTTGCGCGGTTTGCGCCGGAGCCGGAACCTGCGCGGTCTGCGCATTGACCACCGCGGATGGCGGGTTGGTCGCGCCGTTCGGCGCGGCTCCAGGGCCGGTGTAGAGATTCATATTGCCCGCTTGCGCCGCCTGCGGGGGCTGCATGGCGCCGGGCATGGGCTGACGTCCGCCGGGCACGGCGCGGCCCGGATGGTTCATGGCCATCTGCGCCTGTTGCGCCATCATCGCCGCCTGTTGCGGCGTGGTGGGCATGGGTTGTTGGGTCTGTTGCGCCATCATCTGCTGCTGCTGCGCCTGTACGCCCGGCTGCGCCATGGCGTTCTGGCCCACCATGCCCATGGGCGCGGCCATCTGGTTCATCTGCGAGGTCATTGCGCCGGGCTGCGCCGGGCCTTGCGCGGTGATGGGGGTCTGCAGCAGCCCGCCCAGTTGCGCGCGCAGGTTGGCCATCTGCTGAATCAGGGTGTCGGCGCTGTGCTTGGTCTGATCCAGCTCGCCGCGCAGCGCCTGCACCTCCTGCTGCATCAGCTTCATCTGCTCCTGCTGGTTGGCCAGCACGGTGCGGCGGCTCTGGTCGGCGGCGGCCAGGGCGTCCACCTTGCGATGCAGCTCCTCCATGGCCATCTGCATGGGTGGCTTGCTGGCGGCGGCTTGCTGCGCGCCGGCGTCATCCACCCCCATGACCGGCGGCGGGTTCAGCGCGCAGGCGCCCAAAAACAGCGCCGGGGCAAGGCTCAACGTCGTCAACTGACGGCGGGTGGGGAAGACAAATTTGGCCATGGTTTCCTACCTGATTGCGTTTCGCGTCTTGCGTGGGGCGACAAATGGCGTCGCGCGGCTCAATAGACCAGTTCGGCGCGGCGGTTGCGCGCCCAGGCCGCATCGTTGTGACCGTTCACCAGCGGGCGCTCCTTGCCGTAGGAGACGGTGCGAATGATGCTGTAGTCCATGCCTTGGCTGACCAGGAAATCCTTCACCGCATCGGCGCGCTTTTGCCCCAAGGCGAGGTTGTAGTCGCGGGTGCCGCGCTCGTCGCAGTGGCCCTCCACCTTGAGGCTGCCGGCGCCTTTGGCGATGAGCCATTGCGCCGCGCCGGAGAGCACCCGTTGGGCCTCGGGGGTCAGATCCGCCGAGTCGTAACCGAAATAGATGCGCGGTTCGCTGGGGGCGACGGCGGCGCCGTGCATGCCGTTGGCGGCGGCGCCGTTTTGACCGTAGCGTCCGCCATCCAGATCAAAGCCCGGACGGTCATTGAGGCCTGCGCCATTGGCGCCGGGACGCCGCACCGACTGCCCGTTGGGGTCGTTGGCGTACATCTCATCCTGGGTCAGACCGCTGGGGTCGCCGCCGTCATTGGGCCCCTCCTTGGGCACGGCGCCGCAACCAGCCAGCAGCGAAAGAGCAAAAAGGGTGGCGAGAATCGATGCTGCGCGCTTCATGACGAACTCCCTGTCCGACGATGTCTGGTTTCCGATTGCATTGACAACACTCTGACGCTCTGCCGGTCGTGACGGACCGGAGACGCCATTTTGGCGTTATGTTAAGCCAGAACCGTGCCAGTTATTTTGATGCGCCGTTCAGCGAATCAGCGGCGACCACGACGCGCCGGAAGCCTCGACGCCATCGGGCAGTCGCACCCGGCGCTCGTTGGCGCCGGTGACGTCGATGGTGTAGAGGTGCTGTTCGCCGGAGCCGCGCTCCTGGCGCGAGAACAGAATCACGCGGCCATTGGGCGACCAGGTGGGCTCTTCGTCCATCCAGGAGTCGGTGAGCAGTTGCACGTTCTTGCCATCGGCGTCCATTACGCCGATGCGGAATTTCCCGCCCTCGTTGCGCACAAAGGCCATGCGGTCGCCGTTGGGCGACCACGCCGGGTCGAGATTGCGCTTGCCTTCGAAGGTGAGGCGTTCGGGATTGCCGCCGCGAGCGCGCACGGTGTAGATCTGCGGTTTGCCGCCGGAGCGGTCGGAGACGAACGCCAGGGTCTCGCCATCGGGGGACCAGGTGGGCGAGGTGTCGATGCCCGGATGGCGGGTGATGCGCTTGAGCTGGCCGGTGGTGAGATTCTGTACATAGATCTCGGGGTTGCCGTCCTTACTCAGGGTCAGCGCCATTTTGGTTCCGTCCGGCGACCACGACGGCGTGCTGTTGAGGCCGGGGAAGGCGGTCAGACGCACGCGCTTGCCGGTATACAGCTCCCAGCGATAGATGCGCGGTTCGCCGCTCTCATAGGAGATGTAAAACAGGCGTTCGCCATCGGGGGAGAAGCGCGGCGAGAGCACCAGTTGATCCTTCACCCCCAGATCCAGGTCGATGCGGTTGGCGCCGTCGGCGTCCATCATCGCCAGCCATTTGCGCCGCCCTTCGCCGGCCACAAAGGCGATGCGCGAGGTGAAGTAGCCCTCCTGCCCGGTCAGACGCTTATAGATTTCGTCGGAGACGCGGTGGGCCACATGGCGCCAATCGTTGATGGTGGCCGAGAAGCGCCACCCTTTGCCGATGAGTTTGCCTTGGGCGACGTCGTAGAGGTAGAAGTCCACGCGCAGTTTGTCGCCATCGCGCAGGGCGGAGCCGCCCACCACCGCGTCGGCGCCCACCAGTCGCCACTCGCGATAGTTGGGGCCGCGATTCCACAGATCCAGCGACCCCTGCAAGTAGGTGTCGGGGTTCTGAATTTTGAAGAAGCCGGAGTTGCCCAGGTCGGCGGACACCACTTCGGTGATGCGCTGGCTGAGGGCGTCGGGGGCGCCGCTCTTGCCCTGGGCGTTCTGACTGACGAACGCGGGCAGGGCGATGGGCATGGCGGTGAGGCCCTTTTTAAACACCAGCTTGCGCGCGTGGGCCGACTCACAGGAGAAACTCAGAACAAGCGCGACCGCGGTTAGCAGAAGCGCCATTCGGCGCGCGACGCCAGGGCTGCGAACACGATTCATCTCTTCAATCCCTATTCGGGTTGGAACACCACGTCGATGGGCTGCCGACACCAGTTACAGTGAGGCGGCGGTTGCGGCAGATTTCGCGTCAGGCCAATGGCGCGGCTCACGGAGCCGTCATAGGCGCGATTGCCCGAACTCTTCAGAATATCCAGCATGCGCAACGCGCCATCGGCGGTTATTTGAATCCGCGCCTCCAGATAGTACTCATGCCCGGGCGGCAGCCCGATAGGCGGACGCCAGTTGCGCTCCACGCGCAGTTTGATGTCTTGCGCCCACGCGTTGATCTGCGCTTCCTTCTGCGCTTCGCTCAAACTCGGTTGCACGCGCTTCTGAATCACCCCGCTGAACTCCGGTTTGGGCGGAGCGGCTTTGGGCGGCTTCGGCTTGGGCAGATCGAAAGTCGGCTTCGGCGGCAGCTTCTTGGGCTCAGGCTTTTTCTTCTCCTTCACCGGTGGCTTGGGCTTGGGCTTCGGCTTGGGCTTGACCACCTTCTTCGGCGCAGGCGCGGCGCGCGGACGCGGCTTGGGCTTCTCCACCTTTTTGGGCGGCGGATCCTTCACCACCGGCTTGGGCGGCGGAGGCGGCTCCGGCGCGGGCGGAACGGGTTCGGGCTCCGGCGCAGGCTCGGGCTCCGGCGCGGGCTCCGGCGTCGGCTCCACGACGGGCTCGGGCTCCGGAATGGGCTCGATGATGGGCTCGGGCTCGACGATGGGCTCGGGCTCGACGACAGGCTCGGGTTCTGGAGTGGGCTCGGGCTCCACGACAGGTTGAGGCTCGGGCTCTGGTTCGGGCTCAGGCTCAGGCTCAGGCTCAGGCTCTGGTGCGGGCTCCGGTTCAGGAATGGGTTCCGGTTCCGGCTCCTCCAGCGGCTCGATGACTGGCGGCGGCGCCTCCTGCGGGGGCGCTTCGTCCAGCACCACGATATCCACCGCCATGAGCGGCGGCGGCTCCGGCGGCGTATGCAGGCGCGTGGCCAGCGTTGCGATCAGCAACACGGCGATGTGCAGGCCGATGGAGCCCAGCAGAACGCCGCGTGAGAGCCCGGTATCCAAGCGTCCGATCCTCAGCTTTTGGGCGGTTGGGTGATCAGGCTCACGCGGCGGATGCCCGCTGCGTGCAGACGCCCCATCACCTCCATCACCGATCCATAGGCGGCGTTGCGATCGCCGCGCACGAAGATCTGGATATTGGGGTTCTGGTCGCGGATGGCGCGCACTTTGGTCACCATCTCATCCATGGTGACGGGCTGCGTCTCAATGGCGGGGGCGCCATTGGCGGTGACCGAGATCACCAGCGGCTCCGCTTGGGACGGCAGCGGGTCGGAGCTGGTTCCGGGGAGATTGACCTCCACCCCTTGGGTGAGCAGCGGCGCGGTGACCATAAAGATGATCAGCAGCACTAGCATGATATCCACCAGCGGAGTGACGTTGATTTCGCTCATGGGGCGTTCGGGACGTTGTCCCAAGCCGCCGCCCATGCCGACGTTCATGCCCATTGTGACGCTCCCTTGCGTGACAGGCGTATGGTTCGATGCGCGTGATGTCTCTTACTGGACGTTGAACGCGCGAAAGCCGAATAAAGCACGGCTGCCAAATTAACGAGGGTCCAGGGAAATCGGATTTGTCCCGATTGGCCTGGCGGGTCGAGGGCAGAGCCCTCGTGGGTGCAGGGCAAAGCCCTGCCGGGTCACGGGCAGAGCCCGTGTGGGTCCAGGGCGGCGCCCTGGTGGGGTTTGGGGCGAAGCCCCAATATCTCCAATCGTCCAATCAGTTCAACGATTGCCCAAAAAGATCATCCAGCCTTGCGGCGGGAGGAGGCGCGGCGCTCCAGGATGTTGAGGAACTCGGCGCCGAAGTTGTCCATTTTGCTGTGCAGTCGGCGCAATTCGGCGGAGAACTTGTTGTAGGCGATCACCGCCGGGATGGCGGCCACCAGACCCATGGCGGTGGCGATGAGGGCTTCGGCGATGCCCGGGGCGACCATGGCCAGAGTGGTGGTCTTGGCGCCAGCCAGACCCATGAAGGCGTTCATGATGCCCCACACGGTGCCGAACAGACCCACGAAGGGGCTGGTGGCGCCGACGGTGGCCAGGAAGGTCAAGCCGCTCTCGAGCCGCTCCACTTCGCGATTGAGCGCCACGGTCATGGCGCGACGCACATTGGAGACCAGATCGCCCTCGTCATGGGGCGTATCGCCGCTCTCCCAGCGCTTCCATTCGCGAAAGCCGGAGGTGAACATCACCACGATGGGACTGTCGGGCCACTCGTCATTGGCGGTTTGGAACAGCTGCGCCACCGAGCCGCCGCTCCAGAAGCGCTCTTCGAACTGCGACGACTCCTTGCGAATACGGCGATAGCGGCGCCATTTGTCGAAGATGTAGGCCCACGAGACCACCGAGGCGATCAGCAGCGCCAGCATCACCAGTTTCACCACCGGACCAGCCTGAATAACCAGCGTCCAGGCGCTATGATTCAATTGTGCGTCCATGATTCCTGCGTCGCCTCATTCAAAGAGTTGTTGCAAAACTTGCGCGGGGATGCGGATGGGCTTGAACTCTTCGCCCACGCAGGCGATGCGCGCGGTGGCGGCGATCAACCGCGCGCCGTCCCGTTCGATGGTTTGCTCCAGCTCGAAGCTGGCTTGCCTGCGACGGCGGATTGACACCGTCACCGTCAAAAGGTCGTCGAGTCGCGCCGGGCTGATGAAATCCACCGCCATATGGGTCACCACAAAGCGGGCCCCGGTTGCGGCGAACAGCGCTTCCTGTTCCAAACCGGCGCTGCGCAGCCACTCGGTGCGGGTGCGCTCAAGAAAGTTCAGATATTGGCTGTGGTAGACCACGCCACCGGCGTCGGTGTCTTCGTAGTAGACCCGAATGGGCCATTCGAAGCGCTCGATGTTATTGATTTTACAATCGCTCAAAGCAATCGTCCTTGTGCGCCGCCGGGGACGCTAATGCGCAAATGATCAAACGCGCGCGCGGTGGCTTTGCGTCCGCGCGGGGTGCGATCGAGCATGCCTTCCTTGACCAGATAGGGCTCGATCACATCTTCAATGGTGTTGCGATCTTCGCCGATGGCTGCGGCCAGGGTATCCAGGCCGGTGGGGCCGCCGTCGAACTTTTCAATCAAGACGCCAAGCAAGCGCCGGTCCATATTGTCCAGACCGAAGGCGTCCACCTCCAATTGGGTCAGCGCCGCGTCGGCCAGGGCGTGGTCGATAATGCCGCCGCCCTGGATCTGGGCGAAGTCGCGCACGCGGCGCAGCAGGCGGTTGGCGATGCGCGGGGTGCCGCGGGAGCGTCGCGCCAGTTCATACGCTCCGGCGGGCTCCATGGGGATGCCGAGGATGGACGCAGAACGTGAAACGATGATGGCGAGCTCTTCCGGCGTATAAAACTCCATGCGCGCGAGGATGCCGAAGCGGTCGCGCAGGGGGCCGGTGAGCATGCCGGCGCGGGTGGTGGCGCCGAGCAGGGTAAAGCGGGGCAGATCGATCTTCACCGAGCGCGCCGAGGGGCCTTCGCCGATGATGATATCCAGTTGGTAGTCCTCCATGGCCGGGTAGAGGATCTCCTCCACGGCGGGGGAGAGGCGGTGGATTTCGTCCACAAAGAGGACGTCGCCGGGGTTGAGATTGGTCAACAGCGCGGCCAGATCGCCCGCTTTTTCGATGACGGGGCCGGAGGTGGCGCGCAGGCCGACGCCCATTTCGATGGCGACGATTTGCGCCAGGGTGGTTTTGCCCAGGCCGGGGGGGCCGTGTAGCAGCATGTGATCCAACGCTTCGCCGCGGGCGCGGGCGGCATCGAGGAACACTTGCAGGTTGCCTTTGAGCTGTTGCTGGCCGATGAACTCTTGCAGCGCGCGGGGGCGCAGGCTGACTTCTTGGCGGGATTCGCCGAGTTCGGCTTCACTGGAGATCAGGCGTGGGTCTGAGAGGTCTTCGTCCATGAATCCCGTGTCTCGTTAGGATGTGCAAAATGTTTGCGTGACGCTGTTGGAGCGAGCGCTGACTATTGGCCGCCGACTGGTCGGCGGCGGGATTCTTAAGGGTCTGTGACCCTTAAGCGGGTCCAGGGCGGAGCCCTGGCGGATTATTAAGGCGGAGCCTTAATATCTAATTTTTTGAAATCGCGCCCCTTTTCAAAGAAAAATTGCGCAGCAATTTTGTGGGGCGCTTCCTGACTCAATTTGCTCCGGCAAATTGAGAGAGGGGTCTGGGGAAGCTTCCCTAGTATGCCGCCAAAGGCGGCGGTTTTGTCCTTGCGCCGAACATCGCCAAAAGGGCGGTTTTGTCCTTGCGCCGAACATCGCCAAAAGGGCGGTTTTGTCCTTGCGCCGAACATCGCCAAAAGGGCGGTTTTGGCCTCGCTCCCAACTTCGTCAACGGGGCGGTTCTGGTCTAGCGCAAAGAGCGTGCCCGTGAAATTTTCCCGCACACACTTTTCCCCCTCGCCGGATGGCGGCTTTTACTGCATTCGCCGTCCTGCGGACGACAGCGCTGCGCGCCTGCTCACCGCCGTTTCCCCGACGGCCTCCTTGCGGGCTCGTCGTTCCTGCTCACTCTGCAGCCCTGTAACAGGCTCGCACTCTGTTCAGCGGGGAAACGGCTTAAAGATTAAAGATATTGAGGGCTCTGCCCTCAAACTCCCGAAAAGAAAAAGCCAAACCTTGGGGCGCCGCCCCAAACCCCGCTGGGGGCGCGGCCCCCAGACCCCGCCGCCGACCAGTCGGCGGCCAATAGATACACTGGCTCGGCCTCATTCCCGCACACACTTTTATACTGTGCTGGCTCAGTTAACTCTGTGGCGAGAGCAGCTTCAGCGCAACCTTGATCAACTCGCCCAAATCCTCAATATCGCCGCTGTTCAGCGCCTTGGCCAGGGCCGCATCCGCTTGGTTACGCTTATAACCCAAATTCACCAACGCCGACGCCGCCTCCTCACGCAATCCCACCGGCGCGGCAAAGCCCATCTCGCCCCCAGGCAAGGCAACGCCGCCAGGAGCCGCAAAGCCCCCCAACGCCGCCATCTTCTCCTTCAGCTCCATGGCGATGCGCTGCGCCCCCTTCTTACCCACCCCCGGCGCCCGTGAAATCGCCGTGATGTCGCCATTGGCAATGGCCTGCGCCAAAGCGTCCGCCGGATGGGTGGAGAGCAGCGCCAAAGCGATCTTCGCCCCCACACCGCTCACTGATGTGAGCAAGCCAAATAGCCGCTTCTGCTTCTCCTCATGGAAGCCATACAGGTGGAAAGCGTCCTCGCGCACCACCGTGATGGTGAAGAGTTGCGCCGATTCACCCAACGGCGGCAATGCCGAGTAGGTGGAGAGCGGGATGAACACCCGGTAGCCCACGCCGCCCACGTCGAGAATGGCGTAATCAGGCTGTTTGTCGGCAACGGTTCCGCGAAGGTGTGCGATCATGAGCGTTGATTGGGCATCAAAAAACGTGGAGGACAGGAGATCCGTATTCGTTGAGCGCATCAGCATCATACTGGCGCGCGGACCGTGGGAGAAGTGGCGGCGTGTATCGCCCATGCTTGGGCTCTTCGCGCAACTTTGCTAGGGTTTCGTAAACCCATTTGGAAATACGCAACAGATTTGGGTCGTGCGCATAAGAAGCGCCAGTTGTTCGATACAATGAGCAGGAGAGTAAAATGAGAAATTTAAATCGTAAAACGTTTTCCCGCATGGCGCTGGCGGGTTTGGGGGTGGCCGGTGCGCTGATTTTCACTCCACACGCGCACGCGCACCATCCGTTTGCGGCGGAATATTCTCGCCAACACCCCGTGACCCTCAGTGGCGTCGTCACCAAAGTGGCGTGGACCAATCCGCATATCCATCTCTATATGAACGTGAGGAGCGCCGAGTCAGGCAAGGTGAGTAACTGGACAGTGGAGATGGGGGCGCCGCATCTGCTGCAACGGCGCGGATGGCGTCGCAATACGCTGACTACCGGAACCCAAATTACAGTGGATGGATTTTTGGCGCGAAATGGCTCAAGCAGAATCAACGCACAAAGCGTTACGCTGATGGGGGGCGTGAAGCTGGATGCGGGCAGTTCGCAGTTGGATCGCAATACCGACAATTAATCATAACCCATAGGACTGAAAGCGAAGGGGCTGATGGGAAAAGTCGATTTAAAGAAAGAGCTTAAATCCCTCTATGCGGCATCGCAAAAGAGCCACGCGTTGGTCAACGTTCCGGCCATGAACTTCCTCATGATTGATGGCCAGGGCGATCCCAATACCCGCCAGCGTTTGCCGAAGCCATTGAGGCGCTCTTCGCGGTGGCCTATGGGCTGAAGTTCGCGATTAAAAAGGGGCCGGAGGCTGTCGATTATGGCGTCATGCCGCTGGAAGGGCTGTGGTGGAGCGACGATATGGCCGACTTCGCCACCGGCAACAGAGCAGCGTGGCGCTGGACCCTGATGATCATGCAGCCGCAGTGGATTACCCCGGAATTGGTTACGCAGACCATGGCTGAGGTGGCCAGCAAGAAGGCGCCGCCCGCGCTGGAGTCGATGCGCTTTGAGTCGTTGCATGAAGGACCCAGCGCGCAGATTCTCCATGTCGGTCCCTACAGCGCCGAGGCGCCGACCATTGAAGGGCTACACGCCTTTATCGCCGAGCAGGGGCGTCAGCGGCGCGGCAAGCACCATGAAATCTATCTGAATGACGCCCGCCGCACCGCGCCGGAGAAGCTCAAGACCCTCATTCGGCAACCCGTCGCATAACATGTGCGCAGCCCAGGCGGGAGAGTCGAAGGGTGGCGTGTGTGTGGTTTGAGCGCTCTGCGGCCATCGTGCTGATAGCCGCAGAGCGTGCGCTGAAGGGGGCGCGCCCGGCGCGCAGCCGGGCGTTGGCGTTATTCCACCACGGCGTAGGTGCGTTCGTTCTTCTCATCCCACTTGAGGATGACCGTGCTGATGTTGCACAGATTGATGTCGTGCCACACCACCTCTTCCCCATCGGGATAGACGGCCAGAAAATCCCACAAGCAGGCTTCGGTATCGCGGGCAAAGGTGATGGTGACCGAGTCCATATCCGGCAGTTGATCCCGCCCCAGAATATCCTCTTCCCAGTTTTGACTACTGGCGGGGGAGGCGAAGAACTGGTCGATGGGGTCGCCGGTCTGGTTGACCAGCATAAAGTCCTGTTGACCCGCAAAGGCGGGGGCGGCAAGGCTGAAACAGAGTGCGAGGAAAGCGGCAAAACCCAGCTTTTTCATTCTCATTCTCCTGGATACAACGACGTCGGCAAATCGCCGGAAAGCGTGTGCGGCGCACCAAGGGAGATCGCCGCATCACGCCAGAGATACGCACAAGGAGGGGCGCAGCGCCCACGGACGAGAGAGATCCCGTTGCCCGCAACTCCTGTGTGGATATTGCCAAATTGCACACAAGCCGTCCATCACCAACATGCGCAGGTTGCAGATTGCCAACGAGGCATGTAAATTTACAATTTTTGTCGTGTTAAATTCGAGGCTTGCGTGGGAAACGGCTGAGGAGGGGAGAGTCAGGCGAGTTTGATGCCCGCGATGGCGGCGTTGGCGCGTTGATTCCAAGCGGCCTGGTTGACATGGCAGAGGCTAACAGCCAGGGCGTCGGCGGCGTCCTGGGCGGGGATCTTGGGTAGGCAGAGCAGCATGCGCATCATCTCCTGCACCTGCTTTTTGTCGGCCTTGCCGTAGCCCACCACCGCTTTTTTAATCTGCATGGGGGTGTATTCGGCCACCGGCAGCGCCGCCGCGCCCGCCGCCACAATGGCGGCGCCGCGGGCATGGCCCAGGACCAGCGCGCTGCGCACGTTCTGCGATACAAACACCTCTTCCACCGCCACGGCGTGGGGCTTGTGTTCGGCGATCACCTCGGAGAGGTCGGCAAAGATGCGGCTCAGGCGATCGGGCAGGGGCGCGCCGGACTTCTGACGCACGCAGCCGTGGGCGATGTGGAGGGCGCGCTGTCCGTCGCCCTCCACCACGCCCCAGCCCAAGACGTTGCTGCCGGGGTCAATGCCCAGCACGCGCAGCATGGCGGCCATAGAACATCCTTGTGAGAGAAAATCGCGCCTTATTCGAGCTTTTCCATGATCTCGTCAGGGATGTCGAAGTTGGCGTAGACGTGTTGCACGTCATCGTTGTCTTCAAGCATCTCCATGAGCTTGAGCATGGTGGCGGCGGGCTTCTCTTCGGTGATCTCGGTGGTGTTCTGCGGGCGCATGGTGGCCTCGGCGGAGACCGGCTTGTCATAGCCGGCTTCGGCCAGCGCTTCCTGCACGTCGGAGAGATCCTCCGGCGCAGTGATCACCTCAAACGAGCCGTCGGCGTTGACGATATCCTCGGCGCCCGCTTCCAGCGCCGCTTCCATCAGTTCATCTTCGTCGATGCCCTCGGCGTCGAACACAATCTGGCCTTTGTGGTCGAACATGAAGGCCACGCAGCCAGAGGTGCCCATGTTGCCGCCATATTTATTGAAGATATGGCGCACGTCGGCCACGGTGCGGTTGTTATTGTCGGTGAGGGTGTCGACGATGATGGCGGCGCCCGCCGGGCCGTAGCCCTCAAAACGGGTCTCCACGTAATCCACGCCGTCCAACTCGCCCGCGCCGCGCTTGATCGCTTTGTCGATGGTGTCCTTAGGCATGTTCTGCGCCCGCGCCGCCGTCACCCCCGCACGCAGGCGCGGGTTGGCGTTGATGTCGCTGCCGCCCATGCGCGAAGCCACCGTGATCTCTTTGATCAACTTGGTGAAGATCTTACCGCGCTTGGCGTCCTGCGCGCCTTTGCGATGCTTGATATTGGCCCATTTACTATGTCCAGCCATGTCGCAACTCCCGTTGATGATAGGGGATAATTCGAGTGCCAGTCCCGCGCCGCAGGCAAATGGCTTTGCGCTGGGCAGGAAAAAGGAGAATAATCCTCCATTCTAGCGCCAATCGCAGCTTGTTCTCAAGGCGTGGATTCGCCACTGCTCATCTGCTGTGCGTCTGGCGCAGGGAAGCTGAGAAGATTGGGAGAATGAAAGATGTTGGGGCTCCGCCCCAAACCCGGCCAGGGCTTTGCCCTGGACCCAGCCGGGCTCTGCCCGGCGCCCGCGAGGGCTCTGCCCTCGACCCGCCAGGGAAATGATTTCCCTGGACCCTCGTGAGTTTGGCTATCGCGCCTTGCCGACTCATGTGCGTGTTTCTCTTGTCTCCATGCGACGTTGATCACTATGTCTCTGCTGCTGCCTCAAGCGCCGGTTAATCTGCGCTATAAACAGTTCAAAAACGCCCAGCAATGCACCCATTGCGGCTACTGCCTTCCCGTCTGTCCCACCTATCGGGTGGAGAATGTGGAGACGCAATCCCCACGCGGGCGCGTCTCCGCCGTGTTGGCGCTGGCCTCTGGCGAACTCGAACCGCAGGAGGCGGTGGATCTGCTGGCCCACTGCATCGGCTGTCGCGCCTGCCACGCCGCCTGCCCGGTGGGGGTTCGACCCGGCAAGCTCTCGCTGCAAGCGCGCTCCTTGGCGCCGCTGGAGTCGGGGCGCTTTGAGACGTGGCTGCACGCCATCACCGATTCCGCCAAATTGGCGCGCATGGCCAGTCGCGCGCTGGATCTGGCGGTGAGTCTGGGCGCGCCGCGCTGGCCGCTGGGTCCGTTGAAACGGATCGCCAAGCTGATTCCCCAGCACCGACCCAAGCCGCCCGCGGCCACTGTGGAGGGGGCGGGCGATGAGGTGGTGTTGCTATCGGGCTGCATGGCGCGGCTGTTTATGCCCCATGTGGCGGAGTCCGCCGCCAATGTGTTGCGCAGCATGGGATTCCGCGTGCGGTTGGTGAGTGATTTTGGTTGCTGTGGCGCGCCACACCGGGAGCGGGGCGACAAGGCGACGCTGCACAACAATGTGGAGCGGGTGCTGGACGCGGTGGCGATTGCGGGTCCAGAGACCACGGTGATTACCGACTCCAGTGTGTGCGCCATTACCATTCGCGCCTATGGCAAGTCGCTGCCCAAGGATCACGCCCGGCGTGGCGAGGCGGAGGGGTTGTCTGGTCGGGTGAAGGAGTTCACCGAGTTCCTGGCCGAACATGTGGCGCAACTGCCTGCGGGCGCGCCGGGGTCGGGGGATGATCTGGCGTGGCACGATCACTGTCAGGCGCGCTTTGGATTGGACATTGTTGAGCCGCCGCGTGTGGTGCTGGATCGCTGCTTCCCGGGGTGGCGCGATGTGCCGGAGAATGGGCAGTGTTGCGGCGCGGGGGGCGAGTACATGCTGCGGCATGGGGCGCGTAGCGCGAAGATTCGCGCCGAGAAGCTGGCGTGTGTGGCGCAGACGGGCGCGGGGACGGTGACGGGGGTGAATCCGGGCTGCTTGGTGAATATGGGCGCGGGGGGCGACAAGCAGACGCGGCACTTGGCGGAGTTGCTGGCGGAGCATGTCCGGGGAGCCGGTACAAAGTAAAAGTGTGTAGGTTGTCTCCAGCTTGGCGCTATTTTTGCGGTAGGCGCTTCTAGCGGATGAGTTTTGCTACAAAATGGTTTCCTGCGAGGATGGTTATGGATATTCACGCCAGTCTGATTGATCAGCGCCTGACAGGCATTCTTGAAGAGCATCCAGAATGGTTTGTGCAGTTTGGCGATGCCGATAAAAAGCGCTCATCCGCTTTTGTCCTCCTCTGTATGGCCACGCTACTGGATCTTCCGCTTGAAGATTCGTTGGATTTGATTACGGAAGGCGGCAATGACGTCGGCGTGGATGGCTTGCATGTTGGTGAGGTGGAGGACGGTGAGTTCCATGTAACGTTATTTCAGGGAAAGTATAAGAAAAACTTAAAGGGAGATGCAAATTTCCCTGAAAATGGCGTTAAGCAAATGATTAATACTGTCGGCGCGCTATTTGATCCAGTGCGCACCTTCGATATGAATGAAAAGATTGCGCCAAGGATTGAAGAGATCCGTTCGTTAATCCGGGATGGATATATTCCTGTTGTCCGTATTGTTCTTTGCAATAATGGGTTGCGGTGGAAAGATGCTGCGCAGGAGTGGATTGACCAGAGTGGGTTCCCGGAGGAACAGGTTCGATGGGTTCATTTGAATCACGAAACAATCGTGGATGTGTTGCGGCAGCAGAAGCCAGTAAATGAGTCGCTTAGATTGGAGGGCGAGGCGGTCGTTGAGGCGTTCAAATTTCGCCGGGTTTTGATTGGTAAGGCTCCGGTTGTTGAAATTGCTGAATTGTTCAAGCGCAATGGTGATCGTTTGCTGGAGAGGAATATTCGGCGATATCTTGGCTTGCAATCCAATCGCGTGAATACGGCTATTCACGATACGCTTTCTCATGCCGAAAAAAGAGAGAATTTTTATTTCTTCAATAATGGAATTACGATCATATGCAATAAATTTCGCCACAATGCTCTTCAGAGTTCAAGCTATCAAGTAAAGCTGGAGGATATGCAAATTATTAATGGTGGACAGACCAGCAAAACGATTCAGCAGACGTTGGAGAACGAGCAAGATCTTTCTGTTTTTACAAACGTGTATGTCATGGTCCGAATCTACGAGTTGGAGGAGGAGGATCAGGATTTCGTTGCTGATATCACCTATGCCACCAACAGCCAGAACCCTGTTGATCTACGTGATTTACGCTCCAATGATCCCATACAGAAAGATTTGGAGAATGGTCTTAAGGAGCTAGGATACACCTATAGGCGCAAAAGCGGCGGTAGTGCAGGCGGCGCCCAGGTGATCACCAGCGCGATTCTGGCGGAATCTGTGCTGGCGATATGGCGGGATAAGCCGCATCAAGCAAAGTTCCGCCGTAAAGAGCATTTTGGGAAGTTGTACGACCTCATATTTAAGGGATTGAATCCTGCGCAGGCGTTATTTGCCGTACTGATTTTTCGTTTTGTGGAGAATGAACGGAAACGTCCGACGATATCCAATCCTCCAATTTATTTGCCATATGCGTCGCATTTTTTGGCGATGTGTGTAGGAAAGTTGTTTTTGGCTGATAAGCAAATGAAGTTGGAATCTATTTCACACTTAAATATTAGAGAGATACAGCAAGATTTTGAGGCCATGAAAGGTTGGATCTATGTGGCCTCTGTGGCGCTTACCACAGGTGCGCTTGATCAACTCTATGGGGGGCAGAGTGTCTCTCTGCAACAATTGTCTGCGACTTTTCGGCGCGGTGACCTTCTTGCATATCTTGTCGCCAATCTTGCCAGGGGTGACAAAGAATTACTTGAGGGTATGATTAGAAGGCATTTACCGTAATGTTTTCCCAAACAGCATGGAAAACGTGTAGAGCAGGTTTTCCCATCAGTTAATGTCCCGGGTTATAGCGCCAATTCTGCTAAAATTTCTTGTGCAGGATAAGCTGCATACTCCTCCACAGCCCCGGAGCGATTGATCCAGCTGGTCTGAAACCCAAACGACGCCGCCCCGGCGATATCCCAGCGATTGGACGAGCAGAACGCGATCTGCTCGCGCTCCAAGCCCAGCGCATCCACCGCCAGTTGATAGACCTCCGGCGCGGTTTTGAATTTCTGCGCCGCATCCGCTGAGAGCAAGTGATCCAGATGCGGCGCCAGTCCCGCCTGCTCAACCGTATAGCGTAGCGTGGCCAAATCGCCATTGGAGAGAATGGCGGTGGGCAATCCGCGCGCGCGCAGGGATTGCAACGCGGGAATGGCGTCGTCAAAGGCCGGGCAGCAGCGGAACGCCTCCATCAATGCGGCGCGCTTGTCGCCGATCTCCACCCCACACAGCGCCGCCGCCGTGGTCAGCGCGTCATCGGTCAACTGCCAGAACGAGCGATAGCGCCCCATCAGGGTGTATGTCCAGCTGTACTCCAGCTGCTTGACGCGCCACCAGGTGGGCAATTGCGCCGCATTCGGCCCCAACGCCGCCACATGGGCGCTCATGGCGGCGTTGACGTCCAGCAGCGTCCCGTAGGCGTCGAACACGTAGGCGCGAATCTCAGCGGCCATGGAGCGGCTCCGAGCGGCTTGCGGTTAGCGGAACAGGGCGGTGACGCGCTTGGCGTAGGTCGCCGCCATTTCGCCGGGTTCGTCGCCCACCCAGGCGTTGTTGGCCAGATCGTACTGGAACGCCTTGTAGTCGCCGCTGGGCTTGCCCTTGGCGTCGCCCGCTTTCATCACCCGCGCATACAGGGCGCACACGGGGGAGGCGGGATCGAAGCCCACGCCCATCTCCGAGCCATTGAGCTTGAAGGTTTTCAGGCGGCTCAGATCGCGTTGATGGCCGGAGATCAGCGCGCACCACACCATGGGCTCATAGCAGCTTTTGGCGCGGATCTGGGTCAGCTTCTGGGTGATGCAGGCGCAGGCGCGACGGGCGTCGTCAGCGGGCAGGCTGGCGCGATTCTTCTGGAAGTCATCGCAGGTGCAGGACATCTGCGCCGGATTGATGGTGACCGGCGCGTCGTTATTCAAGGGATCTTTGCCCTGGTACTCTTTGTCGAACTTATCCGGCAGAGCGGGCAGTGTGAGCGGCGGGGCATCGGGGTAGGCGATGCCGCTTGCAGCGGGCGCGCTCTTGGCTGATTTGGCTGGCGCTTTTGCGGGGTTTTTCGTGGCCGCTGCTGGCTTGGCTTTGGCCTCAGCCTCCTGCTTGGCTTTGGCTTCGGCGTCGGTTTTGGCTTTGGCTTTGGCCTCAGCCTCCTGCTTGGCTTTGGCTTCGGCGTCGGCCTTGGCTTTGGCCTCAGCCTCCTGCTTGGCTTTGGCTTCGGCGTCGGTTTTGGCTTTGGCCTCAGCCTCCTGCTTGGCTTTGGCTTCGGCGTCGGCCTTGGCTTTGGCTTCAGCCTCCTGCTTGGCCTTGGCTTCGGCGTCGGCCTTGGCTTTGGCTTCAGCCTTGGCTTTGGCCTCAGCCTCCTGCTTGGCCTTGGCTTCGGCGTCGGCCTTGGCTTTGGCCTCAGCCTCCTGCTTGGCCTTGGCTTCGGCGTCGGCCTTGGCTTTGGCCTCAGCCTCCTGCTTGGCATTGGCCTCGGTTACAGTCTTTGAGGGCGCCGGCAGCGGCGCGCTGGTCTTATCATCGGACGCCTCGCTATAGCGGTCGCGTACATACCAAATGACAAACCAAGCCAATAACCCGCCAACCAGGAGTAATGGATCCATCGCTCTTCCCCTCGGGACTGTGCAACCTCTTCGCAAAAAAAAGTGATGCGAATCGGCGCGCAGCTTCAGGCGATTCGCGTCATGAGAGTCCATTAAAACCATCACGCGCTTACAGGTCAAAGTATTGTGCGAGTTTGCGCATTGTTTCAGGGGATATATGCTGGAAAATAACTGCAAAAGAGCGCTGGGTAAGGTGTCTGCCGGACCCCCCGTGTGAGTATTGATTTGACAAGCATACTGTTGTAAATTATTTGCAACACGATTTACCTTTTGTTGACAAATGCTTTCGCCGTCCCAGTCGGTCCGGGATTCGGGCCATTTTTGCTGGGATTTGTACACGGCGCGTGGGGGCGCGTCACACTTTTGCGGATCGGACCGGATCGGATCGCCATGGCATCCCATGTCAATCTCCTGCGAGACGCCAGCGAAGAGAACCTTCCTGCGACCCTCAAGAACATGCAGCAAGCGCTGCCGATCCTGGATATTGTCAAAACCATCATTTTGGCAATCGACCGGAAAGGTCGGATCATCTACCTCAACCCCACGGGCCATCAGCTGCTTGGCCATGAGATCGGCGCGCTCATCGGGCGCGACTGGTTCGATGTCGCCATCTCTCCCAATCGTCGACAGCAGACCCGTGAGGCGCTGGCGCGCATCGTGCGCGACAATACTGAACTGAACCACTACGTAGAACACGACGTGGTGTGCGCCGATGGCCGCATGCGGCTGATCGCCTGGCACAACACCGTGGTGCGGGAAGCTGATGGCGAAGTGTGCGGCGTGTTCTGCTCCGGCGCCGACATCACCGATCAGCGCGATGCGCGCATTGCGCTGCGTATGGCCGACCTCTCGATTAATAGCGCGCGCGAAGCGATCTTCTGGCTCACCGAAGAGGGGCGCATCCACTTCATCAATGCGGCGGCGGCGGTGTTGTTGGGGCGGCCGCGTGGGCAACTGGTGGATATGCGATTGTCCGAACTGGAGGAGGGGTTGGACGAGGCCGGTTGGCAAGCGCGTTGGGAGAGGCTGCAGCAGAGCGGGTCCTGGACACTGGAAGGGTTGTGGCGCAACGCCCGCGGGGTTGGCGTGCCGGTGGAGAGCAACGCCGCCCACATCCGCTTCGAAGGGGTCGACTACGCCTTGGTGGTGGCGCGGGATATCCGTCAGCGTCGCGACGCAGAAGAGAAGCTGCACACCGTGGCGCAGACCTTCCATCAAGCCATGATGGACGCCGAAGATCATGTGGCTCTCACCCGCAAAGCGTTCGCCAGCGCTATCGAGGGCGTGGTGGTGGTGGGGGCCGATGGCTATATTGAGTCAGTCAATCCCGCATTTACCGAAATTACTGGCTACAGCGCCGAGGAGGCGTTGGACTCTTCGCCGGCGCTGCTACACCACGATCACCACGGGCAAGGGTTCTTTAACGCCATGTGGGAGGAGATCGAACGCACCGGATCCTGGGTGGGTGAGGTGTGGAACCGCAGGCGCGATGGCGAGTCCTTTCCGCAGCGTTTGGCCCTCACCGCCATTCGCGGCAGTGACGGCGAGATCAACCACTATGTGGCTGTGATCCACGACATGACCGAACTGCGGCGCAGCGAGCAAGAGCTGCACATGCAGACTTTCTACGATGCGCTCACCGGACTGCCCAACCGCAGTCTGTTCAAGGATCGTCTGGCGCACTCGTTGCGGCAGGCGTCGCGCATGAACGAACAGATGGCGATTCTGTTCGTCAATCTGGACCTGTTCAAAAAGATCAATGACAGCCTGGGCCACGCTTGTGGCGATGAGCTGCTGCGCTTGATCGCCGGACGCTTCAAGTCGCGTCTGCGCGATGGCGATACTGCCTGCCGTTTGGGCGGCGACGAGTTCGCGGTGCTGATTGAGAACCTGGAGCAGGCGCAGGATGCGGTGATGGTGACGCAGAAACTGTTCGACGCAGTGGAGCAGCCGTTCCAGATTCGTGGCCATGAGGCGCACATCACCCTGAGCGTGGGCATCAGCCTCTATCCCGCCGATGGCGAAGACGCCGAGGCGCTCTTGCGCACCGCCGATATGGCCATGACTCGGGCCAAGCAGGCCGGTCGCAACAACTTCCAGTTCTACACCGCCGCCATGGACACCCAGGCGCTGGAGCGCTTGCGCATCGAAAACCAACTGCGTCATGCGTTGGTGAATGAGGAGTTCGTGCTCCACTATCAACCCAAGGTGGAGCTTTCCAGCGGGCGAGTGGTGAGCATGGAGGCGCTGGTGCGCTGGCAAAAACCCGATGGCGCCATGGTGCCGCCGGGCGTCTTTATCCCGGTGGCCGAAGAGACGGCGTTGATTGGCCCGATGGGGGATTGGATTCTGCGCGCCGCCTGTTTGCAGACGCGGCAGTGGGTGGAGAGTGGCTATGATCACCTGCGTGTAGCGGTCAACATCTCAGCGCGGCAGTTCCAGCAGCGCGACTTCGTGCAGCAGGTGCAGGCGGTGTTGGAGGATACCGGCCTCAACCCCCGTCACCTGGAGCTGGAGATCACCGAAAGCTTGATGATGGTGGACGTGGAGCAGGCCATTGAGAGCCTGAGCCAGCTCAAGGCGCTGGGGCTGTGCATGTCGGTGGACGACTTCGGCACCGGTTACTCGTCGCTCAGCTATCTGAAACGCTTCCCCATCCACGCGCTTAAGATCGACCAGTCCTTCGTGCGTGAGATCACCACCGACGCCGATGACGCCGCCATCGTTTCGGCCATTGTCTCTATGGCGCACAATCTCAATCTGGAGGTGGTGGCCGAAGGGGTGGAGACCGCCGAGCATCTGGAGTTTCTGAAAAAGCTCCAGTGCGAGGAGATCCAGGGCTACTACTTCAGCAAGCCGCTTGACGCCAAAGCCTTCACTGAATTGCTAAAGTCTGGCAGGTCTCTGTAGAGCTTATTGCCCGCCCAAGTAAGCGGCGCGCACCTCGGGGTCGTCCAGCAGCGCGCGGCCATTGCCGGATAGGGTGATGCGCCCATTTACCAGCACATAGCCCCGGTCGGCCAGGCGCAACGCCTGGTTGGCGTTCTGCTCCACCAGAAAGATGGTGGTCCCCTGCTTGGCGATGGCGCGCAGGGCGGCGAAAATCTGCTGAATGATCAGCGGGGCCAATCCCAAGGAGGGTTCGTCCAGCAGCAGCAGGCGTGGACGACACATCAAGGCGCGGCCAATGGCCAACATCTGCTGCTCACCGCCGGAGAGGGTTCCGGCGCGCTGGTTGGCGCGCTCCTTCAGGCGCGGGAACAGATCGTGAATCCAATCCAACATCTCTTCGTCGCTGCGTCCGTCCGGGCGCTCACTGATCCCCTCCAGCGGCGTTAAGCCCATAATCAGATTCTCCGCCACCGTCATATCCGGGAAGATGCGTCGTCCCTCGGGCGCTTGGGAGACGCCCAGGCGGGCAATGTGGTGGGTGGGCAGGTGGGTGATCTCACGCCCTTCGAATACAATCCGCCCCTGGTGCGCGCGCGGATTGCCGAAGATGGTCATCAGCAGCGTCGATTTGCCCGCGCCATTGGCTCCGATCAGGGTGACGATCTCGCCCGTATTGACGTGCAGCGACACCGTGTCCAGCGCCTGAATCGGTCCATAGGCGGCGCTCACCTCTTCGAGGAGGAGAATCGCATCCGGTTGGTCGGGGAGTGGCTTGGTCATAGTTTATTAGAGCAATTTGGGATGATGGAAGATATCGAGGGCTTTGCCCTCGAGCTCCCCTGAAAGACAAAACCTTGGGGCGCCGCCCCAAACCCCGCTTAAGGGTCACAGGCCCTTAAGAATCCAGCCTCCGGCCAGCCGGAGGCCAATAGATACCCTTGGCTCGACCGCTTTCCCACAAACATTTTTACTCCGCGCTGGCCTCAACCCCGAGGTACGCCTCCAGCACCACCGGATCTTTGCTTACCTCGTCCGGCTTGCCCTGGGCGATCACCTCGCCATGGTCCAGCACCACCACATGGTCGGAGATCTCCATCACCAACCCCATGTCGTGTTCAATCAGAAACACCGTGACGCCATGTTCATCACGCAAGCGGCGGATGATGGTCGACAGCGCCTCGGTCTCGCGGGGATTGAGCCCGGCGGCGGGCTCGTCCAGGCAGATCAGTTTGGGGCCGGTGCAGAGCGCACGGGCGATCTCCAACCGCCGCTGGTGTCCATAGGGGAGCTCCCCGGCCAGCCGGTTGGCGGCGTCCGCCAGATCCAACTGCTCCAGCCAGTAAGCGGCGCGGGCGATGGCCTCACGCTCGGAGCGGCGGAAGCCTGGGCTCTTGATGATGCCCGCAATGGGATTGCGATTGACCTGCTGATGCTGCGCCACCAGCAGATTCTCCATCACCGTCATTTCGCGGAACAGGCGGATGTTCTGGAATGTGCGCGCCACCCCGGCGCGGGCCACCCGGTGGGAGCCGCCGAACAGTTTGAAGTAGAGTTTGCGCGGAATGCGCCCTGGCGCGGTGAAATCTGTGGCTCGGAGCGGCTCGCCCAACACCGCGACCAGATTCACCGGGGTCTTGCCCGGCGGTTGCAGACGCATCTGGCCGAGGGTGGGCTTATAGAAACCGGTGACGCAGTTGAACAGGGTGGTCTTGCCTGCCCCATTGGGGCCGATCAAGGCGGTGATGGAGCCCGGCGCGACATCAAACGAGACGTTGGAGAGCGCCGTCAGTCCGCCAAAGATCATGGAGAGATCGCGAATCTCCAGCAGCGAGGCGCTCATGATTGCGCCTCCGGAGCCGACTTGGTCGATTTGGGCAGAGCGAACGACGGGCGGCGCAGTTTCAGCAGACCGCGGGGGCGCCAGGTCATCATCACCACCATGGCGAGGCCGAACAGCAGCACGCGGTAAGCGGCGAACTCACGCAGGAGCTCCGGCAACACGGTGAGGGTGACGGCGGCGATGATCACCCCCACCACTGAGCCCAAGCCGCCCAGCACCACAATGGCCAGGATCAGCGCCGATTCAAAGAAGGTGAACGAGGTGGGGTTGACGAAGCCCTGCGATCCAGCGAAGAAGACGCCGCCGACGCCGCCCACCATGGCCCCGGTGGCGAACGCCGAGAGCTTGACGGTGACGTGGTTGATGCCCAGCGAGCGGCAGGCGATCTCATCTTCGCGCAGCGCCTCCCAGGCGCGGCCAATGGGCATTTTGCGCAGTCGCTGCACGACGTGGATCAGCGCCAGCACCACCACCAGCAGCGCCAGATAGAGGAAGACATAGCGCGCCGCGCGGTTGTAGCTGACGTCGAACCACTGGCCGAAGAATTCATGATAGGGCGTACCACCCTGCTTGGCGCGACGGGTGAATTCGATGCCGAACAGGGTCGGGGCCGGTGCGGAGACGCCGTTGGGGCCGCCGGTGAATTGGGCCCAGTTATTGAGCGCCAGTCGGATGATCTCGCCAAAGCCCAAGGTGACGATGGCCAGATAGTCGCCGTGCATGCGCAACACGGGGAAGCCCAGCACCATGCCGAACAGCGCCGCCAGGAAGGCCGAAAAGGGCAGCGCCTCCCAGAAGCTCAGTCCCAGATATTGATGGCCCAGGGCGTAGCCGTAGGCGCCCACCGCGTAGAAGGCGACGAAGCCCAGGTCCAGCAGTCCCGCCAGCCCCACCACGATGTTCAAACCCAACCCCAGCAGCACGTAGATCAGCGCCAGAATCGCCACCGTGATCCAGTACTTGGAGAGCATGAATGGCAGCGCGAAGGCGGTGGCGATCACCAGCAGGGTGAGGATGACGTGGTGGACGCGGCGCCCCTTGTCCACCACCACCGCCGGGCCGCTGCGGGTGAAGCGGCGCTCCAGCCACGGCCCCAAGCGTGGGTGCAGGAACAGCGCAGCGATGACGAAGCGTCCTACAAACACCACGCCCGCCAGAATGAAGGCGCGGCTCCAGTGGGACTCCAGTTCATAGCCGGAGAGGGTGAGGCCGACGATGGGGCCGAACAGCAGCAGCGCGGCGGCGCCCGCGCGGGCGGCCTCGTTCAATACCCCTTTCCAGCTGTGTGCGGCGTTGCTCATGTCACACCTTCTCCACCGCCGGGCGACCCAACAGGCCGCTGGGGCGGAAAATCAGCACCAACACCAGAATGGAGAAGGCGAACACGTCTTTGTAGTCGGTGTTGACGAAGCCGGAGAAGAGGGATTCGCACAGCCCCAGCACCAGACCGCCCAGCATCGCCCCGGGCAGGGAGCCGATGCCCCCCAGCACGGCGGCGGTGAACGCCTTGATGCCGGTGACAAAGCCGATGTGGAAGTCGAACGAGCCGTAGTTGAGGGTCACCAGCACCCCGGCCACCGCCGCCATGGCCGCACCGATGACGAACACCAGGGAGATGGTGCGGTCGGTGTTGACCCCCAATAGCTGCGCCATGGTGATGTCCTGTTGGGTGGCGCGGCAGGCGCGCCCCAGGGCGGTGCGCTGGATGATCCAGGTGAGCACGCCCATGGAGATCAGGCTGACGATGACGATGAGGGACTGAATGTAGGTGATCTGGACGAAGTGCTCATCGGAGCCGAAGCGGAACGCCCCTTCAATGAGGGCGGGGGCGCCCTGGTTGCGGCTGCCTTGGGAGAGGCGCACGTAGTTCTGCAACACCAGCGACATGCCGATGGCGCTGATCAGCGGCGCCAGACGGTTGGAGCCGCGCAGGGGGCGATAGGCGATGCGCTCGATAACATAGCCATACAGTCCGGTGAAGACGATGGCCAGAATCAGGGTGAGCAGCAGAGCCAGGGCCACGGAGTTGAGGCCGAAACTCAGGAGGACGGCGAGGAAGATCGCGGTCAGGTAGGCGGAGATCATGTAGATTTCGCCATGGGCGAAATTGATCATGCCGATGATGCCGTAGACCATGGTGTAGCCGACGGCGATCAACCCATAAATGGCGCCCAGCACCAGTCCGTTGACCAGTTGCTGGGCGATGACATACCCATCCATGACCGCGACCCCAAGCTAACGCTTAGTCCATCTGCTCGTATTTGCCGTCGTCATTCCATTTGTACATGACATAGTCGGAGACCTTCAGGTCGCCTTTGGCGTCCCAGCTCTTCGGCCCCATCACGGTCTGCGCGCCGTGGGTCTTCAGCCACTTGGCCAGCTTGTCGGCGTCGGTGGTCTTGGTCCCGGCGATGGCTTGGGTGATGGATTGAATCACCGCGTAGGAGTAGAGGGTGTAGCCTTCGGGCTCATACCCGGCGGCGCGGAACTTCTCCACCAGGGCCTTGCCGGCGGCGATGCGGCGGGGGTCGGCGCCGAAGGTCATGAAGACGTTCTTCACGTATTGGGGACCGCCCGCAGCCAGCACGAACTCTTCAGAGACGATGCCGTCGCCGGAGACGAAGGGGGCGTCGATGCCCTGTTCGCGCATCTGCCGCACCAGCGGACCGGCCTCGGCGTGCAGGCCGCCGAAGTAGACGGCGTCGGATTTCGCCGCCTTCACTTTGGTCACCAGGGCGTTGAAGTCCTTCTCGCCCTGGGTCAGCCCTTCATACAGAACCGGCTGGAGCCCCAGGGATTTCATGTGCGCCATCATGGCGTCGGCCAGGCCCTTGCCGTAGACGGTCTTGTCGTGCAGCACTGCGATGTTTTTGGCTTTGAGCGTATTGATGACGAACTCGGCGCCCACCACGCCCTGCTGGTCGTCACGACCACACATGCGGAAGATAGTGGGGATGCCGCGATCGGTCACCTGCGGGTTGGTGGAGCCGTGGGTCATCTGCAGCACCCCGGCGTCGGCGTAGACCTCCGAGGAGGGCATGGTGGAGGAGGAGCAGAAGTGCCCGGCCACAGCGACGATGCCGTCGTTATCCACCAGTCGGTTGGCCACCGCCACCGCCTGTTTCGGCTCACAGGCGTCGTCGCCTTTGGCCAGTTCGATCATCTTACCCATCACGCCGCCTGCGGCGTTGATGTCCTTGGCGGCCTGTTCGGCGCCGCGCCATTGCTGTTCGCCAAACGCCGCATAGGCGCCGCTGAAGGGACCGGCCACGCCGATCTTGATGGTCTCCGCCGCGCTGGCGGCGTGAGCGGCGAACAGGGCGGTCGCGCCAGCGACCAGGGAGAGAAACGCGCGAGAGCTGGGGTGCATGGTTGGGTCATCCCTTAGCGATGGGGTGAATTGATTCGGCGGGACGGACGCTGCGATTTTCAGGGCTTGCGTGGTCCGCCGCGCGCTGGCAAATCGTCGATCATGATGAACGGCGCGTCACATAATGTCCAGTCATGGCGGCTTTTGTGTGACGCAGGGGTGGTCAAATTGCGCGGCTTATCGCACAATGCGCCACATATGCAGGATGGATTTTATTTGGTGGTGGGGAGTTCCGGAAATGGTGCAAATAGACGAAGGCGTGCTGGGGTCGATCCGGCTGTTTCGCGGGGTGCCGCGCGAGGCGGTGGAGAAGCTGTTGGCGGTGGCCAGCGAGCAGGAGCTGGATACGGGCAATCTGCTGCTCTCGCCGCAGTGGAGCAACGACGCCATGTTCATTGTGCTGGAAGGGTCGCTGTCGGTGCGCTTTGGCGGCGTCGACTATCCCGAGGCGCGGGTGATTCCTGAAGGCGGCTCGGTGGGGGAGATCTCCATTCTCGACCGCAAGACGCCGTCGGCGTTCGTGGTGGCGCGGGAGCCGACCCGAGTGCTCTCGATCCGTGAAGCGCAACTGTGGGATGTGATCGACGATAGCGGCCGGGTGGCGGGCAATCTGCTGCGCATGCTTTCGCAGTGGTTGCGCGACAACACGGTGAGCATTGTCGAACTGGAACAGATGGTGGTGGCGCGCACGCGCAAGATTGAAGAGACCAAGCAGGAGATCATCAACCGCTTGGGCCGCGCGGCGGAGTACAAGGATAACGAGACCAGTCAGCATATTCGTCGTATGCAGCTCTATTGCGGCGCCATTGGCCGGGTCATTGGCCTCAACGCCAAGGCGGTGGCTACGTTGACTGCTGCTGCGCCCATGCACGACGTGGGCAAGATCGGCATCCCGGACAATATTCTGATCAAACAGGGTAAGCTCAACGAGTCGGAGTTTGAGCTGGTCAAGAGCCATCCCACCATTGGCGCGGCGATTCTGGAGGGGTACAGCGAGGAGCCGCTGATCAGCGCGCGGCAGATCGCTTTGACTCACCATGAAAAGTGGGATGGAACGGGGTATCCCAATGGCTTGAAGGGCGATGAGATTCCGTTGTATGGGCGCATTGCCGCCATTGCGGATGTGTTTGACGCGCTGACTTCCAAGCGTCCGTTCAAGGAGGCGTGGCCGGTGTCGGTGGCGATGCAGTACATCATCAGCCAGAGCGGCGTTCATTTTGATCCCAAGTTGGTGAAGGCGTTGACGGAGGCGCTGCCGGAGATGGAGATCATTCAAAGCGAGCACCCGGATCCGTAAACTTGGCCGCCGACTGGTCGGCGGCGGGGTCTGGGGGCCGCTGCCCCCAGCGGGTGTGGGCGGCGCCCACGGTGTTGTAGTGGCAGTAGTCTTTGCCGTTTCCCCATTGAACAGAGGCGGCGCCAGTAGGAAGTTGGATAAGAAGCGCAGAGCAACGAGCTTGCACGGAGGCCGTCGGGGAAACGGCAGGTGAGCAGGCCCGTAGGGCCGTCGTCCGCAGGACGGCGAACTGCACTAAAACTTGACTCCTGGGAAAGTCAAAAAGTGTTTGCGGGGAGTAGATTGCAGATGCTCTGATAAAGAGCTTAGATCATATCAATTAAGAGGCTGTCCCTGGAATTAAAGGACTGACGTATGGACTTGTTCAACAACCTCTCCATCAACCTCAAAGCCGCCGGCCCGGCGGCGGTCATCATCGTTTGGATTCTCGCCGTCACTACCCTGGGGCTATGGGGAGATGGCGAGATTGCTGAGGGCGCCTTTCAGTTACTCGCCATCGCTGGTGGCATGATTCTCGTGACTTTGGCGGCAAAAGCCTGACTAAGGGGAAATTAAGGGGGCATCAATGGGGAAGTGAATTCCGGGTGAATTCCGAGGACTGAATTCCGGGTGAATTCTGAGGACTGAATTCCGGGTGAATTCCGAGGACTGAATTCCGGGTGAATTCCGAGGACTGGACTGAATTCAGGGGACGGTCACTTAATTAAACCTCTTTCCCCAAACACTTTTTGACTTTCCCTGGTGTGGAGATTTAGAGCAGTTCGCCGTCCTGCGGACGACGGCCCTGCGGGCCTGCTCACCTGCCGTTTCCCCTTTTTCCTTTGTGCGGGCTCGGCGCTTCCAGCTTCACAATCAGCTTCCTGCTGGCGCCGCCCTTGTTCAATGGGGAAACGGCAAAAGCAAAGGACACTGCCAAACCTTGGGGCGCTGCCCCAAACCCCGCTGGGGGCAGCGGCCCCCAGACCCCGCCGCCGACCAGTCGGCGGCTGACTCGGTCACTCCGCGCGCCAGGGGGCGTTCTCACTCAACCGACGCCACAGGCGCTCATGCCACGGCTCCACCGGCTCGGGCGGCGGCGCAGGCTTAACCTCCTCCGGCCACGGCTGCAGCTCCTTGGGCGCAAACAGCACCAACCGCGCGCCAGGCTGCTTCAGCGAACCCGCCGTGCGCTCGGCGTTAAAACCATACCCCTGGAACCAATCCACCCGTCCCGCCCCGCGAATCGCCCCCCCAGTATCCTGATTCACCACCAAACGACTCACCGGACGCCAGCCGTTGGGAGTGAGAGCGTCCGCGCTGGCGAAAGTGGGTAGTTCCGAATGCAATAGCGCAGGCGCCCCACGAGGGAACAGGCGGTGGTCAGTAGCGATGCTGTAGCCGCCAGTGAGCGAGACGCCAATATTGCCATATGGCCCGCCTTCAGTCTCACGGAAGAAGACGTAAGAGGGGTTCTGGTTCAGCAGCCAGTCGCGCCGTTGCGGATTGGCCTCAAGCCAGTCGCGAATCGCCTCCAGAGACATCTTCTCCCGAGGAATGGCGCCGTTCTCAATTAGCGCGCGACCCACGGCGAAGTAGGGGCGGCCATTGGCTCCGGCGTAACCCACGCGCATGCCGCCGCCTTCCGCCAACTCCACCCGACCAGACCCCTGAATGTGCAGGAAGAAGGCGTCCACCGGACTATCCACCCACACCAGCTCCAACCCACGCCCGGAAAGCTTCTGCTTGTCGTCAATGGCGGCGCGGTCATGGTAGGGGCGCAGACGATCCCCCTTCACCAACCCCATGACGCGCTTGTTGGGCAGCTTGGCGGAGAAGTCGCGCAGACGCACGGTGATCAGATCGTCAGGCTTTTTGTATAGCGGGTAGGCGTGCTTGTCCGAGCGCGTGCGCGAACCCTTGAGCGACGCCTCATAGTAGCCGGTGACCATCACTTCGCCCGCGTGGTCGGAACCGACGCTGCGGAACGGTTTGGCCTTGTCGCGCAATGCCTTGTGAAGTTGCGCCGGATCACCGGACTCAGCGGCTTGGGCAAGCTCCTCGCACAGCGCAGCCAACTGTCCGGCGGTGGCGCTGTAGCCGCCAAAACGGTATTTGGCGGTGCGCGGGCGTTTATGATAGTACCCCGCGCTGCCGCGCAGGGCGTCGGCCCAGTTCTTCAGCGCCTCGGCGTCATCGGCAAACGCGCCCACTTCAGTCCACTCAATGGGCTCCAATGCGGACGCCGCGCTCAGGGGCGGCGGCGGCGGAGGGGGTGGCGGCGGTTCCGGCTGCGCCAACAGCCACAACACCCCACCCAGCGCCGCCGAGGGCGCCCAAAACAGCAAAGCGCGCAACAAACGCAAGGGCTTACTCCTGGGCGGCGGCCTGATCGGGTTGCTGAATGGCGGTCAGACGCCAAGCGTCCACGCCGCCCCCCGCCGCGCGGGTGAAGGTCCAGTATTCGCAGATCTGCTGCGGGGCGTCGCGATCACCCTCCACCACCGCGCCGGAGGCGTTCTCTACATACTCGGTGAGGGTGGCGTCAAAGCGCACGGTGATGAAGTGGGCGCTGGCCTCGGCCCACGCTTCGGTGACGGCGGCGTCGTCGATGCGCGGATCCTCCACCACCTCACGCAGCCCCTGGGCGCGCATCTGCTGCAGTTGTCCGCTCACCTGCGCCAGCATCGGCTCGGTGAGCCAGGCGCGCAACTTCTCCACATCGCCATCGGCCCAGGCGTCCTGCAGCAGACCAAAGCAGTGTTTGGCGCCGTCGATGAAATCAAATTCGTTGAAGTGCGCATCGTCGCGGGCGATGGCGGCCAAGCCGTTCTGCAGATCATCGCGGGCGTCGTCCTGGGGCTCCGCAGCGTCAGCGCCACCGAAAGTCGCGCCCTGGCGCGCCAGGGGCTCGGCTTGCGGTTCAGGCTCGGGGGCGTAGTCGTAGCGTCCGCCAGCAGTCTGCATCGCCTCAGCCTGACCGCCACGCGGGTCGAAACCGCCGCCGTGACGAGGCTGCTCGGCGCCGCCCATCTGACGCGATTTAAACCAGCGCAGGCCAAACCAGATCAAGCCGCCGATGAGCAGAATCTCCAGCAGGCCGATGCCGCCCGCGCCCAAGCCGCCGCCAAACAGCAGCGAGCCGATGGCGCCGCCCAGCAGCAGTCCGCCCAGCATGCCGCCGAAGCCGCCCAGAATGCCGCCGCGACGCTGTTGCGCCGGGGCCATCTGCGGTTTGGCGCTCTGCTGCTGACGCTGATAGGAGAAGCTCTGACGGCTGGGCTGCTGTGGCGTCATGAACGAGCGCGAGCCGCGCGAGCCGAACGAGCTGCTGCGCCCCATGCGCGCATCGGCGTCATCGGGGAGTACGGTCATGGCGGCAAAACCCAGGGTCAGGGTGATGCCCAGCAGGGCGAACCAGCGATATGGACGCATGGCGGAGATCCTCAAAATCGTTGAAATGTATGCGAGTGGTGAATTTGGTCTACTGTGCTAACAGATTGCGCCGCCCCGGTCCAGGATCGTGTCCGGGAAAATAGTGGGGCGGCGCATGAGGGGGAACATCACCTATAACGCGGGCGACGCGGATTCCCGTCGCGGCGGGAATCGCTATTCGTCATCCTTGTCACGGCCCCACATCGCGGGCATATCCTCGCGCGGTTTGAAGCGCGCTTTGGCGGCCTCGCCGGAGAGCGCGGCGCGTTCGCGCTCCAGTCCGCTCTGTAGCGCCCAGATGATGAAATTGTCGGCGTCTTCCAGACGCTCCAGGGCGTCGGCCAACTCTTCGGGCAGGGACAGGGTGCGGCTGCGCATATGATCTCTCCTAAACATCTCTTGTCTGGAACATCGAGGAGGCCGAGGGGGCGTGGGGGGCCATAGCCCCCCACATCAAACAATCTGACCTCAGCGTTCGCGGAAGGAGTCGTCCATGGAGGAGTGGATCGGTTTGAGGATGTACTCCAACAGCGTCTTGGCGCCGGTGTGGATGCTGGCGGTAATGGTCATGCCAGGCTTGAGCTGGTTCTGACTGGGGTTCTCGCCAATGTAATCCTTCTCCAACTGCACCACGCCCTTGTAGTAGGGCTGGCCGGTCTTTTCGTCCAGGAAGGTGCTGGGCGAGACGCTGGCCAGATAGCCGGTGACGCCGCCATAACGGGCGTAGTCGTAAGTCGCGACCTTCACGGTGACCGGTTGGTTCAACTTGACGTGGCCCACGTCTTTGGGGGTGATGCGCACTTCGGCGCGCGGCATGCCGGTGAAGGGCACCAGTTCGGCCACTTGGCCGCCCGGAGAGACCACGCCGCCGATATTCTTCACCGCCAGCTCCTTGATCAATCCTTTGACGTTGGCGCGTACGGTCAGACGGGCGATGCGATCCTGCAGACGCGGCAGGGTGGCGCGCACCTGGGAGAGTTCGGTGACGGTGGCCTCCAGTTCGCGCATGGTGTCCTGGTGCAGTTTGTCCTGGGTCTCCAGCATTTTTTGGCGCGACTCGGCCAGTTCGGTCAGGGCCAGTCGCATATCGCCCTCGGCGGTGTAGAGGTCGGCGCGGGTGTTGGCGCGCGACTGCTGGGCGCTGAGCAGGGCCAGCTTTGACATGCGCTGATTGCTGGCCAGTTGGCTGCGGATCTGAGTCTCGGCGTTTTGGAAGGCGATCTGCTCTTTATACGCGGTGGCCTGATTGCGCAGTTTGGCCACCTTGGCGCGTTTCTGCTGAATCTGGGTGCGGATCACCGCCAGTTGACTGGCTTTGGAGCGGCGCTGTGAGTCCAGCAGGCTGATCGCTTCGCTGATCAGATGCGGATAAGCGGCGCGAAACTCCGGCGAGAATATCCGCTCCAGCCCCAGGGTGCCCGCCAGCTCGCCGCCCTTCCAACCAGAACAGGGGGAGGTGAGGATTTGGTCGTTCTTCCGCGCGTCCTCGGCCAGGGCGCGATCGGAGTAGTCGCACAGGGGTTCGCCGCTGAGCAGGGCCAGGCGCCCCGCCACCTTGAGCATCAGGCCCGCTTCGCGCGAACGCAGTTGGTTGTACTCGGCAATGGCGTCCTTGGCCACCAGCTTGATGATGGGGTCGCCCGGGTTCACCAGTTGCCCCAGATCCACCAGAATCTCCTCGATGATGCCGCCTTCCAGATGCTGGATGAACTCCACCGGGCCGGAGGGGGCGATCTCGCCGGTGGTCTGCGCCACTTCGTCCATCACCGCAAACGCCGCCCACAGCATGAACGCCAGCACGCTGGTGGAGATGAGCAGCGCCGCCCAACGCACCAGCTTGGATAGGCCGCTCTCCTCCAGAATCACCGATTGCGCCAGAAAACGCTCCTGGCGGCTGCCCGCTTTGATGGGGCCGCCTTTGTCTTCCGGGTTTTCCAACTTTTTCGGCGCCCGTTTGTCCGGCGGCGCGCTTTTTTTGTCTGGCGCGGCCATCAGATCAGATCCTTGGGCAGACGCGGCTCCACTTCAGAGGCCGGTCCCGCCAGTTGCAGATACCCCTTGTCGAGGAAAAGTAATTGATCGGCCAGTTTGCGGTGGCTGGGGCGGTGGGTAACGATGAAGATGGTGGAGTTCCCACGCAGTTTGTTGACCGCGCGCATAAAGGCTTGGTCGCCCTCCCAGTCCAGCGCGTTGCCCGGCTCGTCGAACAGCATGATGGGCGCGTGCTTCAAATAGGCCCGCGCCAGCGACAGCTTCTGCACGAAGCCCGACGCCAGCTGCCCGGAGCGGGCGTCGCCGATGCGGGTGTCGAAGCCGCGCTCGAAGGCGCGCACTTCATCGATCACCGTGGCCATTTCACACGCCGCCTCCAGCTCCTCCTGGGAGGCGGTGGGGTGAGCCAGCCGCAAATTCTGCGCAATGGTGCCGTGGAACAGGTTGCTGGTCTGCGGCACGTAGGCGATGGATTGGCGTAGTTCAATCATGTCCATCTGACGGGTATCGCGCCCATCGATGAAAATACCGCCCGCCTGCGGGTTGTAGATGCCGGCAATGAGCTTGATGAGGGTCGATTTACCCGAGCCGTTGCGCCCCACCGCCACCACCACTTCGCCCGCTTTGGCTTCGAAGGTGACCCCCACCAGAGCCGGATCGGCCTCCTGGGAGTAGCGGATGGAGACCCGCGAGAAAGAGACGTCGCCCTTGAAGCGCGGCAGCGGCACGATCTGCGCGTGGGCTTCGCGTTCCGGTTTGACGTTCATCAGATTGTTGATCTGCGCCACCGACGATTTGATCTGCTCCAAGCGGGTCATGGCGGTGAACAGCGCCTGTAGCGGCGTGAGCACGCGCCACACCAGCACCATGCTGGCCACCAGACCACCCACCGACATCTCTTCGTCCAATACGCGGAACACGCCCCAACTGATGGTGGCCAGACCCGAGCCGACGATCAGAATATGCGAGATGGAGCCCACCGCCGCATTGATGAAGGCGGTGTGAAAGTTGGAGTTGGCGGCCTTGGCCGACAGATCGCGGAAGCGCTCCAGCCAGATATCCTCGGCGCGGGAGTATTTGATGGCGCGCATGGCCGACAGCGCTTCCACCACAAAAGCCTGGCGCTGGGAGGTGAAGCGCCGCGCGCGGGCGCCGGACTGTCCCACCATGGGCGACATGATGAACCACATGGCGGCAAACAGCAGCATGGTGATGAACGGCACCAGCGCCAAGGGACCGGCCAGGGCGTAGATCACCCACAGAATGACGATGGTGAAGGGCAACTCCATGAACACCACCACCAGCGAGCCGGTGAAGAATTCGCGCACTGATTCAAAGTCACGAATCCGCGCCACCTGAGAGCCGATGGTGGCGCGTTCGGTGTAGGCGGGCATCAGGTAGAGGATGCGTTGGAACACCGCGTTGCCGATGATGTTGTCCAGGCGCGCGCCCACGTAAGAGAGCATCTGTGAGCGGAGTTTCCGGAAGCGCCAGTCGAAGAACAGCGCCGCCAGCGCGCCCAACAGGAGATAGGCGAGGGTGGAGAGGGATTCGCTGCCCACCACACGGTCGTATACGGTCATCACATACATGGGCGTGATGATCTGCAGCAGGGTGATGGCGAAGGTGAGGCCAAGGATGTAGTAAAAGAAGCCGCGGAAGCGCTCCATGATCATGCGGAACCAGCCCAAACGCGCCTGGGTCTGCGCCAGCTCCTCCATATCCAGCGCCTGGAAAAAGAAGGCGCGACCGGGGATTTTGCGCATCTCCCAGGTGGCCAACTCGCCGGTTTCGCCGTCGAACACCTCCATCTGGCCATCTGCGATCTCCAGCACCACCAGCGCGCCGCGGTTGTCGGGCACGAACAGGCAGGGCAGCAGGCGCGCGTCGATCTTGTCCAGGCGCACGTCCGCTTCCATGGAGCGGTAGTTGAGGTTGGCCATCATGTTGCGGAAACCGGTCTGGTCCAGGGTCTCCACAAAGTGGGGCAGAGACTCGGCCACGTGGCGCATTTCGCCGCGCCAGCCCAACGCCGCCAGCAGCGGGATCATGCAGGCGCCGAAGTCCGACGCTTTGCCGAACTCGCCGATGATGCCAGTGGTCTCGGGGATCTCAAATTTCTTGGTTTCAATGGTCATGACGCATCGCCTTTATCGGCGGTTCTATTCGGTGCGCCCGTCGGGTTGTCGGCGCTCTTCTGTTTGGCTTCGGCGCGAGCCTGTTTCATCTGCGCCAGGGCCTCTTTGCTCATGCGCCGCCCGCGCGGCTTCATGCCGCTGCGTGCGGCGGGTTTGTCCGTGTTGGGAGTGGGCGCAGCAGCGCCCGGGGGGCTTTGCTTTTGGCCGTTTGCGCCATCATTCAAATTGAGCAGATTGGCCAAGGCGGTCTCATCCACTCCCTGTTCCGCCAGTCCAAGACTCCACAACGCGCTATCCAGATCGCCCGCCGTCTGTTGCGCGGGCTTGGCTTCGGCAGCGGTGGGCTTGCCACCGCTGGCGGCATCCTCTTTTTGCGCAGTGGGAGGCGGCTTGGCTGCTGCCTGCGCAGGTTTGGCAGGCGCAGGTTTGGCAGGCGCAGGTGGCGTCGAGGGCGGCGCAGGGGCCTTGGCCGTGGTGGTTGTTGCTGGCTGAGGCGCGCCGGCTTGCGCCGCCGGCGTCGTGGGTGCGCCGCCGCCTGGTTTGGCTTGCGGCGGCGGATCCTCACGCAGAGTCAGGGTGCCATTCTGCAAATTGTAGACACGGTCGGTCAATTTCAGCCACGAGGGGCGCGGCGTCACCAAAATCAGCGTCGCTTTGCCGCGATAGCTGAACATCACCCGGCGCAGGATCTCATCGCCGGCGCCGTCCACGGCGGCGTTGGCTTCGTCAAACAGAATGATTTTGGGCTGCTCCAGCAAGGCCCGGGCGATGGTGATGCGCTGACGGATGCCTTTGGGCAGGGACTCCTTGGAGCCGTCGTCAATCTGCGTCTCATAGCCCTTGGGCATGTGCGCCATCACCTCCTCGAGCCCCATGTCCTGGATGATCGCCTTGGCCGCGTCGTGATACTCATCGCGGAACATGGTGATGTTCTCCATCAACGTGCCCTGGAACAGCACGCCGGACTGCGGCAGATAGGAGATCTTATCGCGGAAGGAGCGCGGGTCGAACTGTTGAATCGGCTGCCCATCCACCAGGACTTCGCCTTTGGTGGCCTGCAGAGCGCCCATCATCAGCCACAATAGGGAGGTTTTGCCGCTGCCGTTGTCACCGCGAATGCCGATGATTTCGCCCGGCTCTACACGGATGTTCAGACCGTGCAGAATCGGTGGGTGATGGTCGTCAAAGGCGTACTCGACATCGCGCAGCTCCAGCGCGCCTGCAATGGGTTCGATCTCCGGCAGCCCGGGTTTGAACTCCAAGCGCATTTTGAAGATGTCGCTGACGCGGTCGCGGGCCAGGCGGATGGTCTGGAAGCGCGCCCAGATGCCCACCGCCTGCTGAATGGGTCCCATGGCGCGGCCCGAGAGCATGGAGCAGGCGGCCAGACCACCGATGGTCAGCTCATGGTTGATCACCAGGGTGCTGCCCACCGCCACCACGCAGATCATGGTGAGCTGCGAATAGAAGCTGCCCAGTCCTTGGGCGGTAGCGCTCTGCATCACCACCTGGCGAGCGTTGTTGGCGCAGCCCTCTTGCAGACGCTCATAGCGGCGCAGCATCTGCGCCTCCATGGCCATGGATTTGACCGAGTGCATGCCGGTGAGCACTTCGATGATGAAGTTCAGGCGTCGCTCATCGGCGGTCATGCGTCCGCCGATGGCCTGTTTGAGGCGTTTGCCCACCAACCAGGCGGCGATAATGAAGACGGTGAAAATGGTCAGGGTGATGATCACCAGCCCGCCGCCCAGGTGGCTGATAAAGATGAGAAACACCAGTACAAAGGGCAGATCCAGCATCACTTGCAGGCCCTGCCCGGCGTAGAAGTCTTTGAGGGTGCCCAGGGATTCCATGCGCTCCAGATGCACCCCGGAACCGGCGCGTTCGAAGTCGGCCAGATTGGTGAACAACATGCGCTCCATGGCCGAATAGCTGGCCATGTGTTCAAAGCGTGCGCCAATCCACCCGCCGATATAGGTGCGCGCCATCTTCAGCGCTGATTCAATGAGAATCGCCGCCACTACGCCCAGGGCCAGCATCTGTAGGGTGCTGAAGGATTCGTTGGGCAAAATGCGGTCGTAGATCTGCAACAGCGTCAGCGGCAGGGCCAGGCCCAACAGGTTAATCACCACCGAGGTGATCAGCATGTAGGGCAGCACTTCGCGCATCACCGAGAGCGGCGTGAGCTGCTGGGGCCACTCATCTTTGGCGAAAAAGGCGTGGACGCTCATGGAAGCGCCTCGCCGGGGAGAGAAGCGTCGAGGAATTGGCGGCGTGAGCGGAATCGCGGGCACGGCTTCGCACAACGCGCTACAGGCGCGTCATGGGTTATATAACGCCATGAAATAATGGCGCTCCGTAGATCTGTTCTCACTTCGGCCACGGCGTGCTCGAACGAATCAATTGCGGTTGTTGGGGCGTAAATTTTCTGCCTCAACAACAAAATATGGCAAATTTCGCGCCACTGTTTCAGTGCGCAACAATTCCCGGGACTTCCCTTACAGAATCGTGAAAAGCTGGTTGATGCCGGTTGGAATCAGCGCCTCACGATGTTTGTCTTGGCTCGGATCCAGGGTGATCTCCTGACCCCGTGAGCCAGTCAATTCACGAATTTTGAGCAGCATGCCGATGGTGAAGCTGTCCAAATGCTCCAAATCCAGGCGGATGCAAACGCTTGTCTCCTCGGGGATGCGCGCACACACCGCTTTGAGCGCCGAGACGTCGCGCAAAGAGAGTTTGTCGTGAATCGTTAGAATGGTTTCATGTGCAAGGATGTCAAGGGATAACGCGTCGGAGTCGGTGTTGCGCATGGCGGTTGGCCTGGTAAAGGGTCGATGATATTCGTGGCTTGACAGTCATGTGCTACAAGAACAGCCGGTAGACCGGGTTGTCGCTTTCCTCTTCATAGCGGTAGCCCAACTCCGCCAGAAAGGGGGGCAGATTCGCCTCTTCGGCCTGGGGGATCTCCAAGCCCACCAGCACGCGGCCATAGTCGCCGCCATGCAGGCGATAGTGGAACAGCGAGATGTTCCAGGTCTGCCCCATGGCGGTGAGGAACTTGCGCAATGCCCCGGGGCGTTCAGGGAACCAGAAACGGAACAAGCGTTCGTGGCGCGCGGCGTCGGCGCGTCCGCCCACCATGTGGCGCACGTGGGTTTTGGCCAGTTCGTTGTCGGTCAGGTCGACGAAGGCGAAGCCGCTTTGATTGAGGGAGTCCACCACGGTTTGGCGGTCGCCCGGCCCCTCCAGGGAGACCCCGACCAGAATGTGCGCTTGGTCGCGGTCGGAGAGGCGGTAGCGGAATTCGGTGATGTTGTGGCCATCGCAGGCCACGTCGAGAAAGCGGCGCAATGCCCCCGGAGCTTCGGGCAGGGTGACGGCGAACAACGCCTCACGCTGCTCGCCGATGAGGGTGCGCTCGGCCACGTAGCGCAGCCGTTCGAAGTTCATATTGGCGCCGGAGTTGATCGCCACCAGACGTTGACCGGTGGTTCCGGTGTCGCGCACCCACTGGCGCATGCCCGCCAGAGCCAGCGCGCCCGCAGGCTCCAGAATGGCGCGGGTGGCCAGGTAGCCGGTCTTGATCGCCCCACAGATGGCGTCGGTGTTGACGCGAATGACGCCATCCACATGGCGGCGACACAGCTCAAAGGTGAGTTCGCCCACCCGCCGCACCGCCACGCCGTCGGCGAAGATGCCCACCGAGTCCAGATCCACCAATTCGCCATGATCCAACGACTGCGCCATGGCGTCGCTGTCATCGGGCTCGACGCCGAACACTTTGATGTTGGGATCCAGCGCTTTGACGAAGGCGGCTACGCCGGCGATGAGGCCGCCGCCGCCTACCGGCACGAAGATGGCGTCGATGCGTCCGCCGCTCTGGCGCATGATCTCATCGCCGATGGTGCCCTGTCCGGCGATGACCCACTCGTCGTCGAAGGGGTGGATGAAGGTCATGCCGCGCTCTTTGGCCACGTCGGCGCAGCGTTCGGCGGCCTCGGAGTAGTTGTCGCCGTGCAGCAGCACCTCCGCGCCCATGGCCTTGACCGCCTCCACCTTGATGCCGGGGGTGGTCATGGGCATGACAATAAGGGCGTTCAAGCCCAGCTGGCGCGCGCTGTAGGCGACGCCCTGGGCGTGGTTGCCCGCCGAGGCGGCGATGACGCCACGCGCCTTCTCCGCGTCGCTCAGGTGGGCGATGCGATTGTAGGCGCCGCGCAGTTTGAAGGAGAATACCGGCTGCAGATCTTCGCGCTTGAGCAACACGTCGTTGCCCAACTCGCGCGAGAGCAGAGGAGCGGGGTCCAGCGGCGTCTCCACGGCGGCTTCATAGACGCGGGAGGTGAGGATGCGGCGCAGCAGCGGATCAAGCATAAGTCAAAGCGCCCCAGGGGGTCAGAGCAATAAGAAAAGGGCACTATAGCGCGACAGCGCAGGGATGGAAACCGCGCGCCGCGCCTGCAAAAGCGGCGCGGCGCGCGGGTGGTGTGCGGATTAGCCGGTGGAGCCGAGGCCCCCGGCGATGGCGTTGATGGTGAGCAGCAACTCGCCCTCCAGCTCCTCAATGGCGGCGGCGTCGCCGGAGTCGCGCAACGGGCGCCACTGTTTGAGCAGCAACACCTGACGATTGTGCAGGTGGCGCAGGGAGTCGCGGCGTTCAGAGACGCGGCGGCACAGGTCCGGCATGCGTTGATCCAGCGGAGCCTGGAACATCTGCTCCACGCGCTCGCGGCAGCGGTCAAACTCGCTGCGGATCAGGTCCATGCAGCGTTCGCGGATCGCCTCGTCCTCCACCAGAGCGGCGTACTGCTCCATCACTTCGCGGTCAACGCTGGCCATGCTGATGGCGACACTGTTCAAGGCGTAGTAGAGCGGCGGCCAGTCGGTGGCGTGGCTTTCGAGCAGGGCGTAGGCCTCGGGGTCGTCATTGCGCAGCGCCTCCAGGGCGTAGCCCGCGCCGTACCAGCCGGAGAGGAAGAAGCGCGCCTGGCTCCAACTGAACACCCAGGGGATGGCGCGCAGATCGGCGATGGTGCGGGTGCCGCTGCGTCGGCGCACCGGACGCGAGCCGATGCGGCTAGACTCGATGGCGTCGATGGGGGTGGCTTGACCGAAGAAATCGATGAAGCCTTCGGTGTTGATGAGTTGGGCGTAGAACTCGCTGCTCTGTTTGGAGAGGCGATCCATGATCGACGCCAGTTTGTCGGCGTCGCCGCCGCTGGTGGGCCAGGCGGCGGTGGCTCCGGCGGCCCCGGCCGCCAGCATCTCCAGATTGTGGGCGGCGGTCATGCGGTTGGCGTACTTCTGCGCGATCACCTCGCCCTGCTCGGTCAGGCGTAGGTCGTCGCCCAGGGCCTTGGGCGGCAGCGCGCGCAGGAAGCTGTGGGTGGGACCGGCGCCGCGGCTGATGGAGCCGCCGCGACCATGGAAGAAGCGAATGCGCACGCCATACTGCTCACCCACCTTCACCAGCGCCTGCTGGGCGCGATAGAGCACCCAGCGGCTGGCCCAGATGCCGCCATCCTTGTTGCTGTCGGAGTAGCCGATCATCACCTGCTGGATCAGCGCGGTGCCGTTGCGTCGCGCGTGGTAGGCCATGGAGCGCTGGGTCATGGGGTGGGCCAGGAAGGTGGAGAGAATCTCCGGGCTGCGCTCCAGATCCTCGATGGTCTCGAACAGCGGCGTCACCGGCATGGGACAGATGGGACCGTCGGGGGTCTCCTCCATCAACCCGGCCTCGCGGGCGAACAGATAGATCACCAGCAGGTCGGAGACGTCGCGGGTCATGCTGACGATGAGCGCGCCCAGGGCGTCGCCGCCATACAGGCGGTAGTGACGATTGAGGGTGCGGTAGCAGGCCATCACCGTGTGCGCTTCGCCCTCCAGCACCGCTTCGGCGTGGGCGAAGGGGCGCGGCGACTCCAGCTCGCGGTTGAGCAGGCCGCGGCGCTGCGCCTCCGGCCAGGTGGCGTAGCCTTCGCCGCCGCCGCCGCCGATGCGCAGCAGTTCGGTGAGGGCGGAGTCGTGGAATTCGCTGTTTTGGCGGATGTCCAGGCAGGCCAGATGGAAGCCAAAGGCGACGTGTTGGTCGATAATCGGGTCGAGCAGGCGCTCGGCCAGACGATCGGCGCCGATGGCGACCAGGGATTTGCGCATCAGCGCCAGATCCGCCTCCATCTCGCCAGCGCGCTCATACACTCCGGGGGCCGACTCGCGCGCGCCGATGGGCAGCGCCGCCATCATCAGATTGATGAACTGACGCCACGGTTCGGCGCGGTTGCGCGCCACCGCCGCGCGGCCCGCTTCGCCCAGGATCGTCTCCATGGCGTGCAGACGCGCCAGGAAGTCCTCCGGCGGCGGTTGCAGGAAGTCCGACAGGCTCAGGCGCTTGGTCAGCTCCAGCAGGTTGTCGCGGGCCAGGGTCAGCGCATGGGCGCGCAGGTCCATCAAGGTCTCTTCGGTGACTTCGGCGGTGACCAGCGGGTGGCCGTCGCGGTCGCCGCCCACCCACACGCCGAAGGTGACGCGCGGCATCTGCGGCCGCCCGGCCAGGTCGAACGCCGCCCACGCCTCCTCCAGACGCCGCCGCAGGGGCAGCAGCGCCTGCGGGAACACCCCGGCCAGATAGTGCAGCACATTGCTGCGCTCATCGGCGATGGTGGGCTTCTCCAGCAGCACCTCGCCGGTGCGCCAGAGCTGTTCAAGCAGCGCTTTGATGTCGGTGCGCACCTCGCTCTGTTCACGGCGGGTGAACATGCTGTTCTCCAGCATGATCAGGTGCAGATAGAGCTGGCGATGGTGTTCCAGTACGGTGCGGCGTTTGGCTTCGGTGGGGTGGGCGGTGAGCACCGGCTCCACTCGCACTTGCCCCACCGCTTGGCGTATGGCGTCGGCGTCCATGCCGGCGTCGCGCATGCGGGCGAAATTGTACTCCCAGCTGCCTGCGACGTGGTGGGCGTCATTGCCGTCGCGTTTGGTGCGGCGCTGCTGCATCTCCACGTTCTCTTCGGCCATGGCCTGGAGTTGGAACGCAATGGAGTAGGCTTGGGTGAGTTTGGAGGACCACTGCGGCGGCTCCGAGAGCGCGCCGGGCTGACCGATGGGCAGCTGGCGGGCGATCTCCACTTCGCCCAGCTCTTCGAGCAGTTCGCGGAAACACTCCACCAGGAATGTGGGCGCATGAGAGGCGCGGATCAGTTGGGGATCTTGGGCGCTGGTCATGAGTTTGCCTGTCGTTTTGGTTGGGTCGGGCGAACGATACGGGACGTGGCGCGCGAAATGGACTGCATTGCGGCGCGCCGGTACAGCATGAGCCTGACCATGCGTTGAGAGAGCGTCTGGGGCGGCGAGGCTCCGTTCGCCGTGCGCAGATGGACGCTGGCTGCGGAGCGCCGTCAGCCTCCAGGCCGGTGACGCGCCGACAAAGGTAAAGGAAGCCTACGCGTATTGGCAATGTCTTGTGCAAGATTGCGTGCTTGCTCCAGCATTCCGCTTCACCTTTTGGGCGTGGTCACGTAATCTGGAGCCATTGCATCTGAGCGTATTCAGGCGGCGATGCGAATGGCAGGATTTTTTTGTTATAGATTTTAGTAAGTTAGAGCTCATATTGAAAACCAGTTAGAATATGATTGAGCGGTGTTTCCTCCCTGATTGCGCGATATTCGCTTGCGCTGGGAGAGAGTGACATGATGCGCGTTTGCATCTGGCGTTGGTCGTATTTCCTCCTGCTTTTCCTCATCATCGGTTTGTCCTCTCTGTGGGGGGATGCCGCTCGCGCCGACGCGGCGGGTGATTCCAGCGTTGAACGCATTCGCCAGGCCGGCGTCCTGCGCCATCTGGGCGCGCCGTACGCGCGTTTTATCACCGGCGGCGGCGATGGTTTGGATGTGGAGTTGGCGCAAGGGTTCGCCCAATACCTGGGGGTGCGCTATGCGTTCGTGCGCTCCGACTGGGATCACATCATCCCGGATCTGCTCGGGCGCGAGGTTTCGCACACGGAGGATGAGGCGCAACTGGGCGCTGGCGTTCCGGTGCGCGGCGATCTTATCGCCAGCGGTCTGACCGTGCTGGCGTGGCGCACGCGCGTGCTGCAGTTCTCCCCCACCACATTTCCCACCGGCGTGTGGCTCATCGCCGCCGCCGAGCATCCTCTGCATCCCATCGTCCCCACCGGCGACCGCGACGCCGACATCGCCCTGGTCAAGAAGATGCTTGGCGGGGTTTCGGTGTTGACCAAAAACAACACCTGCCTGGATCACACCCTGTATGACCTGGATGTGACCGGCGCGCGCATCCATCCCACTCCCGCCAGCGTTTCGGTCAACGAACTGGCGCCGGCGGTGATGGACGGCATGGCCGAAACCTCACTGCTGGATGTGCCCGACGCTCTGGTGGCGTTGGAGAAGTGGCCGGGGCGGATCAAGGTGATCGGCCCGGTCTCCGGTCCGCAAACCATGGCGGTCGCCTTTCGACCTGAAGATAAGGCGCTGCATGCGGCGTTCGAAACCTATTTCGCCGAGTTGGTCTCCAGCGGCGCCTACCGCCGCATGGTGGAGCGCTACTATCCGGCGATCTTCAGCTACTTTCCCCACTTTCTAGGCCGGTGACGCTGTCATGATGGCGCGTGAATCACTCAATCAATCCGTGCGTGGCCGCACCATCGTTGCGGCGGCGGTGGGAGTGGTGGCGCTATTGGTGATGGCGCTTCTGAACGTTGTCCACGACGCCCAGTGGCAGTTGCGCACGGCGCTGGATGAACAGATTCGTTCGGAGCTGGAGAAGCATGCCGCACATATGGAGTTCGCTTACAAAAACGCGTTGGATGATTTACATCAATTGGGGCGCGATCCGGCGTTGACCAACTACTTTGCCAATCGTGATTTGGGCATGTCGTTGGAGTATGGCCTGCGCATCAGTTTGACGCGCCTGGATCAGGCGTTGCAGCGTTTGGCGCAACGGCTGCCGGAGGCGGGGCGACCCAGCCCGCTGCGGGTGGCGTTAAGCGAAAGTGATGGCAAAATGCTCTCGTTGGCGGGCGCGCCGCTGAGTCCAGCGCAGGAGGCGCTGCTACAGAGCATTAAGTGGGAGAGCAGCGGCGTTTTGGAAAGCCCCATGCAAGCGCAATGGCGGCGTGATGGCGGTCAGATCATGCTGAGCGTTCCCTACCGCTTCAAGAAGCGCCTGGTCGGAACGCTGTCGTTGTGGCTACAACCGGGGTTGAGCGAACTTCCCTACAATGATGCGGATGCAGACAGTGGCATGGGACTGCTGCTGTTTCTGGATGGTCAAGTGGTCGATGGCACGCCGTACGGCTGGGAGTTGGAGCGGGAGTTGCCGTTGGCGGAGCGCGCCATGCTCAATCATGCACGCATGGAGGCTACTCATGTCCACCACTACAACAATCTTCTGGTGACGCATTCGGGGGTGAAAGATCTCCCGTTTGATATGGTTGGCATGGTCTATCTGTCGAAGCGGTTTGGCCATCTGGCCACGCCGGGCTTTTTGACCGGGTTGACGGTTCTGGGCTGCATTCTGGTGGTGGCCGCCTATGTGCTGGCCAAATTGAGCGTCAACAAACTCACGCTGCAGGCGCGCATGCTCGAGGCGCGGCGCAATGAAGCGATGCTGCGTGAAACCGCCGAGATGGCGCGGACGGCGGATCTGGCCAAAAGCGCCTTTATCGCCAATATGAGCCATGAGATCCGCACCCCCATGAACAGCATTATTGGATTGTCGGATCTGCTGGCGGAGACCGATCTGAGTCACGAGCAGCGCGACTATGTTAGGCGCATGGCGCGTTCGGGCCATATGTTGCTGGACCTGATCAACGATATCCTCGATCTGTCCAAAATCGAAGCGGGCCGCATGCCGGTGGTGGCGGAGCCATTCGACCTGTCGCAGTTGATCCAGGATGTGATGGAGATGCTGCAACCCAGCGCGCGCAAAAAGGGCTTGCGCTTTACCTGGGATTGCGCGACCGACGCGCCGCAGAGGGTGATCTCCGACTCCAGCCGCGTGCGTCAGATTTTGGTCAATCTGGTGGGCAATGCGCTGAAATTCACCCGCAGCGGCAGCGTTGAGGTGCTGTTGCAGAGCGCCGAGAGCGATGATGGCGCGGCCAAAGCCCATGTGACCGTGCGCGATAGCGGCATCGGCATTCCCGCCGACAAACGGCAACGAATTTTTGAGCCCTTCTCCCAGGCCGACCCCACCAATACGCGGGAGTTTGGCGGCACCGGGCTGGGGTTGGCCATCAGTAAACGTTTTGTCACCCTGCTGGGGGGCGAGATCTGGGTGGAGAGCACAGTGGGGGAGGGCAGCGCCTTCCACTTCACCTTTGCCGTGAATCTGTCGAATCGGTTGGAGCGGGTGGAGGCGTGTGCGCCGTTGCCTTCAGCGCCTGCAACGAACCCTGGGGCGCAGGCCGCGCCCGTGGTCCTGTTGACAGGGGAGAAGCCGGTGGAGCTGTCTTTGTTGGTGGCGGACGATTCGCCGGATAATCGCGCCCTGCTGCGCGCCTATCTCAAACAGACGCCACACCGCATCGACGAGGTGGATAATGGCGCAGATGCGGTGGCGCGGGTGACCTCGGGCGGGCGCTACGATCTGGTGCTGATGGATGTGCAGATGCCGCGTCTGGATGGCTATCAGGCGACCCAGGCGATTCGCGCCTGGGAGGCCGCGCGTCCGCCCAGAGTTGACCATTGCCCGCGCCTGCCCATCATCGCCCTGACCGCCAACGCCATGGCCGATGACCAGCAGAAGAGCCTGGAAGCCGGTTGTGACGCCCACCTGTCCAAGCCCATTCGCAAAGCCGAGTTGCTCGCCTTTCTGACGCGTTTCACCGCCCGCGTTGACGCGGCGGCGCAAACGGTGTGAAAGGGCTTAGTCCGTCGGCGCAGAGAGGGGTTTGACCCCTATCGCGATCATCCTTGGGGGCGTCATCACGTCACAGATCTCCACCTGCTCCATCCCCTCCATGAACACCTCGCGCACGGCGTCTAAGCCGAATCGATAGTAATCCTTGGGGCAGCGGTGCACGGCGAAGGTGAAGGTGAGATCGCGCGCCAAGGGGATTCTGCGCAGAATGCGAAACCACAATCCCCGGCGCTCCCGATAGACAGGCGCGCCGATAAACAGGCGCCCGCCTGGCTTGAGCACGCGCTTCATCTCGCTGATGGTTTTCCAAAAATAGCGATCATGGTGCAGCGTGGCGTTGCAGAAAACGGCGTCGAATGAGGCGTCCTCCAGCATCGGCATGGCGTTGCCATTGGCTTGGATGAAGTGGATGTCGGCATACTCCCATGGGCCGAGGAGGTTCACCCCCACTTTCTCCGTGGCCCCGCTGAGCGCCTTCATGCACAGCAGGCTCTCGTCTGAGGGCACTGCGCCCACCTCCAATACCCGCCCTTGGATAGTGCGTGCGGCGGTTAATCGCTCAAAATGCGCCATGATTGTTGGGTGCATGAGGCTGGGGACTCCTTGGCAGTCCGTTGCTCCGGCTATGTGGATCGTACTCTTGAGTGGCCTTCAGTCAGCATCAGAGTCGATGTGTGTTCTACAACATGACGCGAGCGGGCGCCGTCCATAAAGTCGCCTCCACGCGGTTGCGCCCACCGGCTTTGGCGGCGTAGAGGTTTTGATCCACGGCTTTAATAAACGCCTCCCGATCCACCCCCGGTCGCGGTAGCGTGGTGGCCACGCCAATGCTGACGGTGACGCAGTCATCGGTTTGTGACGCTGAATGGGGGATCGCCAGCGCGCGGATCTCGTTGCGCACCCGCTCCGCCAGCAGCAGCGCGCCATGGCCATCGGTGTTGGGCAGTACGCAGACAAACTCCTCGCCGCCATAGCGCGCCACCAGATCGGTGGCGCGACCGCGCGCGGCGTCCAGGCGCTCGGCCACCAGGCGTAGACACTCATCGCCTGCGCCATGGCCATAGGTGTCGTTATAGAGCTTGAAGTAGTCGATATCCATCAGCGCCAGGGAGAGGGGCGTGGCGGCGCGCACCGCCAATAGCCAGTGTTGTTCCAGGAACTCCTCATAGCGGCGGCGGTTGGCGATGCCGGTCAAGCCGTCGGTCATGGAGAGCAGCTCCAGCTTGTCCTGCTGCTGCTTCAACTGTACGGCGTTGGCCACGCGCGCCTTGAGAATGGCGGGGATGATGGGCTTGGCCACGTAATCCATGGCCCCCAGTTCAAACCCCCGGGTCTCGTGGGTGACCTCATCCATGGCGGTGACGAAGATCACCGGAATGCGCTGTGTCTGGCCGTTGCTCTTGAGCTTCTGACAGGTCTCATAGCCATCCTGCCCCGGCATGTTGACGTCAAGCAGAACCAAATCGACCTGTTCGGCCAGGGCGGTTTTGAGTGCCTCAGGGCCGGAAGTCGCAGCTAAAATCTCATATTGCTCCGCCAGAATGCCCGCCAGCGCCTTGATGTTGGCGGGGGCGTCATCGACGATCAATATGCGACTGCGCTGGGGTTGTGCGCGCATCAGTGCATCCCTTCCAGATCCAGATTCTGCAGAATTGCATCCAACTCCGCCAACGCGCCGTCATAGTCCAGACGATCCAGCGCGATTTCCAGTGCGGCGGTCTGTTCAGGAGCAAGCGGCGCGCCGAGAAGGTTGGGCTTGAGTTTGGCGAACGCCGCTTCTGCGTCGAATCGACGACCGATGATCAGTTCGCGCAGCGCTTGAAGCTCCGGCGCTGCTTGATCAGCGTCCCATTCGGCCTCCGCTGTGCGTCGTTCAGAGGAGCTGCCCTGCTCTTTGGCCAAATGCAGCAGTTTGGTGATCTCCTGAGCGGTCCGCTCCAGCGCATTTTCAAAACGGGAGAGCTTCTCCTCAACGTCGTCAGCTTGGGATATGAGCGCTTTTTCCAGCGCGCTGGCGTCGTCAAACAGCACGTGGGCTGAGATATTGCCGGCAATGCCGCGCACCCGGTGCGCCATGGCTTGGGCCGCCGTCGAGCCGTCGGGTTGCGTCAGCAACTCGCGGATCGCCTGCGCTGGGGGAATATGGTCATGCAAAAATTCCCGCATCACATTGAGTAGCAGCCCTTGGTTGCCATTGAAGCGCTCCAGCGCGCGCTGGATATGCAGCGTCTTGGTCGGCATCGTAAGGAGGAGATCCGCACCCTCACCCTCACCTTCAAATTCGAAGTCAGGCAGCGCCCCCCCAGGCCGTCGCGGGGGCGAATCCAGCGTGTCATCATATCGTACAGCACGCTGCGCTCAATGGGTTTGGAAACATGACCGTTCATGCCGGCGGCGCGACACTTCTCAATGTCGCTGGCCATGGTGTGAGCGGTCAGACCGATGATGGGCAGGGACTCACAGCCGGGGAGTTGGCGAATGCGTCGGGTGGCCTCATAGCCATCCATTTGCGGCATCTGAATATCCATCAACACGATGTCCGGGCGCTCCGACTCCAGCAGCTTGACCGCAGCGGCGCCATCCTCGGCCTCCAGCGTCTCCACGCCCACGCGGCTGAGCATCTCCTTGACCAGTTGACGGTTCAGCGAGATATCCTCCGCCAACAGCGCGCGCGCGCCGCTGATGCGTTGCGCCACCAGGCGCAGGTTTACCCGCGCCTCCGGTTGGCGCTGGAAGGCGAGGGCGTTTTTACCAAACGCCAGCATGACGCCATTGAACAGGGAGGACGCGTCTACCGGTTTGGTGAGGAACTGTGTTGCTTGCACCCCCGCCAATGCGGCGCGCGCGGCCTCTTCGCCGCCAAAGGGAATCATCGCCAAAATTCGCGGGCGGGCCTCTTTCGGTACGCCCAACGCGGCTTGCCGAGCCGCTCGCGCGCCGCCCATTTCGCTGTCGATGAGCAGCAGTGACCACGGTTTGTCCGACTCTTGCCCGGCGGTGATTTCGCGCACGGCGTGGTCAATGCTCTCCACCCCTACGGCGTCAAAGCCAAATGCCGAGAGCATGCGCAGCACCGCGCCGCGCGCCGCGGGGTTGTCATCAGCCACCAGGGCGCGCTGATGAACCATCTCTTGAGGCAGCAACATGGCGCTGTCCTCTTTGGTGATCTGACGCGGGAAGGTGACGGTAAAGCGGAAAGTGCTGCCCTCTCCCGGCGACGAGGCCACCGCGATGCGACCACCCATGAGTTGGGCCAGACTCTGACAGATCACCAGGCCCAGGCCGGTGCCGCCATAGCGGCGGGTGGTGGAGGCGTCGCCCTGACTAAAGGGTTGGAACAGACGCTCCAGGGTGGCGCCCTCCATGCCGATGCCGGTATCGCGCACAGTGAACGATAGCACCACCTGCTCCGGGGTTTCGCGTTCGGCGCGAATCTGTAACTCCACCTCGCCGGATTCGGTGAATTTAATGGCGTTGCCTATGAGGTTGGAGAGAATCTGCAGCAGGCGAAGGGCGTCGCCGCGCAGGCAGTAGCGCCCCTCGCGGGCAAAGCAGATCACCAGCTCCAGACCTTTGCCGGCGGCCTGGGAGCGGAACATCTCCGTCAGCTGGTCGATGACGTCGCGCAGCATGAAGTCGGCACACTCCAACTCCAGACGACCCGCCTCGATTTTGGAGTAGTCCAGAGTGTCGTTGATGAGGCGCAACAGGGTCTGCGAGGCGCGGGCGATCTTGTTCAGATAGTCCTGAATGCGCGGTTGGGAGGGCAGATCCAGGGCCAATTCCGTCATGCCGATCACCGCATTGAGCGGGGTGCGGATCTCATGGCTCATATTGGCCAAAAACTCGCTCTTGGCGTTATTGGCTTGATCGGCTTGGGTCAACGCCTCGCGCAGTTCCGATTCCAGATGTTTGGCGTGGGTGATGTCGGTGACCATTCCTTCAACAGCGATGAGGGCGCCATCGGTGTTGCGCACCAGCACGTTGCGTTGGTTGCACCAGCGGGTTTGTCCATCCGGGGTGAGAATGCGGTATTCGATGGATGGCGGCAATTTACCGTTGAGTAGATCGCGCCAATAGGTTTCGAACGCCTCCTTGTCCTCTTCGGCCAGGAGATCGCGTATCAGCAGCGGTCTGGCGTAGAAGCTCTCAGGCGAGCGCCCGAAAATACGCATGGACGCGTGGCTCATATATTCGTAGCGCCCCTGCGGCAACTGCATGCGGAAGATGGCGTCCACCGCGTTATCCGCCAGGCGTCGGAAACGGGCTTCGCTCTCAGCGATGCGCTGTTGCGCGACCTTGATTTCGGTGACGTCGTCCAGGCTCACCAGCACCCGGTGTGGACCGTCCCATTGCACCGGCGCGGCGTGCATGATGAACCAGCGCGGCGTCTCCAGCGCGTCACAGCGGAAGTCCAGCGTTTGCCGTTGGCTGCGCTTGCTCATCACCAATTGCAGCGCCTGTGCGCAGGGGGAGTCGTCGCTTTTTGCCTGCTCCTGGTCGGCGTTGGGCTCTGACGTATAGACGCCCAGGCCGCCCATTTGAGGAGATTCCAACAAGCGCGCGCCATCCTGATCCACACCCACGCAGCTCTGCTCGGAGAAGTTGCGCCAAGCGGCGTTGGCGCGCACGATGTGCGCGCTGTCATCCACCACCGCCACTTGCGCGGAGATGGAGTCGAGCACGCTCTCGGTGAAGCGCGCCGAATCCCGCAGTTCACGCAAGCGGCGATCAATCTCCGCCTCCATGGGTTTGACCGTCCAACGGAATAGCGCGTACCACAGCAGCGTGCCCATCAACCCCACCAGCAGCACGGCGAAGCCCGCCAGGTTAAACGCCAGCCGATCCAGCGCGGCTTCCAGTTCGGCGGCGCTCTGGCTCAGGCGCACCGTGACGGTGCGCGCGCCATAGGGGATTTTCCGCTCCACCGTCACCACCCGGCCCAGCGGTGCGGCGCGGCGTTGGGTGTAGAGGTCGCGGCCATTGCTCAGAATCACTGTCAGGGCGGTGATCTCATCGCGCACCTTCAGCCACTGGTCGAGCATAACGCGGGCTTCGGCGTAGTCGCGCCGTAGCAGGAAATCGCCCACGGCGTCGCCCATGAGATCCGCCTTCACCCGCAATCCTTTGATCAGGCCGTCGGTGAGGATCTGTTTTTGATTGGTGTAGATGAACAGGCTGACTGCGGCCACAAACAGCGAGGTGGCCGCCACGATGGTGGCGACGAATGCGAGGCGTTGCTGTTTGTAGCGTGACTCCGCCATGACGCGCGGCCGCTACTGCTGCGCAGCGCGCAGCGCAGGCAGCACGTCAGACAGAATGGTGCGGTGCAGATCGTAATCGGAGTCGGCCACCGGCGCAAAACCGGTGAGGGTTCCGCCGATGGCGCGCAGCGCTTCCTGTCCAACGGGGGTGGTGGAGGCGTTCAGCAGCGCCTTGGCGATGCGCTCGCGTAGCGACGCGGGCATGTTGGCGCGGGTGACGAATACATGGGTGGAGAGGGACTGGGATTCGGCGAGAATACGCACGTCACGGTTGGCGCCGTGTTCGCGATAGACCTCTTCGGCCACCGCGCCGGCGTCGAAGTCGCCCAGCTCCACGCCGAGGATGACGTTTTCATGGTTGCGCAGATGCTCGTATGAGCCCAGATCTTTCAGCCCCACGCCGGCCTGCATCAGCATGTAGAGCGGCACCTGGGTGCTCAGGGTGGACTTGGCGCTGCCGAAAGCCATGGCGCGCCCGCGCATCTCCGAAAGTTTATGGATGGCGCTGTTCTTGGCGGTGAAGATCACCGCGCGGAAGGTGGGCTGGCGGTTGAACTCGTAGCGCGCCAGCAGGGGTTTGCGTCCGTACTGGTCGCCGATCACCACATAGGGGCTGCCGCCCAGAAACGAGATGTCGAGTTTATCTTCGCCGGTGTTGCGGATGTGTTCGGCGTAATCCTTGGCCACCACCACCTGTACCGGGCGGCCGATGGCTTTGCCCAGGTAGTCGGCCAGCGGCGCGTATTTGGCCAGCAGCTCCTTGGCGTTGAGGTAGGGCATGAAGCCCAGGGTCAACGGCTTGTCATCGGCGGCGCGCGCGGCGGGCGTCAGCGCCAGCAGCAGCGCGCACAGCAGAGTCAATCGCAGCAGGTATGGCATCACGTCTCTCCACAGCATGGGCGTTGGGAAAGCGAGGGGAGCCTCTTATAATGTCGCCAGCGTCAGCAACACGCTCCAGCCGCCAAAAGTCAACAGCGGCAGCATCAGTCGCATAATGCGGTCGATGCGCAGGGCGCGCGCGTCCAATCCCCGTTCGTGGTAATTATAGACCAATAAGCTCTCGGCTGTGGCGATAAAGATGGCCACCAAGCCATTGAGGTAGAACAGATCCATCACCGTCAGGTAGGGAATGTTGGGAATGGAGTCCATCAGACTCATGTTGAACGCCACCAGGGTGAGGATGCCGACGATGCCCATCTGCAGGCGCGCTTCGAACTGGCTGGGGGAGAACCACAGCATCCACCAGGTGACGATCACCACCAGCACGATGGGGAACATCACCCGCCAGATGTAGTAGTCGCCGTGGCGCTGAATGCGCAGTTCAAAGTGCGCCTGGGAGGTTTTGCCCCCGGCATGGTCGGCGTCCTTGATGTGGTGAGCGGTGCGGAAGTCGGTGATGCGCCAGTCCGGCGGCGCGTCTTCATAGCCGCTGCGTTCGGCGCTGGGTTTGAGCATCACCCAGCCGGGGTTGGCGCCGAAGGACTCCACGACGATGGGCAGGGTCTGGATATCGAACGGCATGTAGCGCAGATCGCTGGTGTAAGTGAACTCGGAGTCCACCGACAGGTAGAGTCGCATCTCTCCGTTGGGCTCCAGGATCAATGATCTGTTTTTATGCTCAGCTTCGCCAAGTCCGTTGTGGAAGCTGACGTCGGGCCACCACAGGTAGTCCAGCAGCAGGGTGGCTTCATCCTCGCGGAACTGCACGGTTTCGGTGCGTTCGGCGCTGGCCAGACGGGGATCGCGCCAGCCCAGGTCGATACGGCCATGTATGCTGTAGCTCTCGCCAGACTCGTCAATGCCGGGGATGGAGATGATCTGCATGCCCACGTCCACCTCCACCGGGTGGCCCAGGTGGGGGTGGATTGACAACGCTTTCAACTCCTTGGGTCCAACCCCCAGTTTCTGAAGGATCGGCGCCAGCGCGCCCACCTCTTCGCTCTCGTCGCTCTCTTGCCACTTTTTGCCCTCGTCTTTGGCGTCGGTCGCGTCAGCGGGGGATTGGGTCGGGGACTCCGAGGGGGCGGGGGGGCGTTTTTGCTCTGTAGCCGACGCAGGGGTGAGCCACAGCCCGGCGAGCAGCAGCAGGGCGGCGAAAAGGGTTTTGGGCATGGAGCGGCCTTTCAAGAGTGGGCAGGTCATCGGCGTCTTGCGCGCACACGACGCAGAAACGCACTCTCTGAGTGTATGCATCGCGCGGCAAAAGAAAAGGGGGCGAACGCTTTGGCGGGCGATGTTTGTTCTTTTGCAATGGGCGTTGGGCCGGTGGATCAGGCGTTCGTCCAGGCCGGGAAGGCGTCGAGGGTGGCCGGGTCCGCGCCTGCGGTGATGACCTGCGCCAGGGCGTCCAGCAGGGGGACGCGGGGATCGTTGCGCTTGGCGGCCAGATCCACGTGGAGTTGCAGGTTCCACCCTGCTGAGCGCACGCCCTGGGTGATCAGCTCTTTGATCCGGCCCAGCGCTTCGGGGTAGCTCTGGGCGTCGTGGACGAGGGCGTAGTAATTGAGTTCGAGTTGCAGCGTGGGGTGTTTTGGCTTCATGGAGAAAGCGGCGCGGAGTTTTTCCAGCCCTTCTTCCAGGCGTTCCATAGCCAGCAAACAGTGGGCTGAGTTGGCAACGCAGTTGGCTTCTTTCGGGTCAAGCTCAATCGCACGATCATAGAGTTCCAGAGCGCGGGGGAAGTCCTGGCGCACGTTCGTTAGGAATATCGCATAGCTGTCAAGGATGTCTGCATGGCTAGGGTCAGTGGCGATAGCGCGTTCGTACATCTCCTGGGCGCGATCCATGTCTTTGCGCACATTCTTCAGGAAGAGAGCGAAGTTGCCGAGGGTGTTGGCGTGATTGGGATCGGCGTCGATGGCGCGTTCGAACATCTCCAGGGCGCGGTCCATCTCCTTGCGCTCACTTGCCAGGAAGAGCGCGAAGGCGCCGAGGGTGTTGGCGTGATTCGGGTCGGCGGCGATGGCGCGTTCGTACATCTCCAGGGCGCGGTCCATCTCCTTGCGCTCATCATAGAGGAAGAGAGCGAAGTTGCCGAGGATGTTGGCGTGATTGGGATCAGCGTCGATGGCGCGTTCGTGCATCTCCTGAGCGCGGTCCATCTCCTTGCGCTCATTTTGAGGAAGACAGCGAAGTTGCCGAGGGTGTTGGCGTGATTGGGATCGGCGTCGATGGCGCGTTCGAACATCTCCTGGGCGCGATCCATCTCCTTGCGCTCATTTTGTAGGAAGAGAGCGAAGTTGCCGAGGGTGTTGGCGTCGTTGGGATCGGCGTCGATGGCGCGTTCGTACATCTCCAGGGCGCGGTCCATCTCCTTGCGCTCCTGCCAGAGGAAATTGGCGAAGTTGCCGAGGGTGTTGGCGTGATTGGGATCGGCGTCGATGGCGCGTTCGTACATCTCCAGGGCGCGGTCCATCTCCTTGCGCTCCTGCCAGAGGAAATTGGCGAAGTTGCCGAGGATGTCGGCGTCGTTGGGTTCGGCGGCGATGGCGCGTTCGAACATCTCCTGGGCGCGATCCATCTCCTTGCGCTCATTTTGTAGGAAGAGAGCGAAGTTGCCGAGTGCGATGGCGTTATTTGGGTCAGCGGAGATGGTGCGTTCGAACATCTCCTGAGCGCGGTCTGATTTCTTGAGATCTTTCCAGAGAAACACCGCATATCGATTCAGACAGTGGGTCGAGAGCCCCGATGTAAATCCGCAAGCTTTCTCAAAAGCCATTTCGGCTTCAGTTGGCTCCTGTTTTGACAAAGAGATCCCCAAACAGCCCCAGCCATTGGGGTCGTTTCCATTTTCCTGGGTATAGTCGCGCCAAGTGTTGGGGGTGCTTGCAGCGGAAACGATGTCTGTGGCCTTCCCGCTTTCAACCCGTTTGCGCAGCATGCGGAAAGCCGTTTGCCCAAATACCTCTTCACCGAGCTGGCGCTCTTTTGCCAGGGATTCCTGTAAGGATTCAATCTGTTCCTTAGAGCGGTTGGGCAAATCGGCGATCAATTTGGATTTTGACTCCACATTCATATAGATGGAGTGTTCCAAAGCCTCCCAAAATGTTCCGCCATTTAGCCCCAGAGCGTGCAGATGCTCGCTGCCCAGGGTGCGGTGACGCAGAATGGCCAATGTGGTCTGCTGATCACTCTTGGCGGCGTCGTGGGAGGAGAGCCATTGCGCCAAGCGGCGGTGGAGGTCTCGCGTTTCTTCGGTATTGAGAAGATTCTTTTTCTTGGCGAAGGCGATAAGCAGATCGCGGACTTCATCGTGCAGAATGTGACGCCGGGCGTGGGGCGGGAACAGCCCTGCGCCGATAAAGGCGTCGGTGATGGCCTCTTTCTGCTCGCCCAGCACAATGGCCAGCGCCTCCGGCTCCAACCACTGCGGCAGCGCCACCCGCCACGCCACGTTCAAATCCGGCGCGGTGTGGCCCAACACCCGATTGAGCAACGCCAATTTGCAGGCGGAGTGGGTGACGTTATGCACATAGGTGGGGCCGAGGGGCTCCTGACCAAAGCACTCCTGTAGGCTATGCTCTGTAGGAAGGGACTCTAAGCCCCCCTGTTCCTGGGCATATTGCTCTAAGAAGTTGATGCCCACCCGCAGCCACAACGGGTTGCCCTCAAAGGAGAGGTTGACCAGGGCCTTCCCCAACTGCTCCTCACCGCCGGGTTTGTCAGCCTCGGTGTTTAATAAAGGCGAGATGCCCCGCGCCATGCGCAGCATCTCATCATAGGTAAAGGGGGCGAGGGCGTTGAGATTCTCGCCGCCATCCGGGGCGTCGGCAAACTCGCTGGCCCGCAGCGGGTGGGTCTGGCGTCCGGCGGCGATCACCAATGCGCCGCTCTTGGCCAGCTGTTGCAGCAGATTATGCAGCCACTCCTGGGGGTTCTTGGTGGTCTCGTCCATGGCGCGGGGCTCGGCGCCGCTGAAATCCAGCGCCGTGGGGATCTCTCCACGCCACCTGTAGATGCGCTCGAAGGTGTCCACCACTACCACTAGTTTGCCCCCGGCGGCCAATGCTTCCAGGCGCTTCATCAGCGCCAACTCGGGGAATTTTTTTGCCTCTGCGTAGCGCTTTCCGTGTCGCAGTTGCAGTGACTTTTCGCCGAAATAGCCCAGCAGTTTAATCGCTGCGGTGGCTTTCTTGACGGTGGGGTCGTCGATCTGTTGATCGGCCAAATCGGTGACTTTACCCAGACTCTGACTGAAGCCGACGTCACCGGCAGCGCCGCCGCTGATCCACTCCAGCAGCTGCGCCATCTTCTTCTCTTCGCGCAGGTCCAGGCAGAGGGTTTGCAACAGTCCCAGGCCGCCATCGGGGGCTTGCTCGGGGATCTCAAAACGCAGACAGGTGCGGCCTGCCTGTTTGGCGCGGGCTTCGAAGCGCTTGAGCAGGGAGCTTTTGCCGAGGCCCGGCCCGCCGTTGATGGGCCAAAGCCCGCCGCCGCCTGCGTTCAGTCGATTATCGAAGGCGCGGAGAAAGTTTTCCCGCCCGTAAAAACCTTCCTGCTCTTCCGGGGTGGCGTTGTGCATGGGGCTCAACCTGACTTGTCTTAAGGGTGAAGGCGACACATCAGTTATAACCAAGCGAGCTCAGGATTGAACAGGGAAAAGGAATAACCACAAGAGGCCAGCGTGCGAGTAGCCGGATGAGAAGGTATGCAGGCGGAGCCCAGTACGGAGGTTAACTAACGAGGGTGCAGGGAAATCATTTCCCTGCCGGGTCGAGGGCAGAGCCCTCGCGGGTCACGGGCAGAGCCCGTGCGGGTCCAGGGCGGCGCCCTGGTCGGGGTCTGGGGCGAAGCCCCAGCATCTTTCATCTCCAGAAAATCCCAATAAAAAACGGGGACCAAAAGGCCCCCGTTTTTTAGAATCAAAACCGGGCGGGATTACTTGCCCGCATGCTCCTTGGCGGCCAGGTAGCGCTCCACTTCCAGCGCGGCCATGCAGCCGGAGCCGGCGGCGGTGATGGCTTGACGGTAGATCTTGTCCTGCACGTCGCCGGCGGCGTATACGCCTTCGATGTTGGTGGCGGTGGAGTCGGCCTTGGTGATCAGATATCCGGCCTCATCCTTGTCCAACTGATCGCCGAAGATATCGGTGTTGGGCTTGTGACCGATGGCGATGAACACGCCGGTGACGGGGATGTCGGTGGTCTCGCCGCTCTTGACGTTCTTGATGCGGATACCGTTGACGCCGCCTTTGTTGACGTCGCCGAGGATTTCGTCAGGCACGCTGTCCCAGGCCACGTTGATGTTCTCTTTGGCGAACATCTGATCCTGCATGATCTTCTCAGCGCGCAGTTCGTCGCGGCGATGGATCAGGGTGACCTTGGAGCAGATATTGGACAGATAGAGGGCCTCTTCCACCGCGGTGTCGCCGCCGCCCACCACTGCGACCTCTTGATCTTTAAAGAAGAAGCCGTCGCAGGTGGCGCAAGCGGAGACGCCGAAGCCGTTCAGACGCTTCTCCGACTCCATGCCCAACCAGCGGGCCGAGGCGCCGGTGGAGACGATCAGGGCGTCACAGGTGTAGACGTCGCCGCCGTCGGTCTCCAGACGGAAGGGGCGGCTGCTCAGATCGGTCTTCATCACGGTGTCGAAGATCATCTCCGTGCCGAAGCGTTCGGCCTGAGCCTGGAACTTGGTCATCAATTCAGGGCCTTGCACGCCCTCTTCAAAGCCGGGGTAGTTGTCCACCTCGGTGGTGATGGTCAGCTGACCGCCCGGTTGCAAACCTTGAATCACCACGGGCTTGAGATTGGCGCGCGCGCAGTAGATGGCGGCGGTGTAACCGGCCGGGCCGGAGCCCAGAATGATAACCTTGTGATGCTTGGCGTCGGACATGGGTTTATCTCCACGGATCAGACTGCTAAATTTTGACTCGCTTTGGGGTAAAGAGTCGCACTATAGCGGGATCATGCGCGCTTGGCAATCGCTCTGACATCTCTATTGTGAAATATCACCAAGTCCAACCTGATGATCTGAAAGGATAATCCCATGGGGATCCGGCTTTTCAACACCTTGAGCCGCAAAAAAGAGGATTTTGTCCCTCGCGAGCCGGGACGGGTGGGGATCTATGTGTGCGGGGTCACCGTGTATGATTATTGCCACATCGGCCATGCGCGGGTGATGGTGGCGTTCGACGTGGTGGTGCGGCATCTGCGCGCGCGAGGTCTGGATGTGACCTATGTGCGCAACTTCACCGATATCGACGATAAGATCATTCGCCGCGCCAATGAGAATGGCGAGACCATTCAGCAACTCACCAGCCGCTTCATCGACGCCTTCCATGAGGATATGCAGGCGTTGGCGGTGCTCAAGGCGGACATTGAGCCCAAGGCCACCGAGCATCTGGATGAGATGCGCCACATGATCGGCGAGTTGGTGGCGAAGGATCTGGCCTACCCCAGCGACGGCGACGTCTACTATGCAGTGCGCAATTTTCCGCAGTATGGGCGTCTGTCCGGCAAACCGTTGACCGACCTGGAGGCGGGGGCGCGGGTGGCGGTGGGAGAGAGCAAACGCGATCCCATGGACTTTGTGCTGTGGAAGGGCGCCAAACCCGATGAGCCGCAGTGGGAGTCGCCGTGGGGCGCGGGACGGCCCGGCTGGCACATCGAGTGTTCGGCCATGGGGACCAAATATCTGGGCCAGTCGTTCGATATCCACGGCGGCGGGTTGGATCTGATCTTCCCCCACCACGAAAACGAGATCGCGCAGAGTCATGGCGCCTCCGGCTGCGTCCCGGTGAACTACTGGATGCACAACGGCTTCGTCAATGTGATCAATGATCAGGGCGAAGCCGAGAAGATGGCCAAGAGCCTGGGCAATTTCAAAACCATTCGCGATCTGCTGGAGGTCTACTCCGGCGAGACCCTGCGCGTGTTCATCCTCAACAGCCACTATCGCACGCCGTTGGATTTCAGCTTTGAGCTGCTCGACGCCGCCAAGGCGGGTCTGGATCGTCTCTACACCGCGCTGCGCAACGCCGCCGCGCTGTTGGGCGAGAAGATGCCGCGTCCCTCCGGCGTGGCGGTGGATCTGGAGTCGCTGCCCGAAGGCGCATTGCTGGACACCGCCGAGCGCTTCTTTGCCGCCATGGATGACGATTTCAATACCCCGCAGGCGCTGGCGGCGCTGTTTGATGCAGCCAAATCCCTCAATCGCGCGGTGGATGATAACAACCCCGTCACCACCGCCGCTTGGGCGCGTCTGCTGCAAGGGTTGGGCGGACAACTGGGCCTGTTGGCCATGGAGCCCGAAGCGTGGTTCCACAGTGCGGGCAAGAGCGCGGGCGGGGAGGATGGTCTGACGCCGGAAGCCATTGAGGCGCTCATCGCCGAGCGGGCGCAGGCGCGCAAGGATCGCAATTTCGCCCGCGCCGACGCCATCCGCGATGAACTGGCCGCCAAGGGAGTCAAGCTGGAAGATACGCCTCAGGGCGCTATCTGGAGTTACGCCGGATGAGCGCCGCCGAGTTGGTGTATGGCATCAATCCGGTGGCGGCGCTGCTGGCCGATGAGCGGCGCCCGGTGGATGATCTGTGGGTGATCAAGGGGCGTCTGAACCCGCGCCAGGAGAGTTTGGTGGAGCAGGCGCGCGCGCGCGGCGTGCGGCCTCGCTTTGTGGACAAGGCGACGCTGGATCGCCTGAGCGAGCGCGGAACCCACCAGGGGATTGCCGCCCGCGGCGGGGCCAAACCGCAACGTTCGTGGGAGTCGCTGCTGGATCGGGTGGAGCAGAGTCCCGACGCATTGTTGGTGCTGCTGGATGGGGTGGAGGATCCGCACAATCTGGGCGCGATTCTGCGCAGCGCCGAGGCGTTCGGCGCCATGGCGGTAGCGCAGCCCAAGGATCGTTCGGCGCCGCTGTCGCCGGTGGCGGTGAAGGCGTCCGCCGGGGCCGCCGAGCGCATGGATCTGGTCAAGATGACCAATCTGGCCCGCGCCATTGAGGAGTTGCAGGAGCTGGGCGTGATGGTGATCGGTCTGGCCGGGGACGAGGGCTCGCAGGATCTGACCTCAGTGGACTTGACTGGGCGCATTGCGTTGGTGATGGGCAACGAGGGCAAAGGGCTGCGGCGTTTGACTCGCGAGCGGTGCGACGTATTGGCGGCGATACACATGGCGGGGGAGGTGGGATCGCTCAACGTCTCGGTGGCCACCGGCGTGGCGCTCTATGAGGCGGCGCGGCAACGTGCGAGTGGGCGGCGCTAACGCGGAGTTGACGCCGCCCGTAGGCTCCATTATAAACTCAACTCCCTTCCGATGTTGCTGGCGTAGCTCAATTGGTAGAGCAACTGATTTGTAATCAGTAGGTTGCGGGTTCGATTCCTGTCGCCAGCACCAGTAAAATCAATGCTTTAATCTGGATTCTTGCTTCTTCTTTTCTGCGCTCTGTGTAATTCCTGTGTAATGGCGCAGCGTGTGCAATTATCCCCCGGTTTGATAACGCTGCTCCAGCCGATCCATGGCCGATTGGATGTGCTCGCCGTTCTGATGGGCGTAGCGCGCCACCATGGAGAGCGTGTTATGCCCGGGGATGCGCGCCACGGTGGGCAGGTCCACGCCCGCTTGCACCAGATGGGAAATGGCGGTGTGACGCAACGTGTGACGATTCACCTCTTTGGGATTCAATCCCGCCTTGGCGACTACCCGGCGGAATGACGACTCTATCCACAGGGTGTGGCCGGTTTTCGAGTTGGCCGGGAATAGCCACTCCTGCCCGACATTTGCTGAATCCACATATCCTCGTAAAAATGCCGCTAAATGCGCCGTGATAGGTTGCTCACGCGCGCCTGCCTTGGCTTTGGGGATGTAGATCACCCGTCTATCCAAGTCGATGTGCTCCAAACGGATGGAAAGGATTTCCATGCGCCGCATCGACGTCTCCACACCGATTACGATGAAGGGATAGATCACCGCGTTTTGATCCGTTTTGGCGGCCTCCAACAGGCGGGCAATTTGCTCTGTGGTCAGGTAGGTGATACGCCTGTTCTCCTCCTTGAAGCGCTTGATGGCGGCGGGCCGGTGCTCGATCCAATTCCAATCCACCGCCTTGGTGAAGAGATGGGAGAGAACGGCCAATTCGCGATTGATGCTGCCTTTGGCGCGTCCATCCTCTAACCGGCGCTGCTTGAAAAGCTCAATATCCGTTGCGGTGATTTTGCTCAACGCCTTGGATTTGAAAAACGGGATGAGCTGTTGATGCAATTGGCGGCGCTTCTCCTTCAGGTTCTTGCCGCCCTCTTGCTCTAATTTGACGAGATACTCCTCTGCCGCGTTTTCAAACCCGAGAGCTACCTTCCGCCCCGTGGGTAGATTCAGACGACCTTTGCGGGCGTCGGTGCGCGCTTGTTGGATGAAGTCCTCCGCCTGCTTGCGGGTGACCCCTTCGGACTCCTTGCCAATCACCCTGTGGACACGCTCTCCATCCACCATGATGTTCACAGTGAAGCGGCCATCGCCAGACGCCATACGTTCAAAGCGGATGCCGTGCTCCATGAGATGTTTCCCCGGCTCCAACTTGCGCATGTTGGGGCGGGTAAGTTTGACGAATTTTTGCGCCATTCAATTCCCTCCTGATTAGGTTCCGGGAGACGACTCCTCCCATTGCGGGAGCGCCTCTTTGTCCAACTCTCCTTCCGCGACTTGCTTAAATGTTTCCCAGTGTTCGCGCAGCAGATCCAGACGCAGGCCGGAGCGCCGCACATGGGGATCACCATGCTGATATTGCCCCGCCCAGTCTGCCCACACCGCGCCGGTGGTGGTGATGAGTTTCCACAGTTGCTGCTCTTCGTGGGTCATCAGGCCGGGAAATTCAAACGCCAGATTGACAAAGCGGTCTGCCTCATCCACGTCCCACACCTTCTCCGCCGCCTCCATCAGGGTCAGTTTCTCCTCTTCCCCGCGCCAATCGATCTCCGACATTTCATTGTCGGTCAGCACCTCCTCAATCGCCCATTCTATAAAGCTGGAGAGAGTGCGCCGCTGTTTGCGCGCCGCCAATTCCGCCGCGTAGCGCAGCTTAGGGTCCAGTCGCACCGTGACGACCTGAGAGCGGGACAGCTTGCCGCCGCCCCCTTTTCGTTTTGTGGCCATTGGCCATCCTTTATGTCCGTTTGGTTGAAAGTTCTCATCTGTTCTAATTCAATCTAGCACTACGTGTATGCTTTGACAATACATATATTCTCTCATAGTCTCGCTCTTGCCAACAGCGCCTCGGATTGTCCGGGGCCATAACAGAGGGAGTCGAAACATGAGCAAACCTGAAACCGTTACCGTCCTGGTCACCATCCTGCCCGATGGCCGCATGGACACCAAAAACGCCTCCGCCTATTTGGGGCTGAGTGAAAAGACGCTGGCGATGCAGCGCAGCCGGGGCGAAGGCCCGCGCTTCATCAAGCGGGGGCGAATCTTCTATTACCGTGAAGATCTGGACGCTTGGCTCAATGCGGCGGGGCGCGTCACCTCCACTGCGCAGGCGGCGCAGTGCGCTGGCCAACGGGCTTAGGAGGGGGTGAAAGATGTCCGGCGATAATGCATTTGCAGAGATGGGCGGCTCCGACAGCGCCGCGTTTCCAGACGGTGATCCGTCGTTTGGGTTCCCCGCTGAGTTAAGGGCGTGTCCACAGTGGGTGACGTGGCGCTATGGCGAGGCGCGCGGCAACGGCAAGCGCACCAAGGAGCCCATCAATCCCTATACGGGACGGCGCGCCAGCGTCAGCGATCCCAACCACTGGGCAACGTATGCGCAGGCCATGGAAGCCCTCTTCCGGTATGAGGCCGCCGGGCTCGGGTTCGTATTCACCCATAACGACCCCTATTGCGGCATTGATCTGGATGGCTGTCGCGATCCGCGTAGCAGGGAGATTGCGCCTTGGGCGATGGAGATTATCCGGGCGTTGGACTCCTACACGGAGATCTCTCCCAGCGGGAGCGGCGTGCATGTGATCGTACAAGCGCCGCTACCCGCTGGCGGCAATCGGCGCGGCCAAGTGGAGATGTACGCGCAGGGACGCTATTTCACCATGTCGGGCGATATCCTGGCGGGAACGCCATTTACGGTCTGTGAGCGTGCGCAGGCCGTGCAGGCGATTCATCGACGCTGGATTGTGGGAGGTGGGGAAATATTGAGTCCCAAGATCGCCACCATGGAGAAGCCGCGCGCGCCTGAGCTTGGAACCCCTGATGCAGCGGTTGTGGCGCGCGCCAAGTCCGCCGCCAATGGCCACAAGTTTGCCGCGCTCTTCTCTGGGAATGCCTCTGAATACGCATCAGAGTCGGAAGCCACGCTGGCGCTGCTCAACATGCTGGCCTATTGGACCGATGGCGACGCAGTGCAGATGGAGCGGATATTTCGCGCTTGCGGCCTCATGCGTCCCAAATGGGATGAGATGCGCGGGGCGGAGAGATGGGGCGATCAACAAATCCGTAAAGCGTTAATGGGGAGTGTGCGTCCCCGTAACGCAACCGCCGCTGTGGACACGCTCTCTACACAGGGGCAAATTCCGCGCAATTCCTATGCGCAAGAAATTCCATGCAATCCATACGTAACGGACCCGGCTCCCTATGTATTCGTAACAGAGCTGCATGAGCCCGCTTCCGAGTGGCCGCCGCCACTGCCGCCGCCGAGTCGGCAGCAACAAGCTGCGCTTTATCCTGTGGAGGCGTTGCCAGAGTGTTTGCAGAGCGCCGCGCGGGAAGTCTCACGATTCGTCAAAGCGCCTTTGGTCTCCCCGGCGGTGGTGGGGCTCTCCATCGCTGCGCTATCCATTGGCAAGAAGGCGCAGATTGAAGAGCGCTCCGGCTTGATGCATCACCCCGCGCTGTTTCAGGCGCTCATCGCGCCCAGTGGTGAGCGTAAGAGCCCGGTGTTCAAGGCCATGGCCAATCCGCTGGAGCAGTGGATACACCGCATGGAGCCGCAACAGGGCAAGCGCGCGGCGTCGGCCAGGGCCGCCAATGCAGTGGTGGAGAAGCGTTTGAAAGTCTTGGCCAAGCAGATAGAGAAGCCGTCGCTCTCCCCTGATGACCGGGACGACCTGACGCGGAGGATGGCGCAAGAGGAGACCAAGCGCGTCCCCATGCCGCCGCCGTTGCGCATGTTCGCCAGCGACATCACGGAAGAGCGCCTGTTTCAACGCATGCATGATCGCGGCGGAGAGTATGCGGTCATTTCCGGCGAGGGCCGCCCCATCATTGACAACATCATGGGCCGCTATGCCGCCAAGAACCATACGGGCGACGGCATCTATCTGGCGGGCGTTTCCGGCGACACCATCACGCGGGACCGTGTGGGCAACGAGAACGGCCCGGAAGATCTGATGATCACCGCCCCCTGTCTCAATGTCTGCGTCATGGTGCAGCCGGATAAATATCTGGAGGCGGCGCGACATCCCGCCTTACGCGCATCCGGCGCGTTGGCGTGAGGGAGAGTTGGGTTGCGCCCGTACGGCGCAGATCGTGGGGCGAGAAGCGGGGGAGGTCGAACCAAGCGTTGTTCCTGAGCGCATGGGAGAGCGCGTTTTGATGCATCGGGCCAACCGACTTGCGGGCGGAAGGGATCACCCAGCCAAGGGAGCGGGGCAAGGTGGCCAGGATGTCGCGGGCAACACTGTTCAGGTAAACCCGATGCGGGCGTCCGTTCTTGGTCTTGTCGCCAGGAATCACCCACCAATCGCCGTGAATCTCCTCCCAGCGCATTTGCGTCACCTCTCCAGATCGTTGGCATGTAGCCAGGGTCAGACGCAATGCGGCGGCTGTGGCGGGCTCCATGCGCGCCTCATCCAGCGCCCGCCAGAACAGGCGGATTTCATCAGAATTTAGGGCGTGCTCTTTCCGCCCCTCTTTGGCGGGCGCTTCAATGCTCGTTGCGGGTGATGATTCCAGGATCCCTTTTTTCACGCTCCAGTTGAACATGTGCCGCACTACGGCCAGAGTTCGATTTGCAGCTATGTTAGCGCCGCGCTCTTGGATGCCGTCCAGGAGCGCCACCACATCGGCCCGCTTGATAGACTTGGGTTTGCGTCCCCCCCATTTGGGGAGCACGTCTCGGCGCAACATGCGCTCATCTTCCGCAGCAGAGCGGGCGGCCTTGCGCGGGCGCGCCCAACGCTCCAGGTACATTTCCGCCAGATCCGCCACGGAAGGTGCCGCCAGGCGCTCGGCTTTGGCTTCCATGGCGCTTAGGCAGGGGTTGATGCCTCTCTCTACCTGAGAGCGGGCTTCTGCGTATTTCTGGCGGGCTTCAGCAACCGAAATCGTAGGGTATGGCCCAAGCCCCAGGCGCTGCTTTCTGCCCTCAAACTTGAAGGTGGAGAAGAACGTTTTGCGCCCGCTTTGGGAGACGCACACGCCGAACTCATCCCCCTCCAGGATGTCTTCACGCGGTTTATCGTGGTTGGCAACAATTCTTGCGCCTCACGCCATCGCCTCCCGGTAGACAAACAGATCCTTACCATAACAGGCAGATCACTATTACTGCTTTGCTCCACTGCATCAAGAAGCCGATAACCAGCCCATGTTGAGCTTCTGGGGCAACTCGGACTTGTTTCCAGGCCATCAGCGAAAATGGGATCAGAGAGGGAATCTTTTTTTGCTTAAAACTGTATTGGCAATCATTCTCAATCACAATTATCCTGCTCTCTGTGGTGCGGCGAAAGGCCGCGTTGTCAGGGAGAGAACTCATATGTACGTGTGCATCTGTCGTGGCGTAACCGATCATCAAATCCGTCAGGAGATCGAAAATGGCGCGCTCTCCATGGCCGACCTGAACCAGAGGTTGGGCGTGGCCGGGCAGTGTGGCCGTTGTGGCCAAAGCGCCAAGAGTCTGCTGAAGTCATCTGGCTGCAACGGCTGCGGCAAGTGCGGCGGCGCGTGTAAAGGGCATTAAGTTCCCCGGAATCACGGAGTAAAACGCATAACGACTAAGGAGATGAGATGAAAGGTGAAGCGGAGATCCTCGCAGCCCTCCACGGCGTGTTGGTGGGGCGCCTGACGGCTATCAACCAGTATTTCCTGCATGCGCGCATGTACCGCAATTGGGGCTTCGATGCGTTCAATAAGCGCAACTACAAACGCGCCATCGATGAGATGAAGCATGCCGACAAGATCATCGAGCGGATCCTCTTTCTCGAAGGGCTGCCCAATCTGCAGGATCTCGAAAAGCTGATGATCGGCGAGAACCCGCGCGAGTGTCTGGATTGCAACTTCCAGTGGGAGATGCAGGGGATTCCGGTGCTCAAGGACGCCATCGCCCTGTGCGAGAAAAAACGCGACTACATTACCCGCGAACTCCTGGAAGAGATCCTCGAAGAGATGGAGGAGGAGGTCGATTGGATGGAGGCCCAGGTGGTCCGCATTGAATCGGTGGGGACGGAAAACTATCTACAAGCGATGATGCGCGAGGAGGATTGAGGATGAAGGGCGGCAAGAAGGTCATCAAGACGCTCCAGGATCTGCTGGCGTATGAACTGTCGGCCCGGGATCAATATTTCATCCACTCGCGCATGTATGAGGATTGGGGTTTTGGCCGCCTGCATGAGCGGTTGAACCACGAGATGCAGGAGGAGACCGACCACGCCTCCAAACTGATCAGCCGCATTCTGTTTCTGGAAGGGACGCCGGATCTGGCCGAACAGGGCAAGATGAAGGTGGGGAGCAACCCCAAGGAGATGCTGGAGAACGATCTGGAGATGGAGCTGTACGTGGTGGGCGCCATCCGCAAAGCCATCGCTCTGTGCGAAAACGAAAACGACTATGTGAGTCGGGAACTGCTGGAAAGTCTGCTCGATGATACCGAGGAGGATCACGTCTATTGGCTGGAGCAGCAGTTGCGTCTGATTAAGACCATCGGGATGGAGAACTATCTGCAGTCCCAGATGGGCGCCACGGAAGCGTAAAAACCCCAACCACTCCTTTACGCTTCCGCCCGACGGGGCGGATTGGCGACGCGCCATTTGCGCAATGTCGCCAGCCCCCTCCGCCCCGTCACCCCTTCCTATACTTAGTCAAATTCAGAATTGAACCTGAGCGATTTTGGCAATGAAAGATATCGAGGGCTATGCCCTCGAGCTCCCAAGGTCAACATCCAAACCGTGGGCTCCGCCCATGTATGGTCCGCTCCGCCACGGCAAGAGAAAATGTCCACTGATGTGTGAGGCTTAGTCGCGCCCATGTATCCGGCCTGTTGATGAGGGGCTTGTCGCCCTCTGGCCCTGATGGAATTTGCGCGTGGCCCTCCTCAACACACCCTCGGCCTCTATGGGCCCTTGGGCGAAACAGGTTCTTGACCACGCAGGGCTATGCCGTTTCACGCCATCAATCTCGACTCTCTCTCGCAACCTGGCTGGTGGGATCTCTTTCTCTTTCCTTATCGGCCTGTTTTTCTTTTAGAGTTGTATTGCGCTCTCTCTACACAGCGGCGCTGGCCCCATAGGCCTCCTGCTTCACCAGCATCGCCCACGCGCTGCGCGCCATGCGGTTGGCCAGCGCCACCACCGCTTTATTCGCGCCGCGACGTTCCGACACCGACACTGCCCACTGGCTGCGGCGATCCGGCTTGTTTTCACACACGCGCAACGCCGCCCGCGCCCCATGAATCAACAGGGTGCGAAGATAACCGTTTCCCCGCTTGCTGATCCCCGTCAGCCACGCCTTGCCCCCTGTGGAGTGCTGATTCGGAACCAACCCTATCCATGCCGACAGCTCCCGGCCATTCTTAAACGCCCGCACATCCCCCACCGACGCCAACAGCGCCGTCGCCGTGATCGGTCCCACTCCCGGGATCGTCATCAGCAATCGACACTGCGGCTCCGCCTTGGCCAGCGCCTCAATCTCACGCTCATATTTGCCGATGCGCTCATCCAAATGCGCCAGCTCATCGCGCTCATCCTCCAGAATTACGCGAAAATTGGCGCTCATTTCCGAGCTCTCATCACTCAAAATCAGCACAATCGCCCGCCGCGCCTGTTTGATGCTCTTGGGAAAGACAATCCCATACTCGGCAAGCAGTCCGCGAATCTGGTTCACCAACGCCGTGCGGTTCTTCACCGCCAGACTGCGCACCCGATGCAACGCTAGAATTTCTTGCTGGGCAACGCTTTTGATCCCCATAAAACGCATATTCGGACGCTGTACCGCTTCACATATCGCCTCAGCGTCCACGCTGTCGTTCTTGTGCCGCTTCACGTAGGGCTTCACATATTGCGGCGCCATCAAACGCACATCATGCCCATATCCCTGAAATTTCCGCGCCCAATGGTGGGCGCCGCTACTGGCTTCCATCCCCACCAGGCACGGCGGCAGTTGCGCCATGAACTCCAGTAACTTATCTCGTTTCAAGCGCTGTTTCAGAACGCTCTTGCCGCGCGCATCCACGCCATGCAACTGAAACACGCTCTTGCCCAGATCAATCCCCAGTACCCGTACCTGTCCGTTTTCGATATGATTGCTCATGGTCCGCTCCGACTCCGTTTAGATGGAAAAACACACCACCATCTTGGCCCATTGCGAGGCCGTTTGGGTAGCGGAGCGGACCATTCCATTACACCCGCTGGGGGCGCAGCCCCCAGACCCCGCCGCCGACCAGTCGGCGGCCCATAGTCAGCGCAAGCCGATCCTACGTCACACAAACATTGATCGCTCTGTGCAGTTTTGGTTTTGATTTATGATATTCCGTACATCTACTTGCCCAGTCACTCCTGTCTGCCCCGTCATTCCTGTCTGTAAATTGCGGCGTCGAGCAGCTCATCGGCTTGATAGGCGCGGTTGGCCTTTTCCCCCATCACCGCATCCCAGAACATGGGCGAGATGCCGGTCCCCGGGCGTTTGGCGGTGACGTTGTCAGCGCTGAACGGTTCGCCCGGTTGTATCGCGCGCGCCGCCACCAGACTCTTGCGCGCAATATCTCGATTGCCCAACTCCACCGGATCCGGTTGCTTGACGCCATTTCCTAGCGCCTGCTCCACGCCGCGAATAGCGGCGACCATGGCGGTCAGCTCATCGGGTTCCAGCGACGCGGCGTGGTCGGGACCGGGCAGGGTGCGGTCCAGAGTGAAGTGCTTTTCGATCACCGTAGCGCCCAATGCGGCGGCGGCGGTGGGGATGGCGATGCCAGGGGTGTGGTCGGAGTAGCCAATGGGCAATCCAAATTCGGCTCCCATCGTCTGCATGGCGCGCAAGTTCACCGAGTGCAGCGGCGCGGGGTACTCCGTGGTGCAGTGCAGTAGGGTGATGTGCTCGCGGTTCTGTCCGGCGCTGACCAGGGCATCAATGGTGGCGCCCACCTCGGTCAGATCCGCCATGCCGGTGGAGACGATCACCGGATAGCCATACCCGGCGATCTCCCGCAGCAGGGGCAGGTTGGTGATCTCGCCGGAGGGGATCTTGAAGGTGGTCAGGCCCAGACCGCGCAGCAGGCGCGCGCTGTCGATATCGAACGGGGTGGAGAGAAAGGCGATGCCGCGCTCCTGGCAGTGGGCGATGAGGGCGTGGTGATCGGCCTCGGACAGCTCCAACTGTTTGAGCATGGAGAGCTGATCGTCGCCGTCGGTGAGACGTTTTTGATAGTCCGCTTTGGCGGCGTGGGCGGCGGCGATGCGTTCGGCGCGGAAGGTCTGGAACTTGACCGCATCGGCTCCAGCGGCGGCGGCGGCGTCGATGAGGCGCTTGGCCAGGACCAAGTCGCCATTATGATTCACCCCGGCTTCGGCGATGATGAAGATGGAAGGCATGGCCACGAGACCCAGGAAATGTGTGGTTGAAATAAGAGGCGGTGCGCGCAAGCCATTTGTTCCCAGCACAGGCGAGCGGGCAAAGCGCAGGAGCTTGTGGTCCAAGAGGTCCAGGAGCCTGGCCTCCTGGCGGGTCCAGGGCGGCGCCCTGGTCGGGGTTTGGGGCGAAGCCCCAATATCTTACATCAACAATAAACATCCATGACCCGCAGCCCACGCCAAGAAGGCGGAGCGACTCAGAGCCGCTCCGCCAAACAGTCACGGATGATCAGGCGGCGCGGGCCTCAGACTTTTTTTCGCGCAGCAACATCTGAATCCACATCAGATCGCGCCAGGTGTCGATGTCGGTGGAGCGATCCGCTGGCATGACGTGGCCGCGGGTTTCGGCGGTGAGGAAGCTGCGGGTTTCGCGCAGCCAGTCGGTGCGCGCCACATAGACTGCGCCGTTGAGGGCGTAGCAGTCGGGCAGCAGTTGGCGGCGATAGGGGATCTCCCCCTCCATCAACTGCTCCAGACGCTGGTTGTCGTCGAGCTTGAAGGTCCAGTAGGGGTGATGGCGCGGTTCAAACACCGTCACGCAGGCGGGCGCCTTCTCCTTTTCGCAGATCTCCAGACAGGCGCTGATGTCCTGAGCGATGCGCAGCGGCGTGGTGGCCTGCAGCACCACCAGATAGTCATACGACTCGGTAAGCGTATCGAGAGCATGAATGAACACGTCGATAGCCGGGGAGTCGTCACGAGCCAGTTCCGCCGGACGCACGAAGGGGACATCACAGCCCAGGTCGCGGGCGATGCGCATGATCTCCGCATCATCGGAGGAGAGGATTACCCGGTCCAGATAGGGGCACCCTTTGGCCGAATCGATGGTCCAGCCGATCAGGGGTTTGCCGTCCAGGTCGATGACATTCTTGCGCGGCAGCCCTTTGGAGCCGCCACGCGCGGGGATGACGCCCAGTACGCGTTTGCCGTTGATCATGGGAACAGATCCTCGTAGTCCTTGCGAGCCTGATGGAAGTCGCCCACTTGGCCGATATCCATCCAGTACTCCAGAAAGGGGAAAGCCGCCGTGGGGCGACCGCTATCGATGAGCTGACGGAACAGATCCGGCATATCCAGATAGCCGCCAGCGGGGATGCGCTCCAGAGCCGAAGGCTCCAGAACGTAGATGCCGGTGTTGACGAAGTATTTGTTAACCGGCTTTTCATGGATGCCGCTCAGGCGATGGCCATTTTCCAACTGCACCACGCCGTAAGGCACCGTCTCCTCCACCTGTCGCACGCACAGTGTGGCTTCCGCCTCATGCTCGCGGTGGAAATCCAATACCCGAGTAAAGTCGAGCCGCGTGAGCAGATCGCCATTCATGACGATGAGCGGGCTGGTGGGGCGGTCGGGGAGCAGTCCGAGGGGGCCGGCGGTGCCCAGCGGCTCCTTCTCTTCCAGGTAGTCGATGCGCACGCCCCAGCGTTCGCCGTGGCCGAAGTAGTCCTGGATCATGTGCTTCTTGTAATTCACTGACAGGAAGAAGCGGTGGAACCCCAAGGCGATGTAGCTCTCCAGAATCACTTCCAGAATCGGCTGACTGCCCACTTGCAGCAGGGGCTTGGGGCAGTCGCGGGTGAGGGCGCCCAGGCGCGAGCCAAGGCCGCCCGCCATCAGCACCACCCAGTTGTCGCGCTGCACCGGGCGCGCCAGTTGCTGGAGCCGCTCCAACCCCACCAACGCGCCGTCGGCGTTGACGATGGGGATGTGGTCCAGCTCATGAGCGCGCATCAGCGCCAGAATGTGATCGCGCGAATCGGAGTCGCGCGCCGTGATGGGGCGTTGCCCCATGATCTCCGCCACAGGCGCCTCCAGGCTGACGTGACGCAACAGACCGCGGCGGATATCGCCGTCGGTGACGATGCCCACCAGGCGCATGTCGTCATCGGTCACCAGCGCCACGCCGATGGCGCCGCGATTGATGACGGTGAGCCCCTCCATGATGGGATCCTGAGGGCGAATCAACACGCTGCGCCAATCTGTCATGGGACTCATAACGCGCTCTCCCGGGCGGGAACCCCGATCGTTCGCATGCCGGACGATACGTTCCCAACCACCACCGCGCCCGCGCCGACCAGTGCATCCTGGCCTACGCGCACGCCTTGAATGAGGGTGGCGCCAGCGCCTACGTGGGCGCCGGTCTCCACCGTGACCTGACCACACAGCACCGCCCCGGGGGCGATGTGGACGTGGTCGCCGATAAAACAGTGATGATCGATGCGCGCGCCGGTGTTGATCAGCGCGCCAGCGTGGATGCGGGCGCCAATCTGCACAATGGCGCCCGCCATGATTTGTGCGCCCTCACTCAGCAGGGCGGTGGGATCAATGATTGCTGTGGGGTGCGTCAGAACAGGGAAGGCGAAGCCCTGGGCGGCGGCGGCGTCATGGGCGCGGCGGCGGCGGCTGGGATCGCCCACGCTGCCGATGCCGTTGAGCAGGGCGACCTGATCGGGCGCGAAGCGTTCGAGGGCGTCGTCGTCGCCAAGGTGTTCCAGTTTCAGCTCGCTCATCAAGGCGCTGGGTTCGGGGGCCAGATAGCCCAGCAGGCGCGCGCCCCAGCCGCAGGCGCGGGCGCACGCGCAGACCACCGAAGCGTGTCCGCCGCCGCCAAGAATCAGGAGCTTTTTGCCGTCCTGCGCGCCCATGCGAGTCCCGATTTGCCGAGTCCACGGCCCCATTGGCCAAAGAAAAAGGGCGATAGCGGGAAAATCCGCCATCGCCCTGAAGATCTAGGCAAATGTGAGGCCAAATCGGCAATTGCAGGCGCCTGCTCCGTCGCTGCGCGGCGCAGCGGGCGCGCGGGCTAAGCCCGCTGCGTCATTAGCTCACTTCAAACGCGCCCACATCGGCCAGACGCAGAATGTTGGTGGAGCCCGAGGAGCCGAACGGCATGCCCGCGATGATCACCACGCGCTCGCCATTCTTGGCCAGACCGGCCTTCTTGGCCATGCTGCAGCCCATCTGCACCATCTCTTTGAAGTTCTTGATGGCGTCGTCGCCATCCACCTTGGCGGTGGAGACGCCCCACACCAGGGTCAGTTGACGCGCGGTGGCCAGGCTGGTGGTGATGGCCAGAATCGGCGTGCGGGTGCGGGTGCGCGCCATGCGGGTGGCCGAGCTGCCCGACGAGGTGAAGGTGCAGATCGCCTTACCGCCACGGGCGCGGGCCACGTCGGCGGCGGCGGCGGAGATGGCGTCGCCGTCGGTGGCGTTGAACTCGATGTGGTGGGCGCGGATCATGCCGTAGTGGGACGGATCGTTCTCCGTGGTTTCGATGATCTTGCTCATCATGCGCACGGTCTCATACGGATATTTGCCCACCGCGGATTCGGCGGAGAGCATCACCGCGTCGGTGCCGTCATAGATGGCGTTGGCCACGTCGGAGGCTTCGGCGCGGGTCGGCACCGGGGCGTCGATCATGGATTCCAGCATCTGCGTGGCCACGATCACCGGCTTGCCGGCTTCACGGCACATGCCGATCACCTTCTTCTGCACCATGGGCACCTTCTCGGCGCTGTACTCCACCGCCAGGTCGCCGCGAGCCACCATCACGCCGTCGGCCTCTTCGATGATCGCTTCCAGATTGTCCACCGCCTGGGGCTTTTCGATCTTGGCCAGCAGCTTGGCGCGGCCTTGGATCAGCTCATGGGCCTGACGCAGATCTTCGGGGCGCTGCACGAAGGAGAGCGCGCACCAGTCCACGCCGATGGACAGACCGAACTCCAGGTCCTCCAGGTCTTTGGGGGTCAGCGCGGTCACCGGCAGCAGCGCGGCCGGCACGTTGACGCCCTTGCGGTCGGAGATCTCGCCGCCGATGTGCACTTCGCACAGCGCGCCTTCATCATCCAGGCTCAACACGCGCAGGCTCATGCGGCCATCGTTGATGAGCAGCTCCAGGCCCGGCTCCATCACCATGAACAGCTCTTCATGGGGCAGGTAGACGCCATCTTTGTCGCCTTCGCGCTCGGTGCGATAGAGCTTGAACTTGTCGCCCTTCTTGAGCATCACCGAGTCGCCGTCCTTGAACGCGCCGATGCGCAGTTTGGGGCCCTGCAGGTCCATCAGGACGCCCAGGTGGCGACCGAGTTCCTGATCCACTTCGCGGATCCATTGGGCGCGCAGCGCGTGATCATCGTGGGAGCCGTGGCTGAAGTTGAGACGGAACACGTCCACCCCGGCTTCGGCCAACTTGCGGATATGGTCTTTGTCTTTGGCGTTGGGGCCGAGGGTGGCGACGATTTTAGCGCGGCGATTACGTTTCATGAGCAGACATCCCGTATCTTTTGAATTTATATCGGTAGATTCACGATTCGGAACGTGGATCCGGAAATCCACGGGCGACTAGAATTCCATGAATCTTGTGAATTGGCCACTTTTTTACAAACAATTTCTGATTATTTTTTCTGCTCCTATCATAAGTTTCCTGAGTCAAGTGCGGCATGGATGCGGAATGTAGATGAATAACAAAAGCTTGGGGTTCATAAAAGATATCATGCCCAGCCTCGGAAACGCGCAGTGACAGATCGGTGTCCTCAAAAAACACCAGGTCATACTCCTCATCGAAGAAGCCAACTTGGTTAATTACCTCCCGTTTGAGGATCACGCCGGCACCCATGAAGGCCTGCAGAGGGAACGCCTCAAGCACGCGCGGATCGTTCATGGGCAGGTTGGGCAGCAGGTAGACCGGCATGCCGTCGGGCAGAAAACGCGCCCCGCAGGTTTGCGTTTGCCACTGCTCCATGGGTTGGTCGGTGGAGGGCAGAATAATCCGCAATTGCACAGCGCCAATATTGGGGTTGCTGGCGAAGCGCGCCTGCGCCGCGCGCATCCAGGGTCCGGTCATGAACATGTCGGAGTTGATCAGGGCGATATAGTCGCCGCGCGCCACCGCCAGGGCCTGATTGTTGGCTTTGCCAAAGCCGCGGTTTTCAGCATTGCGAATGATGCTGACCTGAGGTTGTTGCGCCAGACGCGCGTAGGCCTCGTCAACGCCGGGCTCGAACGAGGCGTTGTCCACCAGAATGATCTCCATGGGGGCGTCGGCGTGCTGGATCAGCGTCGCCACCACCTGTTCGAGCATGGCCAGATTGTTGAACACGGGGATCAACACCGAAGTGAGCGCCATATGACTCTCCTGTATGGGTTCCTTTTGCGTGACGAACATGGTAAACCCGTTCCACCCCAGCCCCAAGGGGAGCTCTGCGCGCCGTTGCCGGGCCCTGTTTCGCAATGTTGCGCCGTCACGCTCCTGGAGAAGCCGAATGCCCTGGGCCCATAAACTGGACCAAATGCAGCCTTTTCATGTGATGGAGATGCTCGCGCGCGCCAAAGCGTTGGCCGCGCAGGGGCGCGATATCGTGCGTCTGGAGGTTGGGGAGCCAGATTTCGCCACGCCGCAGCCGGTGCTGGAGGCGGCGCAACGCGCCTTGGCGGTGGATAAAACCCGCTACACCAACGCTTTGGGGCTGCCGGAGCTGCGTGCGCGCATCGCCCGGTGGTATGGCGAAACCTATCATGTCGATCTCGATCCAGACCGGGTGGCGCTGACGCCGGGCACCTCCGGGGGCTTTCAACTGGCGTTTGGCCTGTTGCTGGATCCGAGCGATCGCATCGCCATCACCGATCCGGGCTACCCCTGCTATCCCAATATGATCCGCTTTCAAGGCGGTGAGCCGGTGACGGTGGCGGTGGGGCCGGAGCATGGTTATCACTTCACCGCCGATCTGCTCAAACCGCATCTGGCCGAAGGTCTGGCGGGGGCGCTGGTCACCAGCCCCTCCAACCCCACCGGCACCCTGATTGACCCTGACGCCTTTGAAGCCGTGGCCGCCGAGCTGGATGCGGCGGGCGCGGCGCTGATCTCCGATGAGATCTACCACGGGCTCACCTATGGCGAAGCGGCGCGCACGGCGCTGTCGTTCTCGCCCAATGCGTTGGTGATTAACGGATTCTCCAAATACTTCGCCATGACCGGCTGGCGTTTGGGGTGGCTCATCGCGCCGCCGGAGGCGATGCGCTATGTGGAGATTCTGAGCCAGAACCTGTTCATCAGCGCGCCGACGCTGTCGCAGTATGCGGCTTTGGCGGTGTTCGACTGCCAGGATGAACTCAACGCCCAGGCGGCGCGCTATGACCTCGCCCGGCGCGACCTGCTGGCGCGTCTGCCGTCGTTGGGCTTTGCCGTGGGGCCGGAGCCGCGCGGCGCATTCTATGTATACGCCGACGCCCGCGAGGCGATGGCGCGACTGGGCGCCCCCGATGCGCAGACGCTCTGCGTGCGCTTGTTGGAGGAGGCGGGGGTGGCGATCACCCCAGGGATCGATTTCGGTCCCAGCGGCGCGGGCGACCATGTGCGCTTCTCCTATGCCGGCGGCGGCGAGCGCGTGGCCGAAGGGCTGAATCGCCTGGCGGGGTTGCTGGGCGGGTCGGACTCTGCGCCCTCGGATCGCGCCTCATGAGTCAAACTGTCTCCACCAAAAGCAACTGGCGCTTTGTGGTCGTGCTGGCGCTGATGGGATTTGGACTGTTGGAGGCGGCCTGCTTCGGCATTAGCCTCTATCTGCACGATGCGGGGGTGCTGTATCGGCCTCAGCCGCGGGTCGGTTTGGCCTATGAGGCGTATCTCAAAGCGCGCGATCCGGTTCTGGGGTGGCCATCCAAAGCGTTGGGCTTCACTGGCGAGTTGGATGCGCTGGGCGCGCGCGTGAGCGAAGCCTTCCCCGATCCCGCCGCGCAACCGGCGCTGTCGATCTATGGCGACTCCTTCGCCTACGGCTCCGAGGTGAGTCCGCATCAGGCCTGGGCCGACCTGCTCTCGCGCCATATCGGCGCGCGGGTGAACAATTTTGGCGTGCCGGGGTATGGCACCGATCAGGCCTATCTGCGTTTTACCACCAAGCGCAGCGTCGATCGCGCGCCGGTGGCGATGCTGGCGCACTACTCTGAAGATATTCTGCGCAATCTCACCAGCAGCTATGACTTGATCTACCCGGTTGGCGGGGTGGGGCTCAAACCGCGTTTTCGCCTGTTGCAAGATGGCTCGCTGGAGTTGATCCCCCTGATGGGCGGAACCTGGGCCTCCTATCGCGACGTGGTGGAGGATCCCGGCGCCAACATGCCGGCGGATGATTTTTTCAAACCCGGCGGGCTGGGGGGGACGCAGAAATTTGGCTTCCCCTTCACGCTGCGCGTGGCGCTGGCTCTGCGTCATCTGCATGTGCAGGGCAAACTGACGGCCACCCCCTGGCACGCGCCGCTGTACAGGCCGGATCATCCCAGTCGGGCGTTGGATCTGACCGCCGCGATTCTCAACCGCTTTGTGGCCGACGCCCGCGCCGCCGGGGTGCGGCCGCTGCTGGCCATCATCCCTTCGGGCGCCGATCTGTTGGAGTTCACACGCAGCGGCAAATGGATCTATGCAACGTTGCGTGATCGCCTGCAGCAGGAGGGCGTGGAGCTGCTCGATTTCGGGCCGCGTCTGATGGCCCATCTGCAGGGGGAGAATCCCTGCAATCTGTTCAAGAGTTGCTATCAGCATATGAATCCGCGCGGCAATGAGGTGTTGGCGCAACTGGCGTTTGAGTATCTGCAAGAGCAGGGGATCGGAGCGGCGCCATGACGCTCGATGCGCGCGGATTGGGACGGCTGGCTTTCGCCGCCGGTTGGGGGCTTTGGTTGGCGCTCGGGGTGACGCTGGCGGTGCGCGTGCTGGTGTTTCTCCTGCTGATGTCGCACCCGGTGGTCAATGAGTTTGGCGAAGGGGTCTCGCCGCTGAACAAGCCCACCAAGGGGGATCTGCCCTACTATGAGCGCACCCGCGACCGTTTGGCGCAGTTGGATCTGGCGGGGCTCATCGCCGGGCAGAAGGAGAACGCCGTCCACGCCCTGGCCGACGGCGGCGATTTCAACTGGAAAGTCTACTTCACCGGCCCGGTATTCCCGCTGATGCTGCTGGCCAGCGACTATCGCGACGGCAATACCTTGCCGTTGGCGACCGCCTTTCTGGTGATGGGCGTGGTGTGGGTGTGGATGTGGCAGATCTGGATGTACCGTCGCGGGGTGGGGTGGGGGTGGTTGATGCTGCTGGCGCTGCTGCCTACGCCGGTGTGGTATATCGTCACCATCAGTTCCGATCTGCCCTTCGCCCTGCTGTTTACGCTGTTTGTGTTTGTCTTTCTCTCCCGCGCCCAGAGCGGCGTGTTCGACCGGCCCTGGTTGTGGACCCCATTGCTATTGATGCTGCCGTTAACGCGTCCCAACGGCATGTCCATGTTGCTGTTTGTGGGGGTGGCGTTGCTGTGGGCGCACTACACCCAACCTCACAGCGTGGACGCGGCGCCGACTCCGCGCTGGCGGCGTTATGCGCCATTGGCGCTCATCGGCGTGGCGGGCGTGGCGTTGGGGTTCTACTTCTTCCCCTACCTGCTCGGCTATATTCACGTGTCGCAGAAAGACCCCTTCTTCGGCATTGAGGAGCGCGACTACTGGGCGGGCCTGTTCCACACGCTGCCCATCTGGCTGGATCAACCGCTCTCCTGGATCGCCTTGATGGGCGCCAAGCTGCTGTCGTTCATGGGCATGCGCTATTCCTACTACTCCACCCATGGCTCGATGCTGGTGCTGGCGCTGCGTTGGGGCTCGGGCGCGCTGTTTCTGATCGGATTTATTCGCCTGATGTGGCGTGGACAAAGCATGCAGCGCCTGCTGGTGCTGTGCTACATGGCGCCCTTCTTCCTCGGCGCGGCGCAGGAGCGCTATCTGTTGCCGATCATGCCGCTGCTGATGTTCCACTGCGCCTGGGCGATCAACACCCTGGGGCGGCGTTGGGGGTGGCGGCATCCGGCGACGTGGAAGGGCTTCTGGAGCAGCGGCTCGGCGCCGGTGACGACACCCTCCGTCAGTTATAGTCGCCGCAGAAGAGAATGAGACATTTGAAGCGAGAAGATATCGAGGGCTCTCAAGATCAACAGCTACACCGTGATTCGGACCATCCCTGGTCCTCACCCTTCGGGCTCGCTGCGCGAGTCCGATTTGGCATTCCTGCCAAATCGTGGGCTCCGCCCACACCCGCTTAAGGGTCACAGACCCTTAAGAATCCCGCCTCCGGCCAGCCGGAGGCCAATAGTCAGCGCAAGCTTTACCTGTGTCACACAAACATTGAGGAGCCTGTGCAATTCTGAATTGCGGTGACTATAAAACGACAACACCGCACGGCGAAGACGCCGCGCGGTGTGGTGAAGGCTCTCTCCACGATTCCGTCGGGTGGAGTGGTCACCAACGGAAGTCGGTTTTGCGCCCCTTTTTCTTTTTCTTCTTTTTCTTCTTCTTATCCTGGTTCACAGCGAAGGTGTCGTCGTCATCGTCGTCATCGATCTCCGGCGCCTCATCCAGCGCCTTCTCGACGTAACGCACATTGAAGTCGTCTTCGTCGTCCTCATCATCGTCGTCATCCGCGCCATCCACATCGTCGCCAACGGCGTCTTCCGCGTCCTCATCATCGTCGTCGTCGTCGAAGTCGATCTCGAATGCGGTCTCTTCATCGTCGCTGGATGCGCCCGCATGGATGGGGTCGGTGGCGTCGCTGCCGTCCAGGTCGAGTTTCAGGATGAAATTATCGCCGATCTGCTGCTGCAGCGCCTCCACCAAAGATTTCTCCCGCTCAAGAGCGGCATGGAGCTGCAGCCGCAACATCGCGGTTTGGGTCTCTTTGGTGGTGAGCGCCAGAAACGCTGCGCGGATTAGCTCGCCCAGATTGATCTCATTATCCTGGGGTTTGACCGCCGCAATGGCCAGCAGGCGACGTAGCGCCTCCGGGGCCACCCCCGCCAGAAAGGCGGCGTTGGTCAGGCTGACGTCAGGCAGGTCATCGGCGCGGATCGCATCGGATCCCGGTCGATCGAGTGACTCCATGGGGGACTCCCGGCCGCTTGGGCCTCACACAATGGGCGCACTGCGCGCTATTGGACACGGGGCGAGAGTATGGCATAAGCTGGGGGTCCACGCACCGGTTACAGTGGCCAGGATGGGCGTGGGGCGAGCCCTGGCGAGGGAACGAATTGCGCCAATTGCGCTCGGAGAATAAAAAGAGCGGGAATCCGCGCACGGATTGGAGGGGAGAGAGTATGGACTATCGCGCCAAACGGGTGACCAACGGCTACTTCAGCGTGGAGTTCAGCGATGAGCGGCTGCACAACGGGCTGCATGATCAGTGCTACGCCTACGCCTATGATCTGGGCGCGCGCCGCGTCACGCTGCAACTGATCGAGTTGGAGACCTCGCGCTTTCTGGAGCTCTATCAACAGTTCCAGGATGCGCCGTTCAATATGGCGCTGCACGTCTCCAAACCCACGGCTCGGGGCGGCGGCGAGTTGGCGGCGGCGGTGAACCGCTACTACGGGGTGTTCTTTCATAATTGCCGCATGGAGACCTACCGCAACAGCGGCTCCACCGACCGCGTGGAGGGCTCCAGTGTGGAGATTGAACTAAGCTTTGAGCAGTTCGAACCCCACTACCCCTGGCCATAAGTTGTGGACCAGCGGAGGGCGACTGAGAGCACAAAAGCGCTCAACGCCCCCCAACTGCGCCGGGCCAGCTGTGCTTGCTTGCCTCGCACTGGACGAGGCGAAGCCCTGCGCCGGATTAGTGCGACACGTACAGTTTATCCAATTCATCAAATAGCTTCTTACGCATGGCGTCAAAACGCGCCAGTTCATCCTGCGCCTGTTTGGTCTGTCCGTTGGCGACCAGAGTGGCTACGGCGCGGGCGGTGTCATGCACCTTGACGTGGGTTTCGCCCAGCGTGACAAACAGCGGCTCTTGGCCAAACAGCTCCTGCGCCGGCCCGTAATACCATTTGCCAAAGGCGCACTCGCGCGCCGTGCTGACGTCATCCGGCTTCAATTGCGAACGTCCGCGAATCGCCCCCACCAGGCGCCCCAACCACTTCATATGCGCCTGTTTGACCGCTTCCACGTCGAACGGCTCTGCGGTGATCTCAAACTGCTGCGCGGCGGCGGAGAGAGCGCGGCCGGACTCCGCATTGATGGTGGCCAGCATCGCCTCGTGAGCAATAGCGCCATCGACAAAGTTGGACAAATCCATCGCCTGCAGCATCATCTTCTGCACATTGGCCGAGGCGGCGAAGATCCCTTGGGCGTTGTCCTGCACCACTTCCATGCGGTCGGCTGCGGAGTTGGCGTTGTCCGCCACGCGGCCGGCGCCTTGGGCGACCCCTTCGGCGGAGCGCGCAATCTCCATGGTGCCGGTGGCCGCTTCGGTGGCGGCTCGCGCCACTTCACTGGAGGCGTTATGCAGCTCCTGGGCGTTGCGCGCCACTTCGCCGGAGGCCTGTTTGACACGCTGCATGGAGTCGCTGACCCCGGCCACCTGTCCGGTTTGATCATCCACCTGGTTGGAGATCTCCTGATTGGTCAGGGCGATCTGCTCGATCATCTCGGTGACGTTTCGGCTGGCGTCTGAGGCCTGCTGGCTCTTCTGTTGAATCTTTTGCGTCTGCGCATCGATGGTTTTGGTCGCTTCGGTGGTCTGTTGGGCCAACTCTTTGACCTCATTGGCCACCACCGCAAAGCCCTGACCCGCTTCGCCGGCGCCAGCGGCCTCAATGGAGGCGTTGAGGGCCAGCATATTGGTCTGGTCGGCGATGTTTTTGATCATGCTCACCACTTTGACGATCTCCTGCGCAGAGGTCGTCAGTTCGGCCATGGTGTTCATGGTCTGGTGCGAGAACTCCTGGGCGTCATTGGAGCGATGATCGGCCTCGACGCACTTGTCGCGCACATTGCTCAGTGAGTGGGTGAGGGTGGAGACCGCTTCAGAGACTTCGGTGACCGCCTCGGAGACGCTGCCCAAACTGGTGTTGACGCTGGAGATGTTGCCCGTCATCTGCTCGGCGGCGGCGGCCATGGTGTTGACATTCTGGCTGGCCTGCTCGGAGGCTGCGGCAATGGAGGTGACGTTGCCGGAGAGGTCGTTGGCGGTCTCTTTGAGGGTTTGGATATTGTCGTTAGCCTGCCCCAATTCGTGGCTCAATTGGCGCGTTTTTTCGTCGATCTGGTTGTTCTCCTCCACCACTTGCCTGGCCAGCAGATAGCTCCGATTGGAGTCTTTTTGCAGGCTCTGGTTGGCTTCGCTGAGTTCGCTGATCACCGCCGAGACGGTGCGCGATTGCAGATTGAGAGTGCGCACAATCTGCGCCAGACCGCTGCGCATGTGTTCGGCGCAGGAGGCCAGGGATTTATTGTTGGAGGCGGACAGCGGCGCCGTCAGGTCGCCGCGCGACATGCGACTGACGCTGGCCAGAAGATCGGCGATCTCGGCGCCCATCTGCTGCAGAATACTGCGCACAATCATCGTGCTGATAATAATCAGAAACAGCAGCCCGATGCCAAAGGTGGCGCCGATAACCCAGTTGGCGGACTCCATCTGTTCCTCAATGTGATGAATATCCTCATCAAACTCCTTCTCGGCGTTCTCCACCAAGGGGGTCAATTGCTGCAGCATTCTCTCCACGGCAGCGTCAAAGCTGGCCATCAGCGGATTGCCGCCAGCTGGACCGTCGTCGATGTAGGCTTGCGCCAATTTTCCGCCTTGCTCCACATAAGCGTCAAAAGCTTGTGAAAGGGACTTCAGGCTTGCTTCCATCCCTTTGTCCGCGCTTTTTTGAATTGTGTCAAACTGATTGAGTTTATTGTGAAAGTTTGCGGCAGAGGCTTGCGCTTCCTTGAAACCGTCATCAAGGCCATCCTGGCCGCGGGTGGCGGCGATATCCTGGTACCATTGCTGAACCTGGATGGCGTCGACTTTCATCCCTTTGGCGAGATTGACCAATTGCAATTCGACATCAAGGTTGTGCTGTAAGCTGCTGACATGGCGGTTGTTTTGTAAAACAAGCCAAATGCCAATCAGCAGCATCAATAAAACGGGGATGGCGACCAGAAGAAGAATCCGGGTGCTGACTTTCAGATTGGTAAAGTTCATAAGGGGTCGGCCCTTTCATTCTGAGAGCGCGAAATTAGCACAAAGTTCGCATTTTATGGCAAATATTACGAAATCTTAATACACTTTCGGCGCCATGTGAAAGTGCAAACAGTTCCTATTTGTGTCAGTATGTCATATGCCATGCAATAATATGTGAAATTGAGTCATATGACACAAAATATGTCTTACAGCCAATGTCAAAGCGTGCGCTGGAGGAGTGAAACCGTGAGGGTTGGAAGTCTGTTTCCTGTGTTATGGGTCGCTTTGGGCGTGTGGGCTGTCTGGATGGCGATGAGTACAGAGACGGGGGCGGGGGATTTCTGGTCCTGGGGGGTGGGCGTTGTCCTGTGGCTCGGCGTTGGCGTCGCACATTGGTTTACGCGGCGGCAGGAGTCTGCGCCGCAGCCGGAGCCGCCGGACGCCACGAATTGGACGGAGGATCTGCTGGGCTCTGAGGCGCTGGTGGTGATTGGCGCGGAGTCAGAGTATGGCGCAGTGGCGTCCACTCTTGAGCAGTCCGGGTGTTTGGTCACCAGCGCCAGGGATGGTATGGAGGCGCTGCGCTGTTGTCACGAGGCGCTGTTTGATGTGGTGATCCTGGATCGGGATCTGGCTGGTCTCTCCACAGCAGAGTGCGTGCGTCGGGTGCGGGCCATGGGGGATGCCGCCCGCGCCAATGTTCCCGTGGTGATTTTGGGTTCTCAGAACGACGAGGCGTTGGCGGGAGTCGATGGCGATGGCTGGGCGCCGCCTGGGGCGAATGCCGAGCGCATTGGTCAGATTGTGGCGCAGGCGATGCAAGCCCGCGCGCAGCGTGATGCGCATCCGCGGCAAGTGGATCAAGGGCCCGGCGCAGTTGAACTTGCCACAGAGGCGGAGCCTGTTGCGGCGGCGTTGTTTGACGCGGAGCGATTGATGACGGCACAGCAAGCTCTGGGGCGCGAACGCACGGCGGGCTTGCTGCCCAAGTTCGCCGATAACGCCAAGCAACTTCTTGAACGCGCGCAGGAGAGCCTGGCGCATGGGGATTGGCCTGCGGCGGAAGCGGCCTACCATCGGTTGGCTGGGTCCGCTGGGCAGATGGGATTCCTGGCGCTTTCGCAATGGGCGCGGGGGCAGGAGAATCTGTTGCAGCAGGGGCGAACCCAAACGGTGTGTGGGCGGGCGCACACAGCGCAGGATCTGTGCGCTCGCTCAATGGCGCAAGCACAGCTCTGGTTGGACGAGCAGGGGTGACGCCCGCAACCCTGGTGTGGAGTTCGGTCCGTCCTGTAGGCGCTTTAAGAGGTCGACGCGGTTAAGGGGTCGCCTGGGGAGAGCTTCTCCACTTGCGCAGTGAACTGATATCCTACGCCGTGAACGGTGATGAACAGTTGCGGTCTGGCCGGATCCTGCTCCAGCTTGCGGCGTAGGCGGTTGACCATGACGTCGATGGTGCGGTCGTTGGGAGACCATTCGCGGCTGCTCACTGCGTCGAGCAGTTGGTCACGGCTCAGCGCACGACCGCTGCGATTGAGAAACGCCAGCAGGAGGCGGTATTCGCCGTTGGTCAGCGTCTGCTCACCCTGCTCCGCGCTCACTGCTTTGCGGGTGGCGGGGTCCAGCGTCCAGGAAGCGAAGCGGTAGACTGCGGAGGGCTCATCCTCACGTGTGGCCTGTTTGATGGCGTCGATGCGGCGCAGCAGACTCTTGACCCGCGCCAGCAGCTCCCGTTCGTTGAAGGGTTTGACCACGTAATCATCGGCGCCGATCTCCAGTCCGATAATGCGGTCCACATCATCGCCGCGCGAGGACACCAGAATGATCCCAACTTCGGAGCGCGCGCGGACTTCGCGCGTCAATTCGAGGCCATCGCGCCCTGGCAGCCCGATATCCAGCAGGATCACGTCAATGTTCTGTTTGGCCATGACGTTTTTCATGCTGGATTCGTCATGGGCTTGCGTCACGCTGTAACCTGCGTTGACAAAATAGCCGCTCAGTAGTTCTCGGGAGGTGGGGTCATCCTCTACCACGAGAATATGGTGCTTCTGGCTCATCGGTGATTTTCCTTGCCAAAGTCCAACGCAACGCCGTGTGATTTTTGGTGCGGAAATTTAATGATTACAGAAAGTTGTGCATATTTTTTTAAATTCAACTATTAGCGTAATCTGATCTTGGAATTGAGATTAACATAAAATTAACAACTATTCCGCATGGATTAACAACACGAGCGAAGATTATTTACATCCATAGCGTATAGTGTGAATCGTCGATTGGGGCGAACCGCTCGAATCTGAATATTCCTCCCCGTCTGGAGGGGGTCGGCGATTCTGGGGTCACACGGGATTATCCTGTGCCGGTTGTCGGTCCTGAGGCGAATAAAGCCAGCCGGGTGCATGAATTTCCTGACATTTTCCAAGAATAAAGGGCCCGCGGCGTTAGCTGCGGGCCCTTAATTTTTGTGGCGCGGAGATTCGGCTTTCCAGCGTTTATAGCCGCTTGAATCCAGAATGACACAAATCCAAAGCGCTCTATGTTTGCGTGACACTGCTAGGTCTTGCGCTGACTATGAGACAAATTTCCAACGGAAATTTGTCGGGCTTCTTTAAGGGTCTGAGACCCTTAAGCGGGTGTGGGCAGCGCCCACGGTTTGGATTTTGATCTTGGGAGCTCGAGGGCGGAGCCCTCGATATCTTTCAGCGCCCATATGTGCACTTTTGAATGCTAGCGACTATAAGATCTGGCGCGCTTATTTTCCTTGAATGACGCCTTGCCCCCAGTCGCCAAGGCTTTTGACCTGCTCCACACCTTTGCCCGGCAAGGTTTTCAGCTGATCGAGGCCGCGTCGCAGGAAGGTCTCCAGCACGGTGTGGCGTTTGGCGGCGGCGGGACGTTCGGGCAGTGGCGCATCCAGCGCGTCGCGCAATACGCCGAGGCTATTCCACAGCCGGTAGTGCGCTGTCATGAAGGCGAATTTTTCTGAGGTGTAGCTGGTCTTGGCGGTATACAGCTCGTTTTCGCCATTGAGCAGATCCAGCAGGGTGCGTTTGCCCAGTTTGAACTGGTCGGCGTAGGCTTTGACCACATCCTGGCTCACTTGAACCTGCTTCTCCAGCAGCGCAACGCGCTCCTGCGCCATGGCCAGGCTCTCCCACGCCACCACCACCGCCTCCTGGGTGGAGCGACGCGCCACTTCCAGGGCTTCGCGGCTCTGGTTGACGCGGTTGGCGCGTTCATGCCGCACCCCTTCGTCACGTCCGCCGTTATAGAGATTGTAGGAGAGCTTCACCAGCGCCGAGAGCGCCTTGGCGTAGCCCCGCGTGCCGCTGACGTTGGCGTTGTTGCTGTAGGCCAACTCCAGATTGACCGTGGGCATGAAGGCTGACAGGGCGTTCTCATAATTGGATTGCGCCGCCGCCACGTCAAGACCGGCGCCAACGATGGCCGGATGCTCTGTGGTGGCCGCTTTGATGGCCTGATCCAGCGCCTTGGGCAGCGCTTCGGCGTCCAGGGTCGGTTCCTGCAGATCCTGGGGCGGGTGGCCGACGATGCGCTCATAGCGGGCGTCGGCGATGCGCAGAGCGCCGTCAATGGCGGACAGGGTGGCTTGCGCCAACGCCAGACGGCTCTGGGTCTGCTGCACGTCGGCTTCGTTACCGGCGCCGCCCTCGGCCTTGGCTTTGACCTTATCCAGGATCTCCTGGTGCAGGGCGATGTTCTCTTCAGCCAGCTTGCGCAGTTTGCGCTGTTTGAGCGCCTCCAGATAGGCCTCCACCGCGGTCATGCCGACTGCTTCAGCGGTGCGCTGATAGGCGTAATCCGAAGACTCCAGCGTCTTCTCCGCCCGTGAAATATCATGCTGGGCGGCAAAGCCGTCGAACAGCGGCTGGGTGATGGTGACGGCGGAGTCGCCGCGTGTGAGTGTGTAGGTGCCTTCCGACAGACCGCGCGTGGTGGTGTTGTCGCTGGCCTCTTTGCCGTAATCGGCGGTGACGTCCACGGTGGGCAGGCGCGCGCCTGAGGCTTGCAGCGCCAACTGCTCGCTGGCTTGACGATTCTCCAAAGCGGAGCGGATCTCCGGGTTGGTCTGTAGCGTGGCGCGCAACGCTTCCGTCAAGCTCTCGGCATGAACTGGCGCGGCGCTGGCCAGCAGTATCGCGGCGCTGGCCAGCAGCAGGCGCTTGGGGCGCATGCAGGGTTGGGGCGTTTGTGCGGTCAGACGGGCGGCGGGGTGACGGAGAACTCGCATAATGTCGGGCATTCCATTTGGGTTCCCGCGCGCAGGCGCGAGCGTGACCGAAAGGGTATGTATCAAAATATCAGAATACACGATAAGTGGTGTTCATCGCGAGCGAAAAGCGGCTTTTGCAGGCTTAGAACGGTCCGTTTTGTGGCGCTTCGGCGCCAATGCGCAAGATGTGATGAATCTCATCGCTGAGCAGTCCCACCGCCATGGGGCGGCGCGCGCCGGGCAGAGCAATGACGTCATACAGCTCGCTCACCACGCCTTCTATTAGCAACTGATGCGCCATCTGTCCACGATCGATGTCGATCACCGCCAGGCCGCACTGGGGCGGCGTGCCGCGCTGCGCCAGGATGTCGTCCAGCGGTAGACCGCTGAAAGCTTTGTCGCGGCGCGCCTTGGAGAGCCCCACCACAGCGTGGCGCCCAACGAAGGTCAAGCCGCGGCCATAGCCGGGCAGTGGGGCGACTGACTCGCCTGCGCCGCCTGTCAGCGGGATGCGCTGTAATTCGCCGCGACCGGAGTTGAGCAGCCAGATGTGGCCATCATAGACCCGCGGCGAGTGGGGCATGGAGAGCCCGTCGAGAAGTATCTGATTTGTGGTGATGTCCATCAGTAGGCCGCCATCGGCGCGGTGGTCGCGCCAGCCATCCCTGTGGTCGCTGTTTGCGACCATGGTGACGTAGCGAGGGGCGCCGTCGCGCAGCGCCATGCCATTGAGGTGACAGCGATCCTCGGCGGCGAAACCGGAGACAAAGGGCGGGCGCCACAGGGGGACGAAACTGTAACCCGGCGCGGCGGCGCTCAGACAGTTGAACAGGGTGTTGACGAATAGAATGCGGCCCTGGGCGTCAACCCCGATATCGTGAGTGTCGACGTTGCCGGTGGTGTAGGCTTGGGTGGGCAGATAGAGGCGATCGTAGCCGTTATGGTTTTGATCCGGCGTCAAGACGTTGTCGAAGCGCCAGATCTGCCACTTGCTGCTCATCACCAGGCTATCGTTGTGGGCGCACAGCCCCATACAGTGCTCAAAGGTGCGTTCAAACACCGACAGTCGCCCATCCGCTGATCCGCCCAGCAGAAACAATTTGCCCGACTGATACGTTGTGAAGGCCAGTCCTACGCCCTGTTGCGCCATCCAGGCGGCAAAGCCGGGCGATGCGCGCACGCTCAAGGGCGGTGTGGCGGGCTCGGTGTTGGGGAGGGGGGTGGCGTCGGATTGGCTCATGGCGCGTTCAGGCTCTCCCAGTGGGGATTTCGCACTCAAAATGGAACATCTCATGTGAACCGCCCTACATTGCCGGGGTTTAGAACGGAGGAAAAGGGATTTCAACTCCCCCCGGCGTCGCAACCATGATCCGCCAGCGCCTGGCGTGCTCTGCAGAACGTGTGGTTGGACTCTTGGCCAGATGTTCTCCCTCTTTGCTGAGTGCGTACGTCATCGGCTTATGGTTGCTGGGGCAAACCCCCCCATGGTCGCGACGTCCGAGCAGCGTTATTAACCGATTGATGGAATTCATTACGAGAATTTGAGAGACTGTGTCTGGAGCCGCGTATGCGTCTGTGGGCTCTGCGCGCTATTGAATGGGCAGGTTATAATATTGATTAATTATTATAAAAAATGAGTGTTTGCAAAATGTCCATTGCAAGGAGAATGGCGTTGAGAGACGGAACCCGACGTCTATGCCCCGATGCAGTCAGAAGACTGGTTCTGGGCGCTGTGTGTTGCATGCTGGCGTTCGTCGCGGGTTGCCAGGATGAACAGCAAGCGCCCTATGCGCCGCAGTTCAGCGATCAGTCGCCACGCAAGACGCCGCAATATATTTTTGGCGTGCATCCTCTGCACAATCCGGCGCGACTGTTTGCCGTTTACCAGCCCTTGGTCGACTACCTGAACGCCCGTCTTGAGGGAAGCCGCCTTGTCTTGGAGGCGTCCCGCAACTATGCCGCTTATGATAAGAAGCTGTTTGGCGGTCACTTCCATTTGGCGTTGCCCAACCCCTATCAAACCGTCGCTTCGCTCAAGCATGGTTATCGTGTCTTTGGCAAAATGGGCGACGATGAGAATTTTCGCGGCATCATTCTTGTGCGCAAGGATAGCGGCATTCACGAACCGGCGGATCTCAAGGGGCGTGTGGTGAGCTATCCGGCGCCCACGGCGCTGGCCGCGACCATGATGCCGCAATGGTTCCTCTTCAGTCATGGCGTGGACGTGATGAAGGAGATCGACAACCGTTACGTCGGCTCGCAGGAGTCCTCTATGATGAATGTCTATCTGGGGGAGAGCGCGGCCGGCGCCACCTGGCCGCCGCCGTGGCGCGCATTCGCCAAAGAGCGCCCAGACGTGGCGGCGGAGTTGGAGGTGAAGTGGCGCACGCCGCCGCTGCCCAATAACGGTTTGGTGGCGCGAATGGATACGCCGCAGGAGTTGGTGCGGCGGGTGGGTGAGTTACTGTTTGCGCTGCATACGAATCCACAGGGGCGGGCCATTCTGGAGCCCATGGAGCTGTCCCGCTTTGAAGCCGCCGATGCCGACGCCTATCAGCCGGTGGTGGCGTTTCTGCAACGCTTTTCCCGCGAACTGCGGCCGATTCGAGGTCAGCAATGATCGCCTGGGCGCGACAATTCTGGTTCTCTTCCCTGCGGCGTCAGTTGATGCTGGGTATCGCCTTGGTGCATGCGGTGATGATGTCCCTGTTCATTTTCGATCTGGTGGCGCGTCAGCGCGCCTTTCTGCATGAGCAGGCGGTGGAGCAGGCGTCCAGCTTGAGCCGCGCTTTGGCAGCCAGCAGCCGCTCATGGGTGCTGGCCCGGGATTTTATCGGCCTGGAGGAGGTGCTGCGCGGCATGGGCGCCTATCCGGAGTTGCGCTACGCCATGGTGTTGGATCTCGATGGCAAGGTGTTGGGGCACACCAACAAGGATTTGACCGGACGCTATGTGGCAGATGCGGTGAGTTTGAAACTGCTCAATGCGCCCAGCGCGTCGATTCATTTGATGGTGGATCTGCGCGTCATTGATGTTGCTGCGCCCATCATCGCTGGGCAGCGGCAGGTGGGCTGGGCCCGCGTCAGCCTGGGGCAGGAGCGGAGTAGTCAAGGGCTGCGCGTCGTGACTGTCGAGGGGCTGTTGTACACCGCGTTCGCCATCGTGGTGGGGGCGTTGTTTGCTCTGTTCATGGCGCGCGGCTTGACCAAAACGCTTTATGACCTGCTGGCGGTGACCGAGGCTACGCGACATGGGGGGCGGAGTCTCCGCGCCGAGTCCAATCGTCCTGATGAGTTGGGACAGTTGGCTGGCGGACTCAATCGTATGCTCGATGCGTTGGAAGAGGAGGAGAACGCACTGCGCAAGGCGCACCTCAATTTGACCGGAGCCAATGCCGCCCTTGGCGCCAGCGAAGAGAAGTTCCGTCGATTGGTGGAGTCATTGGAGCACGAATACTTCCTGTATGCGCATGATCTGGAAGGTAATTTTACCTATATCACGCCTTCGGTGCGTACCGTTTTGGGGTATGACGCCAAGGAGTTTATGACCCACTACACAGAGTATTTGACCGATAACCCCATCAATGAAAACGCCATAACGCACACGGAAGGCAGTATCGCCGGACGAGCGCAACCCAGTTATCTGATTGAAGTGCGACACAAAAATGGCGAGCCGGTGGTGCTTGAGGTGTCAGAGAACCCAGTGTTTGATGATGCGGGCGCGGTCATTGCGGTGGAAGGGCTGGCCCATGATGTCACCGCGCAACGCCGTTTTGAGCAGGAGTTGCGTCTATCCAAAGAGCAGGCGGAGATCGCCAACCAAGCCAAGAGCGAGTTCCTCGCCACCATGAGTCATGAGATCCGCACGCCGCTCAACGTGATCATTGGCGTGACGGATCTGCTCAAGGAGAGCGGGGACCCCCTGGAACGGATGCATTACGTGGATCTGTTGCAGAAAGGGGGCGAGACGCTGCTGGATCTGATCAACGCCATTCTCGATCTTTCGCGCATTGAAGCAGGGATGTTGGCGTTAAACCTGGCGCCGATCTCACCCAAGCATCTGTTGGAGGAGACCTGCGAGGTGATGGCGGTGGCTGCGCAGCGCAAAGGGTTGGCGTTTGCCTTGAGCTGTGATCCCCATGCGCCGGGTTGGGTTCTTGGCGATGGCGGGCGCTTGCGCCAAGTGTTGGTGAACTTGATTGGCAATGCAATCAAGTTCACGGAGCGTGGTCGTATTGATGTGCGTCTGGGTTGTGTTGATGGTGTTGGCCAGCCAACATTGCGGGTGAGTGTGACGGATACCGGCATTGGCATTGAACAGCATCAGTACGACTCGATTTTTGAGACGTTTACCCAGGCCGATTCCAGCATTACGCGCCAGTTTGGCGGCAGCGGTTTGGGCCTCTCCATCTCCCGCCAATTGGTGGAGCTTATGGGCGGGCGTCTGACGGTGCAGAGTCAGGTGGGGCAGGGGAGTGAGTTTGCTTTTACTCTGCCGGTTCAAGTTTCTGAAAATCCCGTAGAACCCGAAGAAATTGAGCGCCCGCCAACTCAGCTCTCCTGCGATGATGAAATTCAGCAGGGGCTGCGCATTCTCTTGGCGGAGGACTCGCCGGAGAACCGCATGTTGGTGCAGGCGTATTTGAAACAGACGCCACATTCCCTCAGTTTGGCGGAAAATGGCGCCGAGACGGTTGCGCAGGTGAAGTCCGTTGAGTTTGATCTGGTGCTGATGGATCTACAGATGCCGGTGATGGATGGCTACACCGCCACCCGCGCGATTCGCGAATGGGAGCAGGCGTGCGGACGAGCCCGGATGCCCATTATTGTCCTGAGCGCCCACGCCATGGAGTCGGATCGGCAACGCAGCTTGGCCATGGGATGTGACGGTCATCTGACCAAGCCGCTGAAGAAAAACACGTTGCTGGAAGCGATTGCGCAATGGGCGGCGGATTGAGCAGGGGGTAAAGTTGGCCGCCGACCAGTCGGCGGCTACCTGGAAAACCCACGCTATCCCGCCGCTGGCAAATGGCGCTGAATCCACGCTGCAAACTCCCCTTCCTCCATCACCCCCGTGTGGGTGTCCAGAATCCGCCCCTGATGCATAATCATAAACACCGGCACGCCACGAATGCCATATTGACGCGGAACGGTGGGGTTGTGGTCGATATTGAGTCGATAGGCCAATACACGCTCTTGTAGCTGCTCGGCCACGGCGGCGTAGATGGGGATCATCTTGCGGCTGTTGCCGCACCACTCGGCCCAAAATTGCAGAATCAATGGCTGGCTCTGCTTCAGAATGAGCGCGCTGAATTGATCCTCTGCGACATCGATCACCATGACGGCCTCACATATGGAAAGCGATCAGCGTTCGCGCAGCGCCACGTTGCGCGCGCGCAGAATCGGTTTGAGCAGATAGTCCAGCACGCTCTTGCGCCCGGTGACCAGCTCTACGGTGGCGGCCATGCCGGGGATGATGGCGAGCGGCGCGGAGTCGCTCCCCAGGGCGGTGCGCTCGGTGCGCGCCTGAATCTGGTAATAGCGTTCGCCATCGGCGCTGGTGATGGAGTCGGCGCTGATGCGGGTCAACTCCCCTTGCAGCCCGCCGTAGATGGCGTAGTCATAGGCGGAGAATTTGACCATGGCGGGCAGGCCGGGACGCAAAAAGCCGATATCCTTGGGGTTAACCCGCGCCTCTACCAGCAGCGACTCCTCCAGCGGCGTGATCTCCACCAGATCCGCCCCCGACGGCGTCACCTGACCAATGGTGTTGACGGCGATGCGCAGCACCACCCCGCGCACCGGCGAGCGCAGCTCGGCGCGGGTGACGCGATCCTGCAACGCGCTCACCGACTCCTGAATCTGCGCCCGTTCGCCCAGGGCGTCGGCCAGCTCGGCGCGGGCTTGGGCGCGGAAATTGAGAATCGCCTCTTCCACGCCGCTACGGGACTCCGCCAACGCCGCCTCCAGACGGGAGATGGCGTGGGTGGTGGCTTTGCGTTCCCCATCCAGATCGCTCACCTCCCGCTTGAGGCGGATCAGCTCCACCTGCGACATCACGCCTTTCTTCACCAGTGGCGCGGTGATGTCCAACTCCTCACGGGCCAGCTTCAGACTCGCCTCCAGCCGCGACAGGGTGGCGCGCAGTTCGGCCATCTCCTGACGGCGCTGCTCCACCTTCTGTCGCCGACTCTCCAGCACCGCTTTGAGGGCGTTCTGACGGGTGGCGAACAGCCGCGCTTCACCTGCGGCCACGTCGGGCATCTTTTCAGTGATCTCCGGCGGCGGTTGGAAGCTTTTCGCGCCCTCGGCCTCGGCGCGCAGACGGGCGATCTTGGCCGACAACGCGCCGCGCGCCACCGCATTCTCCTGGAAGCTGGCGCGGGACTGGGTGTCGTCGATGCGCAATAGCACCTGCCCGGCCTCCACCAGATCGCCCTCTTTGACCAACAATTCGCTGAGGATGCCCGGCTCCAACGACTGCACCACCCGCGCCTGACCGGTGGGGATCACCCGCCCTTCGGCGCGAGTCACCTCATCCAGCTCCGCCAGGGAGGCCCACACGATGAAGGTGACAAACAGCAGCCCCACCACCGCCAGCAACGCATGACCGGCCCACGGGGCGTCGGTGCGGCGCGCCTGGGCGGCGGGGGAGAGGAACTCCTGATCGCGCCACTCGCTCATGCCGCGCCTCCCACGGCGGGTTGTGCGCCGTTGGCCGAACTCAGGGGTAGAGCGCCCGACTGCAGTTGCCGCAACACTTGTTCCTTGGGGCCATCGGCGATGATGCGCCCCTCATCCAGAATCACCAGGCGATCCACCAGGGTGAGCAGGGAGGCGCGATGGGTGGCCAGCAATAGCGTGCGGCCCGGCGGCAGGGCGGCGATGCTGCGTTTGACGTGAGCTTCCGAGGCGCTGTCCATGCTGCTGGTGGGTTCATCCAGCAGCAGCATGGGCGGGTCGTGTATCAGCGCCCGCGCCAACGACACCGCTTGCCGCTGACCGCCGGAGAGACCAGCGCCGCGCTCGCCCACCGGCGCCTCCAGCCCCATGGGGTGGCGCTGGGCGAATTGACTCACCCCCGCCAGTTCGGCCACGTGCAGCACACGGGCGTCATCGGCCTGGGGCGCGCCCCAGGCGATATTTTCGCGCAGGGAGCCCACAAACAGCAGCGGCTCCTGGGGCGCGTAGCCCATCTGACGGCGCGCATCGGCTGGATCGATCTGGCGCAGATCCGCGCCGTCCAGCCGCACCGCGCCCGCTTGTGGTTCATACAGCCCCAGCAGTAGCCGGAACAGGGTGCTTTTGCCTGAGCCCATACGCCCCAGAAAGCCCACCCGTTCCCCGGGCGCAATGGAGAGGGTGATGTCGCTCAGGGCGTCGAACTTCTGTCCGGGGTAGGCGAAGCGAACGTTCTCCAGGGCGATGGCGCCGCTCAACGCGGGGCGGCTGATGTAGCGCCGCTCGGCGGGGCGCTCATTGGGCAGCGACATGATGCGGTTGAGTTGCTCCAACGACACCGACGACTGTTCAAAGCGGGTCAGAATCCCGGCGATCTGCGCCAGCGGGGCCAGTGCGCGGCCGCTGAGGATGGTGCAGGCGATGAGCGCGCCCATGCTCATGGCGCCTTCGGCGATGCGCCCCACCCCCATCACCACCAGGGCGATGGTGGAGAGCTGTTGCGCCACCAGCGCCAGGTGCACCGCCAAGGAGCCGATGTTGCGGGTTTTGGCGCCGACTTGAGCGGCGTGGCTGACGCTGCGCTCCCACTGGCGCTGCATGCGTCCTTCCGCGCCCAGCGTCTTGATGGTTTCCAGTCCGCCGATGGCCTCCACCAGCACTGCGTGTTTGCGCGCCGCTTCGCTGTGGGCGGCGCGGGCGGCGCGGGCCAGCGGACGCTGCAGCAGAAAGCCGATGAGAATCACCAGCGGAATCATCAGCGCCGGGATCAGGGCGATATCGCCGCCCAGCAGCCAGATGACGCCCACAAACAGAATGGCAAACGGCAGGTCGATGAGGGTGGCCAGGGTGGCCGAGGCGAAGAAGTCGCGCAGGGGTTCGAAATCCTGCAGCGTGCGCGCCAGTCCGCCGGTGGAGGGGGGCAGATTGGCCAGCGGCAGCCCCAAGGTCTGTTCGGCCAACTTGGAGGCCATGAGCAGGTCGGCGCGTTTGCCGGCCAGATCGAGGAAATAGCCGCGCAGGGTGCGCAGCAGAAAGTCAAAGCCGAACGCCAATGCGGCGCCGATGGCCAGCACCCATAGGGTCTCCATGGCCTGGTTGGGCACCACGCGGTCGTAGACGTTCATGATGAACAGCGGACTGGCCAGGGCCAGCAGATTGATCATCATGGAGGCGGCGGCGGTCTCGGCGTAGAGCGGCCAGAAGCGCCGCAGCGCGCCCCAGAACCAGTGCCGTTGAGGCGCGTCGTCGTCGGCTTCGGGGACGGCGGTGCGTTCGGGCAGGGGGGCGCACAGCAGCGCGCGGCCGCTGTAGATCTCTTCCAACTCCGCCCGCGCCATGGGGCGCATGCCGCCCGCCTCTTCGGGCCACTGCAATTGCGCCTGCTGGCCGTTTTCATCCCAACCGGTCAGCACCGCCGCGCGGCGCTCAGTGAGCAGCAGCAGGGCGGGCAGATAGCCGCTCTCCAACTCATCCAGATCGCGCTGGCTCCAGCGCGCCGCCAGTCCAGCGCGCTCGGCGGCGCGCAGACACAGCATGGGCGTCAGGCGACCATCCTCCAGCGGCAGTCCGGCGCACAGCGCTTGCGGCGTGGCGGGCCGTCCCCAGTGGCGCGCCAACAGTAGCAGGCCCGCCAGCAACGGATCAGCCACCGACTCCGGTTCGGTTTGTGGCAGGCTCCAGCCGCTGGCGGCGGCGTTATCAGTAGCGGCGTCGGGCGACATGGGAGGTTATAGAGTCCTATGAATACTCAGATGGAATCCAGCTTGTTCCGGCGCGTGCGCAGCGCGATTTTCGCAGCCGGGCGCCCAGAATGCATGGGGATGGACGGCAGGGCAAGCGGCGGAGGCTTGGCGAGGCGGGACGTTGGCGTTAGACTGAGGTTTCTTCTCTCTTGCAAAAGAGCGTAAGGCGTTCATTTGACGACGTCTTGCAGGTGATGAGTCATTTTCTCCGGGATGTGGTGATGCACGGAATCATTTTTCTGGCCCTTGAGGAGTTCATTGAAGAGATCTTCCCGGAGGTGAACTGGGAGGAGCTGGAGATGTCCGCCGGCTGCGTGGAAGCCTTCTCCCCGGATCGTTTTTTTGATGATGCGCTGTTCGACGCCATGTTGGATGCGCTGTGCAAGCTGGAGAACGCGTCACGGGATGATCTGCTGGAGCAGTTCGGCGAATTTCTGGTGCCCGGACTGATGGAGATGGCCTCGGCCATGGGGGTGATCAAACCCGAGTGGCGCAGCATGGATGTGCTGGAGAACGTCAAAGCCATCATCCATGGCAGCATCCGCCAGCAGTTTCCCGATTTTGTCCCCCCCGATATCCGCACTCTGCGCCTGAAACACAGCGAAGTGGCCATCGCCTATATCTCCGCGCGGCGTCTGTGCCCGTTGGTGCGCGGGGTGGTGCGCGGCCTCGCCAGTCACTTTGTGGAGCGGCTGAAGATTTGGGAGCCGCCGGTGGCGGATGTCTCCGGGCGTTTGTGCCGCATCAATGTGTTCATCGACGATCCCACCCTGACCCGCTTTGTGGATGTGCCGCGGGAGTTTGAGCTGGTGCGTTCGCGCGGCGAGGATATTCGCTTCTTCAATACGGTGCAGGGAGTGCCGTTTGAGGGCGTGGGGCGGGTGGTGGAGTTCTCCGAACAGGAGCTGACCGTGCAGGCCGGGCGCGATCTGCTCAGCGTCATGCGGCGCGAGGGTAAGACCCACATGTCGGTGGGGCACATGAATGTGGGCATGAGCGCCAATGTGCATCGGGTGGATAACAGCCGCGGCATGGCGCTGCTCAACGGCATTCGGTTGGCCGATGGCGCGGTGGGCATGCGTCAGGAGATGCGGGTGGAGCCCGCTCTGCCGGTGCGCGCGCACTTTCAGATCGAAGGGCGCAAATTCCAGGGCGTGCTGGTGAATATCTCCAGCTCCGGGGCGTCGCTGGAGATTCCGCCCGACTCAAAACTGGGGCAGGAGGATCTGTTCCTGGACCTGGTGATGGGGTGTCTGCTGCCGCTGCGCAATCCGCCCAAATCCAATAAGCGCGGGGCGCAGGATCAGTACTTCATCGCCGACGGCAATCTGCTCAGCGTGGAGCGGCGCAAGAAGGGGTGGAACATCCGCGTGGTGTTTGCCCATGTGGAGCCGCACGCTCTGCAGTTGGTGGCGCGCTTTATTGAGGAGCGGCGCGAGGATGTGGAGCCCTATTTGAACAGCGCCATTTGATATCTGCGCGCTGCTCTTGCGCTGCGCCACTTCTGGGCGTGGCGCTCTAAGCTGTTGCGGATGCCGTAAGATATCGTCCTGTTCCGGGACGCTGTGATTCCCTGTTCACATATTTTTCTGCGCAAAATCCCTGGCGTGTGGTCTGGGGTTTGGAGTAAATTACGCAATGACGCCAGTTTTGGCGCATGGTTTGCGTCTGTTTTGCTTGTTTGGAGCGCCGCTTTGGGGCTCATCAGAGTGAAACGGACGCAAGGAGCGCGTCGATGGCCTGGGCAGGGATGCCGGATCCGGCTTGCGTTGTGGAGACCCCACGGCGCTGCGCCTGATCACACGCAGGGGAGGGAGCCAATCGATGTTGAGTAGCGATGTGAAGAGATTGTCGCCGGTGGTCCTGAGCGGCGAGGCGGTGGCGCAAGCCGCCGAAGCCAACGGCTCTGCGGCGTGGCGTCAAGCTCGTGGCGTGCTCGTCAAAGTGCTGGCGGCGGTCTATCTGGGTTTGGCCTTCGGCGTCATGCTGATCCTGTTCGGCCACGCGCTGTCGTTTTTAACCACCTGATCCCCTCTGTTCGCCGCTGTGTCAGCGGCGATTATTGGCGTCCAGCAGGCTGAGTAGTCCATGCAGCGACGCCATGTGCGGCGCAGCGATCCCCAGCGCTTCGGCGCGACGCAACGCATTGCCCAGAATCGCCTCCACCTCCAGAGGCCGTCCGGCCTCGAAATCCAACAGCATACTGGTTTTGTAGGGAACCATCTTGCGGGTGTCGGCGAGATTCTTCGCCACCACCTCCGGCTTGAGCGGACACCCCGCCGCCTCGGCGATGGCCAGCACCTCCCACATCACCGCTTCAATCAACTTCTCCGTGGGCGTATGTTCGAGCATCTGCAGGGTGTCGCTACCGCCGCTGAGCACGGAGATCGGGTTGAACGGGGCGTTCCACACCAGTTTGCGCCAACGCGCTCGCGCCACGTTGTCGGTCACCGCACAGGGCACTCCCGCCGCTTCGAACAGTTTTCCCAACGTTTGGGCGCGCTCGGAGACCCCATTGGGATAGCGTCCCATGGCCAAGCGGCCATAATCGGTGCGGGCGATGCAACCAGGTGCGGTGCGGCTGACACAGATGAAGGCCAGGGCGCTGAGTAATTCGTTGTCTGGAAACGCTTCGGCCAACGGAATTTCGGTCTCAATGCCGTTCTGTATGAGCAGGATTGTGGTCGTCGGCCCCATTTTGGGCGCGACCATTGTTGCGACGTCGATTTCCGGCAGCGCTTTGAGGGCCACCAGCATATAATCGGGCCAGCCGGGGTAGTCGGCGATGTCGTTGATGACCCGATGCGGAATGAACTGTCGCGGTTTCCCCAGGTCATCAATATGCAGGCCTTGCGTGCGCACGACGTCAAAGTCGGAGCGGCACAGCAGTGAGACTTCGGCCCCGGCCTCGGCCAGCTTGGCCCCGTAGAAACCGCCCACGGCTCCGCTGCCCACCACCAGAATGCGGGGGGCGGAAGCGGGGGCGTTGGCAGGATCTTGTGCAGTCATGGCTCTGTTCCAGTTAACGGATTGGATGCAACGGATGGGAGTGAATGTGATGAGTCAGAATCGCATGGGGCGTCGCGCGACGCCAGTGTTGAGCCTGTTGGCGGCCACCGCGCTGTTGGCCCTGGGCGCCACGCAGTTGCGCGCCGAAGACGCCGCATCCGGCTCTTCGGACAGCGTCGCCCAGGGTAAGGCGCTCTATGCAGAGGGCTGCATGACCGGCTGTCACGCCGCGCGCTTCGGCGGCGACGCCACCAAAATCTTCACTCGGACCGACCGCAAAAAGAACGACATAAAAGCCATGGCGGCCATGGTCTCCTTCTGCGCCAATCAGCTCAACACCGGTTGGTTCCCGGAGGATGAGGCGATGGTGACCGAGTACCTCAACACCGAATTCTACCACCTCACCAAGTAACCGCATCCAGCGCCTGCTGGAGGGTGTGCGCATCGGCGGCGCTGAAGGCGACCAGGATGATCCCCTCCAGCGCGTCTGGCCCCAGCAGTGCGTCAGGATTGTCCCCAATCCACTGCGCGCACGCGCGCACCGCTACCTGGGCGGCGTCGCCTTTAGGGTAGCCGTACACGCCGGTGCTGATGGCGGGGAACGCCACCGTCCGTGCATTCAACTCCCGCGCGCAGTGCAGACTGTTGCGGTAGCACGCCGCCAGCAGCGCCTCGGCGTTGCGGTCTTGATCATAGACCGGGCCCACGGTGTGGATCACCCAGCGTGCGGGCAACTCGCCGCCAGGGGTGGCCACCGCTTCGCCGATGGGCAGGCCGTCAGGGTAGCGCTCGGCGCGCAGCGCCTCGCAAGCGCGTAGGATGGCCAGTCCCCCTGCGCGGTGAATCGCGCCATCCACGCCGCCGCCGCCCAACAGCGCGCGGTTGGCGGCGTTGACGATGGCGTCCACCCGCAATGTGGTGATGTCGACCTGTTCGACGCGAATGATCCCCCTGTTTTTCCGCATATCTCACTCTCCGTTGGGCTGTGTCGCCACGCTGTGGCCATTGTCTCGCCGATGCGCCCAGGGGACAAGCGCTTTGCCTCTGATTCCGTATTGGCCCTTTGTTTGCTTCCTGTCAGATAACGCCTGCTTGTGGGCGTCAAGCGCAATGCAAACCGCTTTGCATCGCGCAATCTGAATAACGGGCAACCTAAAGAGGAGCGCGCGATGAAAGCGATCCCCTTATCACCGCCCCCGCTGCACGCCGCCGCGCACAAAATGAGTGTGACCGGCGGCGCTGCGGACAGCGGCGCGGCGGAGTATCACGGCGATTTTGAATCCGCTCTGCGCGATGCCGATGCGCAGTGGAGCAACGTGGACCCCAATGTGCTGGATAAGCCGGTGGTGGCCTATCTGCTGCGTTGGGTGCGCTCGGCGCTGACCAGCGCGCAGGAGGCGTGGTTTGGCGATGCCGAACACCCTGCCGCGACGCCACGGCAAGTGGCCGAGGGCGCGTCCCAGCCCAAGGCGGCCAGCACGGCGGCGCCTGTTGCCGCTGTGACGAAAACGCCGGAAGAGTCTGCGGCGCCGGTGATTCCCGCGCCCGCCCGCATTGTGGCCGAGCGCCTGGCCGGACCCCCCGCGCAGGGGGCGTTGACCAATCTGATGACCCAGGAGCAGGCGCAAGGGATGCGTCAGGAGATTGAACAGGCGGTGGCGGCGCTGGTGGCGCGCAACCGTCAAGCTGTTGTGGCGCAAAACAGCGCCGATGGCGACGCGCCCTACGCCAAGCTCATCGCCAAGGCCGCTGACGCCACCGGCTTGGACGCCGACTTGCTGCGCGCGGTGATTCAGACCGAGAGCGGATTCGACCCCAAAGCGGTCTCCGCCAAGGGAGCCAAAGGGTTGATGCAGTTGATGCCCGCCACTGCGCGCGAGTTGGGGGTGACCGATCCGTTCAATCCCGAACAGAACGTTATGGCCGGGGCGCGCTATCTGAAGAATCTGGTCAATCGCTATCAGGGCGAGGTGGATCTGGCGCTGGCGGCCTACAACTGGGGGATGGGCAATCTGGAGCGTCAGCCCGAGCGCATGCCCGCTGAGACCCGCGAGTACATCGCCAAAATCGACCGCCTGGTGGCCCCGGAGAACTATCAATACAGCAATGCGACGATGCTGGCTTAAGTCAGCGCGCGCACCCGTTTAACGGCTGAAACTCTCCGCTGCAGGAGCAAGCCGTTTTCGACGCCGCACGGAGGATCGTTCCCGTGCGGCGTTTTTTTTGGTCAAATTCTAATTTGGATAGTGTTGGTTTTGGCGTGGAAAGATATCGAGGGCTTTGCCCTCGAGCTCCCAAGATCAACAACCACACCGTGGGCTCCGCCCACACCCGCTGGGGGCGCGGCCCCCAGACCCCGCCGCCGACCAGTCGGCGGCCAATAGTCAGTGCAAGCTCCACCTGCGTCATGCAAACATTGGTTGCTCTGTGCTCTGGCGGGAATGGGCGCGGCGGGCCGAATTGGCGTTCGAACCCGCCGCAGGGGGAAGAGGGGCGGCGCTTAGTGCGCCGTGACCGGAATCGCGCGGGCTTTGGCTTGCTCGGCGCGGGGGATGGTGATGGTGAGCACGCCATGGGCGAACTCCGCCTCGATGCGCTGGGCGTCGAGGCCGCGCGGCAGACGAAACGCGCGCTGAAACTGGCCCCAGGGCCGCTCATTCAGACGCATCTGGGTCTTCTCCGGCAACTCCGGGGCTTTGCGTTCGGCGGCGATGGTGAGGGTCTCCTCCTCCAGATTGATCTGGATCGCCTCTTTCTCCACCCCCGGCAGGTCGACAAGGATCGCCACCGCCTGCTCATTTTCGATAATGTCCAGCGGCGCTTCGAATTCGGCGCGGCGCTTGGCGTTGGCGGCGAAGGCGCGATCAAACTCACGGTTGAAAGCGCGCAGTTCGGCAAACGGGTCAAAGCTGATCAAAGACATGGTTCGGCTCCTGTTGCTTCAAGATAAGTGTGATGTTTAACAAACCGTTGAAGCGCTTCAAGCTGCATATGGGGAGTCTTTGGATTGGGCGCAAGGGGGGCGGCGAATTTTTTTCCCCGATGGGCAATGCGCGCGTGGTCTTTGCACGCCGCCGCCGCGTATAGTAAGAACGCTTTGTGGCGTGGCGCGAATCAGTCCGTGGCGTCGTCTTATGCTCAGAGCCGCCGCACATTTATTCAACGTCAGCCTTTGTCGAGGAATCCAGGAGCCCGGCATGACCGCCCCCCACGCCCCCTCCAGCGAATTTCTGCGCAAACTGAACCGCGTCGCTTTTGGCTTTCTACTGCTGCTCAATCTGGCCGCGCTGTATCAGTTGATCTACTGCCTCACCCACGTCGGGCGTATGGGGGAGTATTTCCTCAATAACGCCGGGCTCTCCCTGGCGCTGTGTCTGCTGCTGCTGTGGGGAATTCGTCTGCGTGGCGAGCGGCGCATTCAGTTCTTCTTTGCGGCGCTGATTGGAACCCTATTTGTTTACACCGCCGAGGGGTTGGCGCTAACGGGCAAGCTGGGCGCCCAGCCGAACCGCGCCGAACTGGCGGCCAAACGGGGGCAACCCTATGATGCGCGCACGCCGTTGCAGGTGATTGACGACGCTCGGCTGGAGGGCGACGCGCTCAGTTTCGCCTTCAGCCCCTCGGAGTGGTTCGACTACCGGCGCTTGGAGCCGGAGACCTTCGCCAACATCTTCCCTTTGGGCGGCCTTTCCAATACGCCGACGCTGCTGTGCAATGAGGGGGGCGAGTACGCTCTGTTCACCGCCGATGCCCAGGGCTTCAACAATGGCGAGGCCGATCTTGCAGCGCCGCTGGCGCGGGTGCTGATTGGCGACTCCTTCACCATGGGCGACTGTGTGGCGCCGGAGCAGAATATCGCCGGGCATCTGCGCGCCGCGTTGCCGGGCGGCGTGCGCAACTTCGGCGTGCGCGGCTCCGGGCCGCTGTTTCAACTGGCGGCGTTGAGCGAATACGCCGCGCCGCTGCGGCCCAAGCGGGTCTACTGGCTCTACTATGAGGCCAACGATCTGGATGATCTGCCGCGGGAGATGGCCGACGCGCTGTTGATCCGCTATCTGCGCGAACCGGGCTTCTCGCAGAATCTGCGCGACCGCCAGGAGGAGATTGATGGGGTGTTGGGGCGCTTTTTCGCCCTGAGTGAAGAGAAGATCCGTTCCCGCGCCCAGCCGCAAAGCAAAGGGCTCAAACAGGTGGGCAAATTCCTGCGCTTGACCGCCTTGAAACAGGCGTTGGGCATTCGCCTGTTCCCGCCGGAGGCGCCCATGGCGCCGGAGGAGGGGTTGATTGAGATTCTGCAAGCGGCGCAGCAGCGGACGGCGGCCTGGGGTGGCGAGATGATCCTGGTCTATCTGCCCAGCGCCGAGCGCGCTTTCGATCAGACGCCCTCCCACGACTATCACCGTGCGCGTCTGCTACAAGCGGCGCAGGCGATGGCGCTGACGGTGCTGGACTTTACCCCGCAGTTGCAACAGGAGACGGAGCCTGAACGCCTCTTCCCGCTGGGGCTGCCGGGGCACTTCAATGGGCAAGGGTATGCGGCGGTGGCGCAGATGATCGCGGCGTACGAGAAGCGGCAGGTGGGGCAAACCGCGCAAGCGGCGCCCTGAAGAGTGGTTGGAAGAGCTGTTGGCGGCGCGCGGCGAATCAGCCGCCGCTTACCGGCGGGAAGAAGGCGATCTCATCGCTCTGGCCCACCGGGTCGGCGTCGCGGGCGTGGGCTTGGTTGACCGCCACGTGCAGATGGGGCGCGGTCAACGCCTCGGCGTAGGGCGCGCCCAGTTGGCCCAAGTGACGGCGCAGGGAGGCTACATCGGTCACTGTGGCGGGCAGCGGCAACTCTTCAGCGCCGCGACCCATCGCCTCCCGCACCGAGGCGAAATAGAGCAGTTTGGCCATCCGTCGCCGCGCTCAGAAGGGCAGGTGCAGACGCAGGGTGGCGGCGTCGTCGGCTTGGGAGGCGAAACCCGCTTCGGCGGAGTCGCGGTCATGCCGCCACTCCAGCGCCAGCGCGGCGCTGTTCATCAGCGAGAAGCTCAAACCGGCGGTGAAGCGATCCTCCGGGGCGTTGATCAATCCCGGCGCGCCGCCGCTGCCCTGATAGCCCAGCGCCACCAGGGTGTCCAGCCCGCCCAGGCCGAAGGCGTAGCCCAACTCCGCGCCCCAGGTGCGCGGACGCGCGCCGTCAAACAGGGTGGGGCTCTCCACCGGACTGATGGCGGCGGCCACCTGGCCGGAGAGGGAGAAACCGCCCAGATTGAGCGAACCGCGGGCGCTCACGCCGGAGGCCTCCTCCAGACGCAGGGCGGAGTCGTCCACCACAAAGCGCGCTTCGCCCAGATCGAAGTTGAGCAGGGAGGGTTCGTTCAGGCTTTCAGCCTGTTCGGGGGTTGCGGCCACCATGCGGTTGAGTTGGTCCTGTCGCGCCGTCAGATCCAGTTTGATGCGCTCGGGCGCCAGCAACAGTTCCGCGCCTTGGGCGTGGACGGTGGCGGCGCTCATCAGCGCAATCAGGCTGGCGGTGATGGTGAGGGTGGCGCAACGACGGACAAACATGACTCTCTCTCCTGCATGGCGCGCTCGGAAAACGCGGCGCAAACGACGCTTCCCAATAGGGAAATACGCAAAATCCATTATTCCTCAATCCGTCCTGCAAAGGAACCAAAAAGCGCGCGCAATCGCCTCTTCTTGCGCGCAAGATTTGTTCTGAATGCGCGTAGATCTGGCGATTTTTGTTGCGCGCCTCGGCGCGTTTGGGTAGACTCGCGCCTTTTTTCCGATCTTGCGTTTCTTGAACCGATGCAGGCGCAAGGCGGCGGAAGGGTGGAGAGCATGGCCGAGGCGGCGCACAGCGACGAGACGGTGCGAATTCTGATTTTTGGCGACGTTGTCGGTCGTCCGGGACGTCGCGCGCTCAAGGAACACCTGCCCACCTTGCGCAAAACCCACTGCGCCGACGCCGTCATCGTCAATGGCGAGAACGCCGCCGCCGGCATCGGCGTCACCCCCGACACCGCCGAAGAGCTGTTCGCCGCCGGCGCCGATCTGATCACCAGCGGCAACCACGTCTGGCGCTACCGCGACATCCACGAATATATGGGGCGACAACGTCGTCTGCTGCGGCCGATGAACTATCCGCCCGGCGCCCCCGGTCATGGACACGGCGTGTTTCAGACCGATGGCGGCGTACGCATCGGCGTACTCAATCTCATTGGCCGGGTCTTTATGGAGCCGGTGGATTGCCCCTTCCGCGCCGCCGACGCTTTTCTGGACAAAATCTCCCTGGGCCGCGAGGCCGACGTCATCATCGTTGACATGCACGCCGAAGCCACCTCTGAGAAGGTGGCCATGGGGCGCTATCTGGACGGCCGCGTCTCCGCCGTGGTGGGCACCCATACCCACATTCCCACCGCCGACCACCGCGTGCTGGCTGGGGGCTGCGGCTACATGACCGATCTGGGCATGACCGGCTGCTATGAGTCGGTTATCGGCATGGAGCTGGACAGCGTGCTACCGCGTTTTACCAGCAAGCTCCCCAGCCGCTTTGAAGCGGCGCAGGGGGAGGCCAGCATCAGCGGCGCGTTGATTGTGGTCAATCGGCGCACCGGGCGTTGTGAGTCGATCCAACCGGTGCGGCGCGGGCCCGATCTGGACGCCACGCCGGACCCGTTGTAAGAGATCCCCTCGCTGTGGCGGGGGCGGATTAAACTGAAACGCGCGCGAGTCGCGCTTGTGTTCATCCTACTGTGGGAAGAAAGACATGGAACGAGGCGAGAAGCTGTACGAAGGCAAGGCCAAGGTGCTGTTCGCCACCGAAGACCCCAACTTGTTGATTCAATACTTCAAGGACGACGCCACCGCGTTCAACGGCGTGAAGAAGGGGACCATCGCCGACAAGGGGGTGCTCAACAATCTGATCTCCACCCGCCTGTTCACCATTCTGGAGGCGGTGGGCATCCCCACCCACCTGGAGGAGCGCCTGAGCGACCGCGAGCAGTTGGTGCACCGCGTCAACATCCTCCCGGTGGAGGTGGTGGTGCGCAACCTGGTGGCCGGCTCCATGGCCAAGCGTCTGGGCATGGAAGAGGGAACCCCGCTGCCGCGTCCGGTGGTGGAGTTCTACCACAAGTCCGACGAACTGGATGACCCCATGGTCACCGTGGACCATATCGAGGTGTTCGGCTGGGCCAAGGAGCGCGAAATCGAAGAGATGATGGAGTACGCGCACCGCATCAACGACGTGCTCATCGCCTACTTCGCCAATATCGATATCCGTCTGGTGGACTACAAACTGGAGTTCGGCCGTCTGGCCACCAACCCCAGCGAGCTGGTGCTGGCCGACGAGATCTCCCCCGACAGCTGCCGTCTGTGGGATCTGCACACCAACGAGAAGCTGGACAAGGACCGCTTCCGTCGCGACCTGGGCGGGGTCGAGGAGGCCTACCAGCAGGTGGTGGAGCGCATGGGCTTGAAGCGCTGATCCGCGCAGCGAAATAGTAGGGATTTGCAACGCCCCCGGTGACCCGGGGGCGTTTTTGTTTTACTCTATCGCAGCCCGTATTTTCCCAATTTTTCGATAGAGGTCATCATGGGGGATCCCCTGATTCTCAATCTGCCCGGCGCGGCGGCGTTCTCGGCGTTTCGTTTGGACAAACTGCTGGCTCAGTGCCGCGCGCAGATGCCGCAACTGAGCGGCCTGCAGGCGCGCTTTGCGCATCTGGTCTACCTGAACGCGCCGCTGGACGAGACCCAGACGCAGACCCTGGAAGCGCTGCTCACTTACGGCCCGCGCGAAGCCGAGAGCGCGCCGTTTGCGCCCCAGGCGTGGGTCACCCCCCGTTTTGGAACCACCTCGCCGTGGTCCAGCAAGGCCACCGATATCGCTCGCCGCTGCGGCCTGGATGCGGTGATCCGCATTGAGCGCGCGGTGGCGTGGCGCTTTGAGGGCTCCCCCGCCGACGCCGAGACCCTGGCTCCCATTCTGCCGCTGCTGCACGACCGCATGACCCAGGCGGTGACCTTTGAGCAGCCCGCCCTGGCGGGACTGTTCGCCCAGCACGATCCGGGCCCGTTGCGGGTGGTGGATGCGCTGGGGCGCGGCGCCGAGGCGATTCGCGAAGCCAATATTCAATGGGGCCTGGCGCTGTCGGAAGATGAGATCGACTATCTGGCCGAACGCTTCGGTCTGGCCGGGCGCAACCCCACCGACGTCGAACTGATGATGTTCGCCCAGGCCAATTCCGAACACTGCCGCCACAAGATTTTCAACGCCGACTGGATCATCGACGACGTGGAGCAGGGGCGCAGTCTCTTCTCCATGATCCGCAACACCCACGAACTGGCCCCCGAAGGCACCATCGTCGCCTATTCGGACAACTCCTCGGTGATCGCGGGCGGGCCGGGCAACCGCTTCCACCCCGATACCGATAGCGGCGTCTATCGTGAACATGAGGAGACCACCCACATCCTCATGAAGGTGGAGACCCACAACCACCCCACCGCCATCTCGCCCTATCCCGGCGCCGCCACCGGCTCCGGCGGCGAGATCCGCGACGAGGGCGCCACCGGCCAGGGCTCCACGCCCAAAGCGGGCCTGACCGGCTTTTCCGTCTCCAACCTCAATCTGCCCGATCTGCCGCAGCCGTGGGAGAAGCCCTACGGCAAGCCCGATCGCATCGTCACGCCGCTGCAGATCATGCTGGAGGGGCCCATCGGCGGCGCCGCGTTCAACAACGAATTTGGCCGCCCCAACATCTGCGGCTACTTCCGCACCTACGAGCAGGAGTTCTTCGGCGAGATGCGCGGCTACCACAAGCCGATCATGATCGCCGGGGGCTTGGGCAACATCAGCGCCGTGCACGTCTATAAGAAGCCCCTGCGCGAGGGCGACCTGATCATCCAGCTGGGTGGCCCGGCCATGCTCATCGGTCTGGGCGGCGGCGCCGCCTCCAGCCAGACCAGCGGCGCCGGCTGCGAGCAGTTGGACTTCGCCTCGGTGCAGCGCGACAACGCCGAGATGGAGCGGCGCTGCCAGGAGGTGATCAACCGCTGCTGGCAGTTGGGCGACTTCAACCCCATCCGTAGCATCCACGACGTCGGCGCGGGCGGTCTGTCCAACGCCGTGCCGGAGTTGATTCACGACGGCGGCGTGGGCGGGCGCTTCGACCTGACCAGCGTGCCCAACGCCGATGCGGGCATGTCGCCCATGGAGGTGTGGTGCAACGAGGCCCAAGAGCGCTACGTGCTGGCCATCTGCGCCGATGACCGCGCCGCCTTCGACGCCATCTGCGCCCGCGAGCGCTGCCCATGGGCGGTGCTGGGCGAGGCCACCGGCGAGCAGCGCTTGCTGCTCACCAACGCCGCCAGCGGCGAGACCTGTATCGACATGCCGCTGGAGACCCTGCTGGGCAAGCCGCCGCGCATGGTGCGCAACGTCGCCGCCCTCAAGCGCGAAGGCCCGGCGGTGAACATTCCGCCGGAGGTTCCGTTGGCGGAGATGGTCAAGCGGGTGCTACAGCTGCCCGCCGTGGCCGACAAGAGCTTCCTCATCACCATCGGCGACCGCAGCGTCACCGGTCTGATCGCCCGCGACCCCATGGTGGGGCCGTGGCAGGTTCCGGTGGCCGATGCAGCGGTGACCCTGCGCGGTTACGACGGTTTCACTGGCGAGGCCATGGCCATGGGCGAGCGCACGCCGCTGGCGCTGATCAGCGGCCCGGCCTCGGCGCGCATGGCCATCGGCGAGGCGTTGACCAACATCCTTGCCGCCGACATCGAGCAGATTGGCGATGTGAAGCTCTCGGCCAACTGGATGGCCCCGGCTGGGCACCCCGGCGAGGACGCCAACCTCTACGCCACGGTCAAGGCCGTGGGGCTGGAGCTGTGCCCGGCGCTGGGGATCAGCATCCCGGTGGGCAAGGATTCCATGTCCATGAAGACCGTGTGGTCGGATGAAGACGGCGATAAAGCGGTCACCGCGCCGCTGTCGCTGATCATCTCGGCGTTTGCGCCGGTGCGCGACGCCAGCATCACGTTGACGCCGCAACTGCGCGACGATGTGGGCGAGACCCGCCTGCTGCTGGTGGATCTGGGCGGCGGCAAGAATCGTCTGGGCGGTTCGGCGTTGGCGCAGACCTTCCGTCAGGTGGGATTGCACGCCACCGATCTGGAGAACCCTGAGGCCCTGAAGAACTTCTTTACCGCCATGGTGGGGCTCAAGCGTTCGGGCAAAATTCTCGCCTACCACGACCGCTCCGATGGCGGTCTGCTGGCGGCGGCGTGTGAAATGGCCTTCGTCAGCAACCGGGGCGTGACCATCGAACTGAGCGGCCATGACGCCGAAGCGCCGGTCTCAGCGCTCTTCTCCGAGGAGTTGGGCGCGCTGCTGCAGATTCGCGCTGACGATCTGGGCGCGGTGAAAGAGGCGCTGCAGGGGTGCGGGCGGATTATTCCCATCGGTCGCCCCAACGACGCCGACGAAATCCGCATCACCCGGGGCGAAGAGGTGCTGTATCAGGCTCCCCGCGTTGAGTTGCGTCGCTTGTGGTCGGCCACCAGCCATCAGATGCAGGCGTTGCGCGACAATCCCCGCTGCGCCGATGAGGCCTTCGACGCCCTGCTGGACGCCGATGATCCCGGTCTCAATGGCGCGTCCCTGAGTTTTGATCCGCAGGAGTCGGTGGCGGCGCCCTTTATCGCCAGCGGCGCGCGCCCGGCGGTGGCGATTCTGCGCGAACAGGGGGTCAACGGCCATGTGGAGATGGCCGCAGCGTTCCATCGCGCCGGTTTCGAAGCGGTGGACGTGACCATGGCGGCGCTGGATGAGGGCGAGCGCGATCTGACCCAATTCGCCGGGCTGGTGGCGTGCGGCGGCTTCTCCTTTGGCGACGTGCTGGGCGCGGGCGAGGGGTGGGCCAAGTCGATCCGCTTCAATCTGCGTCTGCGCGAGATGTTCCAGGCCTTCTTCCACCGTCCCGACAGCTTCTCGCTGGGGGTGTGCAACGGCTGCCAGATGATGGCCACGCTGCATGAGCTGATCCCCGGCGCCGATAACTGGCCGCGCTTTGTGCGCAATGACTCCGAACAGTTCGAGGCGCGTCTGACCCTGGTGGAGGTGCTGGAGTCGCCATCGCTGTTCCTGCGCGATATGGTCGGCTCGCGTCTGCCGGTGACGGTGGCCCACGGTGAGGGCCGCGCCGAGTTTCTCAATGAGGCGGGGCCGCAGACGCTGCTGGAGAGCGGGCAGGCGGCGCTGCGCTATGTGACCGGACGCGGCGCGCCTGCGACCAGTTATCCAGCCAACCCTAATGGCTCGCCGCTGGGGCTCACCGGGGTCACCAGCGCCGATGGCCGCGCAACCATCATGATGCCGCACCCGGAGCGCATCTTCCGTGGCGTGCAGCACAGTTGGAAGCCGGTGGCGTGGGACGCCGAGCGCGGTCCCTGGCTGCGCATGTTTGAAAACGCCCGCCGCGCCCTGGGTTAACCAAAGAGCGGATGCAGCTTTCACTGAGGCAGCGGTCAATGAGCAAAACGCGGAAAATCGTGGCGAGTGTTGGCGCTCTGGTGGGGGTTGTGGGCGTATCGAGCGCCGTGGCGCAGGGGTTTGGCGGTCCGCCGCAAGCCTCGTTTGACGCCTGCCGCAATCAAGCGGAAGGGGCCAGTTGTCAGTTTCAGGAGCCGCGCGGCAATCGCACCTTGCGCGGCAACTGCATCAATCGCGGGCCGGGGCTGCACTGCGTGCCCAAGGAGATGCAGGGCTTCGATCCCGGACGCGGAGGCATGAACCAGGGCTTTGGCCGCATGGGGCAGGGGTCGTCGAGTTTTGGCGGGCCGGGCATGGGCTCCCGTGGCGGCATGATGGGCCAAAATATGCGTGGCGGCCAGGGCGGCGGCTTGGACGCCAACGGCAACGACGCCACCGGCATGGCCGGGAGCAACATCACCTTCCAATCCGCGCCGGTTCCCGTCAAGCGCGGCAAAGCGCAGTCGTTCCGGCTTCCCAACGGTCAGACCCACTGGTATGAGGCGGTCTACACGCCCCAGGGCGGGATCAACTGGTCCCAGGCCAAAGCTCTGGCCGAGCAGGCGGGCGGCTACCTGGTCACCCTGCATTCGCACCAGGAGAACGATTTTGTCTTTGGCCTGATCCAGGATCGCAAGTATTGGTACGGCTGGGACTCCAGCCACAATGGGGTGATGAACGGCCCCTTTATCGGCGCCTATCAGCCACAGGGCGCGCGCGAGCCCGACGGCGGCTGGCGTTGGGTCAGCGGCGAGCCGTGGTCCTATACCAACTGGGCTTATGACGGCATGCCCGGGGATAAGGATCCGCGACCCAACACCCAGCCCAACGACTCCACCGGCAATCAGAACGTGGCGGCGTTTGGCGAGGTCAACATCCCCGTGGCCACGTGGGGCGACTTCCCCCACCGCTTCAGCTCCTATCGCTCGCCATTTGACGGCAAAGCCTATGGCTTCGTCATCGAATATAATGCCGAGCCACAATAGCCCTGAGCCGTTTGGCGCGCGCGGCGCTTCCGCTCCTTGAAGCGCCGCGCGCGACCTGATACTTTGCCAGCCTGCTGGCAAGCGTTTTCGGCCTGCGTCCAGCAGGGCTCACTGCTCGTTAAGCGAGTGGAAAACGCACACTCTTCGTATCGCAGACGTTATGCGCGCCCTATTTGCTGACATCACGTTTTTTACAAAGATCTCACCCCCGCTTCGCCATATCCCCTTTCAATTCCTGCAAAAAGCGATTTTATCGCCGATTGGCGCGGTTATCGTTGCAATTGGCGGTGAGGGTGTGTGTAATGGTTCTTGTTTGTCGTCAATAATGTTGGCGTGTCAACAATCAGCCCTGGATCTGACCTCAAAGGATCTGTTGGGGAGTCTGTTATGAAATCACTGAAAATCTCCACCATGATGGCGCTTGGCTTTGGCGTGCTGATTGTGCTGATGTTGGGTGTGGCGCTGTTTGCCTATAGCGGCCTGTCCACCGGCCAGGATGGGTTCGTCACCTACCGGGGATTGGCGCGACAGACCAATCTGGCCGGGCGGCTGCAGGCCAACATGTTGATGCTGCGGCTAAATGTGAAGGACTTCAACATCACTGGCAGTGATCAGGATGTGGAGCAGTATGAGTTCTATCGCCAGCGCATGGAGGAGTTCCTCAAGAACGCGCTGGAGGATATTGACGACCCCAAACGCTTGGCGCTGATCAAGCAGGTGAATGATGAGATCGGCGAATATAAAGCGGGCTTCCAACAGGTGGTGGCGTTTCGCGACGCGCGCAACGACCTGGTGTTCAAACAGATGGACCCTAACGGCTTGGCCATGCGCGAAGAGCTCACGGCGATCATGAAGTCCGCCTATGAGGATGGCGATGCGGCGGCGGCCTATTTCGCCGGTCGGGCGCAAGAGCATGTGCTGCTGGGGCGTCTGTATGCCGCCAAGTTCCTCAAAGAGAATCAGGACGCCGACCTGGAGCGCGCCTCCCAAGAGCTGGTGGAGAATCTGGAGCCGTTGGCGCAGACGCTGGATCGCGAGCTGCAGAACCCGGAAAGACGCCGCTTGCTCGCGGAGTTCACCACTCATCGCGCGGCCTATATCAAAGGTTTGGTCGGAGTGGCCGACATCATTAAGCAGCGCAATGACATCATCCACAATACGCTGGACCGCATCGGCCCGGCTGTGGCCAAGCACGCCGAGGAGGTCAAACTCTCCATCAAGGCCGATCAGGATGAGTTGGGACCGCGATTGCAAGCCAACAACGCCAGCACCGTGACCCTGATCCTGATCGTGACCTTCGCGGCGCTGTTGGCTGGAGTGGGTATTGCGCTCTACATCACCCGTGCGGTGATGCGGCCGCTTGGGGCGGAACCGCTGCCGCTGGCGGAGCTGGTGGGGCGGGTGAGCCAAGGGGATCTGAGCGTGCAGGTGCAGGTGAAACCGGGGGATACGGTGAGCCTTAACGCCGCCATGGCGAAAATGGTCAGCGCGCTGCGCGAAATCGTCGGCAACATCCACGCCAGCATTGGCGTGTTGCACACCTCCTCCGAGCAGCTCTCCAAGGTCTCCGGGGAGCTCAACGTGGGCGCTGAGATCATGACCGAGCGCTCCGGCGACGTGAGCCAGGCTTCGGATACTCTGCGTGAGAACATGAACGCCGTGGCCAGCGCCATGGAGCAGGCTGAGCAGGCCATGAGCAGCATCACCGCCGCCGCCGAGCAGGCCAGCGTGAACATGAACACCATCAGCGCCGCCAGCGAGGAGGCCGCCACCAATCTCTCCACCGTGGCCGCCGCCAGCGAGGAGGCCAGCACCTCACAAGAGGCGGTGCGCGGTTCGGTGGAGCGCTCCTCGGCCAACGTGCGCGACGTGGCCAGCGCCATTACCGGCATCAACGCCTCCCTCAACGGGGTGCGTCAGGAGTGCGAAAACGCCAGCAAAGGGGCGCGTCAGGCGCGTGAGTCCGCCGCCGCCAACCGTACGGTGATGGAGGAGTTGATTCGCTCCTCCAAAGAGATTGGCAAAGTGGTCAACGTGATCAAAAACATCGCCGACCAGACCAATATGCTGGCGCTCAACGCCTCCATCGAAGCGGCGGGGGCTGGTGAGGCGGGCAAGGGCTTTGCGGTGGTGGCCAACGAGGTCAAGGAGTTGGCCAAGCAGTCCGGCGAGGCCACCGATATGATCTCCAAAAATGTCGCCTCCATTCAAAAGCAGGCCGGGGAGGTGGAGACCCGCGCCGAACAGGTGAATGATCGCATCCGCAAGGTGGAGGAGGCCAACGACTCCATTTTGAACTCGGTGGATGATCAGAGCGGCGTGATGGCGGAGATCAGCGAGGCGATGGAGCAGGTCTCGCAAGAGAACAATGAGGTGACCATGCAGGTGGCGCAATCCACCGAAGGCATTCGTGAGGTCACCACCAATGTGTCGGAGATCTCTGCGGGCATCTCCGAGGTGACGCGCAATGTGAGCGAGGCTTCGGGCGGCATTCAGGAGATGGCGCGCTCGGTGGCGGATGCCTCGCGCGGCAATTCGGAGATCGGCGTGAAGGTGGATCATACCGTTCAGGTCACCAATAACGTGGCCAGCGCCGTGGGCGAGGTGACCCGTTCGGCGGAGAGCGTGGTCACTTTCAGCCAAACCGTGTGCAAGAAGTCCGAAGAGATGCGCAAGATCGCCGATGATTTGGGCGTGATGATGGGACGCTTTACGCTCTAGCGCCGCGGGAGGTCTGGCGCGCGGACGTCAGCTCCCGGACAGCATCTCTGTGTCTGCAGATCGCCCAGGGTTCGCGCCGCAACCCTGGGCGATCTGTTTTGACGGGTGTGGGAAAGCAACGGATTCGAGCGCGAATTGTGCTTTTGCATTGTGGTGATGGCGCGGTTTTGTCGCCCGTTCCTGCGTATCTGGCAACTTTCTATTGGCCTGACTCTCAAATTCTTGCACAATGGTTTGTATATGGTAAGTAAATAACGTTAATTTCACGTAATTCATCTCTTTCGCTGTGCGCCAAGAGTGGGCATCCCCTCGGCGCGGGAATTGATTGGCATCTGGTCGCCTGATCGCAGGCTACGGTTCCTAGAGCTGAAAGAGTCTCCTATGCGCTCTCCTGTCTATCGCAACGCCATTCTTGTCTCCCTGGCCTGGACTGCGGTTATGGCTCTTTCGCTGGCTTGGCAGGTGGCGGAAGAGAAACGTCAAGCGCTCACGCTGGCCACCAGCGCCGCCCACGCCAACTTCAATAAAGATCAGGCCTATCGCAACTGGGCCTCCAAGCATGGGGGGGTCTATGTGCAGCCCGATGAGCGCACCCCGCCCAGCCCCTATTTGGCGCACATCGCCGATCGCGATGTGGTTACCACCGGGGGCAAACAGCTCACCTTGATGAACCCGGCCTATATGCTGCGGCAGATGATGGATGAGTATGGCCAGCTCTACGGCATCAGAGGGCGCATTGTCGGCATTGTCTATCTCAACCCCAATAATGAAGCGGACGCCTGGGAGGCGCAGACCATTCGCGAGTTCGAACAGGGCGCCAAGGAGAAGGTTGAACTGACCGAGATTGACGGCGCGCCGTACATCCGCCTGATGAAGCCCATGGTGATGAAGCAGCACTGCCAGAAGTGCCACGGGCATCTGGGCTTCGCCAATGGTCAGGTGCGCGGCGGCGTGAGCGTCTCCGTGCCCATGGCGCCCTATAACGACTCCGCCACCCATGGGATACAGATCGCGGCGGTGAACCATATGGGGATCTGGCTGCTGGGGCTGGCGGGTGTTTGGGGGGTGGGATGGCGCAGCCAACTCTCCTATCGGGAGCGTGAACGCCATGTGAACGATCTGCTGCTCTCGTCCCATGTGTTTGAGTATTCGCAAGAGGCGATGCTGGTCACTGACAGCCAAGCCAGAATTCTCAGCGTCAACAGCGCCTTTACCCGGCACACAGGGTTTTCCGAAGAGGAGGCGGTCGGTCGCACGCCAAGTTTGCTCAAATCCGACCACCACGACCCGATGTTCTACGCACAGATGTGGCAAGAGTTGCTGACCAATGGCTCCTGGCAGGGGGAGATCTGGAACCGGCGCAAAGGGGGGGAGGTGTTCGCCGCCTGGGAGACCATTGTGATGGTGCGCAATCCTCAGGGGGAGATCACCCACTTTATCGGCGCGTTTACGGACATTACCGAGAAGAAGCAGTGGGAGGAGCGCATTCACCATCTGGCCCATTTTGACGTGCTGACCGAACTGCCCAATCGCGCATTGTTCAATGACCGACTGGAGCATGCGCTGGCGGGCGCCAAACGCGAAAATCGTCGTATGGCGCTGATGTTCCTGGATCTGGATGGTTTTAAACGGGTGAATGACTCGCTGGGACACGCCCATGGCGATCTATTGTTGCAGGAGGTGAGCTGTCGTTTGACCCGCTGCGTGCGCAATGCCGATACCCTGGCGCGCCTGGGCGGCGATGAGTTTGTGGTGTTGCTGGAGCATGTGCAGGAGGAGGGGGATGTGCGCCTGGTGGCCGAGAAGGTGCTGCGCGCGTTGCGCGAGCCGGTGATTCTGGATGGGCGGCATGAGGTGTTCGTCAGCGGCTCGCTGGGGGTGGCGCTCTACCCCGACGATGGCAATGATGTGCGCGCATTGCTCAAAAACGCCGATACCGCCATGTATCAGGCCAAGGATTCTGGCAAGGATTGCATCGTCTTCTACCAACCGGAGATGAGTGATCTGGCCACGGTGCGCCTGACCTATGAGTCGGATCTGCGTCGCGCACTACGTGAGCGACAATTGCAGGCGTACTATCAGCCAAAATTCGATCTGTCACAGCAGAAGATTGTGGGGTTTGAGGCGTTGGCGCGCTGGATTCATCCAGAAAAGGGGATGATCTCCCCGGGGGTGTTCATCCCATTGGCCGAAGAGTTGAACATGATCGATCAGATCGATGCGGCGATTATGGCGCAGGCGGTCAAGGACGCCATGAGTTGGCGTCAGGCGGGCTATGACCTGGTGGTCTCGGTGAATGTGTCTGGCCGAGAACTGGAGCGCGGGGATGAGCTGGCGCAGCGGGTGGAAGTGCTGCTGGAGCAATATGCTCTGCCGCCGCAGAACTTGCAGATCGAAATCACCGAATCCGTGCTTATGGAGTTGACCGAGCGTGTGCAGCAGGCGCTGAACGCCCTGCGTGGTTTGGGCGTCTCGGTGGCTATTGATGACTTCGGCACCGGCTACTCGTCACTCAGTTATCTGAAAAATCTGAGTGTGGACGTGATCAAGATTGATCAGAGCTTCGTGCGCGAAATCACGCGCGTGCGCGAGGATCAGGTGATCGTGCGCGCCGTCATCGCCATGGCCGAGAGTATGGGGCTGTCGGTGCTGGCTGAGGGGGTGGAGGCTGAGGAGCAGTGCCGCTTCCTGCGCAAAGAGGGGTGCCATCAGATTCAGGGGTATTGGATCAGTCGTCCGACGCCGTTGGAAGAGACGTTCCCTTTGCTGCGCGAATACGACAATCTCCAGCGACTGAAGGCGTGATCGTTGGATTTGCTGTTTAGGGCGCCGCGTGGTTGTGCTCTTTTGTCGTCCACTGGCGCTCTCCCTCTCCTTTTCGGTTTTCAATACATTCCGCGCACATCGCCACCCTTGTGTGCTGAATCGTCCTGCCGCTCTTTGCCCGCCTCTTGAGGGTAGTCATCTCCTGCGCCATTGATTTTCGGTAGCGATCTTATTATGTTTTCATGAAGTTCATATTCTCGTCATAATTTTGTGAATCCCGCCCGACCGCACGCATTGTGCTGATGATGTTCACAGCGCCTCCAGGGCGCTCATGGAGTTGCCCCCATGCTCAAACGCATCCTCTTGCCGACAATTTTCTTCCTGCTCGCTTATGGCTTCTGGATTAGCCCGAATTTTAAAGAGATCAGTGCGGGCGTCTCGATCTTTCTGTTTGGCATGCTGTTTCTGGAGGAGGGGTTTAAGGCGTTTACCGGCGGCGTGCTGGAAAAGCTGTTGCAGCGCACCACTGACCGCCTGTGGAAAAGTCTGGGGTTTGGCGTCATCACCACCACCATCATGCAATCCAGCTCGCTGGTGTCGGTGATCACCATCTCCTTTATGAGCGCCGGGCTGATCTCGCTGGCGGCGGGGATTGGAATCATCTTTGGCGCCAATATCGGCACCACCACCGGCGCGTGGTTGGTGGCTGGTTTTGGTTTGAAAGTGAAAATCTCCGCCTACGCCATGCCGATGCTGGTGTTTGGCGTGATTCTGGTGTTTCAGCGCTCGAAAAAATTGCGTGGGGTGGGTCAGGTGTTGGCGGGGTTGGGGTTCCTGTTTCTGGGCATCCACCATATGAAAGAGGGGTTTGAGGCGTTCCGCGAGACCATCAATCTGGCGGAGTTCGCCATGCAAGGTTTTGCGGGCCTGTTGGTCTACTGCGCCATCGGCGTGGCGGCCACTGTGGTGATGCAGTCCAGCCACGCCACATTGGTGCTCATCATTACCGCGCTGAGCGTCAATCAGATCACCTATGAGAACGCGCTGGCGCTGGCCATTGGCGCCAATATCGGCACCACCATCACCGCCATCATCGGCGCCATGAGCGCCAACTACCAAGGAAAGCGTTTGGCGGGGGCGCATCTGCTGTTCAATGTCTTTACCGGGTTGGTGGCGATCCTGTTTATTGCCCAGTTTAAGGATGCGGTGGAGTGGATTAGCAACCATGTGGGCATTTCGGCGGATGATTACGCCCTGAAGCTGGCGGTGTTTCACACCATCTTCAATGCGGTGGGCGTGGCGTTGATGTCGCCGCTGGTGGGGCGTCTGGTCACGCTGTTGGAGCGGGTGATCAAACAACCGGCCACGGAACGGGTGGAGGCGCAATTTCTCAATGAAGCGGTCTATGAGTTTCCAGAGACCTACGTGGAGTCGGTGCGCAATGAGGCGATGCACCTGTATGATAACGCATCGGAGATGATCGCCCACGGACTGAGCGTGCATCGTCACCATATGGTGGAGGATGATGAGGAGGCGTTAGAGGAGCGCTTGCGCGCCAGTCGCGAGGTGATTGAATTCGATCTGGACGCCATCTATCTGGCCAAAGTGAAGACCCTGCACGCCGCCATCATCGAGTTCACCAGCAAGGCGCAGCAACATGAAATGCCCCGTGATGTGGTGGAGCAGGTGTATGAGGTGCGTCGGGCGTGCGCCTTGATTGTGCAGTGTGTGAAAGACGTCAAACACTTGCGTAAGAACATGATGCGCTACATCGTCTCCAGTAACGACGATATCCGCAATGAGTACAATGAGATCAGAATTCAGATCATGCTGCTGCTGAAGAAGATCAACGAACTGCGCGACGGTGTGGGCGAGCTGGGCGACGTGCTCTCTTTGGATGACTACAAAGCCTATATGGAGGAGGGCAACGCCATTGTGACGGGGGCGTTGGACCAGATGATCCGCGATGGGCGGGTCAGCGCGCAGATGGGCTCTTCGCTGATGAACGATCTGGGCTATGCGCGGGATGTGGTGTGGAACTTGGCTGAGATGGGCGAAGTGTTGTTTGGCTCGAAAAACGCCTCTGACCGCGCTGCAGAAGCGCTGTTGGCGTTGGATGATGATGATATGGCGGACATGGAAGGGGCGCACTCCGCGCCAAAGTGATGCTTGGACGCTTATGCTGTGGTCTCAGAGACGCTCTTTCCAAGATATAGTCTCTTTGACACACAGATGTCACATGGCTGCGCCATAGTGATGATGAATGAACGTGGCGGGGAGCCACGCGGATTATCTTCTGGCGGATGAGGCGCGCTGATGCTCAAGAGCTTGCTGAAAAAAATTGAAGACGAAAAGAAAAGCGAACAGGTGAAGGCGCTGAAAGCTTTGTTGCGCAAGCTCAAGGAGCGCAAGAAGAGTCTGGAAGCAAAAATGGAGAGCGCTTCATCCAAAAAGAAAGTGCAGTTGAAGACACAATTGAAAGTCATTCATGCGCAGCGCAAAAAAGGGATTAAACTGGTCAAGTCCCTGAAGTCGTCCTGAGGCGGGGCGGGCGTTCGCGATCACTGTGGGGCGTCCAGTTTGTGCTTCTTTTTGTGGAATGAGAAAAGGCGCGTTTGCGCCTTTTTTTATGGGCGCAGTCCGGGGCTCTACAGCATGGAGGCGTTGAGCTGGAGCAGTCAGGCTATTCACTCCGGTGTCTGTCAGAAGTGCGCATATGACGAGGCGCACTATCCCCAGGCCGACGTTCAGGGTACTCTTTTGCAGCATATCTCTCCCCCATGCGAGATATGGGATTTCTCCATTCGCTTAATGAATTTGGAACGAGTATGACCATTGCCCTTTGGATTGTTATTGCGACCCTGATCTTTTTCCTGGTCGTGCGCGGGCTGATCAATCAAACGCCGCGCATTCAGTTGGCGGTCTATCTGCTGCTGCCGGTGGCCCTCGGGGTGATCTTTGCGGTGCGCGGAGCGGACATCACCGGCTTCTTCGCCTACATCAAATTTGTCCTGATTCTTTCGGCCACGCTGTTCACCATGGGGCTGCGCTATCGCGGCTGGGTGGAGCGGCCTTGGGCGCGGCTGCTGTTCTACTTCCTGATCCTCTTCAATCTGGTGGAGGCCGCCACCTTTGATCTCTACGACTATCTGGCCAGTACGCCGGAGGTCCCGCTGGGCGGCAGCGCCATCAACTTTGTCGCCTGGGTCATCATCATCCTGACCCTCTCCTATCCGCGTCTGCTGACGCTGGAGAACTCCGACAAACGCACGCTCCATTTTGACATCGGCTGGGGCTGGGTGATCGCCTACACCATCTGCGACTATGTGTTTCTGTTTGGCTCCAATGCCCCCGGCGAAATTCCAGGACTGTGGGGCGGCTACAACATTATTCAGTTGGCTGTGCCGCTGCTGCTCATCGGGCGCGACGCTTCGCTGTATATGCAGATGCGCGTCTATGCGCTGACCTGGAACGTGTTCCTGCCGTTGGCCTATCCGCATCCGCCGTTGATGTACCAAACGCCCGATTGGTACGGCCCCAATCTCATCACGGCGTTGGAGTTGGCCTCGTTGGCGGCGGCGCTCTATCTGGTGTGGCGCTCCTGGAACTGGGTGCGCAGCAGCCAAGAGGGGGAGGGCGCGCCGCGTAATCTGCTGGAGTCGGCGCTGTGTCGACTGGGTTTGGCGACGCGCTGATTGGCGTTGTGCATATTCAGTCGAATTCTATATTGGACGTCGGCGAATTTGAAAATGGAAGATATCGAGGGCGGCGCCCTCGAACTCCCAAGATCAACAGCCACACCGTGATTCAGGCCATCCATGGCCTTCACCCTTCGGGCTCGCTGCGCGAGTCCGATTTGGCAATCCTGCCAAATCGTGGGGCGCCGCCCTGAATTGCACACCTTTGGCCGCTGGGGGCGCGGCTTGAGAATGGCGCCGTAAAAATGCATCACTGAAACAGCTTGGATCGTCCAAAAATGGCGGTCCAAAAATCCCACACCAGAAAAAGCTCTCTAACTCAGAAAACTCAGTCATAGAGTTTCCGGGTCAGGGGGTGGGAGGATGTATTCAGTGAGCATGTACAGAGAAGTGCGTTTGGCGGTAACCAGAGGCGGGATGAGCAAGCGCAAGGCGGCGGAGGCCTTTGAGCTGGATCCGCGCACGGTGCGCAAAATGATGGAGAACCCTGAGCCGCCAGGCTACCAGCGGAGCAAGCCGGTCCGATTGCCCAAACTGGGGCCGTTCACCGGGTTCATAGATCAGATTCTCAAGAACGATCTGGAGAAGATCAAGAAGGAGCGCCACACCGCGCAGCGGATATATGAACGGCTGTGCGATGAATACGGCTACGACGGGAAATATGGCGCGGTCAAGGAGTATGTGCGCGGCAAGCGTCTGCATCTGAAAGAGAAGTTTGTTCCCCTCAGCCATGCGCCCGGACACGCCCAGGTGGACTTTGGGCAAACGCACGGCGTGATCGGCGGCGTGGAGCGCAAGATCCACTTTTTCTGTATGAGTCTGCCCTACAGCGACGACAGCTTCGTTATGGGCTTCCCCGCGGAAACCACGGAAGCGTTTTGTGCGGGGCATAACGCCGCCTGTGATCACTTCGGCGGCGTTCCCCAAAGCATTCTGTACGACAACACCAGCATCGCCGTGGTCAAAGTTTACCGGGATGGTCGCCGAGATCTGACCGAAGAGATGATCCGGCTGCAATCCCATTACCTGTTCGATAGCCGCTTTGGCCGCCCGGCGCGAGGTAACGACAAAGGCAAGGTCGAGGGGCTGGTCGGCTACGCCCGACGCAACTTCATGGTCCCGGCTCCCCGCTTTGAATCGTTTGATGCGCTCAACGCTCACCTGCGCCAGAAATGCCTGGAGCGTCGTCAACAGACATTGCGAGGCTGTCAGCGGAGTATCGGAGAACGATTTTCCACAGACCAGGCGGCGTTCCTGCCGCTGCCGCCAATTCCCTACGACGCTTGCGAGAAGGTGAGCGCCAAGGTCACATCCCAGGCGCTGGTGCGCTATCGAACCAATGACTATTCGGTTCCGGTGCGTTATGGCTTTCACGATGTGCAGGTGCGGGGCTACATCCACGAAGTGGTGATCGCCTGTGGCGCTGAGGTGATTGCCCGGCATCCACGCTCCTATGCGCGTGAGGACGCCATCTATGACCCCTTGCACTATCTGGCGCTGCTGGAGGAGAAACCCAGGGCGCTGGATCAAGCCGCCCCGTTGCAAGGATGGGAACTGCCAGATGAGTTCGCCACCTTGCGCCGTCTGATGGAGTCCCGCCTGGGTAAAAAGGGCAAGCGGGAATATATTCAGGTTCTGCGCCTATTGGAGACGTTCTCCTTTGAACAGGTCCATTTTGCCGTGCAACAGGCGTTGAAGTTGGGCGCCATTGGCTTTGAGGCGGTCAAACATCTGCTGATCCGGCACATTGAACAACGTCCGCTCCGTTTGGATCTGTCCCGATATCCCTTTTTGCCCGAAGTGCATGTGGCGCGTACATCCGCCAGGGATTACGCCGCGTTGACGTCAGGAGAGCAGCGATGAACGACTCTCCGCAGATCCTCCTGGCGCACCACCTCAAAGCGCTCAAACTGCCCACATTTTATCGAGAATATGAAAAGATCGCCAAACAGTGCGCGGCGGAAGGCGTTGATCATAGCCGATACCTGCTGCGACTGAGCGAACTGGAGTTGATTGAGCGGGAGCGGCGCATGGTGGAGCGACGTATCAAACAAGCCCGGTTTCCCACCATCAAGAGCCTGGACTCCTTTGATTTCCTGGCCATGCCCTCATTGAACAAGGTTCTGGTGATGGAGCTGGCGCGTTGCGAATACATTCAGCGCCGAGCCAATATCATCGCCTTGGGCAACAGCGGAACCGGGAAAACCCATATTGCGTTGGGATTGGGCCTGGCCGCCTGTCAGCAGGGGTTGGCGGTTGGCTTCACCACTGCTGCGTCGCTGGTACACCAGTTGATGGAGGCGCGCGACGAAAAGCGGCTGCAGCGTTTCCAGAGTCAGTTGAGTAAACACAAGCTGTTGATCATCGACGAATTGGGCTTCGTCCCACTCTCCAAAACGGGGGCTGAGCTGCTCTTTGAGGTGATCAGCCAGCGCTATGAGCAGGGTTCAGTGATGGTGACCAGCGACCTGCCGTTCGAGGAGTGGACGGAGGTCTTCGGCTCCGAGCGCCTCACCGGCGCCCTGCTGGATCGGTTGACCCATCATGTCCACATCCTGGAGATGAACGGCGAAAGCTATCGACTGAATCAAAGCAAACGGCAAAAGCGCGCTGCAGAAACAAAAGCTTCCTGCTCAAATAGCAAAACCGACCCTTCCTGAAACTGGCGATCCTGCCCACTTGCGGCTCCGGGAGAGGCGGACGCTCCGCTATCCCTGTGGAAAACGAAAACACGTTTCCCACAGGTCTGCCGCCTCTCCCTCATTCTGAATCTCAAGTGTGTTGAAAAGATGTTTTTGTTCGTTTTTTTAAAGACAAAGGAAAACGGCAAACCCCGTTGTGCGCTACGCGCCCAACCAATGCCCAAGTGATGCATTATTGCGGCGCCATGGTGCTGCATTTTTCGGGCGCCATTGACAGCGGCTCCCAGACCCCGCCGCCGACCAGTCGGCGGCCAATAGTCAACGCGAGCTCAACCTGCGTCACGCAAACATTGGGCGTTCTGTGCCCTTTTGGCTTTCATGGCAATAAAAAAAGCGCGCTGGCCAGTTGGTCAGCGCGCTTTTTATTGGCGGCCTCTGCGAGAATCAATCAAACATCGATGCGATGGTCTGCTGAATGCCCTCGGCGGCGGCGCGGGGATCCTCCGCATTCTTGATGGGGCGGCCCACCACGATGTAGTCGGCGCCGTTGCGGAAAGCGTCCTCCACCGTCACCACGCGCTTCTGATCGTCCGCCGGGCGATTCTCCACCGGACGAATGCCCGGGGTGATCACCAGCAGTTGGTGGTCCACGCGGTCGCGCAGCATGGGTGCTTCCAAACCCGACGAGATCACCCCGTCACAGCCGCAGGCCAGCGCGCGCTTGGCGCGGGAGGCGACCAGATCGGCCACATCGCACTGAAACCCCAGGTCGTCCAGGTCGCCCCGGTCCAGGCTGGTGAGCGCGGTCACCGCCAGGATCTTCATGTCGCCCTTTTCCGACGCAGCGGCCTGCATGATGCCGTCGTTGCCATGCACGGTGAGGAAGTGAATGCCGCGTCCGGCCAACTGCTTGGTGGCGCGCCGCACGGTCTCCGGCACGTCAAACAGTTTGAGGTCGGCAAACACCTTCTTGCCCTGGCCCTGCAACCACTCCACCAGTTCGAAGTAGTCGCCGGAGAGAAACATCTCCAGGCCCAGCTTGTACACGGTCACCGCATCGCCCAACTGCTGCGCCATGGCGCGCGCAGTGGCTTGGTCCGGCACATCCATGGCGAAGATCAGGCGGTCGCGGCTGGGAATCCCCTTGGCGGCGGAGAGCGGCTTATCGGCCATGAACTTACTCCTCGCCCTCTTCCTCGGCTTCCTCTTCTTCCTCTTCCTCTTCCTCCATCTCAATGCCGTCCACGGTGCGGCCCAGGAAGTCCCAGGAGGTGCGCTCGGCGCCAAACACATTTTGATCCTGCGCCAGCGCCTCGGACAGCGTCACGCCCGCTTCGCGGGCATAGTGCAGCGCCTCGTCCTCTTCGATCACGTCTTCCAGGATGTAGACTTCAACCTCATCCTCGAACCAGTCTTCCATATTGAACTTGCGGGGTTCGTCGAGTTTGGTCAGGACCGCTTCCTTGTTGCCGAACTCCAGAGTGACCACTTGACCGGGCTTCAGATTGGCGATTTCAACGCTTTCCACTACGCATTCCCCTTACGTGATACAGCGCAGTCATGCCGTCCGTTGGGACCAATGCCGCGCACTGTTGGATATTAGCTGGCGCTTATATTAGCCGCTGATCGCGCCTATTGCCATAGCAAATGATGGGGTGAAAAGTGGACTGAAGAGCAATTGGAAGATGAAAGATATTGAGGGCTTCGCCCTCAAACTCCCATAAGATCAACAACCAAACCGTGGGGCGCCGCCCCACAGCCCGCTGGGGGCGCGGCCCCCAGACCCCGGAAAATCCCGCCATAAATGTCGGGATTTTCCACCTTTTTGTTCTCAGCGGAAGCCCAGGATGTCGCGCATGTCGTACAGGCCCGGCTGCTTGCCCACCACCCATTGCGCCGCACGCACCGCGCCTTTGGCGAAGGTCATGCGCGACGACGCGCGGTGGGTCAGCTCCAAGCGTTCGCCATCGGTGGCGAACAGGGCGGTGTGGTCGCCCACAATATCCCCGGCGCGAATGGTCGAGAAGGCGATGGTCTTGGGATCCCGCGCGCCGGTCTGGCCTTCACGACCGTAGATGGCCACTTCATCCAGATTGCGCTTCACCGCCTCGGCGATGGTCTCGCCCAGACGCACGGCGGTGCCCGAGGGGGCGTCCACCTTGTGGCGGTGGTGCGCTTCGATGATCTCAATGTCGTAATCATCGCCCAGCGTCGCCGCGACTTCCTGGGCGATTTTGAACAGCAGATTGACTCCCACGCTGAAGTTGGGCGCCCAGACGATGGGGACCTTCTTGGCGGTGGCTTCCAGCAGGGCGCGCTGTTCGGCATTGAAACCCGTTGTGCCGATCACCATGGGGGTGTTGGTGGCTTGGGCGATCTCCAAATGCGCCAGGGTGGAGGCGATGACGGAGAAGTCGATGACCACGTCGGCGGCCTGGAAGGCGGGTTCCGATTCGCCATGGATGAGCACGCCGAGGTTGCCCACGCCGGCCACGCCGCCGGCGTCCTGACCGATGAGGTCGTGGCCGGGGAATTCGGTGGCGGAGGCGACGCGGCAGCCGGGGCGGTCGCAGGTGGCTTGGACGAGCATGCGGCCCATGCGCCCGGCGGCGCCGACGATGCCAATGGCGGTATCAGACATAAAATGGCTCCCAATCAAAACGCCAGGCACAAGCGTGCAAGAGAGGCGCAACTGTGCGATTCGGCGAAGAGGTTAAACTAACCGAGGTCCAGGAGGGCGTCCCTCCTGGCGGGTCCAGGGCGGCGCCCTGGCGGGTTGAGGGCGGCGCCCTCATGGGGTTTGGGGCGAAGCCCCAATATCTTTCATAATCAGAGAAACAAATTCTCACCCATCATCAAGATTCGCGCAACGCTTTACCCATTTTGCGTCAGGACAATCCATAGCGGCAGGGTGAGCATGGCAAGCAAGGTTTGGGCGGTGATGAGTCCGGCCATAAGGGGGGCGTCGCCGCCCAGTTGTCGGGACAGGATGTAGGCCGAAGTGGCGGTGGGCAGGGCGTGGAACAGCACCACGATCACCTGCGCCATGAGGGGCAGCCCCAACCAGTGGGCCAGAAGCAGCGCCAGCAGCGGCATGATCAGCAGTTTGACGCCCGACGATAGCCACAGGGTCCAGCCGGAGGCGCGCAGGGCGTCCCATTTGAGGCCCACGCCCACGGCCAGCAGGCCGATGGTCAGCGCCGGGGCGCCCAGGAGCTTGGCGGTGGGTTCCAGCCAGCCGGGCAGGCCGATGCCGGTGAGATTTAGAAACGCGCCGACTACGCAGCCGAGGATGAGCGGATTGCGCGCCACTTCCCGTAACAGCGGCGGGGTCGCGCCGGAGGGGTGGTCGCCGTGACGGGCGAAGATGGTGACGCAGAGCAGATTCACCAGCGGAATCTTCAATGCTATGAGCAGCGCGGCGGTGGCCAGGCCCACGGAGCCATACAGGGCGTCGGCGGCGGCCAGACCGATGTAGGTGTTGAAGCGGATCGCGCCCTGGTAGAGCGAAGTGAAGCGCGGCCCAGAGAGGTTCAGGGCGGGAAACGCCAGCCACAGCGCCGCCGTGACGGTGAGTAGGGGGATCGCCGCCAGCAGGGGGATGGAGCCCAGTAGCGCGGCGTCGAGCGGCGCGACGGCCAGTTTATGGATCAGCATGGCGGGGAACAGGACGTAGTAGGTGAAGCGTTCGGCCATGGGCCAGAAGGTTTCGCCGGGGAACTTCATGCGCGCCAGCAGCGCGCCCAGTAGAATGATCAAAAACACCGGCCCCAACGCCGCCCAGATCGCCGCCACATCCCTCTCCTACGCGAAAAAAATGCGTTCCAACGGGTGATTCCCCCTATTTGTCACGCTCCTCTCACACTTTGCCTCTAAAGCATGTTATCGTGAAAGATATTTTGTTAATGACCCCTGATAACGACGCAACGAGGCTCCATGAACAAGCGAACCCCGGTGAAGGTTGATATGGATGAACGCGCCGAGAAGTTGGCCGTTGAGAACGACAAACTGCGCGGTCGCGTGGATGCATTGCAACAGGAACTGCGCAAGCTCAAGAAGGAAGAGAAGAGCGCAGTGACCCGGCGACGGGAAGAGAAGTCGCTCAAGCCGTATCAGGCGGAGTTGATCAAGCTCCAGAATCATCTGGAGAAGACCCACATGAAGATGATCATCCTCTTCGAGGGTCGCGACGCGGCGGGCAAGGGCGGCACCATTCGTCGGGTCACCCGCTACATGAACGAAAAAGCCTACCGTGTGGTGGCGTTGGGCAAGCCGTCGGACGTGGAGCGCACGCAGTGGTATTTCCAGCGCTATGTGCAGCACTTCCCCTCCAGCGGCAAGATCGTGCTGTTCGACCGCAGTTGGTACAACCGCGCGGTGGTGGAGCCGGTGTTCGGTTTCTGCTCGTCGGAGGAGTATCACCACTTCATGGACGAGGTGACCGGGTTTGAGAAGAACCTGGTCAAGTCCGGGGTGATTCTACTCAAGCTCTATTTCAGTGTGACCCGGGATGAGCAGGCGCATCGATTCGACCGACGCAAGACCGATCCTTTGCGACAGTGGAAGCTGTCGGAGATCGACATGCAGGCGCAGGAGCGTTGGGACGACTTCACCTTGCAGAAGTATCGCATGTTGAAGGTGACCCACACGCCGCTCAATCCGTGGACGATCATCCGCTCCAACGACAAGTATCTGGCGCGTTTGAACGCCATCAAGGTGATTCTCAACTCGGTGAACTATGAGGGCCGGGATGAGACGTTGGACCATGCGATGGATCCGAACATTGTGATTTCGGGCGCGCGGGAGTTGGAGTTGATGGAGGCTGAACGGATTCGTTCCGGCAAGTTCAGCGACTGATTGCAGGGTTTTCCCGAATCCCGCCGCCCGCCATTTTATGGGCGGCGGGTGTTTTGCGCGCCTGGGCTCGATTTGGGCGAGGCGCTGGCGCGGCATTTGACGCTCTGGGGGGAGGCGAATGCTGCGCGCTGTATTGTGTGTTTTCCGCCTGATGAGCATTGGGCTTATTAGGCATGTACTGTTTCACAAAAATCTTTTTATGGAGGGTGGCATGAAAAAGGGCGTGATCGGTTTTATTTTGGGCGTGTGTGTAATGGGTCTGGTGGGGTGGACCCAGGCGCCGGGGATGATGTTGACGGAGCATCTCAGCCCCTTTGGCGTTGAGGAAACGGTGGCCAAGATCAGTGAAAACGCCAAAGCCGAAGGGTGGGTTGTGGCGGGCGTGAAGCCACTGCACAAGTCGGTGAAGAAGCATGGCGGCGGAGATTTGCCGCCGGTGATGTTGGTGAATCTGTGTCAGCCGGATCATGCGTACAATATTCTGAAGGATGATCCCAACAAGATCGTGTCGGTGATGATGCCGTGCACCATCAGCGTGTATCAGAAGTCCGATGGCAAGACCTACGTGGGGGTGATGAATGCGGGCTTGTTGGGGACAATGTTTGGCGGCAACGTGGCCAAGGTGATGGGCGACGCGGTGGCTAAGGAGCAGCAGAAGTTTATTGCATTTGCTCTGTAGGATTGTTCGCGCTGTGCTGTAGGAAGAGATCCCCCGGTTGCAAGATCGGGGGATTTTTTTGTCTATTGCGGAGCCAGTGGCCATGATCATAGCGTGGCGGCGCATGGGGCCATTGTGCGTTTGAGATGTTGGCCACACAAAAAAAGCGCCACCCAAAAGGGTGGCGCTTTGATTCGCAAAATGGTGGGCGGTACAAGGATTGAACTTGTGACCCCTGCCGTGTGAAGGCAGTGCTCTCCCGCTGAGCTAACCGCCCATGTTGCGCTTGAGGGATTGGTTTATACCGCCTACAATGCGCGCTGTCAAACCAAAAAAACCGTTTATCGCTTTCTGGGTGAAATTATCCCGCCAAGCGCACAACGCCGACAGCGGCGCAAACCGCATCGCGCCGCAGTGGATAGAATATGAGCGAGTATCACGATTGGTTGGCGACCTTCGCCTATCTCGAGCAGTGCGGCGTGGACGCCCTTACCGGCGACGCTTCCACCATCGCGCAATTGGCGGCGCTGGCCGGTCAGCCCCATGCGCCCGCTCCCTGGGGCATGGAGTGGCTGTCGCGTCCGCCCAAGCAGCCAGGCAAAAAAGCGCCGATAGGACGCGCTCAGGAGTCTTCACAGCAGACGGAGGCGGCGTCCAGTTGGCGACGTCCCGCGCAGCCATCCCGCACGCAACCGGTCGCGCCCAAACCCGCCGATGCGCCCGCAGCCAATGCGCCCATAGTCTCCATCGATTTGAATCGTCCACTGGGCGCCGAAGTGGCGCCGGAAGAGCGCCCCGCCGCATTGGATGAACTGAGTGCGAAGGTGGCGGTGTGTGAGCGGTGCCAGTTGTGTAAAAACCGCACCCAGGCGGTGTTTGGCGTCGGCTCCGCCACCGCGCCGGTGGTGTTCGTCGGCGAAGGGCCCGGGGCCGATGAGGATCGCCTGGGCGAACCCTTTGTCGGCGCCGCCGGGCAACTGCTCAACGCCATGCTGGGCGCGGCGGGGTTCCAGCGCGAAGAGATCTATATCGCCAATGTGGTCAAGTGTCGCCCGCCGGGCAATCGCAACCCGCTGCCCGAGGAGATGGCGCTGTGTCAGGGCTATCTCTATCAGCAGTTGGAGATCATCCGACCGCAGATGATCTTCGCTTTGGGGAAGTTCGCCATCCAGAGCCTGCTTGGCCATACCGGCGCCATCGCCAAGGTGCGCGGCCGTATTCATCACTGGCGTGGAACGCCGGTGGCGGCCAGCTATCACCCCGCCTTCTTCTTGCGCGCGCCCACCCGAAAACGCGAAGGGTGGGAGGATCTGTTGCGCCTGCGCGCCCATATGCGCACGCTGGATCAGAGCCTCGCTTCCGACGTCTGAGCACTGTGCGCAGCGGAAACGCTTCTTGACCATGGCATAAGGCGTGCATTGAGCCAACAGCCCCACCGTTGGCGCAGCGCCTCTTGCTGTGTCCCGGTCGGCGTGCGCGGGGTTTGGCTCTGCGGCGCGCGTGGGGATTAGCGTCAAAAGGGCGACATGCTGATACTTCTCACCAACGATGACGGCATTCAGGCTGCGGGTCTGCAGGCTCTGTACGCCGCGCTTGCGCCGCAGGCGCAGGTGGTGGCGGTGGCCCCGGAACAGAATATGAGCGGCGTCGGTCATGGTTTGACCCGCTCCGGCTCCCTGCGCGTCACCCGTTTGAGCGAATGGCAGGTGAGCGTGGACGGAACCCCCAGCGACTGCGTGCAGGTGGCGCTGCGGCAACTGCTGCGCCAGCCGCCGGATCTGGTGATCTCCGGCATCAATCTGGGCCCTAATGTGGCCGAGGATGTGACCTACTCCGGCACGGTGGGCGGCGCTTGGGAGGGGGCGTTGGCGGGCATTCCCGCCATGGCGGTGTCGGTGGATGGTCGTCGCGATCCTTGGCATTTTGATGGCGCGCTGCGCATGACGCAGATGTTTCTCTCCCAGTGGCGCGACCATCCGCTGCCCGCGGGCTGTTTTTTGAATATCAACGCGCCCAATTCGCCTCTGCATATGATCAAACGCCCTGTGGCCACGCGCCAAGGGCGGCGCGGGGGCCCGTGGACGACGACCAAACCCCTGGTGGAGGGGGGCGCGCCGCCGTTCTGGTCGCTGGATGACGCCGCCGATGCGGGCGAATTGCCCCCCGATTTTCTCATGTTGGAGCAAGGGTATGTCTCAGTGAGCGTACTCAATGCCGACATGACCCATGGCCCTGCAGCGCAACGGATGCGACAATGGATCGCTTTTCAGTAAGCGAAGCGGATCACCGCGAACGGGTGGCGGCGCGGGCGCGCAAGCGCATGGCGCGGGAAACCCTGCCTGCCCGCGGCATTACCGATGCGCGCGTGCTGGCCGCCATGGAGCGGATTCCGCGGCACTGGTTTGTAGAGGAGGCGCTGGCCGCCGAAGCCTATGGCGAGGCGACGCTGCCCATCGGTGAGGGGCAGACCCTCTCGCAAGCCTATACGGTGGCGCGCATGAGCGAGGCGTTGGCGCTGCGCGGCTCGGAGGTGGTGCTGGAGATCGGCGCCGGTTCCGGCTACCAGACGGCGATCCTGTCGCAGTTGTGCGCATGGGTTTACACCATTGAGCGCTTCCCCTCCCTGGCCAGTGGCGCGCGCCGACGTTGGCAGCGGTTGGGCGTGGATAACGTCACCCTGCATGTGGGGGACGGCACATTAGGATGGCCCCAGGCGCGCCAGTTTGATCGGATTTTGATTACCGCTGGAGCGCCAGTGACGCCGCAAAATCTGCGCGCCCAGCTCAGACCCGGCGGCGTTCTGGTGGCCCCCGAAGGGGATCGCCAATCTCAACAGATGGTGCGCGCTGGCTATGATGCAGCGGGCCAGTGGTGGCGCGAGATTCTCGAAAGCTGCCGATTCGTTCCCCTGGTCGGGGCACAAGGATGGTGACCGAACCATGATGCGCAAACTGTACGACTGGACCATGCATTGGGCCGCCCACCCCAACGCCAAAACGGCGCTGTTTCTGGTGGCGGTGGCGGAGTCCTCTTTTTTCCCCATTCCGCCGGATCTGCTGTTGATGGCCATGACCCTGGCGGCGCCGCCGCAGGGGTTGCGCTATGCGGCCATCTGCACCGCCGGGTCGGTGCTGGGCGGGGCGCTGGGGTATCTGATCGGCGTGTATGGCTGGGCCGCTATCGGCGAGCCGATCATTCAGTTCTATGGCAAAATGGACGCCTATAATCAGTTGGTGGCGTTGTTCGATGAACATGGGGCCTGGGTGGTGGCCATCGCCGGTTTCTCGCCGATCCCCTACAAGCTGTTTACGATTACGGCAGGGGCCTTGCATGCGGATTTCGCCATGTTCATGGCCATGTCGCTGTTCTCGCGCGGCGCGCGCTTCTTCCTGGTGGCTGGCGTCCTCAAATGGGGCGGCGACCGCTTGCGGGCCATGGTGGAAAAACATCTGGATCTTCTGACCATCGTTATTGTGGTGGCGGTGGTGGGTGTGGTCGTGATTATGAAGTGGTTGGCATGACGGGGTTGTTACAGCGTCTACGAGTGGCCGGGCGACGCCGCATCAGCGTCGGCGCCCTGGCGCTGCTGCTGGCTGGCTGCGCACAGATGCCCGAGCCGGTGCAGAATTTCAATGAGCGCGTGACGGATATGGCCAGCTCGCTGTGGCCGGAGTCCGGCAACCAGGCGCCGGTGCGCCGTGGCGGCGGACCGGCCGCGCCCGCCCGCGCGCAGGCCAAACCGCAGATAACGCCTGAGCGCATGGCGAGCAATCGCGCCGCTTGGGAGATGGAGCCCAGTCAGCGCATCCATGCATCCAACAGCGGCGTCTATCGGGTCAAGCCCGGCGACACCCTGTGGGCCATCGCTGCGGTGCACAATATGGATGTGCAGAAGCTGGCCAGCCTGAATGGCATTACCGACCCCGACATGTTGCGGGTGGGGCAGGAGTTGCGCACCAGCGAACCGGCGCGGGTGGTGCGCGCCAAGCCGGTGGACTTTGTGAAGGGCGGCGAAGTGGTGAGCAGCGCGCCTGCGTTGCGGCGTCCCGGCGTCTCCAGCGTCACCATGGGCGAACCGCCGCCGCCGCCTGGTTCGCAGCCGCTGACCCAGGCCCATGTCAAACGCTTTGGGCCGCCCGTGATCGCCAAAACCGCGCCGGTGGCCGCACCACCGGTTGCGCAGCAGTTCTCCGTTGGCGGTCTGAACCTGGCCGCCAGCAACGCCGCAAAGCCGACCCACAGCGCTGCGCCGGAAGAGCCAGCGTCGTCTCTTCGCGCCGGATTGAAACCGCCGGTGCCGCTGTTTGTCCTGCCCAGTGCAACGATCTCAACATCCAAGCCAAAATCGGAACCGGCCCCGGTCAAGAGCGGCCTCAAAGAGGTCAAACAGTCGTTGGCCAAGGCCAGCCTGAAAGCCCCCGCCAAGGCGGAAGATCCCGGCAATCGCGTGGCGCCGCCGCCCAAACGGCGCGATGGGGCCGATAGCGCGGCGGAAGCCAAGCAGATCGCCCAAGCGCGGGAGGATTATAAACGCTCCAACGCCTGGATCCTCAAAGCGGGCGCGCCGCGCAGTTGGCGTTGGCCGGTGAAGGGGAAAGTGATCTCCCAGTTTGGGAAGAAGGGCGCCAAACGCAATACCGGCATCGATATCGCCGCCAAGCGGGGCGAACCGGTGCGCGCGGCGGCGGCGGGGGTGGTCTCCTATGCCGACGACGGGTTGCCGGGTTATGGCAATCTGATCATTCTGCGCCATGGCGGCAAGTTTATGACCGCCTACGCCCACACCGAGAAGATTCTGGTCAAGAATGGCCAGAAGGTGCGCGCCGGTCAGGTGATCGCCCATGTGGGGCAGTCGGGCCGCACCGACAAGCCCAAACTGCACTTTGAACTGCGCAAGAAGATCACGCCCCTCAATCCGCTGCGCTACCTGCCGAAAAAATGATGCTGCGTCAGGCTGATGGGCCCTTTGGGGTCTGTTGGCCTGAGCATTCTGTGCGAGCAGTCACGACTTGTTCACCCTTAGAATATCGTTATTTCCATCCAGAAGTGAATGCCGGGATGCTCTCGCCATACGCATCCAAAACGGCACAGAACGGCCAATGTTTGCGTGATGTAGGCCCGCTTAGGTTGACTATAGTGAGTCAAAACCAAAACTGCACAGAACGACCAATGTTTGCGTGACGTAGATTGAGCTTGCGCTGACTCTTGGCCGCCGACTGGTCGGCGGCGGGGTCTGGGGGCCGCGCCCCCAGCGGGTGTAATGGAATGGTCCGCTCCGCTACCCAAACGCCCTCGCAATGGGCCAAGATGGTGGTGTGTTTTTCCATCTCAACGGAGTCGGAGCGGACCATGAGCAATCATATCGAAAACGGACAGGTACGGGTACTGGGTATTGATCTGGGCAAGAGCGTGTTTCAGTTGCATGGCGTCGATGCGCGCGGCAAGAGCGTTCTGAAACAGCGCTTGAAACGAGATAAGTTACTGGAGTTCATGGCGCAACTGCCGCCGTGCCTGGTGGGGATGGAAGCCAGTAGCGGCGCCCACCATTGGGCGCGGAAATTTCAGGGATATGGGCATGAGACGCGTCTGATGGCGCCGCAATATGTGAAGCCCTACGTCAAGCGGCACAAGAACGACAGCGTGGACGCCGAAGCGATTTGCGAAGCGGTACAGCGTCCCAACATGCGCTTTGTGGGGATCAAAAGCGTTGCCCAGCAAGAGATATTGTCGCTGCATCGGATACGCAGTCTGGCGGTGAAGAACCGCACGGCGTTGGTGAACCAGATTCGCGGACTGCTTGCCGAGTATGGGATTGTCTTTCCCAAGAGCATCAAACAGGCGCGGCGGGCGATTGTGCTGATTTTGAGTGATGAGAGCTCGGAAATGAGCGCCAATTTTCGCGTAATTCTGGAGGATGAGCGCGATGAGCTGGCGCATTTGGATGAGCGCATCGGCAAATATGAGCGTGAGATTGAGGCGCTGGCCAAGGCGGAGCCGCAGTGTCGATTGCTGATGACGATCCCGGGAGTGGGACCGATCACGGCGACGGCGCTGTTGGCGTCGGTGGGGGATGTGCGGGCGTTTAAGAATGGCCGGGAGCTGTCGGCATGGATAGGGTTGGTTCCAAATCAGCACTCCACAGGGGGCAAGGCGTGGCTGACGGGGATCAGCAAGCGGGGAAACGGTTATCTTCGCACCCTGTTGATTCATGGGGCGCGGGCGGCGTTGCGCGTGTGTGAAAACAAGCCGGATCGCCGCAGCCAGTGGGCAGTGTCGGTGTCGGAACGTCGCGGCGCAAATAGAGCAGTGGTGGCGCTGGCCAACCGCATGGCGCGCAGCGCGTGGGCGATGCTGGTGAAGCAGGAGGCCTATGGGGCCAGCGCCGCTGTGTAGAGAGAGCGCAATACAACTCTAAAAGAAAAACAGGCCGATAAGGAAAGAGAAAGAGATCCCACCAGCCAGGTTGCGAGAGAGAGTCGAGATTGATGGCGTGAAACGGCATAGCCCTGCGTGGTCAAGAACCTGTTTCGCCCAAGGGCCCATAGAGGCCGAGGGTGTGTTGAGGAGGGCCACGCGCAAATTCCATCAGGGCCAGAGGGCGACAAGCCCCTCATCAACAGGCCGGATACATGGGCGCGACTAAGCCTCACACATCAGTGGACATTTTCTCTTGCCGTGGCGGAGCGGACCATACATGGGCGGAGCCCACGGTTTGGATGTTGACCTTGGGAGCTCGAGGGCGTAGCCCTCGATATCTTCCAGCGCCCATATGTTCACATTTGGATGCTAGCGACTATTTTTCCGGAACCGCTAATGTCCCATTTTGAATTCGACTGAGCACACGAATTTCTGCTCAGAGCGTCGGGCCTTGCATGCTCAACGGAAGCCGCAACGAAGCACATTCCAGACACAAAAAAACCCGCCGTTTGGCGGGTTTTTTTGTGTTCTGATCTTCAAGCCACAGCGGCTTACTTCATCATGCTGTGTTCGAAGGTGCGCGTGGCGCGCGTGGCGGCGGCGCGGGCCGAATCTTCGGCCATTTGAGCGCTTTTGAGGGCGCGCTCGGCGTCTTGCTGAGCCATGGTGGCGGCGGATTTGGCCTCGCCAGCCATACGCTTGGCTTCCTCAGCAGCCATGCGAGCCGCTTTGGACTCGTTGGCGGCGGACTCAAGCATGGCGCGGTCTTCGTCGCTGAGGCTGGCGCAGCCACCGGCCAACATCATGCCGGCGCCGAGAACCAGGGCGGTAATTTTGGTGTTCATGCGCATTATTCCTCTCTCCTTGGCGTCGGAAAAGCCAGTCAATAGTGGCCATAGCGTAACGGGTGCACGCGACAAACGCCAGTGTTTTTTGATGATTGGATGATGTTTACGGTTCAGATCGGTTGCGGAACAGGTCAAACAGGCCGCGTCGACTCACCTGCTTGTCCAGATGTTGGCTCACCGACTGGCGACGCGGCGTTTGGCGTTTGTCGCCCGCGTGGCGTTGCTCGGCGGCGGCCTCCAGGGCGTCGGCGCTGTTGAGAAAGTCGCGCGGATTGCGCAATAGCGCCTGCACGAAGTGGTGTCCGGTCTCCGGCTCCCAGGCGATCACCACCGGGATGGCGCGCTCTTCAATCCGCAGCAGGGCGCCCTGACCGGCGGCCACGCGGCCTTCGGCGTCGGGCTCCAGGGACAGAGCCGACTCAATGGGTGGAACCATATCTTGCGGCGCCTTCCACCAGATGCGCTCCACCCCCCAGGGCGCCGCCAGTAGCGCCGACGGCGTCGCCGTGGGCGACGCGGGCGGCTCCATGCGCACCTCCAGCGACAGGCGCATGTTGAGGTCCGGGCGTTCCGGGTTGAGGCCGCCGAGCACGCGCTCGGCGGCCACCCGCAGCGCCACCGGGTCGGGCCAGCGGCAGTCCCAGATGGGGTGATCGCTCACAGCGTTCTCCCAGCCTCAGAAGAAGGTCCCGTCCAGCGGACTGGATGCGGTGGCGTAGAGCTTCTTGGGCATGCGACCGGCGAGGAAGGAGTCGCGCCCCGCCTGCACTGCGCGGCGCATGGCGCGGGCCATGCGGATGGGGTCCTGCGCCCCGGCGATGGCGGTGTTCATCAGCACCCCCTCGCAACCCAATTCCATGGCGATGGCCGCATCGGAGGCGCAGCCGACGCCTGCATCCACCAGCACTGGCACATTGGCCTGTTCGATGATGATTTTGAGGGTGTAGGGGTTGCGCACCCCCAGGCCGGAGCCGATGGGCGCGCCCAGCGGCATTACCGCCACGCAGCCCATCTCCTCAAACCGCTTGCACATGGTGGGATCGTCGGTGGTGTAGACCATCACCTTGAAACCCTCTTTGATGAGGGTCTCGGCGGCTTTGAGGGTCTCCACATTGTTGGGCCACAGATACTTGTCGTCGGAGAGCACCTCCAGCTTGACCAGATCCCAGCCGCCCGCCTCGCGCGCCAGGCGCAGGGTGCGCACCGCATCCTCAGCGGTGTAGCAACCGGCGGTGTTGGGCAGGTAGGTGTACTTCTTGGGGCTGACGAAGTCGGTCAGCATGGGCGCCTTGGGGTCGCTCACATTGACCCGGCGCACCGCCACGGTGACGATCTCTGCGCCGGACTCCTCAATGGCGATGGCGGTCTCTTCAAAGTCCTTGTACTTGCCGGTGCCCACCAGCAGGCGGCTGGTGAAGGTCTTGTCGGCTACGCTCCAGGTGTCTTCCGCCTCGGGCTGGCCGGAGCCGCCGCCAATGAAGTGCACCACCTCGATGCGGTCTTCGGCGCTTAGGACGGTGTCGTCGAAGCGCTCCTTGGGCACCACCTCCAGGTTGCGCTCCACCGCTACGCGCCCGGCGGTCAGCTCCAACTGTTGCAGCAGTTGCGCCACGGTGGCGCCGTCGGTGATCTCGTGGTTCTCGCCATTGAGCTGAATCTGCATGGTTCGACCTCATTGCTGACGCGCAACGCCGGGGTGGTCACGGCGCGTTGCGCAGGTGTTTATCCAATGTGGGAATCAACGCGCAGCATACGGATTGCCCCGGCGGGGGACAACCCGTTTTCACCTCAGAATGATTCCCGGGGATGCGTCGGCGCGAATGAACGGCTACACTGCCAACATTGGATGGCGCGCGCGCCATTTGGTTTCGACTCGCAGTGGCGATAGAGGGGCGGCTTGTGACCCAGGAAGCGCAAACGTTTGTCAATCAGATCGTATCCCTGGCGCGGGAAGCGCGGGTGGATGCAGCGCAACAGGCGCTGGGGGAGATGATTCGCGAGCGGCCCGAAGAGGTGGCGCAGTGGTATTTGATGGCGCGGCTGCTGGGCGCGGGCGAGCAGGGCTGGGATGCGCGCATCGAAAGCGAACTGGCCAAACTGGGCGCGGCCCCGGCGCAGGTGTTCCGCAAGGCGTTGGCGGCCATGGAGGAGGCCATCGCCGAGGATGCCGCCGCTAGAGAAACCCCGGCGCAAACGCGCGCGGATTGCGAACCTGAGGCGGATGTCGCCGCTGAGGAGAGCTTGGCGGATGCTGCGGAATCTGAAGTCGAAGAGGAGCCGCCTGCCGAAATGGCTTTGATTGACGCCCACTCCGAAGCCCTGGCCCGAGCTTCGGAGGCGACCATTGAGAGCTCAGACGCCACTATGGATGTATCGGGACTGGCGGTGGAGAATACCGATGCCGCCATTAAAGCCTCCGGGCATGCGGTGGACGCCTCTTCCGCCGCTATCGAGGCGTCAGAAGCCGCCGTGAAGGCGACCGGAGGCGTGGCGGCTGAGGAAACGCCAGTTGAAGCGGAGGCGTCCGCCGATGCGCCCCCGGCCAGCGCTGAGGCGGCGCCGGATGTTGAGAGTGCAGTGTCCGAGGAGGCGGAGTCGCAAGCCGCTATTGTGTTGGACGAAGCGTCTGAGGCAGGGGAAGGCGCCATCGCTGAGGCGGCGGCCAGCGTCGAAGAGGCGTCTGAGATTACTGAAGAGGCGCCGGTGGCGGAAGGCGAGGCTGCGGCGCATGACGCTTTCCCGGTCGCTGACCCGGTGGAGCTGCAAGCCAACAGCGCTCCGTTTGATCCCCAGGGCGCGCAATTGAGCCGTCTGCGCAGCGCTTTGGACGGCGTGGCGCGCTATCGCAACCAAGCGCGGGCGGTGGGCAATCTGCGCCAGGTGTTGAGCCGATTGAGTCGTAGCGCGTCGCCGCGCCAGGAGGATCCCCGCGCGGCGCGTCTGCGCGCCTGTCTGGATGGCGTGGCGCGCTATCGTCAGGGGGTGGCGGAGTAGCCTCTCAGCAGGGCTTTCCCTGAATTCCCGGATACCCACATAATTGCGTTTTTTGGCCGGATATTGGCCAAAACGCCGCCAAATCGCCTCGAAAATGACAAAAAAAGCACATTTTTTACATTTTCCTCCTGACCTTCCCGCAACATTGTCTCTATAATCCCCTTCCATCCTATGCAACGCCCTTTTTGCGCAGTCGGCGCGCAGGTGGGGCGGGTAGCGTGAAGCGGGGCGAAATGTCGCAACAAGCGTGGCGAATTCTGGTGGTCAATGGTCCCAACCTGAATATGTTGGGACTCAGAGAGGCGCATCTGTATGGCGCCTTGACCCTGGAGGATGTGGAGCAGCTGTGTCGCCAGCGCGCCGAAGGGTTGGGCGCCAGCCTGGCGTTTATGCAGAGCAACCATGAAGGCGTGCTGGTGGATCGCATCCAGCAGGCGCGTGAAGACGCCGACCTGGTGATCATCAACCCCGCAGCCTATACCCACACCTCAGTGGCGATTCGCGATGCGCTGCTGGCGGCGGATAAACCGGTTATTGAAGTGCATATCAGCAACATTCACAAGCGCGAACCGTTTCGACATCACTCCTATGTGAGCGATATCGCCGTCGGGCAGGTGGTGGGGCTGGGGGTGGCGGGCTACGGCTACGCCATTGAAGCGGGCGTGGCCTATCTAAACGCCCAACAACAGGATTGAGCGCAACGCGCGCGGGGAATATCAAGCCCCCCGCAGCGCCCATGAACAATGATAACGCCGCCGCACGGCGCGGCATTGAGAAACGCAAGGTTTCGGGAGAAAGCGGCATGGATCTCAAAGAGATTCGTCAATTGGTGAAAATGTTGGAAGGCACCGACGTGTCGGAGATTGAAGTGGAGCGTGACGGCGCCAAAGTGCGCGTGGCGCGCGCCTTGGGTCCGGCGCCTGGAACCACCATGGTGGCCATGGCGCCGCCCGCCGCCGCGCCCATGCCCGCCTATGCCCCCGCAGCGCCCGCCGCCATGGGCGCGCCCGTTGATGACGGCGCCGGTTCCCACGCCGCCGCTTTTCCCAACGCCACGGCGGTGACCTCGCCCATGGTGGGCACCTATTATAAATCGCCGTCGCCGGACGCTGCGCCGTTTGTCAAAGAGGGCGATGTGGTGGAGAAGGGGCAGACCCTGTGCATCATCGAAGCGATGAAGCTGATGAATGAGATCGAAGCCGAGCAGTCGGGACGCATCGTCAAGATCCTGGTGGATAACGCCACCCCGGTGGAGTTTGGCGAAGAGCTGTTCCTCATCGAACCCGTCTGACCGAGTCTGGATCCCCGCCCATGTTCAGTAAAATCCTCATCGCCAACCGTGGCGAAATCGCCCTGCGCATCCATCGCGCGTGCAAGGAGTTGGGCATCCAGACAGTGGCGGTGCACTCCACCGCCGACGTCGACGCCATGCACGTGCGCCTGGCCGACGAGTCGGTGTGCATCGGCCCGCCGTCGTCGCTGGACTCCTATCTCAACATCTCCTCCATTATGGCCGCCGCCGAGATCACCGACGCCGAGGCGATCCATCCCGGCTACGGATTTCTCTCCGAGAACGCCGAGTTCGCCGAGATCGTCAAAGCCTCCGGCATCACCTTCATCGGTCCCGAGCCCGAGGCGATCCGCCTGATGGGCAACAAGGTGCAGGCGCGCAAAACCGTGGCCAAATACGGCATCCCGGTGGTGCCCGGCTCCGAAGGCGCCATCAAGAGCGATAAAGAGGCGCTGAAGCTGGCCAAGGAGATCGGTTTCCCGGTCATCATCAAGGCAGTGGGCGGCGGCGGCGGACGCGGCATGAAGGTGGTGCACGCCGAGCCGGGGCTGATCAACGCCTATTCGGTGGCCAAAACCGAAGCCATGCAGTTCTTCCGCAACGACGCCATCTACATCGAGAAGTTCCTCGAAGCGCCGCGTCACGTGGAGATCCAGGTGCTGTGCGACAAGCACGGCAACGCCATCCACCTGGGCGAGCGCGACTGCTCTTTGCAGCGCCGTCACCAGAAGGTGTTGGAGGAGGCGCCGTCTCCCGCCGTCACCCCGGAGCAGCGCAATCAGCTGGGCAAGCTGGCCGCCGAGACCGCCGCGGCGATCAAGTACGTGGGCGCGGGCACCTTCGAGTTCCTGTTCGACAAGGGCAACTTCTACTTCCTGGAGATGAACACCCGCATCCAGGTGGAGCATCCGGTGACCGAACTGATCACCGGGGTGGATCTGGTCAAAGAGCAGATCCGCGTGGCCGCTGGCGAAAAGCTCACCCTGACCCAGGAGGAGGTGGTGTTGGAAGGGTGCGCCATCGAGTGTCGCATCAACGCCGAGGACCCGCAGACCTTCATCCCCTCGCCGGGAGTGATCACCGAGTACCACGCCCCGGGCGGCGGCGGCGTGCGGGTGGACGCCGGGGTGTATGGCGGCTATCGCATTCCGCCTCACTACGACTCCATGATCGGCAAGTTGATCACTTGGGGCGGGGATCGCGCCGAGGCCATGGCGCGTATGCGCCGGGCTCTGGATGAGTATGTCATCGGCGGCGTGCGCACCACCATTCCGCTGCACAAGCGCATCCTGCAGGATGGCGCCTTCATCAGCGGCGAGTACGATCTGCACTTCCTGGAGCGCCTGTTGGGCGGCTCCAAATAAGACCAGGAGCGTCGCGCAGCCGATGAGTCAATCCGACCCCCTCCCGCACCTGAAGCCTTTGATCGACGCCGACCTGCTGGCGGAGCGCATCGCCGAGTTGGCGGCGCAGATCGAAGGCGATATTCAGCAGCAGGGGTTGGATGCGGTGCTGGCCATCGCCCTGAAAGGGGGCTTTCTGTTCGGCGCCGATCTACTGCGTGCGCTGTCGGCGCCGCTGCCGGTGGTGTTCGTGATGGATCGTCCCGACGCCCAGGATGAGGCGGATCTGGCGCTGTGCAACAGCGATCCTGACCTCATCGTCGGGCGCGATGTGATTCTGGTGGATGCGCTATTGGACTCCGGCGGCAGCGCCAAGCGGCTGCTGAGCGGATTGCGGCGCTATCAACCGCATTCCGTGCGGTTGGCGGTGCTGCTGCACAAGACGGTGGATCGCGCCGAACCTCTGCCGGTCAGTTATCTGGGGTTTGAGACCCCGGATCTGCGTCTGGTGGGGTATGGGCTGGACGAGGATCAGCGCTATCGCGGTCTGGACGCCATCCACGCCTGGCACTGCGGCGACAACACCCCTTGTTGACGCGCACGCTGGGCTGTTGGCTGCGCAACCAAATTGCACAGAAACGCGTAATGTTTGCGTGACGTAGCCTGAGCTTGCGCTGACTGTTGGCCGTTCTGTGCAGTTTTAGTTTTGATTTATTATAGAGGGCTGAGCCCTCGTTATCCTTCATCGCCAAAATCGCCAATGTCCAATTGTGAAATTGACTGATGATCGTGTGAATACTCCCTAGTTTCCTTTGAGCTGGCGAATCTGATCGGCGCTCCCTTCCAATACCAGTTTGTGCTCCTGCCCCTCCGGCCCGATGCGAGTCAGGTTTAACGTATGCTTGCCATCGGCGTTAACCAGGGCGCGTCCCTCAAAATGGGTGCGGCCCACGTCGATGCGTAGATTCTCCAACAGCCAGTGCCCCTGTTGATGCACGAAGTGGCCACTGGCGCGGTCCCAATGGAAATATCCTTCTGGCTCAGAGAAGAGGTCGGGATTCTCACCCTCGGTGGGGTTAACGAGGCCCAACATGCGTTCACCATTGAGTCCCGCCACGCGGCCGGGTTCCACTGAGAGCGCGCCAGCCAGGAATGGCGACTCGATCAAGTGGCTCTGTTGGTCCAGTAGCGCCATCACTTCACCCTGGGCGTTGAGAACGCCCTCGACCCGCAACGGCGTTCTGTCGCTAGGCGTGACCGCCTTGAAGCGCTGGAATAGCGCGCTGTTGCGCGCAATGGCGCGGTCCACTTGGCGCAATGACACCCCCTGCACGCTAAACTGCCCCAACACGCGTCGAGGCGGCTGTTCCAAATTGAGGGTGAGCGCGGTCTCAAAGTGGCCGCCTAAGGCGTCAAAACGGAGTTGGGGCGCGCTGATGGCGTTCTCATCGGCCTGCACGCGCACCGCCAGGCGCCGCCAGGGCAGATCCATGATGGCGCCGGTGGGCGCGTGGGCCTGACCCTCCACGCGCCAGTGTCGCTCAGCGTCGCGGGTGACGCCCAACTCCAGATGCGCCATACCCTCAATGCGCCACTCCGCCGAGCGTGGAAAGAGCTCCGGCAGCGCCTCCAGCTTCCACTGGCCCACCGCGCGCAGTTCGGTGCGCGGCCAGAGTGGGCCAAAGAATTTGAGGATGTCGCCGCCGCGGCGGGTGAGGGTCAGCTCATCGGCAATCACCTTGCCCGCGCTCTGGGAGAAGTGGCCGCGCAGCGTCAGCGGCGCGCCAATGGGTTTCTCCAGCGCTGGGGGGAGGGCCCAGGCGGCGTCGCTCAAATCCAACTCCGCGCGCAGACTCAGGTTGTCCGGCAATCCCCCTTGCAGATGCAAGCGTCCTTGCGCCAGTCCGGTATGCAGTCCGATGCGATCGCGCCAGCGTTGTGGCAACAAGGCCACCGGCATCGGTTTGAGGGCGTTCAGACGCAGATCCACGCGTTGCGCCGGGGCCATCTGCAGTCGGCCCGACATGCGCGCCACTGGCGCGCTATCAATATACAGGTAAGATTCGCCCAATTCGCCGCCCACATCGCCGGGGCGCGCCCATAGGGTGGATTGCTGCCGCCAGGCCAGATCGATATGCAGCGGCTCGGCCTTAGGGTCGTCGGAGCGGCCATCACTGAGGAGCAGATCGTCGAACTCCAGGCGCAGACGGGTGGAGAGGGCGTCGCTGAGTTTGCCGTGGATCAGCGCCGAGGCGTAGCCGCGTTCGGCATGAGCGGTGGGGGGAATTTCCGGGAACAGTTCGGTGAGGTTGCCCAACGCCACCGATTTGGCCTCCAGATTGAGCAGGATAGGCATCTGCCGCACATCCAGATCGGCGGGCAGGGGACCCAACTGGCCGGTGAGGGTGACCGGCACTTTGGAGACTTCCGCATTGGCGCGCAGGTTGGCGATGTGGCCAGGGGCCAGATCCCGCGCGGTCAAATCCAGTTTGGCCACGCGCAAGGTGCGCTTGAACGGTGAGGCGCGATCGATCAGCGTCACCGAGCCGCGGCGAATGTTGAACACGCCGATGCTGGTTTGGTCCACGTAGGGCTGCAGCGCTTCGCGGAGTTTCTGGCTGCTTTCGCGGGCCTTATCCTGCGCTGCGCCCAGCAGATTGATGGGCTTGAGCTGAATATGGTGGAACTCGGGCGACACCAGGGTGATGGAGGAGAGGTGCGGCTTGTCGCCCAATAAAAAGGTGAGTCCCACGCCCACTTCCGCCAGGGGAATGCGCGCCAGCGGCGGGGCTTTGGGGTCGTCAGAGGGGATCACCACGTCTTTCAGACGCAGGGTCACGCCGCTGGTGGGCAGAAAGTCCATCTCGCCCACCAGCGCGGCGCGCCCGGTGATCTGTTGCAGAATCGCCAGAACCTGGGGGCGGTATTTCTCTGCGTCCATGCGCATGACGCCCAGCGACAGGGCGCCCAATACCGTCAACCCCACCGCCGCCGCCAGCAGGATAATGGCGGCGCGTCGGTTCATCCGTCCAGTTTCGCTTTGAGCAGCTTGTTGACCACGCCGGGGTTGGCTTTGCCGCGGGTGGCCTTCATCACTTGGCCGACGAAGAAGCCGAACAGTTTGTTCTGACCGTTTTTATACTGCTCCACCTGCTGCGCGCTGGCCGCCAGGACCTTGTCCACTTCGGCCTCAATGGCGCCTTCGTCGGTCACCTGCTTGAGCCCTTTGGCTTCGATAATGGCGTCGGGGCTATCGCCGCTTTCGTACATGGCGGCGAACACCTCTTTGGCGATCTTGCCGCTGATGGTGTTATCGACGATGCGCGCCACCAACAGGCCCAGATTCTCTGCGCTCACCGGCGAGTCGGTGATCTCACGGCCCTCTTTGTTGATCACCCCCAGCAGTTCGGTGGTGACCCAGTTGGCGGCGATTTTGGGCTCGGGTTTGCCCGCTTTGGCCACGGCGGCCACAACGGTTTCGTAGTAGTCGCCCAATTCGCGGCTGGCGGTGAGCACGGCGGCGTCGTAGTGGGAGAGGTTGAACTCCGCTTCAAAGCGCGCGCGCTTGGCGTCGGGCAGCTCAGGCAAGGTGGAGCGCACGCGGTCGATGCGCTCGTCGCCGAAGGTCAAGCGCGGCAGGTCGGGCTCGGGGAAGTAGCGGTAGTCGTGGGCCTCCTCCTTGCCGCGCATGGAGCGGGTTTCGGACTTGTTGGCGTCCCACAGACGCGTCTCCTGGATCACCTTGCCGCCCTCTTCGATGAGGTCGATCTGGCGTTCGGCCTCGAACTCGATGGCGCGCATGACGTTGCGGATGGAGTTGAGGTTCTTCAACTCGCAGCGGGTGCCAAACTCCTTGACCCCGTGCTTGCGCACCGACACGTTGGCGTCGCAGCGGAACGAACCCTCTTCCATATTGCCGTCGCACACCTCCAGGTAGCGCACCAGGGCGCGCAATTTCTTCAGATAGGCCCCAGCTTCGGCGGCGCTGCGCATATCCGGCTCGGAGACGATCTCCATCAGCGGCACGCCGGTGCGGTTCAGGTCCACATGGGAGGCGCCGACGATGCCCTCATGCAGGTTCTTGCCGGCGTCCACCTCCATATGGATGCGGGTCACGCCGATGCGCTTCTCCGGCACCTCCTTGTCCTCGATCATCAGGTGGCCATGCTCGACGATGGGGTATTCGAACTGGCTGATCTGATACCCGGCGGGCAGGTCGGGGTAAAAGTAGTTCTTGCGTGAGAACTCGCTCATTTTGTTGATGGTTCCGTCGATGGCCAGGCCGGTTTTGATGGCCATGTCCACCGCCGCGCCGTTGATCACCGGCAGGGCGCCGGGCTGGGCGGAGCAGACCGGGCAGATCTGCGTGTTGGGCTCGGCGCCAAAAGCGGTGCTGCAGCCGCAGAACAGCTTGGAGTTGGTGCGCATCTGCGCATGCACTTCCAGGCCGATAACCAGTTCGTAGTCGGGATCGATGGACATGGTGGCGATTCCGCTTTCGTCAAATATCAAGAGAAGTGCGGGAGTTGTTTGGAATCATGAAAGATATCGAGGGCTTCGCCCTCAAGCTCCCAACCGCCAAACCTTGGGGCTCCGCCCCAAACCCCGCTGGGGGCGCGGCCCCCAGACCCCAGAAAAGTCGGCCATAAATGTCCGACTTTTCCACCTGTTTAGTTTCCAGCGTTCTATTTAACCTGGGCGCTTGGTATGCCAGTCGGTGGCCTGCTGGTAAGCGTGGGCTGTGTTCAGCAGCGTCGCTTCGTCCAGCGCCTTGCCAATCAACTGCATGCCGATGGGCAGCCCCTGGCTGTCGAAACCGCACGGCAACGACATCCCCGGCAGACCCGCCAGATTGACGTTGATGGTGAAGATGTCGGTCAGGTACATCTGCACCGGATCATTGATCTTCTCGCCAAACTTGAACGCGGTGCTGGGCGAGGTGGGCGTAAGCATCACGTCGCACTGCTTGAACGCTTCGGCGAACTCATTGCTGATCAGACGCCGCGCCTTCTGCGCCTTACGATAGTAGGCGTCGTAGTAACCCGAAGAGAGCGCGTAGGTGCCCAGCATGATGCGGCGTTTGACCTCGGCGCCGAAGCCCTCGGCGCGGGTGCGCGAGTAGAGGTCGGTCAAATCCTGCGGATCTTCGCAACGATGGCCGTACTTGACGCCGTCGTAGCGCGACAGGTTGGCCGAGCACTCCGCCGGGGCCAGGATATAGTAGGTGGGGATGGCGTAGTCGGTGTTGGGCAGCGACACCGGGACCAACTCCGCGCCCAACTGCTTGTAAACCGCTTGCGCCTGCTCCACCGCCGCGCGGGTCTCTGCTTCCAGCCCTTCGCCAAAGTACTCGGCGGGGATGCCGATCTTCAGCCCTTTGACGTCGCCGGTGAGGGCGGCGCTGTAGTCGGGAACCGGGGCGTTGATGCTGGTGGAGTCCGCCGGGTCATGACCGGCCATGGCTTGCAGGAGAATCGCCGCATCCTCCGCCGAGCGCGCCATGGGGCCCGCCTGATCCAGCGATGAGGCGAAGGCGATCATGCCAAAGCGCGAAATGCGCCCGTAGGTGGCCTTCAATCCGGTGAGATTGGTCAGCGCTGAGGGCTGACGGATGGAGCCGCCAGTATCGGTGCCGGTGGCCGCCGCCGCCAGCGCGCCGGAGACCGCCGCCGCCGAGCCGCCGGAAGAGCCGCCGGGGGTGCGCTCGGTATCCCACGGATTGCGCGCCGCGCCAAAGCAACTGGTCTCGTTGGAGGAGCCCATGGCGAATTCGTCCATGTTGCTCTTGCCCAGGATCACCGCGCCCGCCTCTTTGAGCTTGCGCGTAACGGTGGCGTCGTAGGGCGGGATGTACTCTTTGAGGATGTTGGAGCAGCAGGTGGTGCGCAGCCCCTGGGTGCAGAACAGATCCTTGTGGGCGATGGGCGCGCCGGTGAGCGGCGTGGCGTCGCCTGCGGCGATGCGCGCATCAGCGGCGTCGGCAGCGGCGCGGGCACCATCGGCGTCCACGGTTACATAAGCGTTGAGGCGGCCATTGTCTTGTTCGATGCGGGCCAGATAGGCGTCGGTCAACTCCCGCGCGGAGATCTCTTTGGCGGCGAGTTTATCGGCGATCTGCCGCAGGGTCAGGTCGGTCAGTTCCACGGAAACAGGCTCCCGGTCATAGGCAAAAAAAGAGGAGGGCGAAGCTTATTCGATGATCTTGGGCACGCGGAAGCAGCCATCGGCGGCGTCCGGGGCGTTGCTCAGGATCGCTTCGCGCTTATTGTCGTTGGTGACCACGTCGGCGCGCTCAGGAATCGCCATCTCCACCGCATGGGCCATGGGCTCCACGCCATCGGTGGGCAGCGCATTGAGTTGTTCCATGGTGTCGAGAATGCGGGAGATCTGCTCGGTGTAGAGCGCGGTCTCTTCGTCCGAGATCTGCAGACGCGCCAGTGTGGCGACCTTGCGCACGGTTTCTTCGGTAATGGACATGATCGCTCCGTTTCGGATGCGGGAGAGTTCACTGGATTGTTCAGGCCAAGCGGCCATAAGGCAGGCGAAAAAATCTAACACAGTCGCCGCCGCCCATCAAGCGGGGGGCGCACTGGCGACCAACGCAAACGACCCCCGCCAGGGCGGGGGTCGCGCGTTGACTGCGCAGGCGCTGCGATGCAGCCGCAACGCTTAGCTTTCGGCCAGTTGTTGCGCCACCTTCTCCAGACGGTCCATGGCGCCCACCAGATCTTCCATGCTGGTGGCGTAGGAGAGGCGGAAGAAGGGATCCAGACCAAACGCCACCCCCGGCACAATGGCCACGCCCACCGCTTCGAGCAGGTAGTCGGCCAGCACCAGGGAGTCGGTGATGATCTTCTCTTCATCGCCGGGAACCGGCTTGCCGATGAAGCCCTTCACCGACGGGTAGGCGTAGAAGGCGCCTTCGGGTTTGCGGCAGCTCACGCCGGGCATGGCGTTGAGACGCTTGACCACGTAGTCGCGACGCTCCACGAAGGCTTCCAGCATGGGCTTGATCACGCCCTGATCGCCTGTCAGCGCCGCCAGCGCGCCCATCTGCGCAAACGAGGTGGCGTTGGAGGTGCTCTGGCCCTGGATCTTGCTCATGCCCTTGATCACATCCGCCGGACCCACCGCATAGCCGATGCGCCAGCCGGTCATGGAGTAGGCTTTGGCCACGCCATTGAGGATCACGGTGCGATCCTTCAGGTCCGGGGCGACGGTGAGGATGTTGTGAAATTTGAAGCCGTCATAGACGATCTTCTCGTAGATATCGTCGCTGATCACCCACACGTGGGGATGCTTGCGCAGCACCTCGGCCAGATCCTTGAGCTCCCAGTCGGGGTAGGCGGAGCCGGTGGGGTTGGAGGGCGAGCACAGCACCAGATATTTGGTCTTGGGGGTGATGGCCGCGTCCAGTTGGTCCGGGGTGATGCGGAAGCCGTTCTCTTCGCCGCAATCCACCAACACCGGTTTACCGCCCGCCAGGATGGTCATATCCGGATAGGAGACCCAGTAAGGCGAGGGGATGATCACTTCGTCGCCGGGATTGATGGTGGCTTGGGCCAGGTTGTAGAACGCCTGCTTGCCGCCCACGGTGATGATGGTCTCATCCACCGCGTACTCCAGCTTGCACTCATTCAGATACTTGGCGGCCACCGCTTCGCGCAGGGCGGGCACGCCCGGCACCGGAGTGTATTTGGTGAAGCCGTCGCGCAGCGACTTGATGGCGGCCTCTTTAATGTGCTCAGGGGTATCGAAATCGGGCTCGCCGGAGCCCAAACCGATGACGTCCTTGCCTGCCGCTTTGAGCGCTTTGGCCTTGGCGGTGATGGCCAGCGTGGCGGAGGGTTTTACTTGTTGTACGCGCTCGGACAGGATGCCCATGGTCTTTGCTCCAATTCAAAACAGGTGGGGTGGAAGTGGAACGTCGAAATCTTTATAGCCAACCTGTTGCAGGCGGGCAACGACGTTCGCCAATAAACTCTTCATGCAATAAAAAAAGCCAGCGTCGACCTGGTGAGTCGACGCTGGCTTGTCAACGGAAAACAACAGATCCGTTACGCCTGCGCCGGCTCGGGCTCAGGAGTTTTGGTTTTGGTTTTGGCTTTCTTCTCGGCGCTCTCTTCACGCTTCTTGTCGATCCACTTGACCGCCATGAGAATGAAGCCCAGAGCGATGAAGGCGCCCGGCGGCAGCACGAAGCCTAGCGCCGGGTGGAAGCTGTCGTTGAAGATATCCACGCCAAACACCTGCCCGGCGCCGAGGATCTCCCGCGCCGCGCCTAGCAGGAACAGCGCCAGGGTGAAGCCGAGGCCCGAGGCCAGACCATCAACGGCGGCTTTAAACACCGTGGTCTTGGAGGCGAACGCCTCAGCGCGGCCGAGAATGGCGCAGTTCACCACGATCAGCGGGATGAACAGACCCAGCACTTTGTGCAGGTCGTGCATCCAGGCGTTCATGGTCAGGTCCACCAGGGTCACGAAGCTGGCGATGACCACGATGTAGGAGGGGATGCGCACTTCGCTGGGGATGAAGTTGCGCACCGTGGCCACCACGGTGTTGGCGCCCAGCAGCACCACGGTGGAGGCCAGCCCCATGCCGATGCCGTTCATGGCGGTGGTGGTCACGCCCAGCAGCGGGCACATGCCCAGCAGCGCGGCGAACACCACGTTGTTGTTCCAAATGCCGTCAGCAATGATCTTGCTGTTAGGGGTCTCTTCACTCATGTTCCAGCCTCCCTGTTGGGGGCAAGCGATGCTCGCTCACAAAGCAAACCGATGCGGCCTGCCTTTAGGATTTGTCGTCGGCCTTGGCCGGGGGGTCGGCCAGGCACTTGGCTTTGTTTTCGGCAAAGAAGTCCAGACCGCGCTTGACCGCATTGACCACCGCGCGCGGGGTGATGGTGGCGCCGGCGAACTGGTCGAAGTGGCCGCCATCCTTCTTCACCGCCCATTTGACGCTGTTCTGGCTTTCGCCCTTGAACGATTCGGGCCAGTCGGTGACGACGATCTTGTCGCCCAGCCCCGGCGTCTCAGCGTGGGCCACCACTTTGATGCCGGTCAGCACGCCATCGGTGTTCAGACCCATCATGATGTCGATGTCGCCGGAGTAGCCGTCAGGGGCGGTGACCACATAGGCCACGCCGGTGACTTCGCCGCTGATGCGCGAACGGTAGAAGGTGACCGGCTTCTCTTTACGGTGCAGGCGCTTGTCCACCAGCACCACGGTGTCGCGGTCGGGTTCATTATCGAAACCGGGGGGCAGCACCTCTTTGAGCGCGGCCAGCACCTCCTGGCGCTTGGCTTCGGCGATGGGCCCTTTGGTGACGTCATACACGCTGGCCAGCACGGTGGTGGCCACGGCCCCCACGATGGTCAGCACAATGCCCATTTTGAGAATCTGCATCAGGCGTTCTCCTTGGCGCGCTTGCTCTTGCCGTAGACCACGGGGCGCGTGTACTGGTCGATGAGCGGCACCGCGCAGTTCATGATCACCACGGCGAAGCTCACCCCCTCGGGGTAGCCGGTCCAGGTGCGGATCACGTAGGTGAGGAAGCCGCAACCGGCGCCGAAGATGATCTGACCGCGGGGCGTCACCGGCGATGTGACCATATCGGTGGCCATGAAGAAGGCCCCCAGAATCAGGCCGCCGGTGAGCAGGTGGAACAGCGGATCGGGGTACTTGTCGCCATTGACCAGCCACATGATGGCGGCGGGCAGCAGGCAGCCCGCCAGCATGGCGGCGGGGATGTGCCAGCCGATCAGCTTTTTATGGATCATGTACAGACCGCCGCCCAGCAACAGAATGGCCGAGGTCTCGCCCAGGGAGCCGCCCATCTCGCCGGAGGCGGCGTTGATGTAGTCGAAACCGAAGGTGGTCATGAGCGCTTCATGCACCGTGCGGCCCAGACCCATCTCGGTCTTGTAGTGACCCAGCGGGGTGGCGGCGGTGATGGTGTCCATGGCCGCCGAGCCGTAGTCGCCGGAGAAGATGATGGAGAGCGACTGCATGAAGCTGAAGGCGTTGTCGCCGATGATGGGCGACACCTCCGGCCAGGTGGTCAACTCCACCGGGAAGGAGATCAGCAGGAATACGCGGGCGATGAGGGCCGGGTTGAACATGTTGTAGCCCAGGCCGCCGTAGACCTGTTTGCCCACGCCGATGGCGAACACGCCGCCCACCACACAGATCCACCAGGGGCTGTGGGGCGGCAGGGTGAGCGCCAGCAGGATGCCGGTGAGCGCCGCCGACCCGTCATGCAGGGTGGAGGGGCGTCCGCGCAGGGCGTTGGCGATGAACTCGGTCACCATGCAGGCGGCGGTGGTGATGACGATCACCAGCAGCGCCGGGAAGCCGAACAGGCCCACCGACAGCAGGGTGGCCGGCATCAGCGCGGCGATCACCGTGTGCATCACCTTGGGTATGGAGTCGCCGCCATGCACGTGGGGCGAAGAACTAAATGTCAAGCTGCTCATGATCTATCCCGATTGGTGGTCAATGCCCCGATTTGGCGGTCAATGCCACGGGTTCACGCCTGCTCGTCTTCCTTGGCTGCGGCTTCCCGCGCCAGTTTGGCTTCCCGCGCCGCCTTGGCCGCCTTGGCGGCTGCTGCGGCCTTGGCGGCTTTGGCCGCTTTGTCATCGGCCGGAGCGGCTGTGGGCGTCTCATCAGAGGTTTCGGCGGCGCCGGCCTCTTTGGCTAACTTGGCTTCCCGCGCGGCTTTGGCGGCTTTGGCTGCGGCTGCGGCCTTGGCGGCTTTGGCTGCTTTGTCATCGGCCGGAGCGGCGGCGTCGCCGCCAGCGGCAGCGGCTTTGGCTTCGCGCGCGGCTTTGGCGGCGGCTGCGGCCTTGGCGGCTTTGGCCGCCTTGTCGTCACCGCCTGCCGACGCGTCCGCTTTGGCCTCGGCAGCGGCAGCGGGCTTGTTGGCCGCGGTCTTGGCCTTCAGCGCCTTCTTCTTGGCTTCACGCTCGGCCTTCTCTTTGGCCATTCGCTCCTCTTTGGCCTGGGTGCGCGCCTTGGCCAGCTCGGTCTTGCGGGCGTTGCGCTCTTTGGCCTGGATCGACAGCTTGCCGTAGCGGAAGTAGTGCACCAGCGGAATGTTGGCCGGGCAGGTATAGGAGCAGGAGCCGCACTCGATGCAGTCGAAGATGTCATACTCCTGCAGCTTGTCGAACTCATCGCTCTTGGCCAGCCACGCCATCTCCGAGGGCATCAGGCTGATGGGGCACACCTCCAGGCAGTGGCCGCAGCGGATGCAGGGCTGCTCGGGCTTCTCGGTCGCCTCTTTGGCGGTGAGGCAGAGAATGCCGGAGGTGCCTTTGACCACCGGCACGTCCAGCGCGGTCATGTCGCGCAGGGCCACGCCCATCATCGGGCCGCCCATCACCATGCGGGTGGTGTTGCCCTTCATGCCGCCGCACAGGTCGATGAGGTGACGCACCGGAGTGCCCATGAGGGTGTCGAAGTTGGCCGGGCGGGTGATGCCCAGTCCTGTCATGGTGACCACGCGGGAGATCAGCGGTTTGCCTTCGCGCACCGCTTCGCTGATGGCCAGCGCGGTGGCGACATTGTGGCAGATGACGCCGGCGTCGATGGGCAGGCCGCCCGAGGGCACCTGCTTGCCGGTGATCACTTCGATGAGCTGCTTCTCCGAGCCCTGCGGATACATCACCGGCAGCGCCTGCACGGTGATCTGCGGGTGGTCGGCGCAGGCGCGCTGCATGGCGGCGATGGCGGCGGGTTTGTTGTCCTCGATGCCGATGACGCACTCTTTGGTCTGCAGCGCGTGCAGCATGATGGCGGCGCCGTCGACGATCTGCTTGGATTGCTCCTCCATCAGGCGCGCGTCGCAGGTCAGATAGGGTTCGCACTCGACGCCGTTGAGGATCAGGATCTGCGCCACTTTGCCGCCGGGGGGCGACAGTTTGACGAAGCTGGGGAAGGTGGCGCCGCCGAGACCGACGATGCCCGCTTCGCGCACCGCATCGCGGATGGCGGAGGGTTCGGCGGTGAAGGGATCGGCGATGCCTTTGAGGCCATCGATCCACTCATCCTTGCCGTCGGGCTTGAGCACCGCGCAGAGCATGGTCAAACCGGAGGGGTGGCCCACCGGGTGGTCGACAATCTCTTCGATCACCCCCGAGGTGGGGGCGTGCACGGCGGCGGAGATGAAGCCCACCGGGTTGCCGATGCGCTGTCCCTTCTTGACCGTTTCGCCCGGATCCACCGCCGGATCGCAGGGCGCGCCAATGTGCTGATGCAACGGCACATAGAGCTTGTCCGGGATTCCCGCCGATTCGATGGAGCAGAATTGCGAGAGATCCTTATGTTCTTCGGGGTGCACCCCGCCATGAAAGGCGCGCAGCACCTTGGCCGCAATACCCATGCGAACACCTCATTACGCAGTGTGGCCCGGACCGCAGGGGTCCCGGCGCGGGCGACGGAACCGGAGGGGAACCGCCCGCGAAACATCGTCGCCTGTGGCGCGACGGAAAGTTCTTAATGGACGGTGGGGGCCGCCGGTCCGGCGGGTTTGTTCCACTGCCAGTCGTAGAGCGTCTCTTTGACCGGGATCATATCGATGCAGTCCACCGGGCAGGGCTCGATGCACTTCTCACAGGAGGTGCACTCGGCGGTGATGACGGTGTGGGACTGCTTGTTGGCGCCGACGATGGCGTCCACTGGGCACGCCTTGATGCAGGCGGTGCAGCCGATGCAATCGGTCTCGCGGATGAACGCTACGGTGGGGCCGGAGTCCTCCATGGCGGCGGGCTCAACGCCCAGCATGGCGGCGAGATCCTCCATCAGATCCTTGCCGCCAGGGGTGCAGAGATTGATCTCCGCTTCGCCATTGGCCAGCGCTTCGGCGTAGGGGCGGCAGCCGGGGTAGCCGCAGTTGCCGCAGTTGGTGGCGGGCAGAGCCGCCTCGATTTTGTCCACCATGGGGTCGCCCTCCACGTGGAACTTCTTGGCTGCGTAACCCAGTCCCAAACCGGCGACCAGGGCCATGCCGCCCATGCTGAGAATCGCTTCGATCATGACTGCTCTCCTATTTCACCAAGCCGGCGAAGCCCATGAACGCCAGGGACATCAGACCGGCGTTGATCAGGGAGATGGGCGAACCCTTGAACAGGGCGGGCACGTCCGACAGGTCGATGCGTTCGCGCATGCCGGCGAACAGAATCAGAACCAGGCCGAAGCCCAAACCGGCGCCAATGCCGTAGAATGTGGCGTTGAGGAAAGAGTTCTCTTGCTGAATGTTGAGCAGCGCCACGCCCAGCACGGCGCAGTTGGTGGTGATCAGCGGCAGGAAGATCCCCAGTGAGGCGTACAGCACCGGGCTCACCTTGTGGATCACCATCTCCGTCAACTGCACCAGCGAGGCGATGATGAGAATAAAGGAGATGGTCTGCAAATACCCCAGCCCGAACGTGTCGAGGATGTAGTGCTGCACCAGCCAGGAGATCACCGAGGCCAGGGTCATCACGAACATCACCGCGTAGGTCATGCCCACTGCGGTCTCGACCTTTTTGGACACCCCCAGGAAGGGGCAGATGCCGAGGAATTTCGCCAGCACATAGTTGTTGACGAATACGGTGCTGATAAGAATCAGCAGGAAGTTGGAAAACGAGACTTCCGTCATGAGGGCTCTCCCTGGGTGCGCGGCGCGGACCATTCGGGAGGACCCCGAGGTGCGGGCTGTGCGAGCGTTTCAGCTTTTCAGAGAATTCTTAATTGCGAGTGATTTCAAGGGTTTGAACTGCAAACCGGGAGAAATCGAGTTTCAAATATAAGGGAGTTTTGTCTGAATGTCACGAAACGATTCTGCATAAGCGAATTCTTATCCAGGCGCCGTGGGGAAAAATGGCGCGCAACGGAACTTGCCCATCGCTGCGGGGCTCTGACGCAACGCCTTGACGCAACGGGGCGTTGCGCTAATGTTATCAGCGACTGCGCCAGCCCGGCGCCGAGCCCATCCAACGGCGATATTTTTTGCCCCCGCGCGTTTTCAACGCCGGGCGCGGCTTTGTCAGTCCGGGCGACGATTCCCACAGCCACCGGCGGAGTTCTGCTCACGCCGCAACGATGCTTTTGGAGAGAGATTATGCAAGGACACGGACAACCGGGTCACGGCCAACAGCCGCCGCCTGAACCCCTGATTCCCCACGTCAAACACGTCATCGCCGTGGCCTCAGGCAAAGGCGGGGTGGGCAAGTCCACCACCGCCGTCAATCTGGCGCTGGCGCTGCGCGCGCAAGGCGCGTCCGTGGGTATTCTCGACGCTGACATCTACGGTCCCAGCCTGCCGCGCATGCTCAACGTGCACGAACAGCCCAAGGCCGAAGAGGGTAAGAAGGTTCCGCCCATGGAGGCCCATGGCCTCAAGGCGATCTCCATGGGTTTCTTTATGCCTGAGGATACGCCCATGGTGTGGCGCGGCCCCATGGTGGGCATGGCCGTCGAGCAGCTGCTGCGCGACATCGACTGGGGCGAGCTGGATTTCCTCATCGTGGATATGCCCCCGGGCACCGGCGACGCCCAGCTGACCCTGACCCAGAAGATCCCCCTGGCGGGGGTGGTGATCGTCTCCACCCCGCAGGATGTGGCCCTGGCCGACGTGCGCAAGGGCATCAACATGTTCCACAAGGTGGAAGCCCCGGTGCTGGGGGTGATCGAGAACATGTCCTACTACGAGTGCCCCGAGTGCGGCCATCGGGCTGAGATCTTCAGCCATGGCGGCGCCGAGAAAGAGGCGCAATCTTCGCAGATTGAGTTCCTTGGCCACATCCCCATTATCGAGCAGATCCGCATCGACGCCGATGCGGGCGCGCCGACGGTGGTGGCCAACCCCGATAGCCCGCAGGCGCGCGCTTATATGGAGATCGCCAAACGCGTCTCCGAGAAACTGGCTGAAGGCGCGGGTCAGCCCAAAGGGCCGAGCATCGTCGTGGAGTAATTCCCGCTCTCTTGTCATGCTGAGCGCCGCCTTCGGGCGGCGCTCTTTGTTTGTTGTCTGGCGGCGCGGCCGGGGTTCCTTTGTGGCGCGGTCAGGTTTATTTTGTTGTTTGCGCACCCACTTGGTTGATTCCCCTTAATTTTCCGTCATCGCGTTTTGTGTGACGCCGTTGCTGTGTTTAGGAGCGGGCATGTCTTTGTTTGACCCTCAAGAAATTGCAAAAGTCCAAGTATTCGAAGGCGTTGATCCTGTGCTGCTGGCGCCGGTTCTGGAACAGCATGCGCGTGAAGTGACTCTGGCGCCGGGTGAGCTGCTGCTGTCGCCGGAGAAGGAGAATCGCCATCTCTATCTGGTGCTCTCCGGCCAGTTGGAGGTGCGCGTCAAGCACATTCGCGGGCCGTTGCTGCGCCGGGTGCAGGCGGGCGAGTCGGTGGGCGAGATGTCGGTGATCGAGCATGCGCGCCCCAGCGCCTGGGTGTTGGCGGGGAACAAGCCGACGCGGTTGATCGCGGTGGAGGATGAGGCGTTTTGGCGTCTGGTGGAGCGCGCCGGGGTGGTGGGGCGCAATTTGATGCGCATCGTGGTGCGTTGGTTGCGCAACAACACCGAGAATCTGGTGGCGCAGTGGGAGCGTATCGATGTGCTGGAGGCGCAATCCTATCGCGATGCGCTCACCGGCTGCTACAACCGCCGCTGGTTCGACGAAGCGCTGGCTTTGGGGGTGCAGGAAGCGGTGGAAGCGGGCGGCGAGCCGCTCTCATTGGCGCTCATTGACGTGGATAAATTCAAAACCTACAACGACTCATACGGGCACCAGGCCGGGGATCAGGCGCTCAAGGCGCTGGGGCAGTGCCTGCGCGAGATGGCGCGTTCGCACGATCGCGCGGTGCGTTATGGCGGCGAGGAGTTCGCCGTGCTGATGCCGCAGACCACCCTGGAGCAGGCCCATGAGGCGGGCGAACGCATTCGTCGCGCAGTGGAGCGACTGGCCATTTTCGACCATGCAGGCGTGCCGTTGCCCCATATCACCCTCTCTATGGGGCTGGCGCAGAGCGATAATGAGTCCACGCCGCAATCCATGATCGACCATGCCGACCAATATCTCTACGAAGCCAAACAGGCTGGGCGCAATCGCGTGTGTGGGTAATCGCTCAGGCGTGATGCGCAGCGGTTGTATTGTCAGTTGAAATCAGAATCGGACTGTTTGGGTTTTGGTCATGAAAGATATCGAGGGCTACGCCCTCGAGCTCCCAAAGTCAAAATCCAAAGCGTGGGCTCCGCCCACACCCGCTGGGCGCAACGCCCCCAGACGATTTGGCAGGATTGCCAAATCGGACTCGCGCAAGCGAGCCCGAAGGGTGAGGGCCATGGATGGCCCGAATCACCCCGCCGCCGACCAGTCGGCGGCCAATAGTCAGCGCAAGTTCAATCTACGTCACGCAAACATTAGCCATTCTGTCCAGTTTTTGTTTTGACTCTCTATAGTTACATGTTGAGCAGCACGTCGGCGGCTTCGGCCACGCGGCGGAAGCGCTCAGCGTCGCCGCCGCGGTCGGGGTGGTTCTCCATGGCCAGCTTGCGGTAACGCCGTTTGATGGTCTCTTGAGTCGCATGGCCCGGCAATCCCAACTCAGCCAACGCCTCATCGCGCTTGTCGTAGCGGTCAAAGCGCTTCCAGAAGCTGTCGAGCATCTCCTCCACCATCTCCCGCGTCACATTTTCCAGATGCGAATCATCCAGATAGTAGGCGTCAACCTTGGAGGCGGGCTGCGGCAGCACTTCGCTGCTGGTTGCGGTGGCCAGTGGCGTGATGACGATCTTCAGGCAGTGAATCTCCAGATCGGCGACGCCCTGCTCTACCTGCTGGCGGCGCAGCAGGTGGAGCAGGTGAAACAGCAGAAAGTGTACTTCGAACAGCTGTTTGGGGTCGCCCAATTTGCGTTTGGCGAATGGCGGGATTTCGCGGTCGGCGAGAATCTGGTAGAGGTCGAATTCGCGGATGCCCTGGGGGTGCTCCTGCAGGATCTCCCACAGGATCGCCATGAGCGCGGTTTTGCGTTTGTCATCCATGGCGTCAGCCCCCGTTGGGCCTTGCTTGGGTGAGCCATTGCGCCAGGGCGTCGCGAATCTCCTGCGCGGGCGCCGACCAGTCGCCGGGAGCCTGTTGACGGAACAGGCGCATGGTGGGGTACCAGGGGTTGTCTGCGGCGTCGATGCCCCAGCGCCAGTCGGGGGCGAAAGGCGTGAGCAGCCAGGTGGGGATCTCCAACGCGCCGGCCAGGTGGGCGGCGGCGGTGTCGATGGAGATCACCAGATCCATGCGCAGCATGGCCGATGCGGTCTCCTGGAAGTCGCTCAGCAGCGGGGCCCAGTCGGTGAAGGCGGGGCCGCCGGGAATGCCGGGCGGTTCGGTGTGGGCGACGCCGGTTTGCAAACTATGCCAGCGCACGCCATCAGTGGGCAGCTCCGCCCATGGCGCCATGTCGCTGAGTTCACATGAACGCCAGCGCGCCGGGTCGTTGCTGTGCAGCCCTTTGCCGGACCAGATGACGCCAATGTTGAAGGCGTCGCGGTCAATGCGTTCGGCCCAGCGTTGGCGCGACTCGGCCACCGGCGTGAGATAACCGCACTGGCCGGGAATGCTCTCCACGCGGGTCTCAAACAGACGCGGCAGCTCCAGCAGGGGGACGGCGTAATCATATCCATCGCACATCTGCGCCACGGCGCTGGGGATGGTGTAGAGATCGACCTCCAGCTCCGAGTGCTGGAGGAGCGGCAACAGAGGGAGCGGGCACTCCAGCGCCAATGCGGCGGGGTTGCGCGCCTTGAGCATGGGCAGATAGCGGACAAACTGGATGTTGTCGCCATACCCCTGCTCGCAACTCACCACGATGCGTTTGCCGTGCAGATCCTCTCCCTCCCAGCGTTGGGCGGATTTGGGCAGGCGCGCAAAGGAGTGGGCGATCTGCGCGAAGCTGAAGCGCCACATATAGTGCAGCCAGCCCTTCTCATACAGACCAACGGTGAGCAGCGTGAGGGCGAAATCCACATGTGCGCGGGGGTTGCGCGGCTCCAGATTGATGGCGCGCACAAACGCGCTGGCCGCCTCATTGAACTGTTTAAGGGACTTTAAACAGAGTCCCAGGTTGATCCAGCTGGCCGCCTGATTGGGGTCGATCTGGGTGGCGCGATGGAATGCGTTGGCGGCGGCGGCGTTCTCGCCCAGATCCATAAAGGCTTCGCCCTGGCGATGCTGGGCGATGGCGTTGTCCGGTTGCTGTTGGCAGACGTCACGATAGTGCTCCAGCGCCTCAGCGCTACGGCCCAGGTGTTGCAATGTTTCGCCCAGACTCAAGCGCGCCTCAATCCACTGCGGGCGCAGGCTCAATGCTTGCTCCAAGTGGGGCAGGGCGGCGTCATGGCGCTCCTGACCGATGTGCGCCAACGCCGCCAGGTAGCGGGCGTCAGCGTGTTCCGGCTGCTGTTGCAGGAGCTGGTCATAGAGGGTGAGGGCCGCGTCCAGCTGGCCGGCGCTCTGTTGCGCGATGGCCTGTTGCAGCAGGTGCTGTGCATCCATATGATCGACAATCCTGTGGCGCGGGTGGCTTTTCAGACAAAGCGTCAGGGCTCAGGCGATGGTGTGATTGTCCGCTGCGCGGGGCGTGGGATCAAGAGATATCCGTTGCGACAGAGTATTACTGGTCATGATGAGGAGAGAGAGTGGTGGGCATGATCCCGTTGGCGATTCCCGATCTGAACGGCAATGAAGCGCGTTATTTGCAGGAGTGCGTGCAGAGCACCTTCGTCTCCTCGGTGGGGGCGTTTGTGGATCGCTTTGAGGGTCTGGTGGCCGAGGCCGCTGGGTGTGCGGGCGCTGTGGCGGTCAGTTCCGGCACCGCCGCGCTGCATGCGGCGCTCACGGCGGTGGGCGTGGGGCGCGATGATCTGGTGATCATGCCCAGCTACACCTTTATCGCCACCGCCAACGCCGTGGCGCAGTGTGGCGCGACGCCCTGGTTGATGGATGTGGAGCCTGTGGGCTGGGGCATCGACCCGGAGATGACGCAGCAGGCGCTGAGTCAGGAGTGCGAGCGCGTGGATGGCGTGCTGCGGCGGCGCGCTTGCGGACGCCGGGTGGCGGCTGTGCTGCCGGTGCAGCCGCTGGGCAACCCCTGTCGTATGGAGGCGGTCACTGCGGTGGCGCGGGGATTTGAGCTGCCGGTGATCAGCGATGCGGCGGCGGCGTTGGGGGCCACCCGTCATGGCAAGCCGGTAGGGGAGCTGGGCGCGGATTTGACCTGCTTCTCTTTTAATGGCAATAAGACAGTCACCTGTGGCGGCGGCGGCGCAGTGGCGGGGCAGGACGCTGAGCTGCTGGCGCGGGTCAAGCACTTGACCACCACCGCAAGGGTGGGGCCGGGATATGACCACGACGTGGTGGGTTTCAACTACCGCATGACCAATCTGCAGGCGGCGGTGGGGTGCGCGCAGATGGAGCGTCTGGCCCAGTTGGTGGGGGCCAAGCGGGCGATCCATGCGCGCTATGTGGCGGCGTTTGCCGATATTTCTCCTGAACTGCGTCCGTTTGCGCAGGCGTCGGGCTCAGAGGGGGCGTGGTGGTTTTCTGGGATCATGTTGGAGGGCGATACACAGCGTTTGGCGCGCTTGCGCGATGATCTGCGCGCGGCGGGAGTGGATGCGCGGCCATTCTGGAAGCCGATGCATCTGCAAACGCCCTACCTGGACGCGCCGCGCAGTGCGATGGCGGTGAGCGACGCCATCTGGCAAGGGGTGTTGCCACTGCCCAGTTCAACGGGGCTGCGCGCGCAGCAGCAGCAGCAGGTGATCGACGCCTTGCTGCAGGCGTTGTAAGCCAGGCGCGCAGGCGTGGAATCTTGTGTCGGGAGTAAGCTGGGGCGCGATGGGTCAGGCGGTGTGGGTGACCTGCATAATGCGGTCGAGCTGGGCCATTTTGAGGGATTTGACGATGATGTCGCTGTCGGAGAAGATCGCCAGCTTGGGGCAGTAGCGATCCATCACCATCAGCAGAGTGCCGATGAAGGTGCTGTCGACAAAATTCACGCCGCGCAAGTGGATTTCGCACTGCTTGGCGCCGCTGTTCTTCAGGTGTTTCTCTTCGAGCTTTAGGACTTGAGAGACGTCATAGACGCCATTCATCTCAATACGCAGGACGCCGCCAACGTTGGATGAGCGAATCTCCATGGGGTAACCCTCTTTCAGACTGGTGAATCCCATAAAATCGAGGGAGCTGTTTTGCAGGGGGGACGAATACAGAACTGTGCCGTCTATGCCCTGCCGACCCGCGTGGAGAGTGCTAAATGAGAGAGGTGGCGTCCATGCCAGGGTCCGCATCCTGCTTGGCCTCGATTTTGGCCGAGTGTCAGGCGGCTGTCAATGCTCTACGTCAGCGGAAAACGCGGTTTTTTCAGGCCGATGAATTCGCTTCTTGAGCGGCCTTGGCGATAGGGTTTGTCGTGGGGCTGAGATTCAGTTTCTCCCAAATTCTATGCGCCAAGTCGGTAAACGCGCGCGCATAATCGCTCTCGGGGTGGGCCAATACGGCGGGCTGGCCGCTGTCAGCGTCGCGCGCGGCGCCGGCATCCAGCGGCAGATGCGCCAGCATCTCCATCTCCGGCGGCGCAGTGCGCTGCGCCTGCGGAAAGGGGTGGTTGTGGTGGCCGCACGCCTCACAGGCGAACAGGCTCATATTCTCCACCACCCCCAGCACCGGGATCTTCTGGCGCTGGAGCTGATCCAGGGCGCGGCGCACGTCGCTCCAGGCCACCTCCTGCGGGGTGGTCACCACCACCGCGCCGCTGGCGCGCACGGTGGAGGCCAGAGTCAGGTGCACGTCGCCGGTGCCCGGCGGCATGTCCACCACCAGCACATCCAATTTGCCCCACACGGTTTTGCGCGCCATCTGCGCGATGGTTCCGCTGATCATCTGGCCGCGCCAATCCAGCGCCTGACCCGGCGCGATGAGCGAGCCCACCGAGAGGAATTTTAATCCATGCGCCATCACCGGCATCAACTGCTCGTCGGTCACCGTCTCCGGGCGGCCATGCTGGCCCAGCATGGTGGGCACGCTGGGGCCGGTGATGTCGGCGTCCAGCAGGCCCACTTTCAGACCCTGGGCGCTCAATGCCGCCGCCAGATTCACCGCCACGGTGGATTTGCCCACGCCGCCTTTGCCGCTGGCCACCAGGAGAATGTGGCCCACGCCCGCCACCCCCTGTTCGGCTACGCGCACATGGCCGATCTCCAACTCAACGGAGCCGTCGTAGACGCTGGCGATGGCCGCCAGCGCTTCGGCGCGAAAGGCGGCGATCTTGGGCTCCTCATCACACACCAGATTGAGCGCCACATGGGCGCCGTCGTCATCCACGCGCACCTCCTTGAGGAGGTTGAGCATGGCGATGCTCCAGTTCAGCTTGGGCTCGCGCACCTGATCAAAGATGGCGGTAATGCGCTGAACGGCGGCGTCATGGTTGGATTGGACGCTGTTCACGAGGCGGACTCCGGCGAACTGGACAGCAGTTGCATCAAAGGGTTGGGGGCGTTTTGCGCCTCCTCCATGGCCCACTGATCCACCAGCGTGGCCAGACAGTCGTGCAGAATGGGATTGGTCCACAACAGGCGATTGCTGGCGGTGATGGCGTCGTTGGCCTCATCGATGAAGATCAAGCCCGAATCCCGCGCAGTCTTTTCGATCAGCGCCCACATTTTGGGGTGTCGGGTTTGCACAAAGTGGAGATAGCCGCGCTCTGGGTTCATGGGGTCGCCGTCGCCAAAACAGGTGGATCCTGATGCTCATATGCGACTTTTGCGCAAAACTGTCAAGCGCGTTGTGCGTGGTGTGTAAAAAAAAATCTAAACGCCTGTGAGTTCAAGAATTTGCTTGATGCGCGCCGAGAAGGTGTGGGCGCGGTGAACTTCCGCCCGGCCGGCCTGGGCGATGCGCCGTCGCTGGGCGTCATGGGCGCTGTACCAGGCGGCTTTTTCCACCATCTCTTCGGCGCTGTCGTAGCCGATGAAATGGGTTCCCTCCGCAAACGCCTCCAGTAGGGGCGGTTGTCGGTCCGCCAACAGAAATCCGCCCGCATACAAGACGTTGAATATGCGGTCTGAGAGGCCGTCGCGGGCGTAGATGCGCGCCAGGGAGAGATTGATGCGGCTGGCGGCGAAGATCTCGCCGCTGCGTTCATATTGGGGCGCGGGACCGTGATAACGCACGTTGGGCCAATCCAGATCGCCCCAATCCTCGGGGCCGAATGCATCCAGTTGCGGCAGGGACTTGAGCATCTGCTCACGCTGCAGATAGGCGATCTCCTTGTTGAGCAGCATCAGCGCCGAGTCTGGGTCCATGTTGAAAATCTGCAACAAACCGTCGGTATGCGCCATCACATCATGGAGGATTGCGGGGGCGTCGTAGCGCCCCTGCAAGGTGAGCGCGTGTTGCTGATCCAATACCCGCTGGAACTGCTGCTGCAGAATCTCAAACAGGCGGCGCAGTTGATCGTTCATGGCGTCGCGCTGGGCGGCGATGCCCTCCAGGGTGCGGCGGTAGTAGTTGTTCTCGCCAGCCTCCACGGAGCCGATGAAGCTGACGCCATATTGCGGTTCGGCTTGCGCTTGGGGATAGCCGTCCGGGCGTACGTTGGCGGCGTTGAGCACATAGTGGCAGCGCGCGCCGACGGCGCGGAATTTGGCGATGTCTTCGGTGTAGGTGGTGAGGATGATGTCGTTGGGGCCGTATTGAACCTGACGTAGGAACGCCGGGTTCAGATTTTTGTCCACCTCCCACTGAATGGCGGGCAGGTCCCATTCCCGCGCCAGCAGGGTCAAGGCGGGCGACAGGCAGGGGTGGGTGAAGAGAAAGTCGGCGCCGATGGCGTCGCGTTCGCCCAACGTGCGATGATAGTCGGCGTCGGTTTCGATGATGCGCGCAATGGGTTCAACGCCATTTTCGCGCAGGGCCGCTTCGATGTCAGGATAATAGTTGCGGTCGCGACGTTGTAAAAACAGGCAGCGCTTCATATATGATCCATTAAGTGCGGCGCCGGAGCGCTTAGAGGTCAGACTGGGATTTCGTCGGTTAGACGTCGGTTATTTCAACGCTTGGCCGTTTGAATGGAAACTAAGCAAAGCGCGTACCGCCAGAGGCGGGGCGTGATGAGAGAAGAGGAGAATGCAATGCAACGGAAACTGGGTTGGGTGGCGTTGGCGTTGTTGACGCTGGCTCTGCAGGCGCCGTCGACGGCGCAGGCTGACTGGAAGCAGTCCTTTAGCGAGAGTCTGGACGCCGCCAAAGAGGCGGGCGGCAAGGCTTGGGAAGGGACCAAGGAGGCCAGTCAGGAGGCGTGGCAGGGAACCAAGAAGAGCAGTAAAGAGGTCTGGAAGGGGACCAAAGAGGTGAGCAAGGACGCCTGGAAAGGGACGAAAGAGGTGAGCAAGGATGTGTGGAAAGAGACCAAAGAGGTGAGCAAAGACGCCTGGCAGGGGACCAAGAAGACCAGTCACAAGGTGTGGCAGGGGACCAAAGAGGCGGTGCGCGACGTCTCAGAAGCCAAAGAGCCAAGCAAAAATGCGCCGCCGCCGCCAGTGGGCGAGAACGCCGCGTCCACACCCAGCGCAACGCAGTGAAAGCGATCTTTTCCAGTGACGAGAGCTATAGCGCGCCTTGGGGCGCGGCAGACGCATAACGCGCCCCAGGGCGCGCAAAAAGGACAGTATGATGAGAGCGTGGATGGGATTGGCCTTGGGCCTGGCCTTGACGCCGCTGGCGGCGCAGGCGGATTGGAAACAGAGCATCGACCAGGGATTGGAGTCGGCGCGCGAGGCTGGCGGCAAGGCGTGGCGCGGGACCAAGGAGGCGGCGCGAGAGGCCGCCGACAAACTGCCGGACCTCACCGATCGCGCCCTCGATGCGCTGAACGATCCCATGGGCAAGGAGCAGCAGCCGGAACAGCCGCCTTCGGAGGAGGAGCTGCGCGAGGAGCGCTTTCGTCAGGTGTGGGACGATCTGCTCAAAAAGCTCGACGATGGGGTGGAGATGCTCGATCGCATCGATAAAGCCCCCGAGAGCGCCTTCTTCAGCGCCGACAAACCCTCGCTGCGGCGCGATCTGAACGAGATTCTCGATGACACCGTGGTGTTGTTGGAGGATCGCAGCATCGCCGATCTGCAAAACAAAATCGCCGAACATCAGGCGCGCATCGAAGAGGCGCGCGCCAACATCGTCAAATACCGTGAAGCGCGTCTGACCGCGCCCAAGCTGCATGTGGTGAAAGTCACCCGCTCCGGCTATGACCGCATGATCGCCGATGAGGAGCAGATCATCGCCAATCTGGAGGCGGAGATTACGCGCATCCAGGAGGATTTCCGCCAACGTATGGCCGTTATTGGCGTGACGTTGACGCCGGAGCAGACGCGCACCCTGCTGGCGCGGGTGGACGCCGATGATATCGTGCGCATGGCGGCGGTGTTCGACACCCTCAAGCAGGTGACTGCGCAGCTGGCGGAATTGATGGCCGCCTCCGGCGAGGCGGTGGCTCAGAGCCGCCGCTACTACGGCATGCACGTGGTGCTGTTGGAGATGATGGCGCACATGCAGGATCAGTACGTCGAGCAGATTGACCAACGCTATCTGGCCCGTCTGGCGGAGTTGACGGCCAAGACCGAAAGCGTGCGCAACCAGTCGGCGCGGGGGCTGCGCGCAGAGAGCAACCCGCAGCGGCGCGCGGTGTATGAACGCAATCTTGAGGCGCAGAAGCTCACCCTGAAAACCGCGCGCCTGTACGCCGACATGCTCAAGCAGCAACGCGGTCAGGTGGCGCGCGCCCGCGCCGCGGTGCAGAAGGATCTGGATCTGGCGCGCAACACCTACGCCACGGTGCAACTCAGCGCCGATCTGCTGGCGATGCTGAAAACCTCCATGGAGAGCTATCGCGCCCTTACGTCGTTACAGGCGCCGCGCATCACGCCGTTTGAAAATCGCATGATGCGGGAAAAATTCGCCGAGCTGTCCAAACTCCTGAGCAACGACAACGGATAGTGGGTAATCGCGTGGAAAACATGCTATATTCCTGAAGAATCAAAGAGGTTTTGCAGGCTGCCGCTTACGGCGGCTGTGATGAAATTATTCTCCCGGCGGAATCGCCGGGTTTTTTCTCACTCTATTGTATTGTCAGGAGCGCACAAATGGGATTGCTGAGCGGGTTGATGGGCAACGCCTCTGAAGTCAACGTCGATGAACTGGAAGACGAATTCAAAGACGTATTGGCCGAGGGCGAGCAGATTGAACTGGCGTTTAAGTTGATTCGCGATTTGATCATCTTCACCGATTTTCGCGTGATTTTTGTCGATAAGCAGGGCATTACCGGCAAGAAGGTGGAGTACCACTCCATTCCCTACAAGTCGGTGACGCAATTCATTGTTGAAACCGCCGGCCTGGGCGTGGACGATGCGGAGATGAAGATTTGGGTCTCCGGCCAGTCACAGCCTATTGAGAAGGAGTTTAAAGGCGGCACCAACATCATCGGCGTGCAACGGGCGCTGGCGGCTGCGATTCGCGGTAAGAAATAACGTCAGCGTTCAGTTTCGCCGCCCGGGGGGAGTGGCAAATCAGGATGTTTTCACAAGTAGAAGACGATCTGGATCTGCAACAGGCTAAGCGCGCGCACCGCCTGTTGATTGCGCGCGCGTTAGTGTTGGCCGCTACCGCCATGCTGTTGTACGAGGCGGCCAAGGAGGTTCTGTTCCAGGGTCGGCTCACCCCGTGGCAATCCCACTCCATCACCATCGTGGTGACCGCCTTTATCGCCGCTGCTCTGGTGGGCTGGGGGCAGCGCCGCGTGTTGCGCGCGCGGCTGAAGACCGAAGTGGTGAGAAAGCGCGCGCAGTCGTTCCAGAACACCCTGTTGAACGCCCTGCCGGTGGCGGTCTTTTACAAGGATCGAAAAGGGCGCTATCTGGGGTGTAACGACGTGTTTGGCGAAGTGCTGGGCGTCACCAGCGAGCAGATTCGCGGCAAAACGGTGCAGGAGCTGTGGCCCAGCGATCTGGCGGAGGTCTATCACCAGAAGGATCTGGAGCTGATGGCCAGCCCCAGTAAGCAGCGCTACGAGTTCCAGGTCAAGGACCGCCACGGCCAGTTGCGCGATGTGATCTACGGCAAGGGCGTGTTCTGTGATGAGCATGGCGACGTGGCGGGCATTGTCGGCGCGTTTTTTGACATCACCGATAAGAACGACGCTGAACGCTCCCTGGCGGAGTATCGCGACCATCTGGAATCCCTGGTGAGCGAAAAGACCCAGGATCTGAGCGCCGCCAACGCCGCCCTGCGCGAGGCCAAAGAGGCCGCTGAGTCCGCCAGTCGCGCCAAGGGTGAATTCCTGGCCAATATGGGGCATGAACTGCGCACCCCGATGAATGGACTGATTGGCTTTTGCCAGATGGCGCAAAATGCGCAGAATCTGCAGCAAGCGCAGCGCTACCTCTCGCGCTCTTTGCGCGCTTCCCAAGAGTTGCTACATAAAATCAATAGCATACTTGAGTTTGTTGATATCATCAGTGATGATCTCGTCATCCAAGAAATGGACTTTGCGCTGCATGAGGCGCTGGATGGCGCCTGGCGCTCGGTGAGCGCGCAGGCCCACGCCCGTGAGGTGGCGGTGGTGTTGATGATGTCGCCTGCTGTGCCGCGCGCAATGCGTGGCGACCAGCAGCGTTTGCAGCAGATTCTTAGCATCCTCCTCGATAACGCCATCAAGTTCAGCAACGATGGCGGTCGTGTCGGTTTGCGCATCGATCTGATGGCCGAGTTCAATGATCGATTTGACGTAAGCTTTTGCATCAGCGATAGCGGCGTAGGCATTGATGCGGCGCAAAAAGAGCGTCTGTTTGAAGCGTTTGCCCAGGTCGATGGCTCCAGCACCCGGCGTCATGGCGGCATCGGTCTGGGGCTGAGCATCGCCAATCGACTGTGCACAGCGATACAGGGGCGGATTGAGCTGGAGAGCGCGTTGGGGCGCGGGAGCCTGTTTCGCGTGCATTTGACTCTTCGCCGCCCGCAACAAATGGGCGCGCCGATTCCCGAGCTCGACGACGCTGATGTCGACATGGCCGCGTCGCCTGCGCCGGGCGAGGAGGCGGCGTGTCTGGACGCGTCTGTGCGCATAGAGCTGGAGCGATTGCTCGCTTTGACCAAAGAGAAGGATCTGCGTGCGTGTGATGCGGCGCGGGAGATCAATATTCGAGAATATCTTCCTCAGGATTTAAAATCGATCTGGTTGCATTGTGAGCAGAGCTTGAAACTGTTTGATTTTAACGTTGCCTCGCGCGCTTTGAAGATCTTGGAAGATCGCGTGTGTGTGGATGATGGCGTGGACTTGGCGTCCGATGTCACGGCGGATCACGAGGTGATGGAACTGTTCCAACAGTTGCGCGTGCTGCTCCAGGAGTATGACGCGGGCGCGGTTTCGACATTGCAGTCTCTGCATCAACGTTTGCCGGAAGGGCCGATCAAAACCGCTCTGCAGAGAGTGCGTCGTCCTATTTCCCAGTATGAACTGGAACACGCCGCCGAAGAGTTGGATCACATCGGTCGGGTGTTTGGGCTTTGGGGCGATTCCGATAATAAATGACGCTGACGTGACGGTGAGGTGGCTTCCGAGTTTTGCGAGGCTTTTGCAGTCGATTCTTCTGCAAGTACCGGATATGCTGCGCAATATGTAGATTGGCGCGCTGGCTCATGCGCGCCTTTTCCCTCGCTTTCTGGATATGCGCCATGCCGGTCCGTCCTGCTCGACTCTCCATTCGCGCGCTCACTCTCTTGACTCCTGTGGCGTTGCTCCTGGTCGTCATTGCGGTCGCCGTCTTCTCTCAACCCATTCAATCGCAACATCAGCAGCTGGAGTGGACGCTCAATCAGGCGCTATTGCCCGCTTATGATGTCCTCTATCTGCGCACCCAAGAGCTGCAGGCCAGCGGCAAACAGGTGGCGCGGTTCTTACGTCAGGCCCCCACTTTAGACGCGGAAGAGCGCAACTATACGGCGGCGCTGTTGATGCGCATTCAGCAGGAGCAGCAGACGCGATTCCAACAGCGGCTGGAGCATATCGTGGCGCTGATGGCGTGGGGCGGCGGCAGTATGGGCCAATATCTGGACTCCATGGGGCGTCAAATGGCGCGCTATCTCCAGAGCGTCGACGACGCCTTGCTGTCGGCGGTGAAGAACCCGAATCTGGCCGCTGCGCGGGTGGAGCAGATTGTCGCGTTGCAGGAGAGTTTGGCGTTTGCTGTGGCGGATTTACACAGCGCGCTGAACGTTGAAGCACAGTCTCATGTGCGCGATGGCTCGATTCATCTTCAGCGCCAAGCCGAACAGATCACCTATGTGGCGGCGGCCGTGCTGCTGATGACGCTGTTGATCAGCCTGTTGGCGGCGGCGCGCATTCGCGCCAGCGTGAGGCGTGTCAGTGGACTGTTGAATACGTTGGCCGATGGCGACTCTTCGCGCATGCCCTCGTTGCGGCTGGATCGTGACTTTCACCCGTTGTGGCGGCTGGCTGAGAAATTGTCCATGCTCATGGCCGAGCGCGAGCGTCAGCTGCATGAGCTGGAGCGCTCGCGGGCGCGCGCAGAGGCGGCCAGTCGCGCCAAAAGCGAGTTCCTGGCCAATATGAGCCATGAGCTGCGCACGCCCCTGAACGCGATTATCGGATTCACCCACATGGCGCAGGAGGCGGATGATCTGGCCGACGCGCGGGACTATTTGGGACGCAGTCAACAAGCGTCCAAGGATTTGCTGCGTTTGATCGACGGCATGCTCGATTATGTGGATCTGAGCGCCAACGCCATGGTGCTGGACGCGCGGGATTTCACGCTGACGGAGTTGATCGCCATCTACTGGGAGGCGGTGCGTGAAGAGGGGCTGAAAAAGCGCCATGCCCTGACGCTGCATCTGTCATTCAATCTTCCGCGCGCGCTGCATGGGGATCTCAAGCGCGCAGGGCAAATTTTGGCGATCTTGGGTGATAATGCGGTGAAGTTCACCCGCGATGGCGGCAGTGTAGGGTTGGAGATTGAGCAGCAGCAGCAATCGGTCGGGGTGACGACGCTGCGCTTTGGCGTGCGCGATAGCGGCGCAGGCATGGATCAGCAACAGCAAGAGCAGTTGTTCGAGATGTTCACCCAGGCCGATGGCTCCTCGACCCGCGCCCACGGAGGGCTGGGAATGGGATTGACCATCGCCAAGCGGCTGTGTGAGGCGATGGGGGGGGGAGATTTCCGTCCGCAGCGCTCCAGGCCGAGGCAGCCTGTTTCAGTTTTTCCTGCCGCTGAAAATCGGCTCAACCCCCCTGATCAGCGTTGATGCGCCCAGTGAATCGAGAGGCGCGCGCCTGCTCGATGCGCCATTGAGCTTGAGCGGCGAGGCGCGCAGTACGTTGCAACCCCGTATGGAGCGGGCGTTGGCGTTGTTGCGAGGCGCGCGTTTGGACGCCTTGACCCTGCTGGAGCAGACCCCTGTGAGTCACTTTCTGCCCGAAGCGTGGCAACCCCTTTGGGAAGAGGTGATCAACGCTGCGCATCAGTTTGATCTGTTGGAAGCGGCGCAGCGTTTGGAGCGTTTGCTTGAGACCATTGAGTGGGGGGAGGAGAGTGTTGCAACGATTACTCAGCAGGAGCCCGGCGAGGCGCCGTTAAACGCCGATTGGCGCGCACAATTGGCGTTGTTGCGGAGCATGGTCGCGGAATCCGACGCCGCCAGCGGCGATTTGATCAATGCGTTGCTTGATGCGCTCCCCTCTGGCGGTTTGCGTGAGCGATTGGCGCAAGTCGCTGGATGTATAGGGGAGTATGATATGGATAGCGCCGCCGTGGAGCTGGACGCATTGGCGGAGGTTTATCACTTTTAGCCAGGATGGTTGTGGGTTTTTTCTGACCAACGGCATGAAAAGTTGTACCCTGGGCCTCCCACCTATGCGGGAGGCTTTTTTTGTGATGTTTAATACATTTTGGGATGCGTGATGATTCGAGTTATGGTCTGGAGTCTGGTGGTGTGCGTCGCCCTCTACGGCGGCATCTTGCGGGCGGAGGCGGCGCAGAGTGATCTCATCACAGCGGCTGCGGCCAAAGCCGCGCAGGCGTATTCGGCTTCCGTTGATGAAGGCGATCAGGCGCAAATGTTGGCCCTGTTTGAAGTCAAGCCATCGGCTCTGCTGCGCTTTCGCGCCAAATTGGCCCGGGGGTTGGGGCGGTTTTTCTTCACCCGCGACGCCACGGCGGCGATGGGGCTGCTCCGCAATGCGGTCAAATGGGATCCGCTGCATGCGGAAGCTTGGTGGCGGCTGGCGCGGTTGCAGATGCAGTTGGGGCGTTCGCAGGAGGCGGATCAGGCTTTCAAACGCGCGGTGGCGACGGCGCGATATCTGGGACACTCCTCTCTTCAGTTCAATATATTGGGCTATTACGGTTTGCTGCTGCTGAATCTGGATCGGTTGGCGGAGGCGGAGAGTATTGGTGAGCAGGCATTGTCGTTGGCGCGCCAACAGGAGCAGCCAACGTCCCTGTTTGATGCGCTCTATCTGATGGGCAAGATCAAGATGGCCCAGAGCGATTTGGAGCGTGCGGAGTTCTATCTGTTTCAGGCATTAGGGACGGCCAAGCGAGCCGACAGTCAGCAGAATATGGCCAAGGCCCTGTTGCGCCTGGGGCTGTTGGCGAAACGGCATCGGGATTATCTGCGCGCGCGGACCTACTTGCAGCGCGCAGAGGCGTTGGCCAGGTCGTGTGGAGATAAAAGCGTTCTGAACTCAAGCATTATTGAACTGGATAAAGTCAGGCGCAATTTAGACAGGGCGTCGCAGCCGACTGCGAAGCGCTCTTCCGCATTCTCGCCCAGCAAGGCGCCGCCATCCCGCGCCGCCGTTGATCGCGTTTTGGATCGTTCCGGCGCAGCCGGAACCTATCTGGATGCGGAGTTGGCGGATTTTCACCGCTTGCGCCAGCGCGTGGAGGGGTTGCGCGCACAAGGCGGCAAGGATAAGCAGTTGGCGCAGGCGTTGGTGCGTTTGGGTCGCCTGGAGCAGAAGTTCGAACTCTGGGGCAGCGCCAAGTCGCGCTATCAGGAGGCGCTATCTGTGGCGCAGCAGAGCGGCTATCTGGATGGCATTGAAGTGGGGCAGAAGGCGTTGATCGCCCTGGATAAGCGTCGTGAAGCGCGGCAGCGGCGCCATCGTTAACGCCATGTGTGGCGAACAGGGGGGAGCGCTCTGCGTCTGCTTGTGGCGTGGGTGAAAAGTCAGGATTTAGAGCAGGTTGTGAGTCTGCGTGGCGGTCTGAGTTCTGGCGCGGCGATATACGGAGGTTGGTGATGTATTTTGCTGGTCGGTGGGCGCCAGTTGTCGGCGTGTTTGTGGTTGCGAGCGTTGGCGCGGCATTGTTCTGCTCCCCAGCGCAGGCCGTTTCGCCCGCCAACGGCGCAGGCGATCAGTCGGCGCCTGCGCTCACAACGCCGCCTGTGCCACAGCAGCCGGCATCAGAGGCGCTCGACGTCGCTCCACCTCCGAAGCCGTCTACGGCAGTGGATTCCGGCGCCAACAATATTGCGGCGTGGAAGCGGCGTGGGTATCAGATGGTCGAGCAGAACAATCTGCCCGAAGCCCGGCGCGCGTTTGAGCGCGTGGTGCGCCATGCCCAGGCGCGGGGCGATCAGCGCAATGAGGCGCTGGGGCTGGGATATTTGGGATTGATCGCCAAGAAGAGGGGCGATCTGGAGCGGGCGATCCCGTTGTTGGAACAGAGTCTGGCCCAGGCCAAAGCGTTGGACATGCCGCAAGGGGTCATATTCACCAGTCGCCATTTGGGGGCTATCGCCGAGGAGCAGGGCGAGCTGGATCGCGCCGAGCGGCTCTATCGGCAAGCTTTGGCCTCTGCGGAGCAGAGCAAAGACACGCAAGAACAGGCTTATGCCGTCAATGGCTTGGAGAGCGTGTTCTCCCTGCGCGGCGATCTGAAGGGCGCCATTGCGTGGGGCAAACAGTGTTTGGCGCTGTTTCAGCAGCTCAACGACCTGCGTGGGCAGGCGCAGGAGTGGGGCAACTTGAGCGGCGCCTACATTCTGTTGGGGGATTATGCCCAGGCGGAAGCGCATAGTCGACAAGCCGTGCAATTGGCGCAGCAGGCGCAGGATAAGACGCTGCTGGCCAACGCCGCCATCAATCTTGCGACATCACTGGAGAAGTTAGGTCGTGTTGAGCAGTCGCTGAAGACCTACCAAAGGGCGGTGTCGCTCGCGCAGGAGTTGGGCGATCAACACGCCGGGGCTTACGCCCATTGGCCACTCGGGGAGGCGTTGATTGCCGTGGGGCGGCTTGAAAGCGCGTGGGAGCATGGAGCGGAGAGCTTGCGGCTTGCGACGGCGATCGATGATGAAGAGGGGATCGCCAAAGGGCATGCGGTGATGGGGCAGGCCGCGCGCAGGCAGGGGTTGGATCGACCGGCCAAAGCGCATCTGAGCCAAGCGTTGGCGCTGGAGCTCAAACTGGGGCGTCGGCGCAGGGGGGGCTATAGCAGCGTGCGATTGAGCGGCGTGGAGCGCGCTCTGGGCGCGCTGCAGGAGTCGCTTCGGTTGGCTCAACAGGCGCTCGCCATTGGCAAAGAGACGCAAGACGCCTGGTTGCAGAACTACGCCAATGACGAGCTGGCTGCGGTTGCGGAAAAGCGCGGCGAGGCCGCACAGGCGGCGACGCTCTACGCCAAGAGTTTCGAAGCTTGGCTGGCCATGGGTGAGAAACAGCGCGCCGCCTCCACGGCGGATGACCTGGCGCAGGCGTTGAGCGGCGCTGGCGACGCGCTTGGCGCCCAGCAGTGGTGGCGCAAGAGTCTGGCCCTATACGAGGAGTTGGGCGATGTCTACCAGCAGGCGCGTCAGTGGGGCAATCTGGGCGCGGCGCTGTTTGAATCCACCGATTGGCAACGCGCCGAAGCGCCCTATCTGAAAGCTTTGGCATTGGCGCAAGAGGTGGATGGCGGCGAGCTGCTGGCCAATGTGCTGGACAACCTGGGCATGCTGCGCGAGCGCAAGGGCGATCCGCACGGCGCGCGCGCCTATTACCTGAAAGCGTTGGCGGCGCATCAGCAAAGCGGCGATCAGGCGCGTCAAGCTTCCAGTTATCGCCATTTGAGTGATGTGGCGTACAGATTGGGCGAGATGGGGCTGGCGCGTGATATGGCCGAGCAGAGCGTGGCTCTCTACGCCAAATTGCAAAGTGGCGAGGGGTGGGCCAGGGCATTGGTGGCGCTGGGGCGCGTGGCGCTTGGAGAGGGCCGGTTGGCTGAGGCGGAGAGCCATTTCAGCCACTCATTGCAGCTTGATCAGCGCGCCGGAAACAGAAGCGCGGCGGGCTATGGCTCCACGCGCTTGGCGGGTGTATTGCGCGCTTTGGGCCGATGGCAAGAGGCGCGGGAAATGGCCCAGCAGGCGCTTGATCTCGGGCGCGAGTTGGGCGATGTGCGGTTGCAGGCGTATGGACTGGGCGATCTGGGCACGCTGGCGGAGTTGCAAGGCGAGTTGACGACAGCGCAAGACTATTACCAGCAGGCGGCGGCATTGGCCGAGAAGTTGGGAGATCGCTCCCTGCTCGGCTCGACCACGGCGAATCTGGCGCTGGTTCATATGGGGCGTGAAGCGTATGCCGAGGCCGAAAAGCTGATGCGAAAGAGCATCGCCCTCTATGAAGCGGTGCAGGATCAGCAGGGGATTGGGGATCAATATGGCAATTTGGGACTGATCTACCGAATGCAGGGAAAGTGGACCCAAGCCCTGGCGGCGCTGAGGAAGAGTCTTGCCATCGGAGAGGCGTTGGATGAGAAGCGTATGATCGCCACGACGCGCGGTAATATCGGCGTGGTGTTGTGGCGACAGGGGGATCTTGACGCCGCGCACAAAGCGTTGTTGGCCAGCCTGGAGATCGCCGAGCAGATCGGGTTTGTGCGCGTGCAGGTGAATCGATTGCACGATCTGGGCAAATTGGCCATGCAGCGTCGGCAGTGGGATGCGGCGGAGAGCCGTTTGCGGCGGGCGTTGGCGCTGGCCCAGCAGATGGGCGTCCAGCAGCGCGTTGAGGATATTAAAAAAGAACTGAACGAGTTGGCCGCGCAACGCAGCGCTCCAGCGCAGTCGGGAGCCGCCGCTGTTCAACCCGCCGCAGCGACGCAGTGACCGGCGGCTTGAGTGATTGCTGCGAGCAAAAAAAGCAGGGCCGTCGAGAGGGGGACGGCCCTGCGCATATGCAGCCCGGGCGGGAGGGGGTTGCCCGGGCTGGACGGTCGAGTGACCAGCCTTAGTTGATCAGGCTGCTCAGGCTCTCGGCCGCTTGGAAGCTCACGTTGTTGGCGTTGTCGGCGCCGCTCACCGCAAAGCTGCCGAACTCGCCGATCTCCACGCTCTCGCCGGCCACCAGGGCCATCTCGACTTGCGCGATCATCAGTTCAACAACTTCTTCAGCTTTCTCGGCGCTCAGGCCACCCATTTGCGACATGGTTTCGATCAGGTCTTGCTTGGTCATTGCTAACGCTCCTATGCGTATGGTCTTCGTGTGTGCGGGAACTCAATTGGCCCTTCCGGCCTCAATCAATATCAGAGTTTCATCATACGCTGATATTTGAACGTTCAGATAGCAATTTTCAGCATAGGTTCGCGGAAAAAGAGTAACTAAAGTGTATCATCAAGTGTTCAGTGGGTGTTCGTTTTCCTGTTGAAAACGCACAGGAATATTGAACATTTTCTGGATTGATGCGAGAGGAATGCAACAAAATAAGTCGGTTGCGTCCTCCTCGGGTTTGGCCTGGTGTGGCGTTCGTTTTGCCCACATGTCAGGTGATCGCCCGAGGCGGAATTGATATTTTTGACAGAGAGTCGTTACACCCCACAGGAGCGAAAAAGCATGAAAGTCGCCATCACCAGTCAGAATCGCAAGAGCGTCACCCAACACGCGGGCAAATGTCGCAACTATTGGCTCTACACCGTGGAGGCGGGCGTGGTGGTCAACAAGGAGCTATTGGAGTTGCCGATGGGGCAAGCGTTCCATGATTGGCCGCATGGTCAGCCGCATCCCATCGATGGGGTGGATCTCTACATCACCGCCAGTGTGGGGCAGGGTCTGCGCAATCGGCTGGCGCAGAATGGAACCCATGTGGTGATTACTGAACAGACCGATCTGGAGTTGGCGCTGGAGGAGGGGTTGGCGTCGCTGGCGGCAGAGTGATCCGTTCAGCCCATGACAGGGGCGCGACGGCGGCGTTGTGGATGGGGCGCGCCCCCCATGGGTTGGATCATGGCTAATGGGGTCTTCAGCAAAATGGAGAGATCCCAAGCGAAAGACCGCGCGCGCACGTAGGCGAGGTCCAGTTGAATGCGCTGGGCCAGGTCGGCGCGGCAGGTGATCTCCTGGCGCATGCCATGCAGCTGCGCCCAGCCGGTGATGCCGGGTTTGACCACATCGCGCAGGGCGTAGCAGGGGCACTGCTGTTTGAACGTCGCTTCATGGGCCAGGGCGTGGGGACGCGGCCCCACCAGGCGCATGTCGCCGCGCAGCACGTTGAACAGTTGCGGCAGTTCATCCAGCGACCAGGCGCGCAGCCAGCGCCCGAGGGGCGTGATGCGTGGGTCGTTGCTGACCGCTTGTTGCACATCGGCGCCATCTTCACTCACCCACATGGTGCGGAACTTATAGATGGTGAAGGGGCGGCCATGCAGCCCCCCGCGACGCTGGGAGAAGATGATCTGTCCTGGGTGGAAAAGCCAGATGGCTGACGCAACAAGCAGCATGAGTGGGGAAAACAGCGTCAATAGCGTCAACGCGCCGATGATGTCGAACAGACGCTCGACCCGCGTATGGGCGCGCGGAGTGTGCGGGTCTGGTTGCTGTATGGTGGCGTTTGGGTTCGCCATGCCGCTCCTCGTGGCGCTGGACTGGAATCTCCTGCATATTCAATAACACGATTCGTGCCAAGCGGAGGGTGCGCGCCCCGGCTTGCGACAAGAGGCGCGGCGCCCTAGATTCCTTAATAAGAACGACGCGTAGGCAAGCAGACGTCGAAAAGCGCAACCGTGCATGCATGGCGACCAACTGGACACTTCCCGAGGTCCAGGAGGGCGTCCCTCCTGGCGGGTCGAGGGCAGAGCCCTCGCGGGTCCAGGGCGGAGCCCTGGTCGGGGTCTGGGGCGAAGCCCTACTCTCTTTCATCTTCCCCGCACTTCTCCAAACACATAGATAGATCAATAGAAGCAAAGGTTGCCCCATGGAGCTGTTTGAACCGGCAAAATTCCAACTGGACGCCCAGTTCGCCCCTTGCGGCGATCAGCCCCAAGCCATTGAGCAACTGGTGGCCGGACTGCGTGAAGGGCGCAAGGATCAGGTGCTGCTGGGGGTCACCGGCTCGGGCAAGACCTTCACCATGGCCAACGTCATCGCCCAGTTAGGTCGCCCGGCGGTGATCCTGGCGCACAATAAAACCCTGGCCGGGCAGCTCTACGGCGAGTTCAAAAGCTTCTTCCCCAACAACGCGGTGGAGTACTTCGTCTCCTACTACGACTACTACCAGCCGGAAGCCTATGTGCCGCGCTCGGACACCTTCATTGAGAAGGATTCGTCGGTCAACGAGCAGATCGACCGCATGCGCCACGCCGCCACCCGCGCCATTCTCACCCGCCGCGACGTGGTGATCGTGGCCTCGGTCTCGTGCATCTACGGTCTGGGCTCGCCGGAGGCGTATGAGGCGATGTCGCTCACCTTGAGCGCTGGGCAGGAGATCGACCAGCGCGAGGCGCTGCGGTCACTGGTGGCGATGCAGTACAAGCGCAACGACATCGACTTCCAGCGCGGGACTTTTCGCGTGCGCGGCGACACCATCGAGGTGTTTCCCGCCCACGAAGAGGCGCGGGCCATTCGGATTGAACTGTTCGGTGATGAGATCGACCGCATCAGCGAGATCGACCCCCTCACCGGCGAAAATTTCGGCGCGGCGCCGAAAGTCACCTTCTTCCCCGCCAGCCACTATGTGACCCAGCGCGCCACCATTGTGCGCGCCATGGCGGAGATCAAGGAGGAGATGCGCGAGCGGGTGGACTGGTTCCAGAAGGAGAACCACCTGCTCGAAGCGCAGCGCCTGGAGCAGCGCACCCGCCACGATCTGGAGATGATGCAGGAGTTGGGCTACTGCACCGGCATTGAGAACTACAGCCGCTTTCTCACTGGCCGCAAAGCGGGCGAGCCGCCGCCGACGCTGTTTGAATACCTGCCCGAGGACGCCCTGCTGTTCGTGGATGAAAGCCACGTTTCGGTGCCGCAGGTGCGCGCCATGTATCGCGGCGACCGCAGCCGCAAGAGCACCCTGGTGGAGTATGGCTTCCGCCTGCCGTCGGCGCTGGATAACCGCCCCTTGATGTTCGAGGAGTGGGACGCCATGCGCCCGCAGACCATCCACGTCTCCGCCACCCCGGCGGTGTGGGAGCTGGAGCAGGCGGGCGGTCGCATCATCGAGCAGATTATCCGTCCCACCGGCCTGATGGATCCGCCAGTGGAGATTCGCCCGGTGGAGCATCAGGTGGACGATCTGATCCACGAGATCAAGCTCACCATCGAGCGCGGCATGCGCATTCTGGCCACCACCCTGACCAAGCGCATGGCCGAGGATCTCACCGACTATCTGGTGGATCTGGGCATCAAAGTCCGCTATCTGCACTCCGATGTGGACACCATCGAGCGCATGGAGATCATCCGCGATCTGCGGTTAGGCGAGTTCGACGTGGTGGTGGGGATCAACCTGTTGCGTGAAGGGTTGGATATCCCCGAGTGCGGGCTGGTGGCGATTCTCGACGCCGACAAGGAGGGCTTCCTGCGCTCGGAGACCTCCCTGGTGCAGACCATCGGCCGCGCCGCGCGTAACTCAGAGGGACGAGTGATTCTCTACGCCGACAAGCGCACCGGCTCTATTCAGCGCGCCCTGGCCGAGACCGAGCGGCGTCGCGGCATTCAGGAGCGCTACAACGTCCAGCACGGCATCACCCCCACCACCATCAAGCGGGGCATCAGCGACGCTCTGTCCGAGTTCTTCGACCCGCCCGCTATCAAGATTGACGATGAGCAAGGGGCTGAGGTCAAGCCCAGTGGGCGCAAGGGCAAGAAGGGAGCTAAGCCCAACACCCAGGTGGATCGCAATGCGCACTTGAAGGGACCGGCGCTGGAGAAGCGGTTGGCGGAGCTGGAGAAGCTGATGAAGGATGCGGCGGAGAATCTGGAGTTCGAGCAGGCCGCCATCTACCGCGATAAGCTGGTGGAGCTGGAGAAGCAGCAATTGATGGCGTGATTCAACGCGAGATGTTGCGCCGCCTGACGTGGCGTCGAGCGGCGCGATTTGTTGCTATCGATCCATCTGGCTGCGGCAGTCGATGAGGTGGTACATCATGATGCGGGCGACGTTGGCGGCCATCACCGGCCACAGATTGCCCTCGGCCTCACGGATTACGCGGCCAGGAATCTCAATCAGCTCGGACTTGTTGTCGGTCACCAGCGACACCGGCCATTTGGCGCCGGGATCCAACACCCCCATCAGACCGGTGATCTCGCCCACCTGCAGGCACGATTCGTGGAACGGCTTGCGCAGGCTCAAGGTTTCGGTCACCAAACGCCCTTTGAGCACGATCCAGCAATTCTCCGCCGCGTCGCCGTGACGATAGATATAGTGGCCCTTTTTATAGGTGACCATCTTCACGTCAGGGTGCTGCAGCATCTTCTCGAAGCTATTGCGATCCACCCCAGCCAGCACGCCGGAGGTGGAGAGAATCGAGGTGACCAGTTGAGCCGGGATATCCGCCATGGGGGCCTCCTGTGTGGCGAATGAAAGCCGCCTGACCACTGCATATGGCAGGCGTCAAAGATGCTGGTGGGCGCAGCGCCGTGCGATGCGTCGACGGCGCGTGGTTTCGCATGCGCGCATGGCGTTGGGCTGTGGGCGGCTTGGGGTTGCGCGCAGACGACAACTCGCGTCAACAATACCGCCAACGTTGTCCGTTTTGTTAAACCTAAGGGTGCGTCATGGTGGAATGTTGGGCGGTAAAAGTCAAGGCAGTGTGGCGCAGTTGACGCTTGTGCGGAACGGATTTCATTTTACTGTACAATAGGTTGACGAGTGCGTCGCGCTGCGGGGATTGGCTGGCGGTCGGTCGGGGCGTGGGGTGGCAATACAATGCATTAGTTGGCGGAGGGGTTGGGGATGGCGCGGATTCAATTTACCGAGGCTGAGCGTGAGGATCTTGCGCGTCAATTGCAGGATTTTCTGTTGGAGGAGAGTGGGCAGGAGTTGGGTCGCTTTGAGGCCGACGCGCTGCTGACGTTTATCACCGAGGAGATGGGCGGCGCATTCTACAACCAGGGGGTGCGCGACGCTCGCGCGGTGTTGCAAGCCAAGCTCGCCGACATCGACGACGCCCTGGAGGAGATTGTAATCTAAGTGACGCCATTCTGCATTTTATAAATTGATTCAGCAAGACGACTTCCAGTCGAGACAAGTCTGGCAAGGATTTTTAATTGGTCTCTTACGATTTTATCACTGCTATTAACCGGATAGTTGACAGAGTGATCTATTTCTCCCCAGATTTCCTCAAAAAGTGTCCTGACTTGTATTTCACAGCACCATTTAGCATCTTCGCGAGGCTTCACAACATAATGGACGCTTGTGTAGAAACTAGGCTTAAGTTTGACTTCTATGTTTAATTCCTCTAGGCTCTGTGCGGTCTCATGGTCCCATGTATAACCAGTGGGATTCTCATTGAGAGCCCATTCATTATTCTCTATTTGACTCATGATGGCTTGATGAATTTTGATGAACTGGCCTGGGTATAAGTGAATAATTCTGACGCCAGATAAATCAGTTATTTCTGTGAAAATATTGTTCTCATTAATAACTGCTCCAGATTCTGCCTTTCTCGTCACTTTGCTACGTAGATGTTCAGGGTCTTTCATGCGGGACTTGATTGTATAGATAGTGTCGTCACTAATCAGTTTCTCATTTCGCCGGAAGTATGTTTCAACAGCAGTCATGAAACTTTCAAGGTTGGCGGAATTTTCTTTGTAGACGTCGATGATCGAATTGATGTCCATGACTCAGTGCCCCAGGGCTTCCATTCTAGATATGATTTCTTTTGCAAAATTACTGTATTTTGTTTTTGTATCTCTAAATCTGCCTTTCCCTCCAGATATCGTATTGATATCAGTTTCCTCTAAACTCTGATCAGGAACATTCCACATTGGGCATTTATACTTTTGTGCCATATTTGGCAAGGTTGAGTGAGTATGCATAATTGCAGTATTGCCAATCGGATTCTCGATTTCTTGAGACGAAAGGTGTTGATAAGAAGTGTTTGGCAGATGAGTCTTAATTGTCTCAGGAAGTAACTTCGCATAATGATAATGCGCCTGCGCTAATGCATACTAATTACTTTGCTGGTTATATTTCTTTGCATTATAAATTGTATAACCAACAAAGCTTACGCGTTTGCTAGGCAACGGTCTGCGTTTTGTGTCAGACAGCAGGTTATACATAGTCTCAAATTCTTTGTTCCATTTTGTCAGAGATGCCCCGATGTTTTTAACGCCATACAGAGAAAACATGTCAGGCATGCATGGAATCATAAATGCATCACAGGTAGAGATTATGATCTTATTTAAAATTCCAAGACTGGGAGATGTGTCAATTAAGATATAGTCGTATCCATGTGTTTCAGCATACTGGATAGATTTCTGCCTTATATTAGAAATTGTTCTGATTGCGAGTGGATCACCAGTAAAAGCTTCGCTCCATCTGCTAGCAATTTTATCCTCATATCTATGTAGTGTTAGTCGTCCTGGAATAAGGCCGAGTTTATCAGTAATTTTATGTGGAGGTGGGAGTCTTGCTGGTTCATCAGCACCGTCTTCAACAGGCTTGAAAAGAAAATGGGAAGATCTGGGAGAGTTAAGAAGTTCGTCAAACAATAATGGGCTGGTATTTTCTTTTGCTATTCTATAGTCGTCGATGAATGAATCTTCGGCCTCCCAAATAGAATGCAGTTTTTCTTCAGCGAGGCCAAATAGCGATAAGTTTGACTGAGGATCTAGGTCAAACATAAGCACAGAGTGACCAAGATCAGCTAAAGAATGGGCCAGGTGATAGATCAAGGTTGTTTTTCCAACCCCGCCCTTATTGTTAAAAATGGCTAGAGATTTCACTGTGACCTCTTAAATGCAAGTTTGATTATGCAAAGATGCTCTAATAGTAATTTCGTGTCAAGAAATAAGTGCATTCTGTCGTCTTAAGCCGGGACCAGAGTCAGCAGGGTTATTTCGCTGGGCGCCAGCACCCGCACCGGCGGGCCCCAATAGCCGGTTCCCCGGCTGACGTAGATCTGCTGGCCGTTGCTATGCGTATGCAACCCGGCCAGATAGGGCTGCGCCAACATCACCAGCAGCCCGAACGGGAAGATCTGCCCGCCGTGGGTGTGGCCGCTGAGCATCAGGTCGCAGCGGTGATGGTCGGTCTGCTCAATGCATTTGGGCTGGTGCGCCAAAACCACCACCGGCTTGCTCTGATCCACCCCGGCAAACGCCTGGTTCCAGTCCGGCGGCCGCACGCCCCAGCGATTGCCCATCAGATCGTTCAAGCCCACCACAGTCAAAAACGGATCCGCTCCGCCAATGGGCAGGCTGGCGTTGGGCAGCGTCTTGACTCCCAGCATCTCCAAGTACGCCAGAATGTCCTCCACGCCGTGGAAGTACTCATGGTTGCCCGGCACATAACAGACCGGCGCCTGCAACTGGCCAATAGGGGCCAGGTCCGCCGCTGCACGGTTGGCGGGCAGGTCCGCCAAGTCGCCAGTGATGGCCACCAGATCGGGCTTCAGCGCGTTGGTGCGTTCCACTAGATCGCCCACGAAAGGGGCCTTGATGGTGCGTCCCACATGCACGTCGCTCCACTGCACAATAGTGAACTTGTCGGTCTTGAGTCCTGGAATCGGTACGGTGACGCGGCGGATGGCGGGCGTCTTGCCGCCGTGATGCACCCCTTTCCACAGATAGGAGATCGCCATCAGCAGAAATGCGGCGTCGAACAGAATGCGCAGACTTTGACGCCGCGCCGGATCAAAGTGCGTTGTGCCTTTGCTTCCCACAGCGCGCAGCAGATCGTAGATCACTGCAATCACAAACAGCATAAAGGTGACGCCGATGCAGCCGCCCAGCAGCATGATCAGTGTGGGGCTGTCGGGCAGAAAACCGAAGAAGCGGTCGGCGGCGTAGAGGATCTCGCCGCCCATCAGCGCCAGGGCCAATCCCAATCCCAACTTGCTTGGCAGGAGGTGCTGTCGACGCAGAAAACGGCGGTAGAGGTAGAGGTTGAGCAGCCCCATCACCGCGGTGAAGATGAGAAAGAACATGCTGGCGTCAGCCTTATTGAAATTGCGGAGTTTATTGAGAGTTCTAGCGAATCAAACCAATAACTGCACCCAACGGCCAATGTTTGCGTGACGCAGGCTCGGCTGGCGCTGACTATTGGCCGCCGACTGGTCGGCGGCGGGGTCTGGGGGCCGCGCCCCCAGCGGGTGTGGGCGGCGCCCACGGTTTGGCTCTTGATCTTAAGGGGTGTTTGAGGGCATAGCCCTCAATATCTTAAATCCCCATGAAATGTCCGAGTTTTGTCATCCGCCTGCACGGCATCCAACACATCCTCGCGTTTGGGCAGCAGCGCGCGCAGATCCAACTCCCGCAGCAGGCGCAGGGCGCGGTCGATGCTGCGTCCATCGCCATAGGGGTTGGAAAGGGTGGTCAGGCGCTGCGCCATGGAATCGCCCAGCGCCTCATCGATGGCTTGGACAATGGCGGCGCGATCCGGGTTGCAGAAGATCACATTCTCCCCGGCCAAGCGGCCCCGTTGGCGCATGCCCACATTGACCACCGGCAGAGGGATGGACGCGGCTTCGATAATGCCGCTGGAGCTGTTGCCCACCAGCAGGCGCGCGTTCTTGTAGATATCCAGAAACAACGCGCGGGGAAGATTTTTATAGAAGAAGAAGCCGGGCCGGTCGCGCCAGCGCGTCGCCACGTCCAGCAGATCCCGGTGGCCCTGATCGGCGTTGGGCGCGCTCACCAGGGCGGGTGTTTTCGCTTCTTCCAACGCCGACAGGATGTGTTCGAAGTAGCCTGCCGCATGCTCCTTCTCTTCAGCCAGCGGGTGGAAGATCACCACCGCATAGCTGTGGAAGGCGTCATCCAAGCCCAGCTGTCGCAGGGCGTCAGCCTCTGCGGCGGGTTGATGCTCCACAAAGCGATCCAACGCGATGCTGCCGATGCAGTGCACTCGCTCGGGGGCTTCGCCCATGCGCAGCAGCCGCTGCTCATGCTCGGGCAACGAGACCAGATGCGCGGTAGAGAGCTTGGATGTGGCGTGACGCACCGGATGATCTACATGACCGTCGCGGGAGTGGTCGCCGCCGAAAAAGTGCACAGTGGGGATCTCCAGATAGGCGCCCAATAGCGCGCCGATGATCACCTCTTCGCGATCCCCGGCGTAGAGGATGAGGTCGGGATCATACTGCGCCACGGTATCGATGGCGCCGGTGAGCAGCAGGCTGGCGGATTTGAGCCGCGAGATGCGCGAATCGGCGTCCAGCAGGGTTTCGATGGTAAGCAGGATGTCCAGCTGGTCATCGCGAATCTGCTCGATGCTGCGTCCAAATGTGGGCGAGAGATGCGCCCCAGCCACCAGGAGCTTGAGTTCAAAATCGTTGGCCGCGTGCAGGCGTTTATAGAGCCCGGACATCAGGTCATATTCGGCGCGCGAGCAGGTGATGGCGAGGATACGGGTCATAGAGGACTCACTGGCTGACGATGCGGGCGTGGCGCATTTTATTGAACGGACGATGGCGCAAATTCAGTTGCGAGCATAGCGCAAGGGGAGGGGGGAGGCGAGTGGAAGAGCTTGAGAAGGAGGTGACTTGGGCGTGTGATGGGTGGCGCGATAAAATGGCGTCCCCGAGAGGATTCGAACAGAAGTGGCCCCATTATTTGGACAGATCAGAGGCCTCGATAAGGTTGAGTCCGCCAGTTACGCTGCTTTGTTGAAGGCCTGCCCCTGATAGACCTGATCTGGCGTCCACCCCGGCAAGGCGGAATGAGGCCGGTTATTGTTGTAGAAAGAAGACCCGTTCGCCAATGTCCTGTCGGGCCTGTGAGCCGGTTTCAAAGGCGTTCAGGTAGACGCACTCGTGTTTCAGGGAACGCCATAAGCGTTCGATGAAAACATTGTCCAGCCAACGGCCTTTGCCATCCATGGAGATCCGAGCTCCAGCGTCTTTCAACACATCCGTGAAGGCTTGGCTGGTGAACTGGCTGGCCGCCGAATGCTGTTTGCGTTTCGCCATATCATTCTCCTGCTGCTCAATAGGCGAAACTCAACCTTAACCACCTGTCCGACAAATGGGCGCCACCTCTCAGAGGCATGCGTAGGCCTGGTGATGAAGGCAGGCGAGAGAACAGCCTGTCACGGGGTTTGGTTGGCTGGGTGAGTTTGTGCTGGTGGTGTGGTCAGTGATGACCAGACTTGCACGAAACGATTTGGGGTTTGGATGGTTTGTGAGGTTTGTCTAGCCAGTGACCGCCAGCGCGCCGCGCTGGGACTACGATTTGGGTTTTGGTTGGTTGGCGGGTTTGTCTAAAACGAAATAATCCCCGCAAAAACAGCGCATAAGGCGAGTTGCGTTAAATTACGTCGGCAAAGTGAGGTTGCAAACGCTTGAAAATCCAATAACCAACCGCCATCAACAACAGCGTAATCAACCAGAATCGCAGCGCCGCCTGGGGTTCGTTCCAGAAGCCGCGCTCATACAGCAGCGCATTGCGATAGCCCTCCACGATGTAGAACGCCGGATTGTACGCCAGCGCCCCGCGCAGCGCCTCCGGGGCCAGATTGGCGGGCCACACCACCGGCGTCAGCCAAAACACGATATTGACCAGCACCGGAACGATCTGTTCCAGATCGCGAAAGAACAGACTCAGCGCCGAGATGAGCCAGAACAGGCCGATGAGCAGCGCGCACAGGGCGGCGAAGTAGTAGAGCAATTGCAGGCTGGAGAGCGACAGCGGCGCGTCGAGCAGAGCCAGCATCAGGATGACCAGTCCCAGCATGAGCAGATGACTCACGCCGCCGGCCAACAGGTGGATGAACGGCAGGGTGGCGATGGGGAAGGGGGTTTTGCGCACCAGGCTCCCCTGGTGACGAATACTCGACGGGGCTTGCGTGAGCAACTGGGACATCATCATCCAGGGGGTCATGCCACAGATAAAATAGAGCAGGTAGGAGCCGCCATCGGGGCCGGTGAGCTTAAGCCCTTGGGCGAACACCATGTAGTAGACGCCGATCAGCAGCAGCGGATGCAGCGCCTCCCAGGCGACGCCAAACCCGGAGCCGGTGTAGCGGGTGGCGATCTGCCGCCAGGCCATGGCGCGGATGATGGGCCAATGGGGGATCATGAGGCGGCTTCCGGGGCGCACAGGCGCTGGACGCCGCCTTGGAAATCGGCCACGCCAACGCTGTCGTGGGGGCCGACGACCTCCAGAGTGAAGAGTCCCCGCCGCACATCGCAGAAGCGCGGTCCCTCGGCGGTGGTCTCATCCACGCCGAGATTGAACACAAAGTGGCCATTGTTGAGCCGCAAGGTCATATGAAAACGCACCGTGACCACCGCGCCTGCCGACAGCGGCCCACAGGCGCCGACGCCATCCTGCAGGTCGGTGTTGAGGCCATACGCCTGCACGCCGTCGAGAGTCTTGATGGCGAAGCCGAAATTGGGCCGCGTCAGGGCTTGCTCGATGCGGAATTTGGCGTAGATTTCGATCTCCTGATTGCGCGGCAGCGCGGGGGGGTCGATCTCTCCGGCGGCGACCAGCATGTAGTCGAGCAGAGTCGCGCGGCCATCGCCGATGCGGTAGTGGTGGGGGTTGTAGTTGCGGCGTTGGCTCGGTTGCGCGGCCTCGGGGGCGGCGCGCAGAAAGGCGTCGACGCAGCCGGGCGGCTCATGCGCCGCCGTCGGCGCCTCCGGGTCGAGCAGCGCAAGGCTGTGGTCGGGGCCGTTGTGGGCGCCGAACAGCAGATGTTCGTAGCGGTTGATCGCCTCGGTGACGGGGCCGTCGAAGCGCAATTCGCCCTGTTCGAGCACCATCGCGCGGTCGCACAGGGCGGCGACCAGGCGCACATCGTGACTGACGAACAGAATGGTGGCGCCGCCGCCCTGGATCTGGCGCAGGCGCTCAAAGCATTTGGCCTGGAACTGCGCATCGCCCACCGCCAGCGCCTCATCGATGACCAGAATCTCTGGTTCGGCGTGGATGGCGGCGGCGAACGCCAGTCGCATGTGCATGCCCGAGGAGTAGGTTTTGAGGGGCTGGTCGAAGTGTGCGCCGATGCCAGCGAAGGCCTGGATCTGCGGCAGGCGGCGCTGCATCTCGGCGCGCGACAGGCCGTGGATGGCGCCATTGAGCAGCACGTTGTCGCGGCCGCTGAACTCCGGGTCGAAGCCCGCCCCCAGGGCCAGCAGGGCGGAGACCCGTCCGGCCACGCGCACGCTGCCGGAACTGGGTTGACGCACCGCCGAGATGATCTCCAACAGGGTGGTTTTGCCGCTGCCGTTGCGCCCCAGCACGCCCACGGTTTGGCCGCGGGGAATGGAGACGTTGATATTGCGCAGCGCATGAAAAGGGGGGGGGGCGGGCGGCCAAAGGGGAGCAGCGCCTGTTTGAGGCGCTCGCCTCCGCTGGCGAACATCGGAAAGCTTTTGCAGATGTCGCGTAGTTCGATCATGACGCCGAGGCGGCGTCCAGGGCCAGAATCGCCTGTTTGACCGCCTGTTCGCTCTCCCCTTGCAGCAAGCCGGGGATGGCGTCCAGATCGGCCTGGTTCAGATCCACCGGGCCGAGGCTCTGCGGCACCCCCAGGAAACGCGCGCCCAGCGCCACCAGGTTATAGGCGTTGAGGGCGCCGAGCAGGCGCGGGCTGAGGGAATGCGGCGGCGCCAGGGCGGCGACTTGCGCGGCGGCCTGCTCTGGGGTCTCGGCGCGCAGAAAGCCCTCGGGCAGGCGGTTCAGATCATCCCATTGGGTCAGATCGATGGCCCCGGCGGCTTGCGGCAGGGCGATGCAAGCGCCCCGATACGCCACCAGATTGTAGCCATCCACACTGCGCAAAAACCGCGGCGTCGCCCATTCACGGGCGGCGGCCTCGGTCTGGGCCTGCGCCGCCGCCTGAGCGCGCGCCTTGGCCTGGGCTCGCGCTTGCGCCCGCGCCAGGGCTTCGGCCTGGGCCTGGGCTTCGGCCTGGGCCTGGGCTTCGGCCTGGGCCTGGGCTTCGGCCTGGGCCTGGGCTTCGGCCTGGGCCTGGGCTTCGGCCTGGGCCTGGGCTTCGGCCTGCGCCAGGGCTTCGGCCTGGGCTCGCGCTTGGGCCTGCGCTTGGGCCTGCGCTTGGGCCTGTGCTTCGGCCTGGGCCTGCGCTAGCGCCCGCGCCTGGGTTTCGGCCTGGGCCTGGGCTTCCTGTTGGCGCCGCGCCGCCGCCTGCTGCGCAATGCGCGCGATCAACGATTTGGCGTCCCGCGCGCGCAGCATGCCCGGTAGATTGGCCAGATCATCGCGCATCCAGTCCACCGCCAGCCCGAACGGCGCGGCGTAACGCCAGCCGTCAAAGCGGACGATGTTGTGCGCTGCATACACGCACTCAACCTCCGGTTGTGCCTGCGCGCCAACGGCGTGTACGAGGGCCGAGGGCGGCGCGGATGGCAGCGCGAACCAGGCGCCGTCAAACGCGACCAGATGGGTCGGCGACGCCGTGGGGGCGTCGGGGGTCATGGCGCTGGGGGCGTCGGGCGCAACCGCCGTAGGGGCGTCCTCGGCGGAGGTTGAGGCGCTGGCCGAGCGGTTTCGATCCTTGCCGGTCTGCACGTTGCGATAGATCAACTCGGCCATGCCGCCCAGTTGAAAACCGGCGGCGTAGAGTCGGCGCACAATGCGTTCATAGCGCGCCTGCCGCACGCCAGCGTCGATGTCGGGATTGACGCTGCGCCACAGATGCGCCGGGATGGCGCGATAGTACTGCTGCTTCAGTTGCGCCACATCGCTATCAAAACGGATGCCGTGCTGCTCGGGCTCCTCCCAATAGACGCCGCCATTGGCCAGAATCAGCGGATTGATGTTGCCCATGCGGCCAATGTAGGGCTTGAGCTCCTCAATCAGGCGCAAACCTTCGTCGATATCGGTCTCGGTCTCCCCGGGCACGCCCACCACCCAGTTGATCTCGGTGAAGATGCCCGCCGCATGGCAATCCTGGAGATTCTGGCGGATGTGTTTGATGGCGTAGCCCTTCTTCTGCAACTTCAAGGTGTTGGCCGAGAAGGCGTCGACCCCGAAGCGCAGCGAAACGAAGCCCGCTTGGCGCAGGGTGTCGAAAAAGGCGCGGTCGCTGTTCTTGTGGATGCGCAGTTGGCCGGTGAATTTGACCTGCAAACCGCGGTCGATGATGGCGTGACAGATCTCCAGCAGGCGATCGGGCAGGCCGTTGAGATCACTCTCATTGAACATGAACAGCGTACAGCCCTGAGCGAACAACTGTTCGATCTCATCGACAAAGTTTTCCGCCGAGCGGATGCGCCAGGCGAAGCGTTCGGCGCAGAATGAGCAGCGCGACCAGCGGCAGCCGCGGCTGGCGATCACCGGGGTGAGGCGATAGCCGTTATAGTTCTGGTACAGCGCCATGTCGCACCAGTCGTATGTGGGGATGCCCAGGGCGTCCAGATCCTCAGGGCGCTGGCCCGCCACAAAGGGGATCTGCGGGTCGTCGAAACGCGACATCACGCCGGGCAGATTGCGCGGCCGCTCGCCCCGCGCCAGGGCTTGAACCAGCGGCGCAATGGTCAGGTCGGCCTCGCCTATGCAGACGTAATCGGCGCCCTCGAAGGCGCGCAGGCCGATATCGGCCTGGTAGCAGTGGTAGCCGCCCACCACCACCATCAGCTCCGGCAACCCCTGTTTGACGCGCTCGAACAGCCGGCGGGTGAACAGCACGTTGCTTTGGTGGATGGAGAAGCCCAGCGCCTTGGGGCGCGCGGCGATGATGCGCTGCGCGGTCTGTTCGATGAGGTCGGCGAACAGATCCGCCATCTCCGGCTCGGCCCACAGTTCGTGGTGCTCCACCTGCCAGGGGTCCTGTGGCAGGGCGCGGCCATCTGCCAGATGGGTGACGCCGCCATGGTCGAACAGACGCTGGATGTGGAAGCGGTGGTACAACACGATATCCAGATCGAAGATCTGATAGCGCACGCCGCTGCGCTGTAAGGCGTTGTTGAGATAGCCCAGGCCGTTGGGCAGCAGGGCCATATTGCGCGCCGGGGCGTCCATCAGCAGGAAGTCCAGCCCGGCGTCGAAGGTGATTGCGGGGATCGGCAGCGGATAGATGTGGTGGCCGATGGGGCTCCAGGCGCGCGCGGGCAGGATATCGGCGGCCAACTCGAGCAGGATCTCCAGGTCGATCAGGCGCACGCCATCGGGCAGGGCATAGCGCGCCTGCATGCGGTTGAACATGCCGCGCTGGGCCACGAATAGGGTCTGCGCGCCGTCGGGGCGGGGCGCGGCCAACTGTGCGCCCAGCGGTTGCGCCGGGTCCAGCCGCCAGAGGATGTGATCATTGAGTTGCGGGCAAGCCGCCAGCAACGCCTGGGCGAAAGGGCCTGCGCCATACCAGCTCAACCCCGGCTGGGTCAGCAGATGCGCGCCGAGCCGTTGCAACAGGGCGCGCTCATCGGCGGCGCCGTCGAGGCGGAAGCACTGCTGCGCGGAGAAGGCCACGCGCTGGGCCTCGACGGGGTGGTCCGGAGCGTCGGCGAAGGTGAGGCGCGCGCGGCTGTCGTGCAGTTCGCTCATGAGGGTTGTTCGGTCAGGCCCCAGATCAGGATCATCCGCTTCATGGCGTTATGGGCGCTGATCTGCGCGTGGTGGCGATGGTAGAACGCCGTGGGGACGATGAAGTGGCGCGCGCTGTCGTCGGCTTCGAAGGCGTCCAGCAGGGAGGCGATGGCCATCGCCTCCTCCGACGGCAGGATGGCGAAGCGGGCGGCGGGGATTAGCCCCAGACGCTGCGCCCACTGCAGCGCACGGCGGGGGTTGTCGCGCTCCAGCAGCAGAGTCAGCTCCTCGCCGCGCAGGGGGTGCGGGGCGTAGTGGGTGAGATTGTGGATGGTCATGGCCAGGCTCACCAGTTGCTCGCGCTCGGCGCGACTGGCGGCCAGAGCGGCGCGCAGAGCGCGGGGCAGGCGCGCTGCGGCGGCGATGGCGTAGGCCAGCCCGCCCACGGCGAACAGGCTCATCTTCAGCGCCGGGGGCAGCAGGTGCACGCTTCTGTTCAAGCGCCGCTCCAGCTTGCTGAGGACGTCAAAAGCGAGGTGGTCGGCCAGTGCAAACAGGGTCATCAGCCGCCGCAAGGCGGGCGGCGTGGCGGCGTCGATGCGCGCCTTGGTCTCTTCAATATCATGCCCTTCGAACGGCGCGCCGAGCCCCTGGCCGTCGCGGCTGAGGGCCTCCTTGTCGCTCAAGGGGTAGGCCAGGACGCGGTCCACCTCAGCCACCAGTTGAAAGCCGTGGTGGTTGCCCATAGGGCGCTTGTAGTCGTTCCAGCGTTTGAGCGCGCCGTTGGCGGCGATCCAATCCACATCCCACTCCTGCTGGAATTTGGGGTCGATCAGATGCGCGGCGACGTCGTCGAAACTGTGCGCCTGGCCGGTGCGCAGCATGCGGATGGCGGCGTTCTCCAGCAGCGGCGCGATGCGCCCGGTGTCCAGCGCCTCCAGCGAAGTGGAGGACATGTGGCGGCCGTCGTGGGGGCCCAGATAGTTGTCCGCGCCGGCCTGTCCCGGGTGCCAGGTGTGGTAGAGGAACTCATCCATCTCCCACACTTCGCGATGGCCGTGGTTGAGCAGGCGGAAGGTCATGTCGTAGGGGCCGCAGATGTGGCCCAGATAGTCGATATGCTCGTCGGCGCCGCCGATGGCGATGAGGTGATCGCGGCGGGCGCACATGCAGGCGCCGTAGTTGCGCGTATGCAGCGGGTCCTCCTCATTGAGCACGCCGGCGGTGCGGCCATCCACATTGTTGATGCAGCCGGGGCCCAACACCTCTTCGAAGGGGGGGAAGCGGAACGGGTAGAGATCGCGCCGCATATTGCGGAACTGATCCATGTGATAGACCGAGTCCGGCTCCCGCTCGAAGTGGCGGATGATGGTGTCGATGAAGTTGGGACGCACCATGGCGTCGGAGTCGCCGATCATCACCACCGGGCTGCTGGCCAGGGTGATGCCGACGTTATACATCAAGTGCTTGTGGTAGTAGCAAGTCCGCGGCATATCCAGTTGCAGCCACAGATCCACCTGATCGGCGTAGGCGTCGATGCCGTCATAACGGCGCGCGTAGTACTCGATGATGATGACTTCAAAGTCGTCGCGGGGGACCGTCTGCTGGCGCAGATAGTGGAGCAGGTGAAAACTTTCGCGCACGCTCCAATCCAGCAGGATGAGGCTGACTTTGGCGTGTTTTCTGGGGCTGCGTTTATGGAATTTCATCATCGACGTTCGTGTGGTGCGGGCGGATCCAAAGCAACAGAGATGGAGTAATCAGCCAAAAATGTGGGTTGGGCCCCAGGGCTCACTGCGCGCCCTGCCCAGGCGGTCGGGCGGCGGGCCGACTCCAGAGCGCGGCGCTGTGGGCGCGACGATGCGAGCATCCGCCCAAGGTCACTGTGCGGCGGGATAATTCCCGGCGAGAGGGTCCGTTGCAACGCCGATAAAACGTCCTTCGGAAGATAGCAGATCATACGCCCCAAGTCGACCAATTGTGCGGCGCTGCGGGGCCGCCTTAGAGGACGTCGCCGCGGGTGCTGGGATCGCGCGATTTGGGGCTGTTCAGCGGGGAGCGAGGAGTGTCGCTGAAGCGCGGCGCGGCGCGTCCGCCGAGCTTGGCGCAAGACGCCTCCAGCCGCCCGCCGCCCGCGGACGCAAGGGGGGCTCACGGCTGTGGACTCCGTGGCGGATGGGGCCAGATCGGCGCAGTCTGCACAAGCGCTGCAGCGGGCGGCGCGGCGCGCTCCGGCTCCGGGGTGGGGGTGAGATGATCCCTGCTCAGCAACGGGCTGAAGAAGAGGTCGGGCGGATTGCGGCGCAAGCGCGCGCCATGTTTGTGCAGAAAATGGCGCGTGTCCTGGGGGTGGGGGTCGCCCAACGATTTGCCCCGGGTGGCCGATTCGTGGTGGGTCATCACAGTGTGGCCGTCATACACGATGGCGTACCCGGCGTCGCCCACGCGCAGGCAGAGGTCGACGTCGTTATAGCCCACCGCCAGTTGCTCATCGAAGCCGCCCACTTCCTCGAACACGCGGCGACGCATTAGCAGGCACGCGCCGGTTAGCGCGCTGACCTGGGCGCAGTGGGTGAGGTGGCCGTCGCGGCCGGGATTGCGCGCGCCGTCGGGCCCTCTGACTGGCTGAAACTTGCCCACATGGTCGCAGTGACGCCACAGCCCCAGAACCAGCCCCGCATGCTGCGCGCGGCCATCGGGATACTGCAACAGCGGACCCACCGCGCCGACGTCGGCGCGGGCGGCCAGCCCGGTCAGGCGCGTCAACCAGTCGCCGTTCAGCGCCTCCACGTCATCGTTCAAGAACAGCAGAAAGTCGCACGCGGGATCGGCCAGTTCAGCGGCCAGATTGTTGAAACGGGCGAAGTTGAACGGCCCCGTCACGCGTTGCACGCTGTGGTGGGCGGCCAGCTCGGCCAGATAGGCGCGGGTTGCGGGGGCGCGGCTGGCGTGGTCGAGAATGATGAGGCGATAGCGCGCGGGGTCGCAGCTGCGGGCGATGCTCTCCACGCAGCGGCGCAGATGCGCGACATTGTCGCGGGTGGGGATGATGATGGCGACGCGGGCCTCTTGCGGCGCGGGCCAGCGCCAGACGATGCCGGGCGGCGCGCTCTGGCGGTCGGGCTCCGGCGCGGCCTGGGGCCAGCGCGTCGCCAGCAGCGCGCGCAAACTCTGTAACTCCGCCGCGCTGGGCGGCGGCGCGGGCGGGGCGAGGCACAGCAGCGCGCTCACATGGGCGATGCGCTGACACAGCGGCAGCAGACGCAGCAGCGCCGCCAGGGTCAGCGGCGTTTCGGCGTCGGCGACGGTTGTGGCGACCACACCGGCGCGAGCGGCGATATCGCGCCGCACCGCGACCACGCCGCCCAACTCCGGCGCGCTGAGAAAACGCTCCAGGCAGAAGCGCCCGCGCAGCGCCAGTTGGCCGGATTTCGGTCCGCTGCGCACAAACAGATCGCCGCAGATCAGCTCCGCCCCTGACTCCCGCGCTCCGTGCGCCAACTGCGCGCGGGCGTCGGGCGTCAGTTCAGCCCCGGCGCGGCGCAGAATGAGGTAGTCGGCCAGGGCGGCGTCGGCGGCGGGCGTGGGCGTCGGGTCGATCGCGGCCAGATAGCGCTGCAGCCACCAGAAATCGGGGATGGCGTCGTCCGCCGCCGTCCGCCCCAGGGGTTTGGTCAAGCGGCGGGTGAGTCCGGCGGCGCCCTCATGGTGCAGGATGCGCCACGCCGCCGGCAGCGCGCCGCGCGCATTGATTCCCTGCGCCGCCACCGAGCGCAGCATGCGCCAGACGCTGCGCCGCGCCAACGGAGCGAGGGCCGCGCACAGTCGTCGCGCCAGGCGCTGCGGCGCAGGCAGGGGCTGTATGATGATCTGTGCGGCATGGGCCAGCGGCAGGCGCCAGGGAGTGAGCTGCAGGGTGATCTGGTGGGCGTCGGCGGGCAGATGGATCGCCGCCTGCGCCGGTGAGCGATCCACAAACGGCAGGCGGCGCGTCTGCGCCCGGGCGTGTGCGTCGCGCCACTGCAGGGTGGGCCAGAATGGATGCGCGACGCTGGCCCCGATGAGGGTCACGCGCCGCCACCCGGACCCGTCGGGCAGAGGGTGGCGGGCGTGGGGCGCGGCGGCGTCCACGCACAGGCGCAGCGTGGGGGGCGCCAACGGACGTCTCATCGGGCGGCGGCGGCGGATTGGGTCTGCTCGCCCAGCAGACGCGGCCACTGCTCGGCCCAGCAGCAGTGGTGGTCGAACGCCGACATGATGCGCAGATGCGCGCGCGGGCTATTGAGCGCGCGCATGTAGCGGCGCGCCACATAGGGCGGTACGACGTCATCGCGCGCGCCGACCCAGTGCCACTGGGGAATGCTGCGCAGGCGGTCGACGAAGTCCACCGGATTGAGGGAGCCGCGCAGCGGGGCCAGATGCTCGCCCTCGCTCCAGGTCTGATGGTCCAGATTGCCCGCAATGGTGGTCACCCGGGTGACGTCGTCGCGGCGCGCCGCCAGCAGCAGCGCCACGGCCGCGCCGCCGGAGTAGCCATACAGATGCAGGGATTGCACCTCGGGATAGGCGGCTTTGAGCTGGTCCAGCGCCTGGTTCATGGCCGCCACCGCCGCTTCGCCGAAGCGGTGCGAGGTCCACAGACGGGGGTGACACTGGCGCTGCATCTGCGTCGGGGTGAGATAGTGACAGGGACGCGCCAGCCACGCCACGGGGCCCTGGTTGACGGGGTGTTGCAGCGCCAGCCGCAGCGCTGTGGGGTCGCTGGGGGTGGGGTCGGGCGAGATTTCGCGCGGTCCCAGAAAGGCCATTCCGTCGCCCTCCAGATAGAGGGAGAGCACAGCGCCCTCTGAATGTGCGGCGGGGGGGCTCAAGGCGGCGCGCAGGCTAAACGACCCGGCGGCGATGGGGCGCAGACTCCAGGCCTGGGCGCGGGTTAGCACATCGGGCTTGCGATGGCGCGGGGTGAGGGCGTCGCTGGCGCAGGCGCTCAACATCACGCTCAAAACGACCAAGGCTGCCGTTTGCGCGGCAGCCTTGGCGATTTCGATGCGATGATTCAGCGCGCGGCGATCAGAAGTTGATGCGCACCGTGCCGCTGAGTTTGTGGCTGGTGAGGTTCTCACGGAACTCCGAGGTCTCGCCCTGCAGGGTGATGATGCTGTCGTCGCCGATGTGGCACATCAGACCCGCGCCGAAGGTGACGCCGAAGCGATCAGCGGAGGCGCGGTCGCCGGCGGTGTTGATGACGTTGCCGCCGTTGTGCACGTGGTCATACTCCAGACGCGCGCTGCCGTACGGGGCGATGGAGCCGAACTCCGTCGGGTAGGTGTAGCTGCCTTTGATCGCGCCGCGGATCTGACCCAGGCGGATGTTCACTTGGTCGACCTGCGAGCCGCTGGAGTCGGTATAGGAGTCCTGGGTCTCCTGCACCCGCAGATAGCCCAGCGTGGCGCCGACATAGTAGCCGTCGCGATTGAGCCAGTCGTGGTGATAGTTGATGGCGCCAAACAGACGCAGGGCGTCGGTGCTGCCGGTGATCAGACCGCTGGAGCGGCTGAAATCGTAGTCCAACGTCTCGATGCCCATCATCATGTCGATGCGGTCGGAGTCGTTGATGATGTAGCCCATATAGGGCGACAGCGCATAGCCGTCGCCGTCAATGCCGCCGGTGTTGAAGGGGGTGGAGATGTTCTGCCCCTCATAACCTGCGGAGACGCCGATCAGCAGATTGCGATTCAACTTGATGTCCATGCCGGTGGTCAGCGTGAACACCGTGCCGTCGAAGTCGGCGGTGGCGCCGACATCGTCTTTTTCGAGCCAGCTATTGGCGACGTCGAGCCAGATGCCATAGCGGGGCTTCATGGCGCTACCCGTCGCGCGTCCAGAGCCGTTGCCGATCACCTGGGAGGTTGTGGAGTTGCCCACCGGCGCAAAACCGGCGGAGGCCGCGCCGCTGAGGGCGGCGGCGATGCGCTGCGCCACCTGTTCCACAGCCTGCTTGGCCGCCTGGTTGACGCTGGCGGCGGAGACCACGGTGTTGGAGGAGGCTTTTTCGCCATAGGTGTAGGCGGCGTTGGCCTGCGGCGCAACACAGTAGACGCTGATAGCCATTAAAGCGCCCAGCGCAAAGCGGTGTAGGGAGATTTTCAACATACTGACCCCAAATAACGTAACTGGATGAGAACTGGTGCGCTCTTTTGAACGAGACTGTCGATACAAACGTCGTCGATCCTATATGAGGGATGAAAAAAACACAAAAAAAATCAGTTTCGCCACCAATTGTCTACGCCGCGTTCAACGGTTTACGCCTCAGCGGCGCAGACGACGCGCCAATATGCGCAACAGATCCCGCGCCGGCGTCAGTTGGACGAACTGTTCGCGCCAAGCGTTCCGTTGCGCGCTCACCTGTTCCATGCGCAAGGTGACCGACAGATGCGCGAGTTTGCTCTCAATGCGCTGGCGGGCCTGTGCATGCTCCGCCTGTCTGCGCCGTCGCCACTGGCCACTGGCGGGGATGTCAAACCGCGAGGTGACCGCGTCCAAGCCCGTCATAGCGCCGGTTTGACTCAACCGCAGCCACAGATCCCAATCCTCCAGCGCATCCAGCTCGGGATCGAATCCGCCGATGGCCTGAAACCGCGACTTGCGCATCAACACCGCCTGAATCGGCAGAAAATTGCCCAACCACAGGCGCACGGGCAGAAACGGGACCTCGCCGACCACCCGCTCCCGCCCCCAGCGGGGAAAGCGCCCGCAGCGGCGCTCAATGGCCTTGGCGTAGACGGCGCTGACCTCGTCTCCCGCTTGCCGCATGCCGTGATGCAGCGTGTGCAGATGGTGGGGAAAACAGACGTCGTCATCGTCCAAAAAACAGACCAACGGCGCGTGGGCGGCGGCCACGCCCAAATTCCCCGCCTGCGAGCGCCCGCCGTGCGGTTGAACGACGCGACGCAGCGCCGGGCGCGCCTCCCCGGCGGCGCGCCATGACGCCAGCACGGTGTCCAACGCGCAGTTTGGCGCTTCGCTGAGGATGATTTCAAAATCGCGAAACGACTGCTGCGCCAAGGAGTCCAAAGCGCGCAACAACAGATCGGGACGCGCGCCGGCGGTGCGCACAATGACGCTGATGGCGGGGGCGCGATTCATGCGGGCTCCCTCTCTCCGGCGACGCCAGCCGACACGCTCTGAGCCAGTTGTCGATACGCCTGCGTCAGATGCGCGCGCCGACGCATCGCCCGCGCCAGGGCGACCCCATCCCGCCAACCCAGCGCCGCCGCGCGCGCGGCGGCGCCGAACTCGCCCCGGCGCAGCAGCCGCTTGCCCAACTGATGCGCTTCGTGGGCGCGCCACTGGCGCAGTTGCGTCTGTTGCGCCGGCGCAACCCCCGCGGCGAGCCTGTGGGCAATCATCAGATGTTCGCGCAGAAAAGCGATAATGCGGGTCTCATCCTCCGCCAGGGTGGCGGATCCGGCGTGGCGTTGGTAGATCATCGCGCCCTCGCACAGGCTGTGCGGTCGAATCCCGGCCGCCAGCATGCGCAGCAGAAAATCGCGATCCGCAGCGATGACATAGGCGACGTTGAACAGGCCGATCCGGTCAAACAGGGCGCGGCGAAAAAAGTAGGCGTTGAAAGCGGGCGCGCCATACAGATACTCCTCCCACGCCGCGTTGGCGTCATGGCCCATGTCGATACGCGTCAAAATGCGCCCGACGATCCGCTCCGACTCGCGCAACAGACAGGGAACGCGCAGCGCCAGACAGGCGGGATTGTCGTGGAAATGCCGCATGGCCGCCAGCAGAGTGGATGGCGCATAGGCGTCGTCGGAGTTCAAAAAGCCGATGATTTCGCCGCGCGCCTGCGCCACGCCTTTGTTCATGGCGTCATGGGAGTTGATGTCCGGCCCTTCGATGAGGCGCACGGCGCCTGCGCGCGCGCGAACCAGCGCTTGCGAGCCGTCGCTGGAGCCGCCATCCACCACGATATGCTCCACCGGCAGGCCGTGGGCGCAGGCGGCGACGCTGTCCAGCGCCTGCGGCAGCATGGCTGCGCGCTGCAGCGTGGGGGTGATGATGGTGACGCGCGCTTGCCGGGCGCTCGGCGCAGGCCGTTCAGCGGGCGTGAGCTGCGCCGCAACGGGGCGGGCCCAGGCTTGAAAATTGATCATCCCCGCTCACCTGCTGCAGACCGATGTGGAGTGTGGCGACGACTCTAGCAGCAACGTCGCGTGCGTGACCAGTGCGCGCGCTGATTGCCAATAAATTGCATCTTCTGTATTGTGCAGGCTGCCTGATGGACGTTGCGCGCATCCATCTGGGATCATCTCCATGCTTGGGATTGCGGTTTTGGCCAATCACCTGATCTTTGCTCCATCCAATCTGCCCGCTTTTGTGCAGGCGATCCGCACGCATCTGCCGGCGCAGGGCGGCGCGCTGTGGTTCGCCGTCCTGGATGAGGTCGCCATGCGCCTGATGGCGGCCCTGGGTCAGGAGGGGATCGTCCATGAGATCCTGATCGGTGAGCACGCCGCCGGGCCATTGCCGCAAGGCGCGCGCATCGCGCCCAGCGAGCAAGCGGATCTGATCGTGTTGACCCATGAACGGGGCGAGGCCCTGGCCGACGCCCTGATGACGTTCGTGGCGGCGCAGGGGGTGACGATTCTGGCACCGATCACCGAGCGCTACTCGCAGAATCTGCCGCTGTGGCTGATCTCCATCCCCAAGGCGGGCACGCATCTGCTCAAATCCTTGGCGCAAGCCTTTGGCTATCGGCTGGACTACCAGACGCCGGGAATCCCCCAGGGCGGCGCGGCCTACTATCTGGAGCACGCCAACTCGCACACCCGCGCGGCGGACTTTTTCGTCGATTCGGTGCGCCGCGCGCCGTATGGCAATCGGCTGCATCCGTTCCCCATCGCGCCGGGGCTGTTCATCTATCGCAATCCGCTGGATATTCTGGTCTCCGAAGCGCACTACTACGCACAGCCGGGGAAAACCCCGTTCCACGGTTATCTGAGTCAATTGACGTTTGCCCAGCGCATCGACCGTTTGATTGACGATCCGTGGTTGTTGGGCTCCATTCGCCAACGTGTGGGCGGATTTCTGCCTTGGCTCGACTTTCCCAACGTTATTTCGTTCTCCTTTGAGGAGTTGATCGGCGCGGCGGGCGGCGGCGATCAACAGACCCAGCTTGCCCTGATCTGGTCGCTGCAACTCAAGCTTCAGGTTCCCGGTTCGCCAGAGGCGTTCGCCCGACGTGTATTCAATCCCGCTTCGCCAACCTTCCGCCAGGGGCGGCTGGGGGCCTATCGCGCGGAGATGGATGCGCAACAGTTGCAGGGTTTTGAAGCGCTGCCGCAGGACTTCATGACGCAACTGGGGTACGCCAAGGCCGATGAGGGCTATCCCGCTCTGCCCAGCCAGGCGCAGGCGCGGCGTCAACGCCCGCTGCGACTTGCGCCGCCGCCGGAGCATCCGCCGGTGCTGATGGAGGTCGACTACCTGGGCTTTAATCTGGTGTGGCATCAACAGCGCTACTACGCGCTGCCGGTGCAGCTGAGTCTGGATCTGAGCCAACTGCCCGAAGCCGCGTTTGACATCTTGCCGCAGGAGAGCACCCTGGCGCGGCTCAAACAGGCGTTGACGGTGGGGCCGCTCCAGCTCGAGCGCATCGACAATTGGCGCAATACGCACCTGACGGAGGCGTTGGCCAAAACCGACCCGGCGCAACGTCCGGGCAACCCGGCGCGGGATCTGACCGAGCTGGTTGGACGCAGCGCGCCCTATCTGCTGGCCACGCGCAGCGCGCCGGAGCTGGTGGCGTCGTGCGAGGCGTTCAACATCATTCGTTATCGCGGCGGTTATTTGGGCGTGCGCCATGGGGTGGAGATCGACTGGAGCCGCCCGTTTGATGAGATTTTCCACCACACCGCGGCGCAGGATCTGCTGCGCGGGCGCACCCAGGCCTCGGTGACGGCGCAGATTGAACAGCTCAAGAACCACGCCGAACAGCACCGCGAAGCCCACCAGCGCCAGCAGCGGGAGTCGGAGCGGCTGGACCAGCTGGCGCACGCGCTGGCGGAGTTGAGCGCGCACAGCCGCACGCACGAGGCGCAGGCGGGATCCTGGTATGCGGAGTTGCGCGCCGCTCTCGACACCATACAGCAGCATGGCGGCAACGCGGCGCAGCCTGCGCGCAGACGCCGCTCTGCGGCGCGGCGTGGCCGCCGCCTTGTGCGCCTGACGCGGAGAAGTCGCTGACTATGCGCGTGGCGGTGGTGCATGACTGGTTGGCCGAACGCGGCGGAGCCGAACGCGTGTTGGAGCAGATCCTGTTGCTCTATCCACAGGCGACGCTCTACGCGCTGGTCGATTTTCTGCCCGAGAGCGAACGCGATTTCCTCGGCGGACGGCGCGCCATCACCAGTTTCATTCAACATCTGCCGATGGCGCGGCGTCGCTTTCGCGCCTATCTGCCATTGATGCCGCTGGCGGTGGCGCAGTGGGACTTCTCCGCGTTTGATCTGGTGATCTCCAGTAGTCACTGCGTGGTCAAATCGGTGCGCACCGGCCCGCGTCAACTGCATGTGAGCTACGTCCACACCCCCATGCGCTACGCCTGGGATCTGCAAACGCTCTACCTGCAGCGTCTGCGCTGGCCATTGGGACGCGCGCCGTTGCGCGCGCTGCTGATGGCGCTGCGGCGCTGGGATCGACGCACGGCGGATCGGGTGGACTACTACCTGGCCAACTCCGAGTTTGTGGCCGGACGCATTCATCGCAGCTACGGCAAGCGCGCCCATGTGGTGCACCCGCCGGTCTACTGTGACCAGATTCCCCACTCGGCGCAGAGCGAAGGGTTCTATTTGACGCTGTCGCGCTTGGTGCCCTACAAGCGGGTGGATCTGATCACGGCGGCGTTTGCGCGCATGCCGGACAAACGCTTGGTGGTGATCGGCGACGGCCCGGAGTGGGCGCGGGTGGCCCAAGCGGCCAACGGTGCGCCCAATGTTACCCTGTTGGGACGTTTGGATGACGAGCAGGCGCGCGACTATCTGGCGCGCTGCCGCGCGTTTGTGTTCGCCGCCGAGGAGGATTTCGGCATCGTGCCGCTAGAGGCCCAGGCGGCGGGCAAACCGGTAATCGCATACGCCGGCGGCGGTGTGTTGGAGACCTTGCGCCCCGCCTCCAATGGCGCGGAGAACGCCGAGCCGGTGGCGTGGTTTTTCGCCGAACAGAGCGTCGAGGCGATTTGTCAGGCGGTGGCGCAGTTCGAAACCACGCAGCTCTCCGAGAGCAGCGCGCAGCGCTGTCGGGAGAACGCCTCGCGCTTCGCCACTCCGCTGTTTCAAGCGCGCTTTCAGGAGGCGGTGGAGCGGGCGCAGGCGCGCTATGCGCCCTCAATCCGCAAGTAGACGCTTGAGCTGCGCATCCACCGCCATGTAGCGCTCCACCCCCCGCGCCAGACTCTGCCGCAGAGCGGCCAGCGCCTGCTGCCGGGTCTGCGCAAGCGGCGAATCCAGCCCGCGAATCCCCTCAAACCACAGCGTTACCGGATGCTGCGGCGCCCGCGCCGCCATGCGCGCCAGCAGCGGCGTCATCTGCTGTGTGGCGTGTTGGGCGATCAGCCAGTTCAGATGGATCGCCGCCAGATCCAGTCGCGCAGGGGCCAGATCCAGAGTCTCCAGCGTCAGGCGTCGCCAGTGCGCGGCCTCGCCCTCGGTGAGCGCCTCGGCGGGGGACGCCGGACGCAACGCCAGGCGCGCATAGACGTTGATCAGGGCGATGTGCAGCGGCAGGGAGTCGCCCGCGTCCAATTGTCTCAGCCAGGCGCGTTGAGCGGCGCTGGGCGGCGTAGCGGCGTCGGCCAGACGCGCAACCAGCCGGGTCAGGGCGACCGGCGCCGCGCGGGTTGGCGGGGGCGCGGTCAAGCGCGCATCCGGGGCTTCGAGGCGTTGGGCCAGCGCCGCCATGCGCTGGGCGGAATCATACGCGGCGCCGGCGCCCGCCAGCAGCGTCAGGGCCAGCGCCGCCGTGATGACGGATGCGACGGCGGGGCGCGTGAAGAGCCGGGCGTGGCGAGGGGGGGCGCAGTCGGCGCGGGTGAGGGCGATCCCGGCCAGCGCCAGGGCAAAGACGGTTCCAGGCGTTTGGAACCACAGACCATCCAGCGCCGCCACGAACAGGGCGAAGGCGGTTGCGCTCCACAACCGCTGCGGCGCGGCGCACAGCGGAATGAGCAGCAGCGTCAGCGCGCTGAGAACGGCGGCGGGAAGGCCGCCGGCGAACAGCGCCTCCAGCAGACGATGGTGGCTGTGAAACTGGTCGATGGCCACATCGCGCCAATCGGTGTCCACCAGGCGCACCCCGGCGGCGTCCAGGTTGCGCGCCAGATAGTCGGCGAAATGGCCCCAGCCATGCCCGTGCAGCCACGCCCACGGCGCATCCCACAGACTCGCCGTCAATACCCCGTGCAGCACTTGCCGCGAACGCAATGACTCCACCGCCGCCAGCAGTTCGCTGTGGTGAATCGCCCCATACAGGGCCAGCGGCGGCAGCAGCGTGGCGGCGGCGGCCATGCGTCTCCAGCGGCGGTGGACGCCGGGCGACAGCGCGGCGGCGGGGGCTCGGCGCGCCAGCAGCAGCGCGGCGGGGAGCAGCACCAGGCTGAAGCCGATGGCCGCGCCGTTTTGCGCAATCAGCAGCGCAGCGGCGGCGCTGGCCCACAACCCTGCGGCCAACCCCCGCGCGCAGGAGTGACTCGCCGCCAGCGCCGCCAGGGCGGGGACGAAATAGGCCAGGTAATCGTTGTAGCCGTACAGCGCGCCCGCTTCAATGGGCAGACCCAGGTGGCGCAGGTGCGGGTTGTTGCCGATGCTCAACAGCGCTTGCGCGGCGGCGATGACGGCGCACCACAGCAGCAGCCCGCGCCACAGGCGCGGGTGGTCGCGCAGCGCCAGGGCGGCGGCGGCGGCGCCCGCTGCGCACAGGGACCACAGCGCCCCTTCGCCGCTCTGCGGCGGCCCCAGAATCGTGGTGACCGGGAACAGCGCCCACGGCGCGGTGAGCAGACTCCACAGCCCCAGCGCCAACGGCGCCAGCGCCAGCGGATGGGCCAACGGCGCGGGCGCAGGGCGCAACAACAGCCCCAGCCAGCACACGCCGCCAGCGGCGAAAAAGGCGATGATCACCGGTTCGGTGTCGTTCAACACTCCCACCGCAAACAGCGGCAGCGCCGCCAACCCGGCGGCGACGCCCAGGCCCAGACCGACCAGCAGCAACGACGCGGCAATGGCGTGGCGCGCGTTCATGCGGCGCGGCGCGCGCCGAACAGGCGCGCCAACAACCCCAGAAAACCGACCAACAGCGCCTGAATCTCGCCCCATGAGCGGATTTCACGCAGCATGCGCCAGAGGGTCAGGGGATGCAGGTAGTAGCGCAGATGCGCGCGCTGCACCCGCTGCATCAACTGGGAAGCGGAGAGTTCCGGGTTCATGTCGAACGGCAAGGCGCGGGTGGTGACGAAGTCGGCCCAGCCGTCGGCATGGGCGGGGGTGTGGCGCTGGGGGTCAAACAGCGGCGTGCCGGGAAACGGCGTGAGCGGATTGAAGGTGAGCAGGGAGGGGCGCAGCGCCCGGCCAAAGGCGAAGGTGCGCTCAATCTGCGCCACGCTCTCGAAGGGGAATCCCACCACAAACGAGGCAAAGGAGCGCATGCCGTAGCGGCGGCAGCGCGCCACCGCGGCGCGGGCGTCGTCCAGAGTGGCCCCCTTGCCCTTGCCCAGTTGCGCCAGGATCTGCGCATCGCCGGACTCCATGCCGAAGATCACCAAGCGGAAACCGGCTCGGGACATGGTCCGCGCCAGCTCCTCGTCGAAGTGCTCCACGGTCGAAAAACAGCCGAAGGTCATCTGCAGATCGGCCTCGACGATGGCTGCACACAGCGCCAAGAGACGTTTGCGCATCACCGTGATCACATCATCTTCAAAAAACACGTAGCGCACTTCGTAGCGATCGCGCAACTCACGCAGTTCGGCCAGAATGGCGTCAATGGAGCGCACGCGATATTTTTTGCCGTCGGTCAGGTGCGCCGAGCAGAACAGACAGCCGAACGGGCAGCCGCGACTGGAGAGCATGGTGGCGCCGCGCCCGCCGCCGCCGGTGGTGTGGGCGTGGAGGGCAAAGTCGGTAAATTGGGTCAGATGCCGCGCCGGCGGCGGGAAATCGTCCAGCGTGGGGTGAAAACCGCGCGGCGCATTGCGCATCACCGTCCCCGCCGCGTTGCGCCACGCCAACCCAGCGATCTGCGTCGGCTCCGCGTCGGTCTCCGCGTTGAGCCAGCGCGCCAGCTCCCACAAGGTGATTTCGCCTTCGCCCAAAACCAGAAAGTCGATCTCGGCATGGGCCTCCAGCGCCGCCGCGCCGACCCCGCTCACATGCGCCCCGCCCGCCACCACCGGGGTGGCGGGCGCGTGCTGCTTGACCAACCGGGCGATGCGCAGCGCCTGCGGAAACGCGCTGGTCATGCTGGAGATCCCCACGCACAGATAGGCGTGTTGGCGCAGGCGCGCGTTGAGTTCCGCCCAGAACTCCACGCGCGGGCTCTCCACCAGCAGCTCCACGCGGCGGCCCTGCTTTTCCAGATAGGCGGCCAGATAGCCCAGACCCAGCGGAAAGTAGTACGACACCGCCAGCCCGCCGCCGCCGTATGCGGCGCGATAGGGGGCCTCCACCAATAAGATGGGCGGGGGACGGCGGCGGACATCGGCTTAACTCCCGACCAGGCTGCGCAGCAGGCCGACGCCATCCTGCAGGCAGACGCGCCAACCGGCGATTTTCAGATTGTTCCACATCGCGCGCGGTCGCAGATAGAAGCGGAAAAAGCCCTGCTTTTGCAAGCGCGCCAACCGCTTGGGGGTGAGGTCGTTGACCGTCACGCTGGCGGAGCCGAAGCGCCGCAACTGGCCGCCCGCCGCCAGCGGATTGTCGGCGACCTCCGGCGCAATCAGCCGCGCGCCGCCCACGCCGCGTTGGGTCATGCGCGCCACCTCGGTGCCGGGGTAGGGTTGCAGAATGTTGATGTTGACCTGATCCAGGGTCTTGAGCCCAGTGATATAGCGGAAGGTGCGCCGCACCGAGGCGCGGGTCTCGTGGGGCAGGCCGATGATCACCGAACCGCGCGTGACGATGCCCGCCTCCTTGGCCCAGCGCAGTCCCGCTTCGATATGCGCCAGGGTCTCGCCCTTGTTGAGGGTGGCCAGAATCTGCGGGTCGCCGCTCTCGATGCCGAATGATAGCCGCGTCATGCCCGCCCGCCGCATGGCGCGCAGCAGCTCCGGCGTCACCAGATCGCCGCGACTGAGCCCCTCCCAGGTGAATTTCAGCCCGCGCGCGTGGATCCCCTCGCACAATTCAAAGATGCGCTCCGGCTTGAGGGTCAGGCAGTCGTCGTTGAAGGCCACATGGGTCACGCCGCGTCCGTTGACGATCTCCTCCAGCTCCTCCAGCACGTTGGCGGCGGAGCGAAAGCGGGTCAAGCGGCCCTCGGGCAGGGCGTCGATGGCGCAGTAGACGCAGCCGTAGGGGCAGCCGCGCGAAGTCATGCTGGAGGCGGTGACCACATAGCCCTGACGCGGAATCGCGCGGATGTAGAGGGCGTCCTTGAGCAGGCGGCGCGCCGGGTGCGGATAGGCGTCCAGGTCGCGCGTCGCCTGGCCGGGCGGATTGGCCGTCACCGCGCCATCGGCGTTGCGGAAGATCAGGCCGGGGATCGCCGCCAGACGCGCGCTCAGGGAGGCGTCGGGAGCGGTCAGGGCGTCGGCCAGGGCGGTGATCAGCGGTTCGCCATCGCCGCGCGCGGCGTAATCGAACAGCGCCTCCTCGGCCAGGATCTGCGCGCCGAACAGATTGGCGTGCACGCCGCCGATGATGGCGGGGACCTGCGGCAGCGTCTGTTTGAGGCGCCGCGCGGCGGCCACCGCCTGGGCGTAATCCACCGAGGTGGCGGTGTAGCCGATCAGCTGCGGCGCAAACGCCTGCGCGCGCGCGGCCAACTGCGCCAGGGTGAGGGCTTCGGCCTCGGCGTCGATGAGGTCGACGTGATGGCCGGCCTGCTCCAACGCCGCCGCCAGATAGGCCAACGACAGCGGCGGATTGAGAAAGCCGCGCTTGTAGAGATGCCGGAAGGAGCCATAAATCTCGGCGAATCCGGGCTGAATCAGCAGCACCCTCATGGATCCGGCTCGGTCTCGGCGCGGATGCGGCGCGCCAGGGTGTGACGGCGCTCCAGCTGCTCCAGGCGGATATTGGCGATCTGGTCGGCGATGAGGCCGAACAGGAACACCAGCACGCCGGTGAGAATGATCAGCAGACTGCCCACCGACAACCCTACCTGGGGGTTGAGCATCAGCCGGTTGGCGCCGTAGATCACGCCGATGGCCAGCAGCAGCGCGCCCACCAGGGAGAAGAAGCGGATCGGCTTGAACAGGGTCACCATGCGCAGAATGGTTCCGGTGGCGCGCGCGCCATCGCGCAGGGGGCGCACCTGGCTGCGGCCCAGACGCGGGCGCACCTGGATCGGCGTGTGCGCCACGCTGTAGCCGCGGGTGAAGAAGATCAGCGTGCTGGTGGTGCTGGCGGAGAAGCCGTCGGGCAGCAGCGGCACATACTGCAGCAGCAGCTCCCGATCCACCAGCCGCAAGCCGGAGTTCAGGTCGGGGAACAGCCGCCCCATGCAGATCGCCGCCAGGGCGATCAGCGCCAGTTTGCCCGGCGTGCGCCAGGAGACCCCCAGCCCGCCCCAGGCGCGCGCGCCGATCACCATATCCATGTTGGGCGCGGCCTCCAGCAGACGCGCCACATCGGCCGCCTGATGCTGGCCATCGGCGTCGAACAGACAGATGTAGGGGGTGGCGGCGAGGCTCAGCGCGGTTTTGATCGACGCGCCGTAACCAAAACGACGATGATGACGCGCCACGCGCACCCCCGCATAGCGCTGCGCGCGCGCGGCGGTGTCATCCTCGGAGCCGTCATCCACCACCAACAGCGCCAAGCGGGGGCCGTAACGGGTGGTCAACTCCTGCAACACCTGGTCGATGGCCAGCGCCTCGTTGTGGGCGGGGATCACCACCGTGCACTGCTCCAGCGGGATCATGACGACGACTCTGACGCCAGCGCGTCGCGGCGCCGGGATTTGGCTGCGCGCGAGTTGAGCCAACTCATCTCACTGAGGCCGTAGCGCCACAACAGTTTGAGCGCCTGCCGCGCGCCGACCTTGTTCAAGTCGAAACCGAAGTAGTAGTTGACCAGAAAGATCAGATCGAACAGCACCGGGATGGGGAAACGGGTCAGCCACAACAGCGGCCGTTGCATGGCCGGATAGCGCACCATCACGTTGTAGACCTTCTTCAGATTGGTCAATTGCAGCCGTTCGGGCAGGTCCAGCGACATCTCGCGGTGGAACGATTTGCCAAAGCCCACGCCGTCCAGCAGCGCATCGCGCACCGCCGGTTGCGTCGAGATCGCGGCGCCGGGCAGATAGCTGATAAACGCGGTGGAGACGAACCCGGCCCCCAACCGCCGGTAGAACGCCAGATCCCGCACCCGCGCGGCCACGGTTTCGCCGGGCAGACCGAACAGCGCGGTGGCGCAGAAGGTGACGTTATAGCGCCGCAACCATTCGGCCGCCTGCACAATGTGGGCGTTGCTCACCTGTTTGTTGAGCACGCTGCGGCGCTCCTCTTCGTCGGCGCACTCCACGGCGAAAATCAGATACGCCTTGCCCGCCTCGCCCAACAGGCGCACGTCGGCCTCCTGGATGGGCCCAAAGCGGAACGCCGCCGCATAGGGGAGGTTGACCCGCGCTTTGTAGAGTTGCAGAAACTCCCGCAGCCAGGCGTTGCTGTTCCACAGATTTTCGTCGTGCAGGCGCACCTCGCGCGGCTGGTGACGCGCCACCGCGTGTTCGATTTCGGCGATGGCGCGCTGGGGCGACATTTTGCGCACGTAGCGCGGCCCAAACAGATCCAGATCCACCGCATTGGCGCAAAAGGCGCAGCGGAACGGACAGCCGCGCCCCAGTTTGAACACCAGCGAGCGGCGTTCGCGGAAATAGGGCAGTTCGGCGTACAGCTCCTGATCCAGATAGGGCAGTTGGTCCAGCTCGATCAACTCGGCGGCGGCGGGGTTGACGATGACCTGACCGTTGCGTTTGACGCTCAAGCCGGGCAGATGGTCATAGGCGTCGCCGCGGCTCAGGCAGTCGGCCAGGTCGCGCAACACATACTCGCCTTCGCCGATGCACTGGATGTCGATCTGCGGGTGGCGGATGAACTCGGGATCGATGTGCGCATGCACGCCGCCGACGATGATGGGACCGTCAAACCAGCGTTTGATCCGCCCCGCCTGCTCCAGCGCCCACGCCACCGAGGCGGTCATCAGGGAGAAGCCGATCAGGTCCGGTTCGAAACCGCGCAGCTGCTCCTGCATACGCTCCGATTGGCCGCCGCTGTCGACGAATACGGCGACCTCGTGGCCAGCCTGCTTGAGCACCGCCGACAGCGACATATAGCTGATGAATTCGGACAAAACGTCCTGGCAGAAGGCGATCCGCGCCACGGCCATCCGCTCCTGAAACGACGGCGAAACCGCCTGTTGCGATAAGAAAGAGTGTGTACGCCGACCCGACGGAAAAACAGTGGGAGAGGCGCGCAATCGGGAACCGCATTGCGCGCACACGGGGCGGTCCTTATGGTAGCATAGCCGCGCGCCGCGCCAACACCGCTTTTGCGCGCGGCTCCCCTCACCTGGGAGACTCCCGCCGTGTGCGGCATCGCCGGATATCTGCAATTCCAACACCGACCCATCGACAACGCGCGCGTTGTCGAGGCCATGGTCGACGCCATCGCCCATCGCGGTCCCGACGGACGCGGCTGTGCGCTGCGGGGGCCCATGGCCCTGGGCCATGCGCGTCTGGCGATTCAGGACCCAACTGCGGCGGGGGCACAGCCCATGGGCGACGCCGGGCAGGGGCTGTGGCTGGTGTGCAACGGCGAAATCTATAACAGCCCGGCGCTGCGGCGGGAGCTGGAAGCGCTGGGGCGGCGTTTCGTCTCGCGCTCCGACAATGAGGTGATTCTGCACGCTTACGCCCAATGGGGCCGCGCCTGTTTGCCGCGACTGACCGGCATGTTCGCCTTCGCCCTGTGGGACGAAACGCGCCAGCGGCTGTGGCTGGCGCGCGACCGCATGGGGATGAAACCGCTATTCCTCTATCAAGGCGACGGCGTGCTGGCGTTTGGCTCGGAGATCAAAGCGCTGTTGGCCCATCCCGAGGTCCCGCGCGCGCTGGATCAGACCAGTCTGGGCCACTTTCTGGGTTTGAATTACGTCATCGCCCCACGCACGCTGTTCGCCGATATCCGGCAACTGCCGCCGGGCCATGAGATGAGCGTGGCCGCCGATGGCCGCGTCGCCACGCGCGCCTATTGGGATCTTGCGTTCGCGTCGCGCCCCCGGTTGCGGCCCGCACAGTGGCGCGCGCGCTGGCAGGAGACCCTGGCCGAGGTGATGGCGGACCATCAACTGGCCGACAAACCAGTGGGGCTGTTGTTAAGCGGCGGCCTGGACTCCAGCGCGGTGGCCTGGTGGATGGCGCAAACCCGCGCTGACCCCATTCAGAGCTACCATTTTCGTCCCATGCAGTCCGGTTTTGACGAATCGCGCCACGCCCGTCTGGTGGCGCGGGATCTGGGCCTGGCGCTGCGCGAAGTCCAGTTGGCGCAGCCGTTGACCACGCTGCTGCCGCGCTTGGCCCACCACGCCGAAGAGCCCACCGCCGACGGCTCCATGGTGGGCGTCTACGCCCTGGCCCAGCGCGCCAAACGCGATGTGGACGTGGTGTTGTGCGGCGATGGCGCCGATGAACTGTTGGCCGGCTACCCCACCTATGTGGCCGCCCGGCTGCTGCCGCTGTATGCGCGCCTGCCGCACAGCGCGCGGCGGCGGCTGGCAAAGTGGGCGGCGCAGCCCGGCCCTCCCGCAGCGGGCAAACTGCCGTGGCGCGAAAAGCTGGCCCGCTTCGCCTATGCGGCGGCCATGCCGCCCGAACGCGCCCATGCTCACTGGCGCATCATCTGCAATCGCGAACTGCGCCAAACGCTGTTGGCGGCCGACGCCCGGGAGGCGCGCCGCGTCAGCGTTGGCGACGCCTACGCGGCCTGCTTCGCCCAGTGCGACGACGCCCATCCGCTCAACCGCCAGCTCTACGTGGATCAGCGCCTCTATCTGGCCAACGACATGCTGGTCAAACTGGATCGCATGAGCATGGCCCACGGCCTGGAGGCGCGGGTTCCGTTTGTCGACCACCGGCTGGCGGAGCTGGCCGCGCACACCCCGCCCGCGCTCAAGCTCAGTCCTGCGCTACAGGGCAAAACGATTCTGCGGCAGGTGATGCGCGGACGCTTGCCAAAACCGATTCTCACGCGCCCCAAAGAGGGCTTCGGCATGCCGTTGGGGACGTGGTTGCGGGAGGATCTGCGCGAGATGACCGGCGATCTGCTCGCCCCGTCCCGACTGCGCGCCATGGCGGTGTGGGACGAGCAGGCGGTGACGGCGCTGCTCAACGCCCATCTGCGCGGCGAAATTGACGCGGCATATCCGCTCTGGAGCCTGCTGTTTTTCGCCCTCTGGCATCAACAGTGGATGACCGCTTAGAGCGCTTGGCCAATGGCGAGCTGCGTGTGGGCTCGCAGGGCGCCATTTTGCAAGGCGCTCTCAGGTCGCTTTCTGATTCCTGCGCGCCGCCAGCGCGAACAGCGGTTGCGCCCATTTGAACAGACCGCCGAGTTTGCGCGCGGCAAAGCGGCGCAAGTGGTGGCGGCCGCGCAGATCGTTGGCGCTGATCAGCGCCAGGATCACGCGCGGAATGATCAGGTTGACGTAGGGGCCGGGGAGATAGATGCGCTTGTACAGACCGCTGCGCACCAGATAGCGCACCAACGGTTTGGGCAGCAGCATCATCCAGTTGAGCAGAAACGCGGTGGCGCGGGTATCGCGCGAGGCGGTCTGGTAGAGGGCGTAGAAGTTGGCGCGGCTGGTTCCCTCCTCCACCGCCTCGATCTCGTCGGGATCAATGGCGTCATGCGCCAGGGCGTGCTGGATGATGGGCGCTTTGGGCAGATAGTTGAGCTGGAACACCTGAATCCGCGAGGGCCGCGTTTCGTTATAGAACAGCAGCGCCTTTTCGCTGTTGGCCTGGGTGTCGCCGGGGATGTCCAGAATGTGGTCCACCTGATTCATCAGGCCAACCTCGTTGAGCGCATTGATGCAGTCGCGCACGCGGTCGGGGTCGATGGGGCGGTTGAGCACGTTGCGGCAGATCTCCTCGGAGAGGGACTGCACGCCGATGGCGATATAGATGCAGCCGGCGTCCTTGAGCGCACGCGCCTTGGGCGGGTCCATGGAGGCCGGGTAGGTGGAGCAGCAGAACGGCAGCCCCACGCGCGCCTTGTACAGCGGCAGGAAACGCTCCAGCCACGGGCGGCTGGCGGTGAAGATGTCGTCGTGGAAGGTCACCGCCTCCGCGCCATAACGACGCACCGCGCGCTCCAGCTCGGCGATGACGTCCTCCGGTTCGCGCCGCAGAATGCGCGGCTCGCCCGGGGTGATGGGGATGGAGCCAGCGTAGCAGTAGGTGCAGGTGTAGGCGCAGCCGCGGCTGGCCATGATCTGATACTCCTGCGCAAACAGCGGCGCGGCGGCGTAGATCTCCTCCTTGTCGGGGTCGGGCAGGGCGTTCAGGTCACGGATCTTGGGGGCCATGTCGAAGGCGCCGACCACGCCGCCGTCGGCGCGTTTGAAGGTCGCCCCGGCCGGCGCGGCGGCGGGCCAGAAATCCGCCGTGTCGCCGCAGCCATCGAGCAGCAGCGCCAGCACCTCTTCGCCTTCGCCGCGCACCACGCAATCCACCTCGGGTTTGCGCAACACGCGCTCGGCGGTGAGGGTCACGTGGATGCCGCCAAACAGGGTTTTCACCCCGGGCAGGCGCGCCTTGATCGCGCGGGCGATGGCCAACTGGCTCTGATAGTTGGCGGTGATGCAGGAGAATCCCACCACCTGGGGGCGGGTGCGCGCGATGCGCTCAACGATGGCGTCCACGTTCTCGGCGTGGTTGGAGAACTGGAACTGGTCCATCTGCTGATAGTGCACATAGGCTGCGGCATGGCCCGCGCGTTTGGCGCTGGCGATGAGATAGGCCGTGCCCAAATGTTCAAAATCGTTGTAGACGAAGGTGATGCGGAGACTCGACATGGGCGTATCTTGGGCTGGCGGCTGGGGCGGGCGTGGGCAGCGGGGAACGATCTGGCGCGTTGACCGCTCTGTTTTCTGTGAGAGTTAATTTCTAGCAGATCCGTTGCATAACAATCAATCCCGCGTTGCTCCGGCCCGCCATCGGCGGTTTGCCATTGAGCCGCGAGCGGAATCGCCTATGATAGCGGCTCTGAAGTTTGTCGCCCGCGCGCGGGCGTTGGCATATCGCGCCGCCGCGCCAGGGACCGAAACGTGCGCATTCTGTTTATCACCTCCACCGATCGCGTCTACGCGCCGCGCTTTTTCGCCGAATTCCTGCGCCTGAACGCGGGCGCGGACACGGTGCTGGTGGCGACTACCCCGCTGGCGGCGGGGGTGGGCTTTGTGTGGCGGCGATTGGTCTCTTTTCCGCGCTATTTTGCGCCGCTGCTGCTGCTGCAGGCGTGGCGCGCGGCGGTTCCGCCCGCGGGCGGCGGATTGGACGCCGTGTGTCGTCGCCACGGCGCAGAGCGTCGCCATCTGCCGCGGGTGGATGACGCCGCGCTACCCGCGCTGATCGAGCAATTTGCGCCGGACTGCTTGATTTCAATGGGATGTCCGCGCATTCTGCCTGCGGCGGTGGTGCGCGATCCGCGCTATGCGGCGTGGAATTTCCATGGCGGTCGGATTCCGCGTTATCGCGGGGCGATGACCCCGATGTGGGCGCTGGCGGAGGGGACGACGCCGGTGCTGACCTGGCATCGCATGGTCGCCCGGGTGGACGCGGGCGGGATCATCGCGCAACGCCCCCTGCCCCTGGCGCCGGGCGAGTCGTTTCATCACTACAGCAGCCGCTTGCTGGGCGAGGCGGCGGCGTTGCTGGCGGATGCGCTGCGCGCGCCGCCGCCGCCCACAGAACCGGAATTGGCCGAAAGCCGTTATTATGATTGGCCCACCGCGCAACAGGGCAGGGCGTTGCGGCAACGAGGAGCGCCGTTGTGGATCGGCAAGCGATCTTAAGCATGGATGTGGATTGCCTGCACGGCCACGCGCAGGGGTGGGGACGGCGGCGGCGGTTGCTGCAGCGGGATGAGGCGCACATCGGCCTGAGCTACACCCGTTGGCTGCCGCGTTTTCTGGACCTGCTAGAGGCCCAACGCGCACCCTGCACCTTCTTTCTGGTGGCCGATTTCGCCCGCCATCCGATCTGCCGACCGACCCTGCGGCGTCTGCTGGACGCCGGACACGAGGTCGCCTGCCATTCGCTGACCCACCCCCTGGAGCTGCGCCATCTGTCGCGCGCGCGGCAATGGCGCGAACTGCACGATAGCCGCAAACTGTTGCAGGACCTGACCGGCCAACCGGTGTATGGCTTTCGCGGACCAGGCTACGCCATGGACGCGGCGCTGGCGGAGATGTTGCTGCAAGCCGGTTATCGCTATGACTCCAGCGTCATGCCCGGACGTCTGTTCCCGGCCTACAAATGGGCCGCGCATCTGGCCGACCGCGCCCTGGGCGTCGCCCCCACCGCCTTTCCCGCCGGGGTGCGGCGCGCCGCCGGCGGCGTCTTCACCCTGGCGCGCAACGCCGCCGAGGAGACCCTCACCGAGCTGCCGCTGAACGTCACCCCGCGTCTGGGCGCGCCGTGGGTCTCCTTCATCATCCGCCAACCGGCGCGCATGACGCGCACGCTCCACGCCATCGCCGCGCGCGAGCGGACGCTGATCTATCAGTTCCATGATTTTGAGTTGATGGAGCACGCCGACCCCACCGAGGCGCGCCTGACCCGCGCCACCCAGCGCGACCGCAAACATCCGCTGTCTGCGCGGCTGGCGCTGTTTGCGCAGGTCATCGCCGCGCTGCGCGCGCAGGCCACCCTCGCCACCGCCGCGACGGTGGCGCACTGCTGGTCGCCCACGCCCGCCGCCGCGCCCCTGCGCCCGCCCGCCCCTTTGTGTCATCAGGAAACCGCTTCATGAACATTCTGTTCGCGCACCCGCCGTCGCAAGCCTATCGCACCTCCATCTACATGCCGTTGGCCATGGGACAGCTGATCGCCTTTGCCGAACAGGCCGGACACACGGTGGTCTGCGCCGACCTGCACAACCACGGCATGGCCCCGGAGGCGATCCAGGGTTTCCTCAAAAAGGAGCATTTCGACGTCTGCCTGATGTCCGGTTTCGCCTCCCAGGTCAAAGGCATGCGCGAAACCATCGCGAGCATTCGCCAAACCCGCCGCGAACTGCCGGTGGTGCTGGGCGGCCTGGGGGTCTCCTACCTGCCGGAAACGGCGCTGAATTACACCGGCGCCGACGCCATCGCCACCGGCGAGGGCGAACCGATGCTGCTGCCGCTGCTGGACGCCATCGCCGAGCGCGCCGCCTTCAATGAAGTCCCCTCGCTGACCTTCCGTCAACGCGACGGCGCGTTGATCCAAACTCCGCTGGCCCCGGTGATTGAAGATCTGGACGCCTTGCCGCTGATGGCCTACCACCACTTCGACATGGATCTGATGGTGGAGAACGACTTCTTCACCGACGACAAGCGCAGCATGGTGAGCTGGAGTTTGCGCGGCTGCGCCTACAGTTGTGATTTTTGCACCAACTCGGTGGAGAAGAACCCCGGTTTCCTCAACGCCTGGCCCGGCGGACGTGTGGAAACCAAAATGCCGGGGCGGGTGCGCGCTCGCTCCGGCTGGCGGGTGGCCGAGGAGTGGACGCTGCTCAAGGAGCGCTATGGCATTGAGAACATCTTCCTGGCGGATCTGGAGTTCATGGCCTCGCGCAAGCATGTGGAGGATGTGTGCCGCGCGGTGGCGCCGCTGGATATGTCCTGGTGGGTGATGGCGCGCCCGGAGGTGGCCACGGAGGAGAAATTGACCTGGATGAAGCGCTCCGGCTGCCACTACGTCAATTACGGCATCGAGAGCATCTCCCCGGAGATCTGCCGCAACATCCATCGCAGCTCCGATCTTCCACGCATCACCGCGGGCATCCGCGCGGCGCGCACGGTGGGGATGACCGCGCAGGTCAACTTCATTGTCGGTCTGCCCGGCGAAACGGTGGAGTCGGTGCGCGATTCGGTGGAATTTTGCCGCGATAACGATCTGATCTACCTGCCGACCATTCTGCAGCCGTTTCCAGGCACCATGATCTTTGAACGCTATCGGCAGCGCATTAATCTGGACACGCTCTACGATGACATCGCCGACCGCTGGGACATGTCCTGGCGCATCGCCTATAACTTCTCCAACATGAGCGACCGCCAGCTGCTGTGGGTGCGCAAACGCGCCATGTCGCTGAATGTCATTCACATCTGGGTGACCAAACAGCGCGCGCTGGCCTGGCTGCTGTCGTGGAGCGTCACCCTCGGGCTGATCCTGTTTGAGGGCGCGTTGCGTCGCTATCGGGTGGGGGTGCGCCATCTGGTGCGCCTGGTGCTGGGCAGAGCCAACCGCGCCGCGCAAACGCGGTCCGCGCCGCCCGACGCCGCGTCCTGAGCGGGGCGCATGGCCGCTATGCGGCGGTCTCCTGTTGCAGCGGTTCGCCGTTCCACTCCAGGTCGCGGTTGGAGGCTTCAATAAACGTCATCCGTCGACTCAGCGCCCTGACCACGGATTCGCCGACACCCAACCATTTGCCCATGACAGGCCCGCGATCCTGCGCCGAGTAGAGGATATCCGAACCTCGGCGGAAATCCCGCCAGAAGGTCTGCGCGCAGGGGTGACGGGCGCGGCTGTGGCCAAACAGGAGCATGACGTCGGCCATCATCACCGGGGCGTGGCGCGCGGGCGTGAGCGCAGGGGCGGCGGGTTGGCCGTGGGCAAACGCGGCGGACAGGGGCGTGGCGGCGTCAAACAGGTGAACCCCGCTGGTCGCCCGCGGATTGCACTCCAGCAGATGATAGCGGCCATCGCGCAGCAGCAGGTCGAATCCGAACTGTCCGGTGACGCGATGCCGGTGCGCAAAGCGGCGGCAAAACGCCAGCAACGTGGGCGCTTCCACCGGTTGTAGATAGAACCCGGCGGCCCGCCCCCAGCGATAGAGCGGACGATAACAGGAGAACGCGGTCAGCGCGCCATCCACGGCCACCGCATACGCGCACTGTTCGTCGCCGGTCAAATAGGGTTGCGCCACCCACGGGCTCTGCTCCGAGGGGCGCACTCGGCGCAACTGGGTCGCGCTGGGGCCAATCAGCGTCTGCGCGGCGAAACGCGAGTAGGCGGGTTTGAAGACATATGCGGCGCTGCGCGCCAGATAGGGCTGCAGATCCTGCGCGCTGGAGAGGGTCTCGCTGTGCGGAATCGACACCCCCAAACCCTGCGCGATGCACGCCAAACGCCCCTTGTGATGAAATTGCCGCAACAGGGCCAGATCATTGCAAAAGACCCGGCATAGACGGGAAAGCCGCTCGCAGAACGCGGCGATGTAAAAAATCTCTTCACAGGTTGGCGCCAGCAGGTCGATCTTGTCACGACGGATAATGCGCTCCAGGGCTTCAATGAAGCCCAGATGATCCGCGCGCGGGCTCGGCGTGGTCGTGTGTCGCACAACCGCGTTGGAGAATCGGCTGGCGGGCAGATGCACCGAATCCGCGGTGTAGACCGCATGTCCCTGTTGCGCAAAACGGCGCGCCAGCCCCAATGCGGCCAGCGCGCGCGCGCCGGTGATCAATACCCGCATACGCCGCAAGCTCCCAAACAAGCGTCTGTATCAATCGAGGTGGAAACGAGGCGAACAGCCCCCGTTTTTTACGCCACCCGGCGGGGCGGGGGCAATCCTTTTCCGTTGCCCCTGTGGCGGCGCGCGCGTATCACGCGGCGGTCGTCAAGGCGGCGAGAGTTGCCTGCGACACGCCTGCCGTTGCTGTGGCGAGGCGAGAAAATTCTGCGCGCCGCCGATATCCGTGCCCGGTTGTCCCGGCTCCTGCGCCATGCGCCACAGACACTGGCCCAAGGCGTAGAGGTGGTCGAACTCGCGCAACGCGACCCCGCCCTGATGAAAGAAGCGATCATAGCGGGCGAGAAACGCCTCCGACAGGGCTTCGCCCTCATCGGCGCGCAGCGTGAGCAGAACGCGCTCGGCGTCGGCGTCGGGCAGCGGCGCGAGCAGGCGGAAATTGTCCCGCAGCGCCGCCGGATGAAACAGGGGGCTGGACGCAATGAACACCTGCGGCGCGCGCAGATCGACCGACGCCACGTCGATTCCCGCGCGCAACAGCGCGGCGCGCCCCTGCGCGGGCTCGGCGAACATCAGATAGGGCAGGTCCGGCATCGCCGGGTTCTGCCACGGACGTTGATAGGCCCCGCCCGGCAGCATGAGCGCCCCCGGTCGCCAATTGAGCATCAAGATTCGCCGCTCGGGGTCGATCATCCGCTGCAGTCGCCACGCTTCGCGGGTTCCCGGCCACTGCCGCTCGATCACCGACAAAAAGCTTTCGCGCCCGCGCACAAAGTCCCAATCCCACGCGCGCAGGGGGGGCCACTGCGGTTGCGGCAGCGCCAGCAGCAGCAGAATCGCGCCGGCCATGCGGCGGCGCTGGCCCCGGTCGGATACGCGCCCGGCCACGTATCCGCTCAACCACAGCAGAGCCAACAGGCTGAAGGCGAAGCGGAAACCGGTGGCGCGAAACACCACCGCATGGTTCAGCAGAAGCGCCAATGCGGCGCTGCCGAGAAAGCCCGGCAGGACGATCCAGGCGGTCAGGTCGATCTCCGCCGCACCGTCGCGGCGCGGCGTCAGCGCGCTCCACAGCAGCGCCGCCCCCAGCAGAGCGAGGATCGCCAGCGGCCGCCAACGCCACAGCGACCCATCGAGCACATGACCCGCGCCCGTCGCCAGGCTCTCCCAGGTTGGCGCATGCAGCAGAAAATCGCCTTGCAACACCCGCTGCAGCTTCCAAATGAAGAGGCTGCTGTGTTCGGAAAAACGCGCCACATCGGCCAGCGCGTCGAAGCGCTCAAACGTCAAATCCGGGTGCCCCAGGGTCAGGCTGTTGTAGGCGATGGCCGCGCCCCACGCCGCCGCGCTCCACAGCAGACCCTGGATGGCCGCCCGCCGCGCCGCCGTCCATCCGCGCCAGCGCGCCAGCAGCCACGTCCAGCCGAGCAGCGGCGTCAGCAGAAGCAGATAGGCCGGGTAGAGAACCACCATCGCCATGAGGGTGAGCATCGCCCCGCGCACGGGCAGCGACTGCCGCGCGGCGGCGTGGTTGAGCAGCAAAATCAACCAGTAGCAGGCCGCAACCAGAAAGGCGGCGATGATCACGTGGGTCTTGTACAGATTCAATTCGGCCTGCGGCCCCTGCGGCCACAGACACAGCAGAATCACCCCCAGCCAGGCGATGCGCAGACTGCCGCACAGCCCCGCGCCGAGGCGCACCAGCAGCAGCAACAGCAGCAGCAGCGCGGCAAACCCCGCCAGCGAGGCCGAGAGATGGTCGCTCAACCCCATCACGAAGAAGCTCCAGCCAGCCCCCCGCATCACCGCGAACATCGGCAGGCGGAAGGTCGGCCAGAAGCCATGGGTTTGGTGCAAAACTTCATCCTGAAACGGCAGATAGCTGCCGGGCACATCATTGTTTTCCAGACGCAGGGCGAGCATCTCCGCCATCGCGTAATCGACCAGCAGCGCCACGCTCACCGCCAGCAGTCCCCAGGTCAGCGGCGACTGCGCCTGCAACCAGCGGCGCATAGGGGCGGCGATCTCATGGGCGACCCAGCCGCTCCACGCGGCCAACCCCGCGCCCACGGTGAGGAAGGTGGCCGGGTAGTACAGCGACGCCATGCCCAAACCGGCGAACAGCAGGGAGATGGCGGCCATGCCGGTGGTCGCGCAGGCGAGAAAATGGCTGAAGCGATCCAGCCGCGGGCTGAGCAGACGCGCAGGCCGCGGCAGCAGCAGGCGTCCGGCGCCGTAGAGGAGGGGGAACAGCAGCAGCAGCAGGATCACGCGCAGCAGATGGTAGAGCGGATAGCGCCAACCGGGCTGGTCAAACTGATCCGGCCACAGGTGCAGACCGCGCAACGCGAGGCTGACGCCCAGTAGCAGCAGCGTGAGCAGCAGCGCGTGGGCCAGGCGTTGACGACGCGGCGGCGCGGCGCCCTCTTGCGGGATCGGAGTCGAAACCAAAATCACATAGTCTCAGAAAGAGTGAAATCTGGGCGAAGCGGTCCGGTCATGGCCCGCTGATCACCTGTCCAACCGCGCGGCAAGGGCGCGCGGGCCCCGCCACAAGCGCGCCAGCGCCAGCGCAAACGCGATGGGAAACAGCAAAAATGCGCGAAACAGCCAGCGCGCGATAGGGTCGTCGTAATAGAACGTCGCCAGATGCTCTCCCGGCGGAATGAAGAGCGCCTTGAAGCCCAGATCCGCCTCCCACAACTCGGCGCGACGGCCATCCAGGCGCGCTTTCCAATAGGGGTTGATGGCGTCGGCGTAGACCAGCCACGCCCCCTGCGGATCGCTGACGCGCACGGCGGTTTTCAGCAGATTGGCGTGATAGCGCAGCGGTTGCTCCAGCTCGCCGGCGCGAGGAGTCGCAGCGGCGTCGGGCGCCGCTGCGCTGTCGGCGCGCAGTTGCAAAGGACTCAACACGAACTGGTGCAGGCGCAGAATCTCCCCGGCGGCCAAGGCGTCGATCTGCAGGCGGTAGCGCGTATAGCGGGCGGGGGCGTCGATGGCGAACTCCCGGGTCTCCCGCTGCCGCCACGGCGGCGCGTTGCGCACCTGGCTGAGAAGGGACCAGGTTTGGCCGTCGTTGGAGCCCCACAGCCGCCAGGCCAGTGGCATGCGATCGCGGCTGTCGGCGCCGTGGGGGCCGCTGCGCATGGCGTAAGAGCGGACCTGGAAAGGGCTCTGGAAACGCAGATCCAGGGCGAATGGGAGCGTGATGCGGCGTTCAAAGAAGGCGTCGTCGCGATAGGTTTGCAACCGCCGCGTGCGCGCATCGGCGGGCGGCGACGGCAGCAATGCCTGGAGTTGCGGATCGGTAATGCGCAGCGGCGCAGCGCGGAAATCCGCCGCTGAACGCAGCGTCACATGGGTCGGCGCGGGGCGCGCGATGACGCTGCTGACCGCCTCGACGGGGGTGTGCGCCCGCGCGCCCTGGGCGGCGTGCAGCAGGCGCAATTTGGGGCGCTCGCAGCCAAGCATGGCGCGGGTTTTGGCGGACGCCTGCGCCAGCGAACGGGTGTAGTCGGGGAACTCCTGCGCGCCCACCCCCAACGCCGTCAGCAGCACGCGGACCTGCGGCGAGATCACCAGGGCGGGCCAGGCGTGCTGGCAGGTCTCCCAACCCAGCGTGGCGTGGTGAATCGGGTCGCGCACATCCTCGCTGGCGCGCAGGGGGCCGCCATCGAGGATCGCCGCGCCGAAATACTTCTGCGCGTCGGCCATCGCTTGGTTGTGGGCGATGCGCTGCGCTTGGTAGGCGAGCGGGCTGCGGGAGAACAGCGGGGTGATGCGCGCGCGGGCCTCGGCGTCCAGGCGGGGGTGGTTGTGGCGCTCGAGCCCATGGAACAGGCCCACATCCAGCATCAGCGCCGCCCCCAGCGCCAGCGCCAGAACGCCGACCCCGCGCGGGACGGCGCGACGGCCCCAGCGCCACATCCAGACTCCCGCCGCAACATAAGCGACGATGCGCGTCAAATAGGCGATGAGCCACTCCCAGCGCGTTCCGCCCGCCAACTCCCGCGTCGGCAGCACATCGGTATGCACGATGTAGGCGCCCACGCCATCCACGATCAGCAGCGCCAACCCGGCCAGCAGCAACAACTCGGTGCGCGTTGGCCGCCGTTTCCACAGGCTCCAGGCTGCGCCGCGCCGACCCGCCCGACCTGCGGCGCGGAACAGGCGCTCCAGTCCGAATCCCGCGCTAATGATCAACAGCACCTGTACAATGCCGCCGATATGTCCCAGGTGACGCAGCAACTGCATGCTGGGAAACAGATACGCCAGGGCGGCGATGACCCCGCCCGCGCTGATCCCCCACGCCGCCAGGGTGGCCAGAGCAAAACCCAGAAACAGCCGTGAGCGCACCACGAGCAGCGCGTAGACGAACGCCAGCAGCGGCAACCATCCGGTATAGCCGCTGACCCGCACGCGGGTGAAATCCATGGCCCCGCCCAGCAGGTGCAGCAAGCGGGGCAGCCGAATCATCGGATCGGAGTAGGTCAGATATTCGCTCAATGGCACAAATGGACCGACACGTCCCTCCTGCCCGTGCAGAAAATCCGTCGACTGACTGATGTGCCAGTAGAACCCGAGGCAGATGGCCGCCCACACGCACAGCAGCGCCAGACCCGCCGCGCGCGCGCGGTTCAGCCGCAGCATCTCCCGCCACGGCCAGCGGTGCGCGCGCCGCGCGAACAGCAGCGCGATGAACAGAATCAGCAGATGCAGGCCGACGAAATAATAGGCGAACGGCGCCAGCGCCAAAGCGGCGAACAGATGGCCGGAACTGTGCAAACGGCACCCGCGCACCACCAGAAACAGCTGCATGGGCAGCAGATAGACGATGCCCAGATTGAACTGCACCAGCAACAACCAGGGCTGGCCGACAAACGCCGCCGCCAGGGTGGTGAGGAACACCGCCCCCGGTTGGCGAAACAGCTCGCGCGCCAGCAGCCACACGCCGAGGGTGAGAATCGCCTGATCCAGCAGAAAGGCGATCTTCACCAGCAGCAGCGCGTCATCGATCCGCAGCAGGAGCCCCAGCGCCATCACCGCCACACGCGACGGCTCCATGGCGGAGAAGAACTGGATGGTGGCGGGGACGCCGTAATCCAGCGCCGGAATCCAATACGGCAGCTCGCCGTGCTGCGCCAGATGGCTGTAGAAGTAGTGAAAGCTCTCCACCAGAAACAGCGAGTCATGCAGCGGCAGATAGCGCGGGTCGAGCAGCGGCCAGCTCCACGCCAGACCGATGCTCAACGCGGCCAGCAGCAGGCCGAAATCGCGCGCCAGAGCGCGCTGGGGAGAGGCGGAAACAGGCAAGTGCGGGATCCCGGGCCAGACCGCCTGGGCGAGGCCGGGCGGAACATGTGAATACAAGAGGGCAAAATAGCAGACTTCCGCGAGGGGCAAAAGCGATGCGGGCGCGGCGAAATTGCAATTGACGACATCCTGTTGCAGAATTTGCGCGGAGTTGCGCCGGGGCGGATTGGCCCCGGGATGGGGGCGTTCACGAGAGGATCGCAGGCATGAAGGTGGATTTTTACCGTCACCCGCTGGGCGCGGATGATCTGGCGGCGCTGACTGAGGCGCTGGCCTCGCCCATTTTGACCAATGGGCGGATTGGCGAGAGGGTGGAGCGTCAAATCGCCGAGTTTTTGCAGATTCCCCACGCGTTGTTGACCAATAGCTGGTCCAATGGCGCGGTCACGGCGTTGCGCGCGTTGGGCGTGGGACCGGGGGATGAGGTGATCGTGCCGGCCATGACCTTCATCGCCACCGCCAATGTGGTGGAGTGGGTGGGCGCGCGGCCGGTGTTCGTGGATGTGGACGCCGACACCCTGCTGATGACGCCCGAAGCGGTGGCGCAGGCGCTCACCCCGCGCACCCGCGCGGTGATTCCGGTGCACCTGTATGGCCAGATGTGCGATCTGCCGGGCATACGCCAGGCGCTGGATGGCCGCGACGACGTCGCCCTCATCGAAGACGCCGCGCACTGCTTTGAGGGCGCGTTGCAGGGGCGTCGTCCCGGCGCGCTGTCGGATGTGGCGATCTTCTCCTTCTACGCCACCAAGAACGTCACCTGCGGCGAGGGCGGGGCCATCGTCACCCGTCATGCGGCGCTGGCCGAGCGCATGCGGCGCATCCGCAGCCAGGGCATGACCCAGGGCGCCAAGGATCGCTTTTCCGGCGGCGGCTACAACCACTGGGACATGACCGAGCTGGGACTGAAATCCAACCTGTCGGATATCCTGGCGGCGCTGCTGCCCGCACAGATCGCCGCCATCGAGACCACCCGCACGCAGCGTCAGCATCTGGCGCAGCGCTATCGCGACGCCTTCGCCAACGGGCCGCTGCGCATGCCGCATTGGCTGCCGCAGCGGGATCACGCGCACCACCTGTTCCCGGTGCATGCGCCCGCCGACTTGCGCGATGCGGCCATCCGCGCCCTGGAGGAGGTCGGCGTATCGGTTACGGTCAACTATCGCGCCGCGCCGCTGGTGACCTATTATCGTGAAAAGTATGGGTTTACCCCGGAGATGTTCCCGGTCAGCCACGCCTGGGGCGAAGGCGTGCTGAGTCTGCCGCTGTACCCGGCATTGACGGCGGCCGAGCAGGCGTGGGTCATTGACGCGGCGCGCGCGCGGCTCTATCCGCTGTTGACCTCGGCGGCGGCGTAAGCGGCGCATTGAGCTGGGCGAACAGCGGCGCGCACAGCGCGCGCGCGGCCGCATCCAGGCGCTGCGGTTGGCTCAGGCGGTAGAGCGGGTCGGCCCCGCGCGGACGCGGCAGCCGCCAGCCCCACAACAGCCAGCAGCGCAGCACGTCCAGCGCGCTGCGCAGCACAAACAGCGGGCGCGCGCCCTTGCCCTTGCCCTGACGCCGCGGGGTGAAGCCGATGGGAACCTCCAGAATCCGCAAGCCGTCGCTGTAGGCGCGGATCACCAGTTCGGGGTTGGCGAAGGCCCCGCGACTGACGCGGGGGTAGCGCTGCGCCGTGGCGTGGCGGCCAAACACGATGTTCTGGTAATCCTCGAAGGGCGCGCCGAACAGCAGACGGATCAGATAGAAATTGCTCAACGACACCAGCGCCGCCCAGCGCGTGTCCGAGCGCGCGCGACTGCCCTGGGACGACAGCAGTTGCGCCAAGCGGCTGCGCGTCCCCGGCGGGCGCTGGCGCATGCCTTTGACCAGATCAAAATGCGCCAGCAGCGCCAGAAAGCGGCGCGCGTGGCGCAGATCGTAGGACCAATCCACCGTCTGCACAAAAAAATACTCTTTACTCATGGCGTTGAACGCGCTGTCCACGGCCACGCCGACATTACGGTTGCGCGCGTGGGTGACCACGCGCAACTGCGGATGCGCGCGGGCGAACTCGGCCAGAATTCGCGGCGTGGCGTCGCGCGAGCCGTCATCCACCACCAGCACCTCAAAATCGTCGCACAACGCCGACATCAAAGCGAAACAGCGTTGCAGATGCGCTTCAATCAACGCCTCTTCATTGTAGACCCAACTCAGCAGGGTGACCGAGCCGGGGAATTTGCCCAGCTCGGCGATATCGCGCCGGGTGATCTCATCAAGCATGCGGCGCCTCCTGAGTGGGGGGCGCGTCGCCCGCCGCGTCGCTCCAGAAGGGGCGGGTTCCGGCCAGGGTCTGCGGATCGTATTGCGCGCCGGCGGTCTGCCAGTCGCCGCAGCCCTGGCAAATGGCGGGCAGGGCGTCCCATCGATGCGCCCGTTGCGGCGCGCGCAGCCGCTCGCCCAGCCGTCGCCACGCCTCCTGCAGGGTGATCTGGCCGATGCGCCCGACGCTGAAACGCCCCTCATAATCCACTGCGCAGGCGCTCACGCGGCCATCCTGGAGAATCGCCATGGTGTTGTTGCCCCACGGGCAGGCGCAGCGGAAATCGGCGTCATGGCGGATGGTCTCGGCGCGCACCGCGCCGCCCCACTCCAGCATGGGGCGGATCTTCACCTCCGCCCTGCGCGCGCGCCAGTAGTCTTGAAACGCCTGCGCCTCATGGGCGTTTTCGCGCATCACCGAGAACTGCGCAATGATCGCCGGGTAGCGCAGTCCGCGCTCCTGCCGACGGCGGCACAGCGTCTCCACTGCGGCGTAGACGCCGGCATGTTTGGCTCCCGCGCGAATGGTTTCGAAACTCTGCGGCGACAGCCCGTCGAGGCTGACGATCAACCGCTTGAGGGGGGAATCCAATATCCTGTCGATGGCGTCCCAACGGTCCAGCAACGCGCCATTGGTGTTGAGCACCAGATTGCGGCAGCCGACCTGATGGGCGTAGTCCAACCGTTGCCACAACTCCTCGCGCAACAGCAGCGCCTCGCCGTAGAAGGTGGGCCACAGTTCGCACTCTGGCGCGCACTGGCCCACCTCCTCGACGATGCGCCGCCACAGCGTCGCATCCATGTGTTGCTTGGGGCGTTGCAGGCTTTTATGGGCGCAGTGCGCACAGCGCAGATTGCAATGCGAGGTGTTCTCCACCACCAGTTGCGGCGGGAATGGATGTTCGCGCAGATCCGCCTCGATGCGGCGCAGCTGCGCGCGGCGTTGCGGGTCGTCCAGATGCGGCGTCAAGCGGGTGAAGTCGGTCTGCATACCCAGGTCCGTCAGAAGCAATCGGCGGCGGCGGGGCCGAGGTTGAACAGCAGATCCACCGCCGACAGATAGGGGACGAAGGGCTCGAACCGCTGCGGATAGACCGGATGTGCGTAATTCTGCCAGATCACCTCAATGCCTGCGCGCTCGAACAGCGCCACGTTGAGGTAGTTGCGCGCGCTGTCGCCGGTCAGATAGCGATCGGCGCCGAAGTGGCGGCACAGATTGACCAGCCGCTCACTGCGCGCGCCGCCGATCTCCAGCGCGCTGGCGCGCCGGGTGGGGGTGGCGATGCCCAGCCAGCCCGCCATGCGCTCGGCCAGGGCGATATCCAGATCCGCCAGGAACTCCCACGGCTGCTGCAGAATGGCTTGCAGGTGCGGCAGGAACGCGGCGGTGTGCGGGGCGCGCGCATACAGCTGCGCCATGGTCTGCAGATGCTTGCGCGGCCATCCCTGCGCGGCGTCGATGCGCACCCGATGAATGGGCTGGCCGCCCAGCCCCTTGTGGCGCACCGGCACGCTCAGCCACTGCGGTCCCTGGGGCGACTTGATGCGATTGCGATTGCGCCAGCCGTGTTTGTCGAAGGCGACGTCATCGTAGTGGATGAACAGGTCGGCGCGGCGCATCTGGTCGAAGTAGCCCAACCAGGGCAGGTAACCGGGCTGCAGAACCGCCAGGGTGGTCATGCGGCGGCCTCGCCGCAGCGCTCCCACCACAGTTGAAAAGTGAGCAGGTTCCACAAGCGGTCGCCGTGGTTGGCGCGCCCGCTCAGGTGCGCTTGCAGCAGCGCCGCCACCGGCTCGGCGCGCAACAGACCGTGCCGCGCCAGCCGCTCTGGGCGCAGCGTCTGCGTCGCCAAGGGGGCCAGCGGGCCGCGCAGCCAGTGGTTGATGGGCAGAATGAATCCCTCCTTGGGGCGATTGAGCAGCGGCTCGGGCAACAGATCCCGCAGCGCCTCCTTAAGAATATGTTTGACCCGCCCACGCTGAATTTTCAAGGCTCCGGGGAGGGTGTCGGCGTAGCGCATCAGCTCGGCGTCCAGAAACGGCGGGCGCGCCTCCAGACCGTGCGCCATGGACAAGCGATCGACAAACGCCAGCACCTGGTCCGGCAACAGGGCGCCTCGATCCAGCAGCAGCATGCGGTTGAGCGGATCCTCAGAGGCGATGGCCGAGAGCGCCTCGGCCACCAGCGCCTGGTTCGACGCGCCGTCGGTCAACGCCTGCATGCGCGGGGTGTAGAGCGCGCGGATTCCGGCGTCATCGGCCAGATACATCCCCATGCGGCGCGCCGCCTCGCCGCCGCGCCGCAGCAGCGCCGTCAGCGCCTCCGGCGGCGTCGCGTCCAGCTCCGCCAGCTCCGCCCACAAGGCGACGTCGCGCGCGGATTCCGGCGTCGTCGCCAACCGCGCCAGCGGCTGCGCCAGGCGGTGCGGGCGATAACTGCCGAACAACTCGTCGGCGCCATCGCCGGTCAGCACCGCCTTGGCGCTGTCGGCGATGCGTCGATTCAGAAAATACGCCGAGGTCACCCCCGAGAAGGGTTCGTCAAACGCCTCGGCCACCGCCTCCAGGCTGTCGGCCACGTCGCGCCAGCCCATGCGCACCTCGTGATGATTGGCGCCGACGCGCTCGGCGATCTGGCGGGCAAACGTCTGATCAGCGCGCTTGTTGGGGAACGCCTCATCATAGGTCAGGGTAAAGGTCGCCACCGGCTGGGCGCTCATGCGGCTCATGAGGGCGACCACTGCGGCGCTGTCCACCCCGCCGGAGAGCGCTGCGGCCACCGGCGCATCGGCCTGCATCTGCTGTCGCACGCTCTGCTCCAGCAGCGTGCGGATCCGCTGCGCGGCCTCCTGTTGGGTGATCGTCGGGTCCTCCGTCGGCGGGGGCGGGGTCCAGCAATCCAGCGTGATCCGGCCCCCGCGCCAGCACAAACGCTGGCCCGGCCGCAATTGACGGATCTGCGCCCAGGCCGACTGCGGAGCGGGGATGTTCTTAAAGCTGAAATAGCCGTGCAGGGCGCGCCAATCCAACCCCCGCGAGACCTGCGGATGGGTCAGCAGGGCCTTGGGCTCCGAGGCGAAGATCAAGCCGCCGTTGGCGGTGGCGGCGTAATAGAGCGGTTTGATCCCGGCGTGATCGCGCATCAGCCACAGGGTTTGCTGGCGCGCATCCCACAGGGCGATGGCGAACTGGCCGGCAAGCGCGCGCGGGAAATCCGCCCCCATGGTCTCGTACAGGTGGGCGATGACCTCGCCATCGGCGTGGCGGCTGCGAAACCGATGCCCCTGCGCCTGCAAGCGGTGACGTAGCTGGCCATGGTTGTAGATCTCGCCATTGAACGCCACCGCCACCTCGCCGCTCTCGTTGAACAGCGGTTGCGCGCCGCGCTCTGGGTCCACCAGCGCCAGACGGCGCGTGGCCAGGGCGATGGGGCCGTTGACCCACGCGCCGTCGGCGTCGGGGCCGCGATGCCGGAGCGCATGGCTCATGCGCGGCAGCGCGCGGGTCTCCTCGCCGGTGTTCACAGAGCCGCAAATGCCGCACACGACAACCTCATGGCTGGGGGGATTCCACAGGAGAAAGAGGCGGGCCGCTTGCGCGCGGGCGCGGCGCTCAATGCAGCGCCGCCTGACCGTCTGTCCGGGGGATGCGCTGGGTGCTGAGGATCAACTGTTTGCGCCACAACTCGGCATGCGCCTGATACCAGGCGATGGTCTCGCGCAATCCGCTCTCCCAGTCGATGGTGGGAGACCACCCCAAAGCGCGGTGAATCTTGCTGAAATCGCCGGTGTGGCGCGCCACTTGGCCGGGCCGGTCCACGGTGTGGGCAAGGGCCTGCGCCGGCGCCCCCATGGCGTGCAGAATCTCCTGCGCGATGCTGACCACCGAACGCGCCGCGCCGCTGGCGACGTTGTAGATTTGCCCGCGCGTCTGCGCCAACGGCGCCTGCAACGTCAGGTCGATGGCGCGGCACAGATCCGCCACATGCAGAAAATCGCGCATCGCCTCCCCGGAGCCATGGATTGGCAGCGGCTGTTCGCGCAGCGCATGGGTGATAAAGCGGGGAATCGCCTTCTCCACATGTTGGCGCGGCCCATAGGCGTTGAACGGACGCAGCGTGACGATGGGCAGATCATGGGTGGCGCAGTAGGCGTAGACCAGACGATCGGCGCCGCATTTGGCCGCCGCGTAGGGGCTCTTGGGGTTGAGCGGGTGCGTTTCGTCCATGCGTTCGGTGAGCGCGTCGCCATACACCTCGGAGCTGGAGATGTGGATCATGCGCTCGACCCGGGGCGCACTCTTGAGCAGCGCGTTGATGAGGTTCTGCGCGCCCAGAAAGTTGGTCTGCGCGCCGCTCCAGTTGTCGACGATGGAGCGGCTGACATGGGATTCAGCGGCGAAGTGGACAATCTGGTCGCTCTGCGCCACCAGTTCCGCCACCAGTTGCGGGTTGCACACGTCGCCGTAGTGGAACGTCGCCCGGCTGTCGGCGGCGGGACGCTTGAAGGCGTCGGGCAGATTGTCCAGAGAGCCGGCGTAGGTGAGGGCGTCCAGCACGATAATGCGGTCGTCCGGGCGCTCCCGCAGCATGTGACGCACAAAATTTGAGCCGATGAAACCTGCGCCGCCGGTGACCAAGACCACTCTGCCCATAAACCGCTCCCTTGCGTGAATTGAGCGCATATTAGGCTGATTTGGACGCAAACGACATTGAGAAAATATCGCCGCGCCGCCACCCCAGGCGCGCCAACAGGCCAAACGCTCTATGCGCTGCCTGTCGCCGACGGCGGCGCGCAGTCGGCGCGCATCAATCCCATGAGAATGAGATCGTGATAGCCATCATCCAGATAGACGTGCTCACGCAGACGCCCCTCTTCGATGAAGCCCAGGCGCGCATAGAGCGCCAGGGCGCGCCTGTTATAGCTTGCGACCTGCAAGTGAATACGCCGCAGGTTCAATATGTTGAACGCGTAATCAAACAACAGCCCCAGGGCCTCGGCGGCGTAGCCCTGACCCTGCCGCGCGGCCTCGCCGATAACGACGCCCAGGCGCGCGTGGCGCGCAATCCAGTCGATTTCGCACAGATGGGTCATCCCCACCAGGGCGTCGTCGGCGACGCATTCAATGGCAAAGTCGGCCCGGTTCTGGCCCGTATCGCGCAGAATCCGCTCAAACCAGACCTCTTCGCGCTCCTGGGTGATGGGAAACCGGAATCCCAATGTGTTGTGACGCACCACCGGATCGTTGCGCCAGCTCTGGGTGATGGCGGCGTCCGCCTGACGCAACGGACGCAGGCGGACCAGGCGGCCTTGATCGCGTCTCATTGCGGACCTGTCGACTGCGCGTTCGAGTCGTCGCGCGCGCGGTTCAATCGCGCGTGTTCGGCCAATGCCGTCGCCTTCCAGTAGTTATGGCCCCACGAGCGGTAGCGCCAATCGGGACACTCCGCGCACAGCGGCATGCGCGCGCCGTTGCCCGCCAGATGTTGCGCGCGATAGCGGGCGAACCCTTCGCCCAGCCAGATGTCGCGAATGCTCTGCTCCGGCGCGCGCCCCATGTGCGTGCGCCCGGCGATGTCAAAACCACACAGCATCACATTGCCGCGGGTGTCGATGTTCAGACGTTCGAACAGGAACGGGCAGGGCACGTTGCCGGCGTCGATATAAGGCTCCGCATCCGCCGACCAGTCGGGATCGAGGGTGGTGTTGTCGCCCCAGGTGAGGAATTTGCGGCGGATGAAGTGGTCCACCCCCACCCGCTGCATCCAGAAGCGTTCCGCCGCATCCAGGTCCACCCCCCGTTGCGCCACGCCGGAGACCACAATGCGAGAAACCCCGCCCAGCGCGTCGCGCAACTGCAGCAGGCGCGTGAGATTCCGCACCAGCGTCTCCCAGTCGAGCCCGACGCGCGCTTTGGCGTAGGCGGCGGCGTCGCCGGCGTCGACGGAGACTTCGATCATCTCCACCTCCGCGGCGAGCAGGGCGCGGCTGTTGGCCTCATCCAGCAGCGAGCCGTTGGTGATCAGCCCCACGCGGCAACCGACCTGCTTGGCGTAGGTCAGCAGCTCAATGGCCTGTGGATGCAGCAGCGGCTCGCCGCCGCCCGAAATGCGCAGGTAGGCGGCGTGGGGGCCCGATTCATCGGCGATGGCCTGGAACAGCGATGCCGGCATATACGGCGCATCCCGGTAACTCTGGCGGATATTGGATTGCGTGTAGGGGCAGTGCGGACATTTGGCGTTGCACGGATAGACCAGCGCAAGCACCAGCATCATGGGGTAATCCACAGCCTGGGCGCGCATTCCGTAGCGCTCCTGGGTGTGGCGCGCTGGCTCCACCACGGCGGGCTCCTGCTTCACGGCGTCACGGGGGGTCTGGGTTCGTCAAACAGAGCGTGCGCGCATGGTCGGCGCCGCGTTCGGTTCTGGCTGGAGCGATTGCGATGGTCACAACAGAAGGGCGAAATCCGCATCCCGCACGGCCCCCATTATAGCCTGGGCGCGACGCGCTGCGCAATATTCCCCGGCGGGCGCGCGTCGCATGGGTATTCCCCGGCGGGCGCGCGTCGCATGGGTATTGCACCGCGCATTTGTGGAGGATATGCTGTGAACGCGCTTGAAAATCCAAAGCTTGATCCGCCCGCTGCGCTTTTATCCCCAAGCCCAGGTCCGCGCTTGATCCTGCGTCATTGCTTGTATTCAGGAACGCCCGCTTCATGAACGGCTTATACCTTGTCACCGCCAATTCCAAAAAGAAGCTCTATGCAGGCACCGCCAACACGCTGGCGGCCATCGCCCCCAACATTCCGTTGGGCATTCTGGAAGCCTACATGAGCGCGCAGGGCGTCCCCACGGTCATGATCGACGCCGAAGCCGAGGGCCTGAGCAACGCCGAGCTGGCCAATCGCCTGCAACAGGCGCAACCCGATCTGGTCTGCGTGCTGGCCACCGGCGCCAACCCGTCGGCCTCCACCATGACCATGGTTGGCGTGATCGACCTGTTCGAGCAGATGCGGCGCGTTGGCGTGGCGGCGGGCGCCGCCTGCGTGTGGGGCGGCCATCCGACGGTGCTGCCCGAACGCACCCTGCGCGAGACCGGCGCCGATTTCGTCATCCTCGGCGAGGGCTTCGACGCCCTCTCCCAGCTCTACGCCTGGCGCACGCAGGGCGGCGACAAGCGCCAGATCCCCGGACTCGCCTATTTTGAAAACGCGCGCTTTGTCCAACAAGCGCCGCCGCCGCTGGCGGCGCTGGATGATCTGCCGCGCATCAACTGGGACAAAATGAATCCGGCGCGCTACCGGGCGCATAACTGGCACTGCTTCGGCGAGGAGATTGACCAACGGTCCCCCTACGCCATCATCTGGACCAACCAGGGCTGCCCCTATCCGTGCGACTTCTGCTCGGTCAACAACGTCTTCGGCCAGCGCAAATTCCGTTTCCGCAGCATGGAAAACGTGGTGGCGGAGATTGACGATCTGGTGCAAAACCATGGCGTGCGCCGACTCAAGATCCTCGACGAACTGTTCGCCATCAAACACCCGCGCATCGACCAGTTCTGCGACCTGCTGGAGGAGCGCGGCTACGATCTGGACATGTGGTGCTTTGCGCGCATTGACTCGGTGACCCCGCAGATGCTCAAACGTCTGAAGCGCGTCGGCGTCAATTGGATCGCCTATGGTTTCGAATCCTTCGATGAATCCATCGTCGCTTCAACCAACAAACGCGTTTCGGCGCAGGCGCAGGAGACCATCGACATGACCCGCGAGGCGGGCATTCACATCTGCGCCGATGTCATCGTCGGGCTGTGGGAGGACAGCGTTCAGAGCGTGCGCAGAACGCGCGACTTTCTGTTCAAAAACCAATTCGAGTGGGTCAATGTCTACCCGGCGTTTGCCTATCCCGGCACGCCGATGTACGACGCCTATCTGCGCGACGGCGTCATCTCCACCCCGACCAGCTGGGACGCCTACGGCCTCTATAGCGACGCCTGCGAACCGGCGCCGACCAAGCATCTGAGTCCGGCGCAGGTGCTGGCGCTGCGCGACGAGCTGTTCAACGACTATTTCCGCTCGCCGGAAATCTTGCGCATGCTGGAGAACACATTCGGCGTCAAAACGCGCCGCCACGTCGAGCAGATGATGCAGATCTCCCTGCCGCGCAAACTGTTGCAAGACGATGCGTGAACACGCCCCCCGCCCGGGCGCTGGCGGCCAACTCCTGATCACCGGCGCGGGCGGCGGCCTGGGAAAATATCTGTTCGAGCAACTTGGCGGCGTCGCGCTAACGCGACAGTCGCCGCCCATCGCCCCGCCGCCCGCCGCCGAGCCGTTTGCGGCGATCATCCACTGCGCCTTCAACATGCGGCGCGATCTGCACGCGGGCGACGCCTTGTATGGATACCTCCAGGACACGCTGTTTTTGACCCAAGCCATGACGGCGCTGCCCCACCGCCGCTTCATTCTCATCTCCAGCGTGGATGTCTACCCGCAGGCGCAGGCGGGGCGCTGGCTGGATGAGACCACGCCAATCCCCCTGGACGGCCCGCTCACTCCTTACGCCCTATGCAAACTGGCGGCGGAGTCCATCGTGGCGCAGTGCGCCCGCAACAGCCTCATTCTGCGTCCCGGCCTGCTGCTGGGACCCCACATGCGCCCCAACAATCTGACCCGGCTGGCGTGCGGCGCGCCCGGCGCGCTGTCGCTGACGGCGGATTCCGAGTTCCGTTGCGCGCACTACGCCGACATCCTGGCGTTCATCCGCCTGGCGCTGACGCAGCCGGATATCCACGGCGTGTTTAACGCCCACCGCAGCGACGCCGTAAGCATGGGCGCGCTGGCCGAGCGTTTTGGCCGTCAGCGCCCCTTCGGCGCGTTCACCTATCGCCCCCCGCCCACGCGCAATGACAAGATCGCCCGGCTCTGCCCGGTGTTTGCACAAAGCTCAATGCAGGCGGTGGAGAGGTTGGTTCAGGAGAGGGAGACGAACGCATGAAGACAAAGGTGTTGATCTGCGGCGCCACTGGCTTCATTGGCCGCAATCTGGTCCAACGTCTGGCGGGCCGCGAAGATCTGGAGATCACCGCCGTCCACTGCGCCCGCCCGGCATGGCGCGAACCCGGCGTGACCTTCGTGCAGGCCGACCTGACCCGCGCCGACGATGTCAATCGTGTGGTCCAGGGGATGGATGTGATCATTCAGGCCGCCGCCACCACCTCCGGGGCCAAGGATATCGTCACCCAGCCGCATATCCACGTGACCGACAACGCGGTGATGAACTCGTTGCTGCTGCGCGCGGCCCATGACCACCATGTGGGGCGGTTTGTTTTTTTCAGTTGCAGCGTGATGTACCCCAGCGCCGACCACGCCCTCAAAGAGAGCGACTACGATCCCGCCACGCCGCCGCACCCCAAATATTTCGGCGTCGGCCTGACCAAGGTTTACATCGAAAACATGTGCGAATTCTACGCCCGGCTGGGACGTACCCGCTTCACCGTGATTCGCCACTCCAACATCTACGGCCCTTACGACAAATATGATCTGGAGCGCTCCCACGTGTTCGGCGCCACCGTGGCCAAGGTGATGCAGGACGTCAGCGGACGCATCACCGTGTGGGGGGCCGGGCGCGAGGCGCGCGATCTGCTCTATGTGGACGATCTGACCGAGTTCGTCGAGCGCGCCCTGGCGCGCCAGCAGACGCCCTACACCCTGGTCAATGTGGGCTATGGGCGGGCCATCAGCATCCGCGAGTTGGTGGAGAAGATCATCGCCGCCGCCGGCAAGCGCATCGCAATCGATTTCGACCTGGACAAGCCGAACATCGACACCCGCGTTTTTCTGGACATCCGCCGCGCCGAGGAGCTCTACGGATGGCGCCCGACCACATCCCTGGAGAGCGGCATTCGCAAGACCCTCGATTGGTATCGCGCTCAACTCCCGCAGCAGCCTGCGGACTCCGTCTGAACGCGCCGCGACGGCGCGCCGCCATCGGCTTCCGACGGCGGCGCCGACGCCGCGTCATCCTGCGCCAGCGAGTAGAACAGGGCGTTGCGCAGGCGCATCACCCCGCCGTGGTCGGCCACTTCGGTCACCACCAGGCGCAGATGGCGCACCCATTGGGGCGCGGCGATGGCGAACGCGCGGCGCTCGCCCGCGCGCCAGGGCGCGGTGAGCCGACGCTGATCCAGGCGGCGCCACCGGCGACCATCCGACGAACCCAACAGAGTCCAGGCGAACGGCGCGCGCGCCATGGCCTCCGGGGCGTAGATGTCCGCCTCAAGCTGATAGCGGGTCGGACGCGCCGGGGCGTCGAAGTCCAACGCGATGGCCACCGGCAGACCGGTGGCGCTCTCGAGGAATCCGCCCTGTCGACGCAATTCAGGGACCTGGGCGTCGCGCATGTTCAGCAGACGCGCTTTATACAGACGCAACACGTTTTGCTGCGCGCCGCGCGTCACCCGTAGCCGCCACCAGCGAAACGCGCCGGGTTGCGAGAGCGCATACAGACGCTGTTCATCCGGCCGCCAGCCCGCCTCTTGCGCGCGCTGGTCCACCGTCCGCCAGCGCTCGCCATCGTTGGAGCCCTGCAACGTCCATGCGGTGGGCATGCGGCCGATGGCGTCGCGCGCGCCCACCCCGTCATGCCCTGTGCCCAACAGATAGTGGTCGACGTAACGCGGCTTCTGCATGTCCCGCGCCACCGTCATGGGGAACGCGCCCACGGCTTCCAACACCGGCGTGTGGCTCCATAGCGCGCCCGCATCCCACTGCGCCAACGTCATCAGGCGCGCGCCGTGGCCGGGATAGATCCTCAGCCCGACGTCTTGCGGGCGCGACATCAACAACGCCTGGCTGGGCCAACGCCGCCCATGGGGCTCGCTTGTGGGCGCGACCCCGAGCAAACGAAACTGGCGGAAGCGACCCGCATGGGCAATGGGGATGTCGCGGGTTTCCCCCGCGCGCCAGGAGCGGCCATCCAACTGCGTATGCAACACGCGCCACGCCTGGCCCTCCTGAGAGCCCAACACGCGCCACGCCCGCGGCATGGCCCGCGCCGCCTGCGCATCGGTTGCGCGCAGGCGAATGCGGGTGAGATTCGCGCCCATTACGCCGCGCGTGCGCAGCGTCAAACACGGCCCCGTAGAGGCGTCGCACCCGCCGCTCGTCCATGCCGACAGGGCATCTTCCATTGGCGCGGATTGCGGATTATACAGCGTATGCAGCGCCACATGCCGCATGACAGACAGCTGTTCCATTTGTCCCTGGATCAGCGGTTGCAGAGTCGCCAGCGCCGGCGCATAGGGAACCTGCCTGCCCGCCTGCATAAAGGGTCGCACCCAGAAATAGAGCCGGTCATACCGCAGCGCCAGATCCGCCAGGGTCCAGATTGCGCCCGCAGAATCCCGCACCGAGCGGCCATCGAACAGAAAATCATAATAGTGGGCTGGGGTGACGCCCCGGGTCAACGAGAGCAGGCGGAATCGCGACGTGCTGTTGGCGTGAGCGATGGCGGTATACGGGTTGGTGGCGGGGATGGCCGCAATCACGGCGGCGCGCTCAACGGTGGGATCCTGCGGCAGCCGCGCCTGAATCGCCAGTCGATCATGCCGGATCATGGCGAGGATCTCCCCACCGGCCACAAGATTGTGATAGGCGACGTACAGACACCCCGCCGCGCACACCGCCAAGGTGATGCGACCGCCAGGCAGCGTCGTCACGCGCGGCCTCTGTTGGCGGGCATAGGCGTGGACAAAGGCGATCATCGCCAGGGCGAGGAAGGGGGTGTAGGCGATGACATAGTGGATCTTGGGACGCAACAGGATCAACAGAACGCCCGCCAGCGTGGCGGCAATGGCGGCGAGCGCAATGCGCACAGCCACGGCGTTCAGCGCGGGACGCCCGCTCTGTTTGCCCCGCGCAACCAACAGCGCTCCCAGCATGGCCGCCGTGATGAGCGCCATCGCCCACAATCCGACGTCGTCAAACAGGTGCAGGATGGAAACGCCCGTATCGGTCTGCGCCGCCGCCGCCGCCCGCTCATTGCGGGTGGTGGCGACCAGGCTGAAAAGGTCCTCAATGAACTGCGCGCGGTTGAGCGGCTCCAGCAGAATCGGCAACGCGTAGAACAGCCCCCACACTGCGCACAGGGCGAGGAACTGGAGCCGGTGACGCCACCCGCGCAGCGCCAGCAAAGGCAGCAGGACAAACGGCGCCGCCGTGAATTTGGTCGCCAGGGCGGTGGCGCAGATCAGGCTGGAGAGCAGCAGGTAGACGCGCTCCGGCTGAGGCGGCTGCGACTCCGCGCGCAAACGCAGCGCGCTGACCCCCGCCAGCAGCATGGCCAACAGGTAGAGAAAACTCTCCGGCGCGCCAAAGCTGTTGAGCACCATGGAGTCGGGCCGGTGAATGAACCCCTGCGCCAGCAGCAGCAGCGCCAGCCACACGCTGCCGGTTCCGCGCCACACCAGGACGCCCGCAACATAGAACGCGAGCATGCCCAAAAACGCCGTAAAATAGCTGATGCACTGTGATGTAAATTCCAGATGGCCGACGACCCAGGCGGCCAACTCGCCGGCGCCGAAGAGCTGATAAATCAGCCAGGTGAGCCCGGCGTAGTAGTAGATGGTGGTGATGGCGGGGTGGATCAGCGTGCCCGCAGCGTCGCCCCGCAGAATATTCACGCCGTTGAACAGATAGTTATAGCCCAGATCCTGCGGAATCAGGACCCAGTTGGGGCCTTTTATGAGGAACAGCAGAATCTGCGAGCCGAACCACAGCAGGGCGACGCTGGCGATGGCCACGCGTGGAGTGCGCGCCCTACCATGGCGCCAGCCTGGGGAGTCCTGATGTGTCATACGCGCAGCCCTCGCCAGCCTTAGCGGCGGACGAACTCCCGCAGCAACATGCTCAACTCCGCCCAACCGTTGCGCAGAGGGTTCATCTTGCGCACGCCGCCGATGCGCGGCGGCTCATCACCGGGAATTTCGCCAATGCGTTTGCGTTGTTTGGCCGCCTTGCACATCATCTGCGTGGTCCAGGAGATGGCGGTGTGGTCCACCCCCAACTCCTGCACCAGATCCCGACGAAACGCCCGATAGATCACCAGCAGATCGGTCACCTTCTGCCGAAACAACACATTATAGAGTTTGGTGAACAACCAGTTACCAAACCCGGTGACCAGATCGTCATCGGTGCTTTTGGCCCAATCCAGATAGCGGGAGACAATCGCCAGATCATAGCCTTGGCGCATCTTTTCGATCAGGTCGGGGATCCGCGCCGGATCCGAGTTGCCATCGGGGCTGAACAGAATGACGATGTCGCCGGTGGCGCGCGCCAACCCCTCCAGATAGGCGGCGCCCAATCCCGGCTGCTGCTGCACATGGATCGCATAGCCCTGCGCGCGGGCGTACTCCAGGGTGCCGTCCGTGGATCCGCCATCCATGATGATCAGCTCATCATGCCAGGCGGGGTCGATCTGCGGCATGATCACGCGCATGCCCTCGACTTCGTTGTAGGTCAGGATCAACAACGTCACTCGCATGCTATGCCGCTCCAGAAAGTGCAGTCGCGCCCATGAGTTTGGCCAGTTCAGGGGCTGAGATAATGTAGCGTCCGCCAGGGCGCCGCTCGATCCGAGCCAGCGTTCAGCGTCCTCAGCGGCCTGGGTGGAGCACAAGACTACCATATCTAGACGGGAAAGCTGACCTAGCGTGGATGCGCCATGGCCCGCCAAAGGCGTTTCATCGCGTGGAAAAGCAATGAATTCCCGGGTTGGCGTAGTGGTGGGCCATGGCGCAAACGGCGCCTGTCCGTAAACTATCGATCAACAGACGCAAAGAGAACACGCAGCGCAAAATGCTGCGCTGTTAACTCAATGCGTATTTTCGCTCCTGCGCATACGAAATTCGCTGAAAAAGCGGAGCGTACAAGCGCGGACGCGCGCATGTCGCATCGGATGTCAACAACGCCAGAGGCGCAAACACCGATCCTGTGCGCAAGCCCTTGGAACAGTGCGCCCAATCGAACGAACATGTCAAAGCTTTGTGGCAAGGGCGCCGCCGCAGAGCAGTGGAGATCCCAAGGCCTGGGGGACGCCGTACTCCCTAGTGTCCCGTGCGGTTAGTTCCGTTACTTTGGAGCGTTAAAATGTTATGATTATTCATGACTCAACACACTCCATTATTTGCACTCACCGATGCGCAGCGTTCTGACTTAGATGCGCTGTTGCGGGCCGCCAAGACGCCACAGAGCGTGGTTCAACGCATCAGAATTGTGCTACGAAGCTCTGAGGGTCTCTCACCAGCGGACATAGCGGAAGAGTTAGGCGTTAGCCGCCCGACGGTTTACCGTTGGCGAGGACGCTTTCAAGAGCATGGCGTTGATGGCCTGAGTGATGCGCCTCGTTCAGGGCAGCCCCGCAAACTGACAGAGCAACAGGTTCAAATGGTGCTCCAGGCCACGGTGGATCGCGTTCCCCACGAAGCCACGCATTGGAGCGTGCGACTCATGGCGGATTATGCTGGAATCACCACGTGGCAAGTCCGCCAGATTTGGGACGCCGCTGGTCTGAAGCCCCATCGCCTCAAGAACTTCAAAATCAGTAATGATCCTGAATTCGCTGAGTGTTGGGTCCCGGATGATTCCTGACCTGTTTATGGAATAAGTGCGGATGAGTTAATTGCCAAGCTTTCAGAGTGGCGACTGGCGTTTTGTGATTCAAGGCTTTTTGCGGGATCTGCTGATTGTAGAGCCACGCATATCGAGTCAGTGTTGCAGCCAGATCTTGGCGTGAATCAAAGCGTGTGGTGGTCAGGATATCGGCAATGCGGCCATTGAAACGTTCGACCATGCCGTTGGTCTGAGGCGTACGCGGTTTGATGAGCCGGTGTGAGAATGGCACCGTAAAAATGCATCACTGAAACAGCTTGGATCGTCCAAAAATGGCTGAGAATGGCGCCGTAAAAATGCATCACTGAAACAGCTTGGATCGTCCAAAAATGGCGGTCCAAAAATCCCACACCAGAAAAAGCTCTCTAACTCAGAAAACTCAGTCATAGAGTTTCCGGGTCAGGGGGTGGGAGGATGTATTCAGTGAGCATGTACAGAGAAGTGCGTTTGGCGGTAACCAGAGGCGGGATGAGCAAGCGCAAGGCGGCGGAGACTTTTGATCTGGATCCGCGCACCGTGCGCAAAATGATGGAGAACCCTGAGCCGCCAGGCTACCAGCGGAGCAAGCCGGTCAGATTGCCCAAACTGGGGCCGTTCACCGGGTTCATAGATCAGATTCTCAAGAACGATCTGGAGAAGATCAAGAAGGAGCGCCACACCGCGCAGCGGATATATGAACGGCTGTGCGATGAATACGGCTACGACGGGAAATATGGCGCGGTCAAGGAGTATGTGCGCGGCAAGCGTCTGCATCTGAAAGAGAAGTTTGTTCCCCTCAGCCATGCGCCCGGACACGCCCAGGTGGACTTTGGGCAAACGCACGGCGTGATCGGCGGCGTGGAGCGCAAGATCCACTTTTTCTGTATGAGTCTGCCCTACAGCGACGACAGCTTCGTTATGGGCTTCCCCGCGGAAACCACGGAAGCGTTTTGTGCGGGGCATAACGCCGCCTGTGATCACTTCGGCGGCGTTCCCCAAAGCATTCTGTACGACAACACCAGCATCGCCGTGGTCAAAGTTTACCGGGATGGTCGCCGAGATCTGACCGAAGAGATGATCCGGCTGCAATCCCATTACCTGTTCGATAGCCGCTTTGGCCGCCCGGCGCGAGGTAACGACAAAGGCAAGGTCGAGGGGCTGGTCGGCTACGCCCGACGCAACTTCATGGTCCCGGCTCCCCGCTTTGAATCGTTTGATGCGCTCAACGCTCACCTGCGCCAGAAATGCCTGGAGCGTCGTCAACAGACATTGCGAGGCTGTCAGCGGAGTATCGGAGAACGATTTTCCACAGACCAGGCGGCGTTCCTGCCGCTGCCGCCAATTCCCTACGACGCTTGCGAGAAGGTGAGCGCCAAGGTCACATCCCAGGCGCTGGTGCGCTATCGAACCAATGACTATTCGGTTCCGGTGCGTTATGGCTTTCACGATGTGCAGGTGCGGGGCTACATCCACGAAGTGGTGATCGCCTGTGGCGCTGAGGTGATTGCCCGGCATCCACGCTCCTATGCGCGTGAGGACGCCATCTATGACCCCTTGCACTATCTGGCGCTGCTGGAGGAGAAACCCAGGGCGCTGGATCAAGCCGCCCCGTTGCAAGGATGGGAACTGCCAGATGAGTTCGCCACCTTGCGCCGTCTGATGGAGTCCCGCCTGGGTAAAAAGGGCAAGCGGGAATATATTCAGGTTCTGCGCCTATTGGAGACGTTCTCCTTTGAACAGGTCCATTTTGCCGTGCAACAGGCGTTGAAGTTGGGCGCCATTGGCTTTGAGGCGGTCAAACATCTGCTGATCCGGCACATTGAACAACGTCCGCTCCGTTTGGATCTGTCCCGATATCCCTTTTTGCCCGAAGTGCATGTGGCGCGTACATCCGCCAGGGATTACGCCGCGTTGACGTCAGGAGAGCAGCGATGAACGACTCTCCGCAGATCCTCCTGGCGCACCACCTCAAAGCGCTCAAACTGCCCACATTTTATCGAGAATATGAAAAGATCGCCAAACAGTGCGCGGCGGAAGGCGTTGATCATAGCCGATACCTGCTGCGACTGAGCGAACTGGAGTTGATTGAGCGGGAGCGGCGCATGGTGGAGCGACGTATCAAACAAGCCCGGTTTCCCACCATCAAGAGCCTGGACTCCTTTGATTTCCTGGCCATGCCCTCATTGAACAAGGTTCTGGTGATGGAGCTGGCGCGTTGCGAATACATTCAGCGCCGAGCCAATATCATCGCCTTGGGCAACAGCGGAACCGGGAAAACCCATATTGCGTTGGGATTGGGCCTGGCCGCCTGTCAGCAGGGGTTGGCGGTTGGCTTCACCACTGCTGCGTCGCTGGTACACCAGTTGATGGAGGCGCGCGACGAAAAGCGGCTGCAGCGTTTCCAGAGTCAGTTGAGTAAACACAAGCTGTTGATCATCGACGAATTGGGCTTCGTCCCACTCTCCAAAACGGGGGCTGAGCTGCTCTTTGAGGTGATCAGCCAGCGCTATGAGCAGGGTTCAGTGATGGTGACCAGCAACCTGCCGTTCGAGGAGTGGACGGAGGTCTTCGGCTCCGAGCGCCTCACCGGCGCCCTGCTGGATCGGTTGACCCATCATGTCCACATCCTGGAGATGAACGGCGAAAGCTATCGACTGAATCAAAGCAAACGGCAAAAGCGCGCTGCAGAAACAAAAGCTTCCTGCTCAAATAGCAAAACCGACCCTTCCTGAAACTGGCGATCCTGCCCACTTGCGGCTCCGGGAGAGGCGGACGCTCCGCTATCCCTGTGGAAAACGAAACACGTTTCCCACAGGTCTGCCGCCTCTCCCTCATTCTGAATCTCAAGTGTGTTGAAAAGATGTTTTTGTTCGTTTTTTTAAAGACAAAGGAAAACGGCAAACCCCGTTGTGCGCTACGCGCCCAACCAATGCCCAAGTGATGCATTATTGCGGCGCCATGGTGCTGCATTTTTCGGGCGCCATTGACAGGTCATGGTCTGGCTCTCCAGTGTTGATGGAGCCACCCGTTGCTCTGTCAGAAGCGCCAGGTGGCCGGGAAACGTGATGTCTGACAGGAACCGCCCACTGGAAGCAGCTAGCCCCGAAGGGCTACATCACGCACCCGGCCATAAGACCACAACGCAAAAGCCGCACCATCCACAAGGGACAGCGCGGCGCGTTTGGAAGCGCCAGTGATGGCGGCCTGTCAGAGCCGCAACGCGGGTTCTGTCCGCGTCGCCTTCACAATGCGGGGGAGCGTTGGGAAAAATCAAGCTGAAATTCGATGGCGTGCGTCGTATGTTTGGAACAGAAAGAGAGTTGTCATTTGACAAGAATAAACAAGCCAAGGGGGTTGCAATGAATGACAGTTGGGAGACTTGGGTGCTAGTCTTTGGGTTTTTCGGGGTGATTTATATGTTGGCGCGGTGCGTTGAACTACTCAGCGGATTCATTCAAGATTTCAGTGATTACAAAATGCAATCAGAACGTAATTTTGGGCGAATTGAGGAGATGTATCTTCACATGAGGGAAGATATTCGTGAAACCACTAAGGCTGTGAACTATGTTGCGCGCGGTGGGCGTGCGGGAACATTTATTGAGATGGTTCAGATGCTCAAAGAGGCGGTCAAAGAAGGGCAACAGCAAGAGGGTAACGAAACAGTGGCGCCAACAAGCACTGCCAAAGATGCATGACGTCAGGGTATGGCCTGGACACGACAGACAGCACCAAGCCCGGCCACTGTGCCGGGTTTTCTTTTGCCTGACCTGACGCCCAGCGGTCAGAGTGGTTTCCCCGTTATTCGCCGGGCAGGCCAACCCAAATCAAAGACAGATTCACACCCCAATGCACACCCAGGAAAAAATACGGAATCTGTGTAAGCGCAATAAGACGTTGATTAAAATGGCGTCCCCGAGAGGATTCGAACCTCCGGCCTACGGATTAGGAATCCGTTGCTCTATCCGGCTGAGCTACGGGGACATTGTACATTTCCAGTATGTTACGCTGTGTTTGTTTGCGGAGACAAACACGGATTGTCGACAAAGTGACGACGTCGGTTCAAGCGGCCTTTCTCTTGCGCCTTATCATGATAATCAGGGGCCTGATGCACAGGCCGCACAGTCACTATTACGACTGAATGCCCCATTACGCGCTCCGATGCAAGGGGCTGGTCTTCCTCGTGCGGGCATGTGCTGTACACAGCCAAATGACGGCATGGGTCCAGATCTGCCCAACGTGCAGCTCACCAGCGCCATGGCGGAAAGGTCTTGTTGCCGGGCGTTGAGAGAGGCGTGGGTTAATTTCTTTCCAGTGGCGACTCAAATACCACTCAGGGCGAGCCAGTACATCAGTCAAGAGCCCCACGAACCCCCGGCCAGTTTCTGCGGATTCGATCTTCAGGCGTTGCAGGACACTGGCTTCATGGCGTGAGAGTAACCTCACTCCACAGAGAACTTATTTACGCTATCAGGCGCAATATCGCTGCGGCGTCTTGAGCCTGATAGCGTGACGCCCTCCAACATTCCGACAATCAGAGGTTCGATCCGTAGGCGTGGCTTAGTTGGCCATCTTGTCCCAGAAGCTCTTCACCCGATCCATGAATCCAGTGGACTCCGGCTGGCAGGTGCCGTCCGAACAGCTCTCAAACTCTTCCAAGAGTTCGCGCTGACGTTTGTTCAGGTTCACCGGCGTCTCTACGCGGATCTCCACCACCAGATCGCCGAACAGCCCCGGACGATTCAGATGCGGCAAACCCTTGCCGCGCATGGCCAGACGCTTGCCGGTCTGACTCCCCGGCGGAATGGTGATGCGCGCCCGTCCAGTCAGGGTAGGGACCTCCAGCTTGGCGCCCAACGCCGCCTGTGGGAAACTCACTGGCACGATGCACAGCAGGTCGTTATTGTAGCGCTCAAACAGATTGTGGTTGAGCACCTCGATCATGATGTAGAGATCGCCCGGAGGACCGCCGCGGGAGCCCGCGCCGCCTTCGCCCGAAAGACGAATGCGCGTGCCGGTGTCCACCCCCGGCGGAATCTTCACCGTCAGGGTCTTCTCTTTCTGCTTTTTGCCCGTGCCGTTACAGGTCCCGCAAGGCGAGCGCACCATGGTGCCTTCGCCGCGACAGGTGGGGCAGGTGCGCGCCACTGCAAAGAAGCCCTGCTGGGTGCGCACCTGGCCGGAACCGCCACAAGTGGTGCAGGTCTCCGGCGTGGTGCCTGGTTTGGCGCCGCTACCGTGGCAGGTGTCGCAGGCGACTTCGGAGGGGATGCGAATGGTCTTCTCGGCGCCGCTCATCACCTCTTCCAAGGTGACCGGCATGTCGTAGCGGTAGTCGTCGCCCTGACGCATGCCGCTGCGCCCGCCGCGCCCGCCCGGACGTCCGCCGCCGAAGATATCGCCGAAGAACTCCTCGAAGATGTCGCCGAAGCCCGCCGCACCCGGTCCGCCGGGGTGTCCGCCGCCCGCGCCTTGATTCAGTCCGGCGTGGCCATATTGATCATAGATCGCGCGCTTTTTGCCATCCTTGAGGACTTCATAAGCGGCGTTGACCTCTTTGAACTGCGCCTCGGCCTCTTTGTCATCCGGGTTGCGGTCCGGGTGCAGCTTCATCGCCAGCTTGCGATAGGCGCTTTTGATCTCCGCGTCGCTGGCGTTGCGCGCAACACCCAGAATTTCATACAGATCCTTCATGCCCGAACTCTCCAAAGCCGATGTGCCGTAAAGCGTTCCCTAAAACCGGGAAAAGGCGACGCCCCATTTGAGCGCCGCCTCCCATGCGCAGGCGCCGGACGGCCCTACGATGCGTGAGCGCGCGCCCATTCGCAATGGGCCGGGCGCGCGCCTGTTCCCAGACGATTACTTCTTGTCGTCTTTCACTTCCTCAAACTCGGCGTCCACCACGTCGTCGGCCTTGGCGCCGCCCGCGTCGGCGCCGGCATCGCCGCCGCCACAGCCGTCGGGACCGCAACCGCCGCCCATGCCGGACATGTCAGGACCGCCCTCGGGCGCGCCCTCTTTATAGATCTGCTCGCCCATCTTCATGGAGAGCTGCATCAAGGCTTCGGTCTTGGCGCTGATGGCTTCGGCGTCTTCACCGCCCATCACGCCCTTGAGTTCAGACACCGCCGCTTCCAATTGACCTTTGAGCTCGGCGTCGATCTTGCCTTCGTGCTCGGTCAGCGACTTCTCGGTGCTGTAGACCAGCGAGTCGGCGTTGTTGCGCGCGTCGATCAAGGCGCGCTGCTTGGCGTCCTCTTCGGCGTGGGCCTCGGCGTCGTTGACCATCTGGTTGATCTCCTCCTCGGACAGACCGCCGGAGGCTTCGATCTTGATGGACTGCTCTTTACCGGTGCCTTTGTCCTTGGCGTGCACATGCACCAGACCGTTGGCGTCGATGTCGAAGGTTACTTCGATCTGCGGCATGCCGCGCGGCGCCGGGGGGATGCCCACCAGGTCGAACTGGCCCAGCAGTTTGTTGCTGCCGAACATTTCGCGCTCGCCCTGGGCCACGCGGATGGTCACCGCGGACTGGTTGTCGGCGGCGGTGGAGAACACCTGCGACTTCTTCGACGGGATGGTGGTGTTCTTGTCGATCAGCTTGGTGAACACGCCGCCCAGGGTCTCGATGCCCAGGGAGAGCGGGGTGACGTCCAGCAGCAGCACGTCCTGCACGTCGCCGCGCAACACGCCGCCCTGCACCGCCGCGCCGATGGCCACCACTTCGTCGGGGTTGACGCCGCGGTGGGGCTCTTTGCCGAAGAACTCGCCCACCACCTGCTGCACTTTGGGCATGCGGGTCATGCCGCCCACCAGGATCACCTCCTGAATGTCCGACGCGCTCATGCCGGCGTCCTTCATCGCCTGACGGCAGGGCTCCAGGGTGCGCTGCACCAGATGCTCAACCAGCGACTCCAGCTTGGCGCGGGAGAGGTTCACGTTGAGGTGCTTGGGGCCGCTGGCGTCGGCGGTGATGAAGGGCAGGTTCACATCCGTCGAGCCGCTGTTAGAGAGCTCGATCTTGGCCTTCTCGGCGGCCTCTTTGAGGCGCTGCAGGGCCATGCTGTCCTTGCGCAGGTCGATGGTGTTCTCTTTTTGGAACTCATCGGCCAGATAGTCGATGATGGCCATGTCGAAGTCTTCGCCGCCGAGGAAGGTGTCGCCGTTGGTGGACTTCACCTCGAACACGCCGTCGCCGATCTCCAGGATGGAGATGTCGAAGGTGCCGCCGCCCAGGTCATACACGGCGATGGTCTGGCCGGTCTTCTTGTCCAGACCGTAGGCCAGCGCAGCCGCAGTGGGCTCGTTGATGATGCGCAGTACGTTCAGACCGGCGATCTTGCCGGCGTCCTTGGTGGCTTGGCGCTGGGCGTCGTTGAAGTAGGCCGGCACGGTGACCACGGCGTCGGTGACCTTTTCGCCCAGGTAATCTTCAGCGGTCTGCTTCATCTTCTGCAGAATCATCGCCGAGATTTCGGAGGGACTCATCTTCTTCTCGTCTGCGCCCGCTTGCACCCAGGCGTCGCCGTTGTCGGCCTTGACGATCTGGTAGGGCACCAGCTCCATATCCTTCTTGGTCAAAGGATCGTCGAAGCGGCGGCCGATCAGACGTTTGATGGCGTAGAGGGTGTTGGTGGGGTTGGTCACCGCCTGACGCTTGGCCGACTGGCCCACCAGTCGCTCGCCATCTTTGGCGAACGCCACCATGGAGGGGGTGGTGCGCACGCCCTCGCTGTTTTCAATCACCTTGGGCTCTTTCCCCTCCATCACGCTGACGCAGGAGTTGGTGGTGCCCAAGTCGATGCCGATCACCTTGCTCATGGCCGTTTCCTCTTAATCTTCGCGTTGCGAATGACGCCGGCGCGTCTTTCTTTTTATGAGTGCATCGCCTCCGGCGTCATCCGGCGGCGCGTTGCTGTTTCCTGTTAGCGCATATGGGGTGTGCAGCGCGCTGCGTCAACCCCGTGGGGCGCATTTTCCTCTTCGGGCTCAGGTGGCCACGCCCACCATGGCTGGGCGCAGCAGACGGTCGTTGAGCACATAGCCCGGGGCCAGCTCCTGCACCACAGTGTCGGGCTTGGCGTCGGCGTCGGGAACCTGCATCACCGCCTGATGGAAATTGGGGTTGAACGGCTGTCCCAGGGACTCGACCTTTTTCACCCCATGCTTCTCCAGGGCTTTGATCAACTCCTGGCCGATCATGGTGACGCCGTCGGCCATGGCCTGGATGGCGGGGTCCAGATCCTTGTCCTGACCTTCGATCATGTGCGCCAGGGCGCGGTCCAGATTGTCCGCCACCCCCAGCAGGTCGCGAGCGAAGCCTTCGATGGCGAACTGGCGCGCTTGCTCAGTTTCACGGGCGGCGCGTTTGCGCAGATTCTCCATCTCCGCCATGGCGCGCAGCAGCGACGCCTGACTCTCTTCGGCCTTGCGCTCGGCCTCTTGCAGGCGCGCCTCCAAATCCTCTTCCGCGCCCTGCGCCGACTCCTCTTTGGCGGCGGCTTCGGCAGCTTCGGCGGCCTCTTCGGGGGGCAGTTCGCAGCTCTGCTCGGGCTGCTCGTCGGACTCGGGTTCGCGGTTTTCAGAACTTTGATTCATGATCCATCCATTTGAAATGGTGGGAGTGCGACGCCGACGGGTTGAACGCGGCGCGTTTGGTTCGACCCCTTATGTGGGGTCGCTGTTGGGGGAATGCAACCCCGCGAGGGCAAAAAAAATGGCGCAGGGCGAAATTTGCCTCTGCGCCATAACGCCTGGGTCTACGATGGAGTCTAACTGGGTTGGGTGGCCAGCATGGCCGGGCGCTGGGCGTATTCGGCAAACCAGGGCGTCAGGCGCGGCGCGTGGCTGCGCCAGTTCAGATCGGGCAGGCGGAAGTCCAGATAGCCCAGGGCGCAGCCCACCGCGATCTGATCCACGCGACCGCCCTGGCCGATGGCTTCGGCGTCGCGCTCCAGCACCGCCACGCCGCGGGCGATGGCGTCGGACCAGCGCGCCATCCACAGCGTCGACTGCTCGGCGTCGGGGCGCTTGCGCTCCATCACCAGCAGGAACGCCGCCTCCATCAGACCGTCAGCCAGGGATTGGCGTTTGTGGCGCTCCCAGTGGGGCTTGCCGTGTCCGGCCCACAGTCCGCGATCACCGCTGAAATTGTCCAGCCAGGCGCAGATGAGCGGGCTGTCGTAGATCGCCTGATTATCGTCGGTGATCAGGCACGGCACTTTGCCCAGCGGATTGGATTGCAGTAGCGCCGCCGGGTTGTCCAGGGCGTTCATGACGATCACCTCGGTCTGTTCCAGTAGGCCGCGCTCAAACAGGGTGATGACGACTTTGCGGCCAAACGGCGAGGTGGGCGAGGTGTAGAGCTGCATGACAAACTCCCCGGATTGTCGGCAATGAAAATGGCTTATGGGCATACGGGTTGCAATAAAATCAGCACCCTGGCGAATTGTGCGCCCTGTTCTGTGCGGTTGCCGTGAGCAGGGTCAAATAAAAATGACGGTCAGATGTCAAAACAGGCGCAGTGTGTCGCTTGTCTTTGACGTTTGCTCTGTGCGCGCTGTCGACCCGAACAGGGAGAATGCCGGGAACGCGGTCTCAGGGCCAGGGCAAAAGGAGTATGGGAATCATGAATCTTGATGAGTTGGATAGCGACAGGCCGTTATCGCGACGGGAACGCTGGTCGCGCATGATGGAGGAGCAGGGGCGCCGCGTGCAGCGCTGGGTGACCATTGGCGTCCTGCTGATTTTGCCGGTGGCGTTCTGGCTGATCTTCATTGCGCGGGAGAAGGGCTTCGAGTCTGGCAGCATGTTCAAACGCGAGCGCGCCGCCGCCGAGTGGAAAGCCAAGGGCGAAAGCGGGCAGAAGGCCGCCGCGGCGGCCAAGGCCAGCGGCAGTGGTGAGGTGGGGAAAAGCGCTGGAGGCTCGTTGTTGGGCGGCATTATTGGTGGGGATGAGGGGGCGCCGCTGGATCCGCCCAAACGCCCGGCGCCGGAGCGTTACGTCTCCACCCAGGAGATGGAGCGGGCCACGCGCATGCAGAAGGCCGCGCCGCCCGCGCCGCCGCCACAAGCGGAAAAACAGCAGCAGGAGGCTCCCAAGCCGCCAGCAGAGCCCCGTGTTGGGGCGGAGCGTCCAGCGCAGTCGGTGGCGCTCAAAGCGTTGGATGATCAGGGTAACGCCGTGCAGGTCACCGTCGAGACCAACGGGCCGGTGGCGGTGGGGAATTTCCGTTTGGGCGGCAGTGTGCTGGGGCATCGGCGGCTGCAGGGCGATCTGGTCAACTGGGCCGAGCAGACCTTGGAGAGCGCACGGGTGGAGCTGGATTTCCTTGACCGCAACGGCCACATTCTGGCGCGCAGGCAACTGGACCCTCTGGTGATCGCTGGGGGGGTGTTCGGCGATCAGGTCAAACCGCTGGAGGCGGGGATGTCGCGGGTGTTTGGTTTGGATGCGCGGGATCTGCCTTCAGCCTGGAAAGGGGCGGTGCGCGCCCGCGTGCTGACCTACACGTTGGCCGGGCGGGAGGCGGCGACGCCGTAGCGTCGCCCCGCTTGCGTCAGAGTCGCCCCGGTTGCGTCGGATCAGGACGATTGTGAGCCGACATTGCGGCGCGCGCGCTCGATGGCCAGTTGCGCCGCCATCTGGCCGCCGCGCAGCGAGAGGCCCCGGTTCAGGCTCTCGCCGCTCATCCGCATCAATCCCAGGGAGAGGCGGTGGGGGTTCTCTGAGAGCGCCAGCAATCCTTGAATCAGCGCATCCAGGTACTCCAGCGCATAGGCGTCGGCCGCCTGCTCGCCAATGCGATCGCGCAGGGTGAGGATCTCATCGAGTGTGGCGATGGCGTGCTCCTGGGCGGCGGAGCGTTGGGTTGCGGTGTTGTCGCTGGGCTCCATGGGCGTCTCTCCTGGTTGAGTGGTGCGCGTGAATGTCGGGCCGTTGGCGTGTTGCTCCGAGGCCCGCTCAGCAGGATCGGTCGCTTTGCGCGTGCGGCGCAACCTTCTGTGTTGTGAGTCGCCGCTACGCGAAATCGTTCATTCATCGTGACCTTTCCCACTCTCTATAGTCACCGCAATTCAGAATTGCACAGGCTCCTCAATGTTTGTGTGACACAGGTAAAGCTTGCGCTGACTATTGGCCTCCGGCTGGCCGGAGGCGGGATTCTTAAGAGTCTGTGACCCTTAAGCGGGTGTAATGGAATGGTCCGCTCCGCTACCCAAACGGCCTCGCAATGGGCCAAGATGGTGGTGTGTTTTTCCATCTCAACGGAGTCGGAGCGGACCATGAGCAATCATATCGAAAACGGACAGGTACGGGTACTGGGTATTGATCTGGGCAAGAGCGTGTTTCAGTTGCATGGCGTCGATGCGCGCGGCAAGAGCGTTCTGAAACAGCGCTTGAAACGAGATAAGTTACTGGAGTTCATGGCGCAACTGCCGCCGTGCCTGGTGGGGATGGAAGCCAGTAGCGGCGCCCACCATTGGGCGCGGAAATTTCAGGGATATGGGCATGAGACGCGTCTGATGGCGCCGCAATATGTGAAGCCCTACGTCAAGCGGCACAAGAACGACAGCGTGGACGCCGAAGCGATTTGCGAAGCGGTCCAGCGGCCCAACATGCGCTTTGTGGGGATCAAAAGCGTTGCCCAGCAAGAGATATTGGCGCTGCATCGGATACGCAGTTTGGCGGTGAAGAACCGCACGGCGTTGGTGAATCAGATTCGGGGACTGCTGGCAGAGTATGGGATCGTATTTCCCAAGAGCATTAAGCAGGCGCGACGAGCGATTGTGCTGATTTTGAGTGATGAGAGTCTGGAATTGAGTCCGCTGTTTTTGCGCTTGCTGGAGGAGGAGTGTGAGGAGTTGACGCGTCTGGATGAGCGCATAGCGATGTATGACAATGAGATTGAGGCGCTGGCCAAGGCGGATCCACAGTGTCGGCTACTGATGACGATCCCGGGAGTGGGGCCAATCACGGCGACGGCGCTGTTGGCGTCGGTGGGGGATGTGCGGGCGTTTAAGAATGGCCGAGAGCTGTCGGCGTGGATAGGGTTGGTTCCCAATCAGCACTCCACAGGGGGCAAGGCGTGGCTGACGGGGATCAGCAAGCGTGGCAATGGTTATCTTCGCACCTTGTTGATTCATGGCGCGCGGGCGGTGTTGCGTGTAGCGGAGAAAAAGCCGGACCGCCGCAGCCGGTGGGTGGTGTCGGTGTCGGAACGCCGCGGCGCGAATAAAGCGGTGGTGGCGCTGGCCAACCGCATGGCGCGCAGCGCATGGGCGATGCTGGTGAAGCAGGAGGCCTATCAGGTCAGAGCCACTGTGTAGAGAGAGTGCAATACAACTCTAAAAGAAAAACAGGCCGATAAGGAAAGAACAAGAGATCCCACCAGCCAGGTTGCGAGAGAGAGTCGAGATTGATGGCGTGAAACGGCATAGCCCTGCGTGGCCAAAAACCTGTTCTGCCCAAGGGCCCATAGAGGTCGAGGGTGTGTTGAGGAGGGCCACGCGCAAATTCCATCAGGGCCAGAGGGCGACAAGCCCCTCATCAACAGGCCGGATACATGGGCGCAACTAAGCCTCACACATCAATGGATATTTTCTCTTGCTGTGGCGGAGCGGACCATACATGGGCGGAGCCCACGGTGTAGCTGTTGATCTTGGGAGCTCGAGGGCAGAGCCCTCGATATCTTCTCGCTTCAAATGTCTAATTCTCTTCTGCGGCGACTATATCATCCGTTTTTACTCGGCTGTTTTGTCTCCTCACGGCCGCCAAAGCGCGTTTTCGTTCTTCTTCGCATACAGATTGCGGCTCGCTCTTTGGGCGGAGAACGCCATCGCTTCTAGCGCCCGCGCATGGGAAGCCGCCTCCGGGTTCGCACGCTCTGCCTCGGCGGCGGCGCAATTTTGTGGTAACGTTGCCGCAATCCCGCGTCTTAAGTGCTGTTTGCTGTGTGTGTGAACAGCAGTATTGTCGCCTCTGTTTGGGGTGGCCATGCGCGCGCGAACACCGGCATGCAGGAGATGAGATGACCCGTTTGGCGCTGGCCTCCACCTCGCCCTATCGCAAGGAGCTGCTGACGCGTCTGGGGCTGCCGTTCGAGACCGCCGCGCCGGATGTGGACGAGAGCGCCAAGCCGGGCGAGACCGCTTTATCACTGGTGTTGCGTCTCTCCGAGGCCAAGGCGCGGGCGGTGGCGCCGCAATTCCCCGGCGCCTGGATCATCGGCTCTGACCAAGTGGCGGTGCTGGACGGCGCTATCGTCGGCAAACCGGGGAATCGCGACGGCGCCATGGCGCAGTTGCGCGCAGCCTCGGGGCGGCGGCTGCCGTTCCACACCGGCCTGTGTCTGCTCTCGCCCGATGGGCGGGCGCAGGTGGAAGCGGTGGATTTCGCCGTGGTGTTCCGCTCCCTCAGCGAAGCGGAGATCGCCAACTATGTTGACCGCGATCAGCCCTATGGCTGCGCGGGGAGTTTTAAGTCCGAGGGGCTGGGGATCACGCTCTTCTCCGCCATGGAAGGGAGCGACCCCACCTCCCTGCTGGGACTGCCGCTGATCCGTTTGACGCAACTGTTGATTGCGTGCGGAGTGTCGCCGTTGGATGCGGCGAATCTGCGCGTTGAATAGGATCCAACCTTAACCGAACCGCGTGCGGCGCCCTGCAGCCGCACGCTTGCTGGAGCCGCATATGTCGCAACCTCTGAGCGATCTTCCCACCGGTCTTTTCGTCAGCCCCGACTGGCTGCAACAGAACCTCGACGCCGATGGCCTGTGCATCGTGCAGGTGGGCGGTGAGAACTTCTATCCGCGCATGCACATCCCCGGCGCGCATCTGGTGATGTATATGGAGATCGTCGCCAGTGTGGAGGGGGTGCCCGGCATGCTGCCGTCGCCGGATATGTTGCACCCGACCCTCAGCCGTCTGGGCATTACCCCGGAGACTCTGGTGGTGGCCTATGACGCCACCGGCGGCCTGGATGCGGCGCGCTTTCTGTGGACCCTGGCCTGTATGGGGCATGAGAAGTTCGTCACCCTCGATGGCGGTCTGGGCGCGTGGTATCAGGAGCAGCGCCCCATGGATGGCGAGGCCCCCAAAGAGGCCCCGGGCATGTTCTCCTCCAGCCCCACCGGACGCTACTACGCCGAGATGGAGGATGTGCGCGCCATTGCTGACGGTGAGGCCGAAGGGTTCCTCATCGACACCCGCAGCGACAACGAATACCTGGGCCAGACCCTGGGCCCGGTGCGGGGGCATGTGGCTGGGGCGGTGCATATGGATTGGATCAGCAACCTCAAGGGCCCGCAGAACCCGTACATCCAGGATGACGAATCCCTCAAGGCGCGTTTCGCCGCCATCGGTCTGAGCGATACGGCGACGCCGGTGACGGTCTACTGTCACACCGCCCACCGCGCGGCGCACACGTGGCTGCTGCTGCGCCACCTGGGGTTTGACAACGTCAAACTCTATGATGGCTCCATGGCCGAGTGGGGCATGCGTCGGCAGCCCACCGTGCGCGGCGCTGAGCCGCGCTAAGATGCGGCTGGCGGCGTAACGTTCTCCCTTTGGCGCGACTACTGATTTCGAGGCTTTGGCTCCATGTTCGACTCCTTATCCGACCGGCTTGACGGCGTATTCAAAAAACTGCGTGGTCGCGGCCATCTGACCGAGGACAACATCAAAGAGGCGCTGCGCGACGTGCGCGTGGCGCTGCTGGAGGCCGACGTCAGTCTGCCGGTGGTCAAATCCTTCATCGCCTCTGTCAAGGAGAAGGCGGTGGGGGTGTCGGTGACCAAGTCGGTCACCCCCGGCCAGCAGATGATCAAGGTGGTGCACGACGAGTTGGTCGAGCTGATGGGCGCGGTCAACGAGTCGCTCAATCTGGCCGCGCAGCCGCCAGCGGTGGTGCTGATGGCCGGTCTGCAGGGCAGCGGTAAGACCACCACCACCGGCAAACTGGCCAAACGTCTGGCCGAGCGCGAAGGCAAGAGGGTGTTGGTGGCGTCGCTGGACGTCTATCGCCCCGCCGCCATGGACCAGTTGCGCAGCGTCGCCGAGCAGGCTGGGGTGGCGTGTTTGGACGCCTCGCCCGATGAGAAGCCCCAGGTCATCGCCCAGCGCGCGCTGGAGGCGGCGCGCAAGAGCGGCGCGGACGTGCTGTTCCTGGACACCGCCGGGCGTCTGCACATCGACGAGACCTTGATGGATGAGTTGGTGGAGATCAAATCCATCGCCAACCCCGTCGAGATCCTCTTCGTGGCCGACTCCATGACCGGTCAGGATGCGGTCAATGTGGCGCAGAGCTTCAATGAGCGACTCGACGTCACCGGCGTGGTGCTGACCAAGACCGATGGCGACGCCCGCGGCGGCGCCGCGCTGGCGATTCGCCACGTCACCGGCAAGCCGATCAAATTCCTCGGCGTCTCCGAAAAGCTCGACGGCATCGAGCCGTTCCACCCGGACCGCGTGGCCTCGCGCATCCTCGGCATGGGCGATGTGCTCACCCTGGTCGAGACCGCCATGGAGAAGGTGGATCTCGAAGAGAGCGCCAAACTCCAAGAGAAGCTGTTTAAGAGCAAAGGCTTCACCCTGGAGGATTTCCTCAGCCAGATGCAGCAGGTGAAGAAGATGGGCTCCATGAGCGAGCTGGTGGAGATGATTCCCGGCGTCAAGCAGGCGATGAAGGGCAAGGACGTCAATCTGGATGACGGGCAGATCAAGCGGGTGGAGGCGATCATTCTCTCCATGACCAAAGAGGAGCGACGCAAGCATCAGATTCTCAACGCTTCGCGCAAACGCCGCATCGCCAACGGCGCCGGGGTGCAGGTCTCCGATGTCAACAAGCTGCTCAAGCAGTTCGCCATGACGCAGAAGATGATGAAGCGGTTTGGCAAATTGGGCAAAAAGGGCTTTATGCGCGGCGGCGGTCTGCCGGGCCTGCCTTTCTAAGATGCTTGGCGATTAGGCGGAAGCGCTATGGATGAGTCGATCATCGGGCGGGTGGAGATCTTCTATGGGGTGAAACCCGCGCCGCTGTGCAAGGCGCTGGGCGACTGCCCCATTGAAGAGGCGGAGCCTGGGCAGACGCTGCTGCATCCGGGCATGCGTTCGCCGCACCATATGTATGTGGTGCTGGAAGGGGAGGTGGCGATCCACTTTGATGGACCCGATGAGCCGCCATCGCGCTTTGCCCGCCCCGGCGATACCGTGGGCGAGCTCTCCACGCTGCTGGATACGCCCCCCAACGCCACGGTCAAATGCCAGCGCCCGGCGCAGTTGCTGCGCATCGATCAGGATGTGCTGCACCGCGTGACCAATCAATTCCCGCTGATCTCACGCAATCTGGTGGGGCGCGTCTCCTCCTGGCTGAAGATGAACACCGCGCAACTGGTGGCGCGGGAGCATCGGCTCATCGAGCAGGAGAAGCGGCTGCGCGCCGTGGTCGACAGCACCGTCAACGGCATTCTGATTATTGAAACCGATGGTCAGGTGAGCGCCTATAACAATGGCGCGCAGCGGATTTTTGGCTTCGCCGCTGACGAGGTGGTGGGGCAGTCTGTGGAGTTTCTGCTGCCGTCGCCGCCCTTTACCAATTTTGATGACTATTTCCGCGCGCTCAAACCCGACCATCTGGCTCTGGGGGAGGGGTTGGTGTGCAGTGCGGTGCGCAAAGATGGCGTGCGCATTCTCACCGAATTGCTGGCCAGCGAAGTGCGCTACCAGGACAACCGTTTCCTCACGCTGGTGGTCAACGACATCACCCGCCGCTTCGAGGCTGAGCGCGCCGAACAGCGTCTGCGCGACGCCATGTCGCGCTACGTGCCCGACGCTTTCCTGGCGCTGCTGGGCAAGACCAATATCATCGATGTGCGCCCCGGCGATGGCGTGGTGCGCGAAATGACGGTGCTGTTCTCCGATATCCGCGATTTTACCGCCTTCTCCGAGACCCGTTCGCCGCAGGAGGTGTTCGAGTTCATCAACGACTACCTGGACGCGGTGGAGCCGGAGGTGACCAGCACAGGGGGGGTGGTGGACAAGTATATCGGCGACGCCATTATGGCGCTGTTTCCGCAGCAGGCCGATGACGCGGTGGCGGCGGCGCTGGGCATGATCAAGGCGCTGTCGCGCTTCAATGCGCGCCGCGCGCGCAACGGCGAGCCGGAAGTGCGCACCGGCTATGGCGTCAACACCGGCACGTTGATGCTGGGCGCGGTGGGCAACCGCGAACGCATGGACGGCACGGTGATCGGCGATGCGGTGAATCTGGCCGCGCGCCTGGAGGGGATGACCAAGCTCTACAAGGCGCCGCTGCTGATCAGCCATGACGCCATGCTGGCCATGCGCAAACCCGAAGCGCGGCGCATCCGCTTTGTCGATGTGGTGGCGCCCAAAGGGCGCAGCATGCCCGCGTTTGTGTATGAAGTGTATGATCATGAGAGCGCAGAGTTGCGCGCGCTCAAAGATGAGACGCGCCCTCTGCTGGAACGCGCCATCGCGTTGCACCATCTGGGCGCCCACCAGCAAGCGCTCAATCTGCTGGGGCCGTGTCTGGCGTGTTCCGGCGATGAAGATCCGGTGGCGCAGATCTACCGTCAGCGGGCGATGGATGCGCGGCGCGAGGCGATGCCGGCGGATTGGGATGCCGGGTGGCGCGACGAGATGGCCACTGGGCTGACGGAGATCGATGCGCGGCATCAAGCGCTGTTTGCCGAAGCCCAGCGTCTGCGCGCGCTGTTCCTGGGATCCAGCGAGCATGATGACCTGTTCGGCGCCACCGGGACGTTTGAAGATATGGCACACGACTGCTTCCTGGCCGAGGAGCTGCTGATGCGTCAGAACGGTAATGTCGGCCTGGATGAGCATAAGGCGCGCCACGACGCCTTCCGGCGCGATCTGAGCAATGTGCGGCGGGAGATCGTCACTCGCGTGCGCGATCCCGCTTACCTCTATCTGCGCCTGAAAGTGCTGGCCTACGACTGGTTCGCCAACCACATTCATCACTGGGATCAGCCCATGGGTCGGCGCTTGGCGTAGCTTTTTCGTTGGCGGGCCTGTTTCAGGCTTGACTGTGGCCGAATAATCCCTATTATTGCCTGATTTTCCCGGATGCCCCCCGGAACCGTCGGCTATGCGCGCCAGAGTGTGCGAGCGAGCTGGGCGGGGACTCATCGCTGCTCTGAGGGCTATCCGCGCTGTGCGCGGGGCGAGCAGCCAGAAAACAGAGGACATTCCCATGGCTGTTCGTATCCGTTTGCAACGTCGCGGCTCCAAAAAGCGTCCCTTCTACGCCATCGTCGCCGCCGAATCCACCATGCCCCGTGACGGTCGTTTCCTGGAAAAATTGGGCACCTTCGACCCCCGCAAGGAAGAGTTCGCCGAGCAGGTTGAACTGAAATCCGAGCGCGTGGAGCATTGGTTGAGCGTGGGCGCCAAACCCACTGAAACCGTTGCCAAAATTCTGAAAAAAGCGCAGGAACAGGCGGCGGCCTAATCCTGCTGACCCTGCGATCCAGCGGAATCGAGCCCATGAGCGGGAACGACGAGCGGGTGACCGTGGGCGAGGTGATGGGCGCCCTTGGCGTACGCGGCGAAATGCGCGTCAAGCCCCTGACCGAAGAGATGACCACACTGCTGGCGTTTGACGCGGTGTGGGTGATTCCTCCTGAGGGCGCGGCGTCCAGCAAACCCTATCTGGCGCGCGTCACAGGCGGGCGTCGGCATGGGCGCGGTCTGGCGCTGCAGCTGGAGCGCGTGACCGATCGCAACGCCGCCGAAGCGCTCTACGGAGCGCGCTTGGAGGTGGCGCGCGCCGATCTGCCCGCGCCCGACGAAGATGAGGTCTACTGGCTGGATCTTATCGGCTGCGCGGTGGTGGACGCCGACAGCGGCGCAAACCTCGGCGTGGTGGCGGATATGATGTCCACCGGGGCCAATGACGTGATCGTGGTCAATGGCCCGGATGGCGAGCGGCTGCTGCCGTACATCGCCGATGTGGTGATCGAAGCCGATATGGAGACGCGCACGGTGCGCGTGCGTCCCCTGCCGGGGATGTGATTCGGGCGGGCGGCGCGTCAGCGTGGTTGTGAATGCCGTCTGTTTGTGAATGCGGGACCGGGCGAGATGAGCGCTTTTACCATTCTCACGCTGTTCCCGGAGATGTTTGCTCCCCTGGAGCATTCCATTCTCAAACGGGCGCGCGATGATGGTAAACTGGCGCTGAATCTGATTCAGATCCGTGATTTCGCCACCGATCGCCATCGGCGAGTGGATGACGCTCCCTTCGGCGGCGGTCCGGGCATGGTGATGAAGCCCGATGTGCTGGAGCGGGCGCTGGATGCGGCGGTGGTCGCCCAGGGTAAGGGGCGGGTGATCTATCTGTCGCCGCAGGGGCCGAAGTTTGATCAGGCGACTGCGACGCGGTTGGCTGGGGAAGAGCATCTGATCCTGCTGTGTGGTCACTACGAAGGGCTCGATGAGCGCTTTGTGGCGCAGCGGGTGGATGAGGAGTTGTCGCTGGGAGACTTTGTGCTCACCGGCGGGGAAATTCCGGCCATGGCGGTGGTTGACGCGGTGGCCCGATTGATTCCCGGAGTCCTGGGCGATGCGCAGAGCGCTGCCGAGGATTCGTTTGTGGAAGGATTGCTCGATCACCCTCACTACACGCGCCCCGCCCACTGGGCGCCGCTGAGTGAGGAGGGCGTCGAATCGGGACGGGAGGAGGCCATCATCCCCGTCCCCGACGTGTTACGGTCGGGCGATCACGGCGCTGTGGCGCAGTGGCGGAGACGTCAGGCGCTGTTGCGCACCTTGATCCGGCGCCCGGAGCTGATCGGCGTAGCGCGACTCGATAAACACGAGACGCGCTTGATCAAAGCTCTGGCCGCTGCACTGGACGAGTGGGAGACTGACCGCGAACCTGATGCCGGGCAGGCCGGGATGCGGCGCAATGAGGATTGAACGATGAATGAACTCCAGGCTTTTGAACAGAAACAGATTCAGCGCGAAGCGCCCGTTTTCGGCGCTGGCGATACCCTGAAAGTCCATGTGAAAGTGGTCGAAGGCGCCCGCGAGCGGGTGCAGATCTTCGAAGGCGTGTGCATCGGCCGCATGAACGCCGGTCTGCGCTCCACCTTCACCGTGCGCAAGATCTCCTTCGGCGAAGGCGTGGAGCGGGTGTTCCCGCTGCACTCCAACCGTCTGGAGAAGATCGAAGTGGTGCGTCGCGGCGATGTTCGTCGCGCCAAGCTCTACTATTTGCGCGGCCGCACCGGTAAGGCGTCCCGTATTAAAGAGAAGCGCGACTTCTAATCGTTTGCTCGCCTGAGTACTGCGATTATGACGCGCAAAGCAGTGCAGAGCGCGCGCCCGGATCTCACTCTGGAGCGCGCGCTTTTTGCGTCCGGCGTCCAGCGCATTGCCGGTGTGGACGAGGCCGGGCGCGGACCGTTGGCCGGCCCCGTGGTGGCCGCTGCGGTGATCCTTCCCATTGGGCCTGACTCCCAGGTTGACGACCTTCCCGCCGGACTCAACGACTCCAAAAAACTCACGGCGATTCAGCGCGAGGCGCTGTTCGAGCAGATTCAAGCCTGCGCCCTGGCCATTGGCGTGGGTGAGGCGTCGGTGGCGGAGATCGACGAGATCAACATCCTCCACGCCGCCATGCTGGCCATGCATCGCGCGGTGACGGCTCTTCCCTTTGCCCCGGATTCTCTTCTCATTGATGGCAACCGACTGCCAAAGGAACTACCGTGCCCGGCGCAGGCGGTGGTGAAGGGGGATGCGCGTTCGCTCTCCATTGCGGCGGCGTCGATCATCGCCAAGGTGACGCGGGATCGCATTATGACGGCGCTGCATGCGGAGTTCCCCATATATGGTTGGGACCGCAACAGCGCGTATGGGGTGGCGGCGCACAAGCAGGCGATGGCCGAGCATGGGGTGACGGAGCATCATCGCAGAAGCTTCAGGCCGGTGAGGGAGATCCTGGAGCGGTCCGGCGAAGAGTAAAAGTGTGTGCGTGAGGTGCGGCAATCTTGCGCTGACTATTGGCCTCCGGCTGGCCGGAGGCGGGATTCTTAAGGGTCTGTGACCCTTAAGCGGGTCCAGGGCGGCGCCCTGGCGGGGTTTGGGGCAGCGCCCCAATATCTTTAGTCTGTAGGCCGTTTCCCCTTGAGCAAAAGTAGAGCCAGCAAAAATCCGCAAGAGAAGCGCAACGACTGAACCAGCATAGAGGCAGACAGGGAAACGGCGGTGAGTGATCTGTCGGCGCAGCCGTCAGGAGCGAATGCCGTCGGGCCGGCGGCCAGGGAAAGCCAGCCAATGTGTGCGGGAAAGCCTGTATTCTCTGCATCCACAGAACGCAGCCACGCCAGCCAGCATTTCCCAGCCGTTGACGCCAATCTCTGGCAAGGCGCTCCAAGATCTTATAATCTTTTCAGACTCACATGGAATCCCCCAGATCCGAGATGCGCCCATGAACGCAGAATCCGCAGACAGACGTCGTGGCCTGGTGCTGCTCAACACCGGCGATGGCAAAGGCAAATCGTCGAGCGCCATCGGCATGGTGTTCCGCGCGGCGGGCTGGAACATGCGGGTGTGCGTGATTCAGTTCATCAAGGGCAAATGGAAGACCGGCGAGGAGCGGGCGGCGGCCAAATTCGACAATGTGGAGTGGCACGCCCTGGGCGACGGCTTCACTTGGGATACGCAGAACCCGGAGCAGGATCGCGCCACCACGCGCCAGATCTGGGAGTTTGCTCAGGAGAAGATCGCCAGCGACGCCTACGATCTGGTGCTGCTGGATGAGATCATCTACTGCGTGGGCTACGGCTGGCTCACAGGGGAGGAGATCGCCGAGTTCGTGCGCCAGAGCAAACCCGAGCGGCTCCATCTGCTGCTCACCGGTCGCAATGCGCCGCAATCATTGATTGACCTGGCCGACACCGCCACTGAGATGGGGCTGCTCAAGCACGCCTACGAGCAGGGGATCAAGGCCGCCAAGGGGATTGAGTTCTGATGCGCGCTCTGAGCGTATTGCCGACGTCGGCAGGCGGAAACGTTTTGCCCCCCTTTGGCGAAATTCCAAATGGAGCGTGAGGTATGAACAGATCCCAACCGCACATTCTCATCGTGGAGGATGATTCCGATACCGCAATACTGACGGCCAAAAAGCTCAATAGCGCCGGGTATGAGACCACCATTGCCGCCAGTGGCGAGGAGGGCGTGGAGAAGTTCGCCGCCAATGCGCCGGACTTGGTGCTGATGGACGCCAACCTACCCGGAACCAATGGTTATGAGGCGACCGAGCGCATCCTTGCGCTCCCGCAAAAGCGCCATGTGCCGGTGATCATGGTCACCGGCATGGATAGCGAGGATGCTGTGGAGCAGGCGTTCCATTCCGGCGCTGTGGAGGTGATCCTCAAACCGGTCAATTGGGCGATCTTGACCAATCGCGTGGCGATGACGATCAAGTATTACAATCTGCAGCGGGATCTGGCCTTTGCGCATGGCGAACTCAAGCGTCAGATGGGTGAAAAAGAGGCTGAACTGGTGTTGGCCAACGCCCTGCTGGAAGAGCAGGCGTAATCAATCCATGACGTCAGCGCGCCACCGGATGCCCCGGCATTGCGCGGCATGAGCGCGCCTTCCCCCGTTCTGGCGCGTTGGCCGCTGCTCGTCATGTTGGCGTTCATGCTGTGCGCGGCGCTATTGGCGTCGCTGGCCCATGGCAGCGTGGCGATGTCGCTCGGGGAGAGTTGGCGCGCACTCCTGGGACAGGGCGATGCGCTGCATCAGGAGCTGATCTGGAGCCTGCGCCTGCCACGCGCCTTGGCGGCCGTGGCGGCGGGCGGCCTGCTGGCGCTGGCCGGGGCGCTGCTGCAGGTTCTACTGCGCAATCCATTGGCCGATCCCTTTGTGTTGGGCGTCTCTGGCGGCGCCGCCAGCGCGGCGCTGCTGGCGCTGCTGCTGGGCGCGGCGGCGTGGGTGGTGGAGATCGCCTCCCTGGGCGGCGCGTTTCTGGCCATGACGCTGGTGTTTGGCTTGGCGCGCGCGCGCGGCGCCTGGAGCCCGACGCGGCTGCTGCTCACCGGGGTGGTGATGGCGGCGGGATGGGGCGCGCTGATCAACCTGCTGCTGGCGATCAGCCCCGACGCCCATCTCAAGGGCATGCTGTTCTGGCTCATGGGCGACCTGGACAACGCCGAGCATCCCGGTTGGGCGTTGGCGGCGCTGGCGCTGGGCCTGCTGCTGATCTGGCCTCAGGCGCGGGCGCTCAATCTGCTGGCGCGGGGCGACAACCACGCCGCCGCGCTGGGAGTCTCCACCGGCGCATTGCGCATTCTTCTCTATCTCATCGCATCACTACTCACGGCTGCTGCGGTCACCACGGCCGGTTCAGTCGGCTTCGTCGGGCTGGTGACGCCGCATCTGCTGCGTCTGGCCGGGCTGCGTGATAACCGTCTGCTGCTGCCCGCCTGCGCCCTGGGCGGCGCCACGCTGCTGCTGCTGGCCGACCTGCTGGCGCGGGTGGCGATTGCGCCGCAACAGTTGCCGGTGGGGGTGATCACCGCCTTCCTCGGCGTGCCGCTGTTCCTGATTCTGATGCGTCGCGAGGGCGGCCAATGAGCGGCGGCCTGAAGGTGACAGCGGCGGATTTGCGCATTGGCGACGTTTGTGTGTGTGAGAATCTCACCTGGGAGGTCCTGCCGGGCGAGCGTTGGGCCATCCTGGGACGCAATGGGGTGGGCAAAAGCACGCTGCTGCACGCGCTGGCCGGACTCAGGCCGCTCAACGCAGGGAGCGTAGCGTTGCAGGGGCGCGAACTCGCCAATTGGCCGCGTCGCTTGTTGGCGCAACGGCTGGGAGTGCTGTTTCAGCAGAGCGAATCGGCGTTTCCCGCCACCGTGCTGGAGACCGCCCTGGCAGGACGTCACCCGCACCTGGGGCTGTGGGCGTGGGAGGGGCAAGAGGACTACGCCTTGGCCCGGCGCGCACTGGAGGCGGTGGGGTTGGCGGCAATGGAGTCGCGCGATGCGCGCACCCTCTCCGGCGGCGAGCGCCGACGGCTGGAGATCGCCGCTGTGCTGACGCAAAATCCGCCCTGGCTGCTGCTGGACGAACCGGCCAATCACCTGGACCTGCGCTATCAAATCCGCATCCTTGAGCAACTCTCCGGCTGTGTGGATGAGAGCCGCAGCGGCGGCCTGGCCATGGTGCTGCACGATGTGAATCTGGCCCTACGGGTGTGCAATCGCTTTCTGCTGTTGTTTGGCGATGGGCAGTGGCGCGCAGGCGACGCCGCCGCCACGCTCTCGGCGCAGACGCTCTCGCAACTCTATGATCACCCCATGCAGGCGATTGCGACGCCGGGCGGGCCGCTGTACCATCCTCAATGAGCCGGAATCCTATGGTGAATCACCTCATGCTCCGGCGCAGATATTCTGATGGAGGGCAAACGACGATGAGTATGCATAAGCGTTGGGCGCCGCGCGCGGCGGTGTTGTTGGGGTTGTTGTTGGCCACGCCCGCCTGGGCGGGGCTGCCGGTGGCGGTCAATGGACAGCCGTTGCCCACTCTGGCGGACATGCTGGAGAACGTCACCCCCGGGGTGGTCAATATCGCCACCAGCGCCAAGGTGCAGGTGCGCCAATCGCCCTTCTTCAGCGACCCCTTCTTCCGCCAATTCTTCGATCTGCCGCGCTTGCAGATGCGCGAGCGCACCCAGCGCAGCCTGGGCTCCGGGGTGATCATCGACGCCAAGCGCGGCTACATCCTCACCAACCACCACGTCATCGACAAAGCCGACACCATCACCGTCACCCTGCGTGATGGCCGCAGCATGAAGGCCAAACTGGTGGGGGTGGACCCGGAGACCGATGTGGGGGTGATCCAGGTGGAGCCCAAGCATCTGCATCAGGTGCCCATCGGTCGTTCCGGCGAGCTGCGCGTGGGCGACTTCGTGGTGGCCATCGGCAACCCCTTCGGCCTGGGACAGACGGTCACCTCCGGCATTGTGAGCGCGCTGGGCCGCACCGGGTTGGGCATCAAAGGCTATGAGGACTTCATCCAAACCGACGCCTCCATCAATCCGGGCAACTCCGGCGGCGCGCTGGTCAATCTGCGCGGCGAGCTGATCGGCATCAACACCGCCATTCTGGCCAAGGCGGGCGGCAATGTGGGCATTGGCTTCGCCATCCCCATGGATATGGCGCAGCGCATTCTGGCGCAGCTCATCGAGTATGGCGAAGTGCGCCGAGGTCTGCTGGGGGTCAAGGCGCAGGATCTGACCCCGGAGCTGGCGCAAGCATTCGGGCTGGCCATGGATCACGAGGGGGCGCTGGTGACGCTGGTGAGCAAGGGCTCTTCAGCGCAGAAGGCGGGATTGCGGCAGGGCGACGTGGTGACCCATATCGACGATCAACCCGTGCGTGATGCGGCGCATCTGCGCAATATGGTCGGACTGCTGCGGGTGGGCGAGCGAGTGCGCATGACCATCCTGCGCAAAGGCGTCAAGCAGACGCTCTCCATGGTGGTGGCGGAGCCGCGGCATCAGAGCGCCAAAGGGGACGATATCGACCCGCGCCTGGGCGGCGCCACGCTGGAGCTGCGCGAGAATGAGCAGGGCCAGATGTTGATCACCGTGGCCAAACTCACTGCGCGCAGCGCGGCGGCGCGTTTGCAACTGCTGCCCAAGGATGTGATCCTGAGCATCAACAAACGGCCGGTGAACGATTTTGAGCAGTTGAAGCAGGCGATGCAGAGCAACGAGCGCGAAGTGCTGTTATCCATCCAACGCGGCGCGCGTCGGTTTTCCATTCGTGTGCGCTTTTAGGGCGCGCGCGTAACCAATTTCCCCAGGGGGTGAGCATGAGCCAAATGGATCAGGAAGCCAAACGCAGCGGGCGTCGTGAGGTTCTCAAAGGCGCGGTTGCAGGTGCGGCGGCGGCGACGCTGGGCGCGCCGGGCGTCGCCAGCGCGGCCAAGAAGATCAAATGGAAAATGGTCACCACATGGCCCAAGAACTTCCCCGGACTGGGGGTTGGCGCCAATAATCTGGCCAAGCTCATCAATGAGATGAGCGGCGGTCGCATGCAGGTGAAGGTGTATGGCGCCAAGGAGTTGGTGGGCGCATTCGAGGTGTTCGACGCGGTCTCGCGCGGCACTGCGCAGATGGGCCACGGCGCCGCCTATTACTGGAAGGGCAAGCACCCGGCCACGCAGTTCTTCGCCGCGGTGCCGTTTGGCCTCAACGCCCAGGAGATGAATGGCTGGCTCTACCACGGCGGCGGTCTGGAACTGTGGCAAAAGGTCTACAAGCCGTTTGGCCTGATCCCCACCGCCATCGGCAACACCGGGGTGCAGATGGGCGGCTGGTTCAACAAGGAGATCAAAAGCGTTGAAGACCTCAAAGGTCTGAAAATGCGCATCCCCGGGCTGGGCGGCGAAGTGCTCAAGCGCGCCGGCGGCGCGCCGGTGAGTCTGCCCGGCGGCGAGATCTTCCCCTCGCTGCAGTCCGGCGCCATCGACGCCACCGAGTTCGTCGGTCCTTATAACGATCTGGCGTTCGGTCTGTACAAGGCGGCCAAATTCTACTACTACCCCGGTTGGCATGAGCCCGGCACCACGCTGGAGTGCATGATCAACGAAAAGGCCTTCAACGAATTGCCCGGGGATCTCCAGGCCATCGTCAAGGCGGCGTGTCAGGTGGCCAATCTGGACATGCTCTCGGAGTACGTGGCGCGCAACAACACCGCTCTGGACGCCCTGGTGAAGACCCACGGCGTGCAGTTGCGCCGCTTCCCCGATGATGTGCTCAAAAAGCTGAAGGATCTCTCCGACGAGGTGGTGGGAGAGATCGCCAAGGAGGATCCTCTCTCCCAGGAGATCTATGACTCCTTCCGCGCCTTCCGTGACCAAGCTACGGCGTGGCATGAGGTCTCCGAAAAGGCTTATCTGGAAGCGCGCGCTCTGTAATTCTGGCGTGAGGCGCACAGGAGCCCGCGTTGCGGGCTCCTTTTTTTGACTCATTTGGTCGGGATGACGGCATGGGATGGCGGAGCAGAGGGCGCCTCGGCGCTGGCGTGGTTGTGGCGCTGATGATGAGCGCCTGCGCGGGCGACAACCCGGCGCTCAAGGCGTCTCAAGGGTTGCGCGAGGCGGGCGATTACGCCACAGCGCAAAGCCGCTTAGAGGCGGCGCTTAAAGAGTCGCCGGACAACGACGCCCTCAAACAGGCGCTGAATCTCACCCGTCTGCAATGGGGCGGCGCGCTGGTTGAGCAGGCGCAAACTCAGGCCGATGACGCCGCCCAGCCGCTGCTGCCGCGACTGCGCAGCGCGTTGGAAAAGCTGGAGCAGGCGCAGTCCCTGGCGCCGCAGCAAGCGGCGTTGCAGCCGACTTTGCAGAGCATCGCCACCCAACGTGAAGCAGCGCTGGCGCGGCAGCGCGCCTGCCGCGCGGCGGCGGAGGCGGGCTTGGCTGACGCCGAGAAGCTGGAAGCGGCGCAGAGCCAGTTGAACGCTTGTCTGGCCGATGATCCCGATAACCCCATCCTCAATGGGTTGGCGCGGCAGGTGCTGCCCAAGTGGCGCGCGCGCGCGCTTAAGTCGATTACCCAGGCGTTGCGCGGCGGACGTGAAGAGCAGGCGTTGTCTCAGGCTCAGGCGGCAGTGGGCATGGCGCCAAACGATGCGGAACTGGGTGAACTTCTGAGCCGCGCCGAGCGCGCGCTGGAGATGAGCGTGCGCTTGGGGCTGGTGTCTGATCTGCTGGATCAAGGTCGCGCGGAAGACGCTTTGGCCGCCTATCGCCCCCTGCTGGGACGCGCCTATGCCCCCAGCGAGCGGCTGGCGTGGCGCTTGGAGGAGCTGGGTGAGCGTCTTGGCGGCCAGCTCTCCGAAGCGGGTGAGGAGGCGCTCAAGGCTGGGCGCGTCGGTCAGGCGGCGCTGCTGCTGCAGGGGGCGGTGGACGCTTCGCCTTCGCAGCGTTTTACCTCCCGGGTGGGGCAGTTGCTGTTGGCGCTGGCGCGCATGGCTGAGGACGCCCGGCAGGACAAACGGCCCGGCGCTGCCTGGTTGGCCCTGCGCGCGCGGCAAAAGCTGGCGGCGCGGGGCGTGGATGATGGCGCGCAGTGGATTGAAAAGATGTGGGCGGAGTTGGCGGCGCGCAACGGGCGCGCCCTGGCGGTGGCGCTGCTGGGGCAGGAAGGCGCAGACGCCGATATCGCTGCTCAGTTGCGCCAGATGCTGGCTGCGCCCTCCACGGGCGTGACGCTGATTGACCCCACGCTTGTGACCAGCGCGTTGCAGCAGGCGGGGGCAATTCCCGCCTGGCCCGACGCCGCCGCGCTGACGCTGCTCACTGTGAGCGCCCCGGCCGACTACTGGGTTTTCGCGCGCCTGGCGCGGCCCATTACCGCGCCGCCGTCGGCGCCGGGGCAGCAGCCGCCAGCGGTGGCGGAGCCGACGCATCTGCGTGTGCATGTGGTCCGCGCCGCCGATGGCGCGGTGGTGGTGGATGAGGCGTTCGCCTTCGCCGCACAGACGCGCCCGACGCAAGCGGCGGCGCAGGCGATCAGCGCAGCGGTGGGCGGCGACTCTCAACAGGTCGCCCAAGAAGCTGAGGCGCTGGCGCAGAAGAGTCCCGCCCAGGCGCTTGAGCGCATGGCCGATGCATTCTATCTGGCGCGCCATGAGGGCGCCTCTGCGGATGATCAGGCTGTATTAGAGCGGAAGATGATGACGTTGGCGCAGCGGGTTTGGCGAAGAGATTAGCGCTGTATGGCGCGGCGCGCCTGCGCCAGCGCCGCGCAGATCAGCGCCATCCCCTCCACCGCGCGCGGACCGTGGCGCTGAATGAGGTCGGGCGGGATGTGAATCAGGTGTCCGTCACGCACGGCGGGCAGCGATTTCCACCGCTTCCAGTCGTCCAGCCACTCGGGGCGGGCGGCGTCCATGCCGCTGGCCAAAATCACCTCCGGCGCCCTGGCCACCACCGCCTCCACGCCGATGCGCGGGGTGAGCGCATCCAACTCGCCAAAGACATTCTTGCCGCCGCAATCGGTGATGATCTGCCCAATCAGGTGGTCGTCATTAACGGTGATCAGCGGCTGATTCCACACTTGATAGAATACCCGCAGCGGTTTGGCCTGGCGATATTGTGCGCGTAGCGCGCGCCACTTGGCCAGAAAGGCGTCGGCGGCCTGCTGGCTCTGCTGGGCATGGCCGGTGAGCGCGCCCAGTTGACGCAGGGCGCGGGCGATATCGACAAAGCGCTTGGGATTGGCCACGTAGTAGGGGATGCACAGGGACTCCAACGCCCGCACCAGGGATTGCGGGTTGCCCTCAGCCCAGATTACCGCAAGGTCTGGCCGCAATGCGGCGATGCGTTCGATATCCGGCTTGTGATAGCCGCCCACTTGCGGGAGTCTCTTGGCGGCGGGGGGATAGTCGCTGTAGTTGACCACCCCCACCACCTGCTCGCCTGCGCCTGCGGCAAACAGAATCTCGGTCAGATGTGGGGCCAGACTCACCACCCGCTGGGCGGGGGCGGGAAGGGCGATGGGGCGATTGAGGTCATCTCTGAGCGGCGCGACGCCGCTCGTCTGAGTCTGCGCTTGGGCAGGCGCGACAATGCAAAGAGTCAGCGCCGCCAAGAGTACGGAAAGCCTGCTCATTGGCCGAACAGCTTGAGCAGATCCACGCCGCGCTGCAACAGCCCATCCTTGCCCCCTTTGGCGGATTTGGCGTTCTGGCCCTTTGCGTTTGGCGTCCGCCCGGCCAGCAGATCGCGGATGATGGCGAGCATCTCCTGTTGCGTATTGCGCGGTACGGCGTCGTGGTGGACGGCGCCTACGGAGCGTTGATCACACTGCTGCGCGCCGCAGGGGGTGAAGGCGCCGTCGCTGGCGTAGTCGAACGGGAACGCCTCCTGGGTCTGCCAGCGATTATAGAAGTAGCGCACGTTGCCTGGCACGCCGCGCCCGGTGATGGCGCTGCGCAGGCCCGCACCGCCCACCGGGTCCAACACGGCGGCGAAGAGGATGGGGCGGCCGGTGAGCGAGAGCAGCTTGGCCACCGAGTCGCCGCCAAAGGAGTGGCCGATGAGGATGACGCGGCGCTCCGGCGGCAGGTTGAACAGGTATTGGCTCGTCTCGCGCAAGAATCGCTCGTCGCTGCCTTTGCGCATCTGCCCCATCACCGCGTTCATATCGCCGTTGAGCACGGCTTGGATATTCTGCATGTTGAGCAGGGAGGTGAACGCGTCCATGCCCGATTGCAGCGGTTTGGCGATGTAGTCATTGGGGTTGAGGGTGACTTTGAAGCCCTGATCGCGGGCGGTCAGAGCGTTCCAGGGCGCGCTGTAGTCGGTGTAGGCGCGTCCGCTCAATCCGCGCAGGGCCACGGCGGGGAACTCGACCCCGGCGGCTTTCAAACCATCAATCAGCTCATGCATCTCATGGGCGCAGCAGTCGCCGTAGCCATCCACCAGAATCGCCACTGGGCGATTGGGCGCGGTCATGTCCGGTGCAGGGGCGTTGGACGCTTTGGCGTCGTCAGCCGCCTGGGCGGGCAGGGGCGTGGCGAACCACAGAGTGACGGCGGCGATGAAGCCGAGTAGACGAAGGGTCACAGGCGCGCTCCTTGCGCAGGATTTGGCGGCTTAGCTGCGTTGATCAATGGGCGCGGCCAGCGGCGTGATACTGCCATCACGGCGCCATTGGCGGTAGTGTTCGAGAATCAGCGCATGGTCGAACGCCAGCGGCGTGGGCGGGTTGTCCGGGTCGACGATGACCACGCTCTTGGCGTCGTCGGCGGCTTCGGGCTCGCCGTGGGCTTCGGCCACATAGACTGCGCTGACCGTGTAACCGCGATTGTCCCGCGCCGGGTGCGAGTAGATTCCCAGCAGCGCCTTGAGAGTGACGCGGCAGCAGGTCTCCTCTTCGGCTTCGCGAATGGCGGCGTTTTCGCAGTTCTCCCCCTCATCCACAAAGCCGCCGGGGATGGCCCAGCCATAGGGCGGGTTTTTGCGTTCGATTAGCACGATGGGGCGGTCGGGGCGGTCGGCCAGTTCGATGATGATGTCAGCGGCGATGAGCGGGGTCACGGGCTTGGGCATGGCGGGCTCCTGCGCGGTTTCTTCATGATGAAAGCCAACCAACATACCGCGTTCGCCACCCATGAACCAGTTGCGCTGAAAGCCCGGGCAACGCCGTCGCATTGACATCCTGCGGGAGTCGCGCTTTTCTGAACGCCGTTGTCACAGCCAAGGAGATGAGCATGTCGCCACCGTCTGACCACAAGGGATCTCCCAATAAACGCCCCACCGTCACTGCGGGCGGCGGGCCTTTGGTGATCATGGTCATTGCCGCAGTGGGCGCGATTGGCTTCTATGGCTGGATGAAATGGGGCAATCATGGCGGGGAGGATCTGGTGGCTCAGATGGAGCGGCAAGCCGCCGTCACGCCCGATGACCAGCCGGACCCGGATCCTCGCAAGGAGGTGGCGGCGCTAGAGAAGGAGTCCGGCCAGAGCGCGGCGCCGGTGTATGACGATGCATTCGATAGAGTGGATCCAGAGAAGCATGCCGAGGAGAGTGGACTGCCCCTGCCTGAGACTGTTTCCCAGGAGGCGTTTGACAGCATGCGCGGGCTTTCGCCCAAGCCGTGGGACGTGAGCGGGGAGAATGCGCCCGATTATCGCATTGAAGCCGATGCGCTCATGGGCTTTCTGCAGGACTCCGAGCGCGGCGAACTGCCCGCCGACGAGCCAATTCTGAACGGGAATAAGCCGTTTACCTGGCTCACGGATAGCGGGCTGCGCGGTCTGTTCCTTAACCAGAAGCTCACCCGTGAGAACCTGGAAGCGCTGTTGGGCATCTCCATGTATCGCGCCGGGCCCCACCCGCCGCCGCGCATCATCGCCGACGCCACCGAGAGCTTCGGCTATTACAATCCCGCTTTTGTGCAGAGTCTTGCCACCCAGTTGGAGGTGGCGGCGGAAAACGTCGCCCTGCGCGCCGTGGCGCAGCTCTACTATGACGCCCATCTCAAGCCCATTGCGCGCGCCTACGCCGGGGCGCGGGCGATTCTGGATGCGACGGAACTGCTGCCGCAGATCAATCAGATCAAGGCCGACTATATCGCCGCCATGCGTGAAGGAGCCCTGGAGCCCGGCGCGTTTGGCAATCCGCCCTATATGGCGCTGCTGGAGCTCTCGCGACCGTTGGAGGAGGCGGGGTTGGATCCCTATGACAGCGTCACCGGCATGGGCTTCTGGGTGCGGCGGGAGTTGGATGGAACCGCGCCGCAGTTCCGCGCCTTGATGGAGCGCGCTCTGGCGCTGTTCGATCCGCAATTTGGCGTGAGCCTGAAGGTGAAGAAGAGGTCGTAACTGGGGTGTGGGGTTTGTACCGCACACACGGGTTGGCTCTCCCCGTTGGCGGCCTCTACGGCATTCGCTCCTGTCGGCTGCGCCGACAGATTGCTCACCGCCGTTTCCCCGACGGCCTCCTCGCGGGCGCGTTGCTCCAAGCGCGCTCTTGGCTTCTTGCCTGATCCACCTTGGTTCAATGGGAAACGGCTTACGGCTTAAAGATATTGGGGCTCCGCCCCAAACCCCGCCAGGGCGCCGCCCTGGACCCGCTTAAGGGTCACAGACCCTTAAGAATCCCGCCAAATTGCCTTTGGCAATTTGTCCCCTGACTTAGCGCTTGGCCGACCTCTTTCCCGCACACACTTCTACTCCGGAGCGGGCTCGTCCAGGTCCGTCTGGAACGCCTCCTTGAACGCCTGCAGAAAACGCCGCTCCAGCGCCGCTCGTTCCAGCTCCACGCCCTCTTTGCGCAACGACGTCACCTGTCCGCCCATCTGCCCACACGGCACAATGCCCGCAAAGTGCGCCAGCGCCGGGTCATGGTTCAGCGATAGCCCGTGGTAAGTCACCCCGCGCTTGATGCGCACCCCCAACGCGCCAATCTTGGCGTCCCCCACCCAGATGCCCGGACCATATTCATCCCGGCGCGGCGTCAAACCCAGATCGCCCAGCAGCGTTAACAATGTCTGCTCCAGCCGCGCCACATGCCCCTTCACCTCAAAGCCGTTGGGCGCTAGATTGCACAGCACATAGGCTACCAACTGACCGGGGCCATGGTAGGTCACCTGTCCGCCCCGGTCCGTGGGGATGATGGGAATGCGCGTTCCATCCTCTTGGACGCGGCGCAATACGTCGGTCTCCGAGCCGTTGCGCCCCACGGTGTAGACCGGGGGGTGATCGGTGAGAATCACTGTGTCGCCGCGCTGCCCGGCGATGATCTCATCCACCCAGCGTTTCTGCGCATCCCACGCCGCCAGGTAGTCCCAGCCGGGGCGGCGCAGCACAGTGAAACGGTGGGGGCGGTCGGACCACGCCATCAGGCGTCGCCTCGATGCAGCTCGCGGGCGTGGAAGGAGGAGCGCGCCAAGGGGTGACAGGCGACTTTCTCAAAACCCCGGTCCAATGCTGCGCGCTCCAGGCGCTCGAACGCCTCCGGCTCCCAGTAGCGCAGCACCGGATGATGCGACTCGCTGGGTCGCAGATATTGGCCCACGGTCAGATAGGTCACCCCGGCGGCGCGCAGATCATCGAACACCGCCAGCACCTCGGACTCCTCTTCGCCCAGGCCCAGCATGATGCCCGATTTGGTTTTGATGGAGGGATCCAACTCGCCTGCGCGTTTGAGCACGGCCAGGGAGAATGCATAGCTGGAGACTGGGCGCACATCGGCGTAGAGGCGGGGGACCGTCTCCACATTGTGGTTGAACACGTCGGGGCGGGCGGCGATAACCTGCTCCAGGGCTCCCTCTTTATTGCGGAAGTCCGGTGTGAGGACTTCTACGGAGGCTTGTGGCGTTGCGGCGCGCAGCGCTTCGATGCAGCGGGCGAACTGGGCGGCGCCGCCGTCGTCCAGGTCATCGCGGTCCACTGAGGTGATCACCACGTGATTCAGATTCAGGGCCCGCGCGGCTTCGGCCAAGTGGGCGGGTTCGTTTGGGTCGATGGGTGCGGGGCGGCCCGTCTCCACGTCGCAGAAGGCGCAACGGCGGGTGCAGATGCGCCCCAGGATCATGAACGCCGCCGAGCCCTCATGCCAGCACTGGCCGATGTTGGGGCAGGTGGCCTCTTCGCACACGCTATGCAGCTGTTTGTCGCGCATGAGGGCGCGCAGACGCAGGTACTCTTTGGAGGTGGGCGGTTTGACTTTGAGCCAGCGCGGCTTGTTGCCGAGAGGGTGGGGCATAGGAATAGGTTCTGTCTGTTGGAGGCTATAAACGCGGAGTGAAAGAGTGCTCCCAGCCAGACAGGTGGCAAAGTCGGACATTTATGGCCGACTTTGACGGGGTCTGGGGGCCGCGCCCCCAGCGGGTGTGGGCGGAGCCCACGGTGTGGCTGTTGACCTTAGGGGAGTTTGAGGGCGCAGCCCTCAATATCTTTCATCTCCCCATAGTAACCATGACCGATCTTGTTGAGCCATTGGTCTTAGGGGGAGATTGAGGACGCAGCCCTCAATATCTTTTCGCTTCCAATCTGCTCTTAAGAGCGCGCAATTAAACCGGCGCGCGCGTCTCTTCCAAACCCAGTTTGGCGAAGAACTTGCCGCGCACCTTGGCGTTATAGGCCTCCCACTTCATTTTCGACAGCTCGAAACTGTCCATGCCGGAGAGGAAGCCCAGCGGGATCTCAAACCCGCCCGCGTTGGCTTTGCCGCCGCCATAATACTGTCCGTTGGCCGATTTGCCCAAGGCTTCCTTAAGAAAAGCGTCCGGGGCCACCGAGTGCTTGGTGGTGCGCATGGAGCCTTGAATGGATTCGGCGCCATCCTCGTGACTGACGATGCCGTAGACGATGGCGGTGTGCACCGAGTCCTCGGTGAGGAGAAAGTCCGCCGCCTGGGGGATGGCGTCGCGATCCTCGGCGCGGATGGCGCCCACCCCCGAGAGGCTGAAGCCTTCGCGCACCACCCGATTGGCCAGCGCGGCGCGGATCACCTCCATGACGCGGTGGTTGCGCTGCTGGTGCATGATCTCCTGCAACACGTCGGCGTCGTAGAGAGGTTGCAGGAACGCGCCGGCGGAGAAGTCCAGGGACTTGGCGTTGATCATGGAGCCGGTGTCGGAGATGATGCCGTGCATCAGCGCGGTGGCCAGCCGACGATGCTCCGACTTGGAGGTTTTGAGCGGCATGATGCCGTCCATGAAGTAGCTGGTCATGATGGTGGCGCAGGCGCCCACTGGACGCAGATCCATCAACGGGGCTTCCAGACGCTGCTGGTTGGCGTGGTGGTCCATCACCGCCAGCACCGGCACGCCGAGTCGCTCGAATGGCTCGGTGAGGGCCGAGGTGGTGCCCTGGTTATCGACGAAGATGGTGGCCGAATAGCGATCGGCGGGGATCAGCTCCGGGTTCTCCACCCGCACCAACTCGATATCCAGCATATTGGTCAGGGCGATGTTCTCCTGATGGCTGATGCGCCCGCCATAGAGCATGTGCGCCTCAATGCCGAACGCTTCGGCCAGGATCACGTAGGCAAACGCGCAGGAGATGGCGTCGGGATCGGGAAAATCCTGCACGATCACCGCATGGCGCTCGCCCTCACGACCGGATAGCAGCTCTTTGAGTTGTTGGGTGCGACTGATGCCGGTCTCCCCCATGACACGCTCCGCTTTCGCCTCGGGCTCCGGCGAATGGTCGTCGTTGACCGGCGCGGTATCGTCGGTCGGATTGTTCAGGCCCTCTTCAGGTGCATCGACAATTTGTTCCATTATCTTAGCCTTTTTTCCGGGACTGCTAGGGGATCGGGGCGTCTTGTGTCGTTTTATGCTCCGCCAATGTACTGTATCGGATTATAGCGTCCGGCCATGAGATTGATGTCAGTGTGCACGCTCTCATAGCGATCGGCCATCTCCTCAAAGGTGACTGTCAGGCCATCGGCTTGGCCGATGAGCGTCACCGGGTCGCCCCACTGCGGCGGCGGATCCAGGTCGGTGACGTCGAAGGTGGTGACGTTGAGCGAGACCCGCCCGGCCACCCGGCACAGTTTCCCGCTGATAATCGCTTCGCCTTTGTTGAACAGGGCGCGGGGATAGCCTTCGCCGAATCCTACCGGCACAGTGGCCAAAACGCTCTCGCGCTCGGTGACGAAGCGCGTGCCGTAGCCCACGTCATGCCCGGCGGGAACCCGCGCCACCCCGGAGATGGCGGTGCGCAGCGCCATGATGGGCTTCAGTTCAGGCGGATTGTCGAACGCCTGGGAGGTGCGCACCCCATAGCAGGCGGCGCCCACCCGCACCATGTCGCCACGGCGTTCCGGCATGCGCCAGGTCCCGGCGCTGTTATGGGTGTGAATCAGCGCATCAGGCGGCAGGGCGTCACGGGATTGTTCAATTAGAGTATCGAAACGGCGTAACTGTTCACGGGCGTGGTTCAGATCCGGCGCATCGGCGTTGGCCAGATGGGTCATCACGCCGACGATTTTCACACCTGGCAACTCGCGGATCTCCCGCACCCCTTCGGCGTCATGATAGAGAAAGCCGCCGCGCCCCATGCCGGAGTCGATCTTCACATGCACCGGCACCGGCAGGCCGCGCCGCACCCCCAGCCGGTCCAGAAACACGCTGGCCTGCTCGCCTGCGGCCAACTCCTCCACATTCCACTGCAGCGCCTCCTCCAACTCTTCGGGCAGGCCGGAGCGCAGGCGCATGATGGGGATCTGCGCATCAATGGTGCGGATGGCGGCGATCTCGCCATTGGTGCAGACGCCCAGGCGGTCGGCGCCAGCGGCGATGGCGACTGGCGCCAACGCTGTGATGCCGTGGCCATAGGCGTCGGCCTTGAGCACCACGCACACTTTGCTGGGGGCGACGCTCTGTTTGATGAAGCGGATATTGGCGGCGAACTGGTCCAGGTCCACCGTCACAGTCATGGGGTGATGAGGCATGGCGCATCCCATAGGCGTGAAAACTGGGCGCTCGTGGCGCGGTCGGAATCCTTAGCAGGCTGCTGAAACAGCAGCCTGCGCGTGGGCCAGGAAGGCCCACCAAAATCAACAGAGGGTTTTATCCTGTTGATTTTGTGAGGTCAGTGAAAACCGCGTTTTCGCTGACCGTCGCTGAAAAGGCCATGGATGGACTTTTTCAGCATCCTGTTAGTGTAATGCGAAATCGAAAAATCCCCAAACAGTTCGCCGCAATACCAAATGGTTGGGAGAAAAAATGGTGAAATCGTCGTTGTGTGATATCGGTCACAGAGCCGCGAGGCGGGATTCATTACCATGACCTCACTGGCGGCAAACGCCGCAATCCATCCATGAGGAGAGAGAGATGAATCGAATCCGCCGCGTGTTATCCCTGGCCGCCCTGGCCACGGGAATACTGAGCGCGCCCCTGGCGCAGGCCAGCAACTTGAGCGATGCGACGATCTACGCCATCTTCGATCAAGCCAACATGGCCGATATCGCCAGCGGGCGTCTGGCCTGGGCCAAGAGTCGCAATCCCGAGGTGCGGCGTTTGGCCAAGATGGTGATCACCGATCATACGGCGGTGCAGCAGATGGGCCGCGACATCGCCAAACAGATGAACGCGCTGGGGACGCCGCCCGCAGGCGACGCCAGTTGGAGCCAGATGGCGCAAACCCTGGAGCGGCTCGACAAGCTGGAGGGCGCTGAATTTGACGCCGCCTATCTGCGCCATGAGATCGGCTTCCATGCGGCGGTGATCAACGCCATCGATACGGTGCTGCTGCCCGCCATTGAGGATGCGCGGTTCAAAGGGCTGGTGCGGAAGGTGTTGCCGGGATTTCAGCATCATCTGAACGAAACCCGCGCCGTGGCTGAGAAGCTCGGCGTGACGCAGATCCACTGACCACAGGATTGAGAGTTTAGCGATGGCCGACGCAACCCAACAGATCAGCGACCAGTTGAGTGACTCCGGGCGCGCGCTATTCCGGCAGCGCATGGTCAAGCATCTGCTGCCCATGGGGAGTATGGCGCTCAATCGCGGCGATGAAGTCTCCGGAGCCTACTTCGTGCTGCGTGGGGAGCTGCGCGTCTTCACCATCACCCCCAATGGCAAGGAGGCGCTGCTCTACCGCATCCGCCCGGGGGAGACCTGCGTGCTGGCCATCAACAGTCTGTTTCAGGAGTTGCCCTATCCCGCCTGGGTGCGCGCCGCGGCGGAGACACAGGTGGGGGTGCTCTCCGGCGCCGCTTATCGGCAACTGTTCGCCCATGAGTCGGTGATTCAGGAGATGACGGTGGCGGCGCTGGCGCGGGCGGTGTTCGGCCTGATGGGACAGATAGAACAGAGCCACGCGCTCACTGTGGAGCAGCGCTTGGCCGGATTGCTGCTGAATTATGCCGACGCATCGGGGCGGGTGGCGATGACGCAGCAGGCCATGGCCGATGAGATTGGCGCGGCGCGGGAGGTGGTGGGACGCCATCTGTCGCGATTTGCCCGCGATGGAGTGACCCGCAGTGGGCGCGGGGCTGTGACGATTCTGAGCAAGGAGAGGCTTCACGCCATTATGGCGGACGCCTGAAGAGAGAGGAATGGCCCGAAGAGGCCGGTTCGCAGAGTGTTTGATAACTAAAGAGATCAACCTTTGTCTGATGAGGAGAGTGGTCATGATCGCCATCCTGCCATTATTGGGCGCAATTTTGATTGTCGCCATGATCGCCTCGCTCCTGGTGTGGAGCGATCTGTGTCGCATGAGTTCACGGGGGCGGCGCCGCTGCGTGGTGGGCAGCGCATTGATGGGGGTGGGGCTCGTGGCTCTGAGCATCAAAGTGGCGGCGGTGTGGTGGATCGAGGACGCTTTGGCGCAATCGCGCGGGCCTGTTGCCCCCATTGCGTCGCGTTTGCACAGCGTGGATTGGCGCAACCCTATTGCATCAAAATCGCCAGGGCGGTTTGAAACGGTTTCCTGGCGCGCTCTGCCCGCGCGCGCGACAGATCCGCTGGATAACCCCACAACCGTCGACAAGGCGACATTGGGTCGGAAGCTGTTTCTGGATCGCCGTCTGTCGCGGGATGGCTCCGTAGCCTGCGTCGACTGCCACGCTTTGGATCGCGCCGGGGTGGATGGGCGCCCGCGCTCCCTTGGCGTGGATGGCCAAGTTGGTGCGCGCAACGCCCCCAGCGTGTACAACGCCGCATTCCTCTCTCGCCTGTTCTGGGATGGGCGCGCCGCCTCCCTGGAGGAGCAGGCGTTAGGGCCCATCGCCAATCCGGTGGAGATGGGGGTGGAGGATCTGAATCGTGTGCTGGCGCGGTTGCGGCGGGATGCGGAATACCCCTCTCTGTTCGCGCAAGCGTTCTCAGGAGAGGAGTCGATCACACAGACCAATCTGGCGCGCGCATTGGCGGCGTTCGAGCGCACGTTGATTCAGAATCAGACCCGCTATGATCGCTTCGTGCGCGGGGAGGGGGAGTTTACTCCATTGGAGAGGCGGGGGATGCGGCTATTTCACTCCGTGGGATGCCGTCAATGTCATCAAGACCCCACCTTCAGCGCGGCGGGACGTATCGGCGCCGTGGGCGCGTATCGGCCTTTTCCGCGCTATGGCGGCCATGCCATCGTCGCGCGCTACGCGCTAACTGAGGATGCGGGCAACGCCATGGGGCGTCAGGGCGTCTGGCGCGTGCCATCGTTGCGCAATGTAGCGCGCACTGCGCCCTATTTTCACAATGGCGCAGTCACGGAGTTGGAGGAGGCGGTGCGGATCATGGGCTTGGCGCAGCTCAACCGACAGTTGAGCGAGCAGGAAGTTCGCGCGTTGTCAGCATTTCTGCGCACGCTTTCCGGTTCGTTGCAACAGGAAGATCTTGGGTTGTTGAGTGGTGAGTCTATAAAGCGCAGCAATGACATGTAGAATAGGGTGGGCAAAAATTCTGCGATTTCGCTGTAAAAACATACTCTCCATCCGATTTTTGCAGTATGGTGGAAGTCGTTTGTGCAAACTTCATTGCCGACGTTCCCCGTGACTGCCTTAGCTGGCGCTTGCCGCGTGTTTAATCTGGAGGAAGTAATGTTTGCCGCGATCCGTGACCTCTCCATCCGCTTAAAGCTCATTGTCAGTTTTGGTATTGTACTACTGTTGCTGATTGTTGTGTCAGTGGTGGGAACTCTCGAATTAGAGAATGCAGCGCACGGGCTGCACGACTATCGCGCTCTGGCTAAGCAAACAAATCTATCTGGTCGTTTGCAGGCGAATATGTTGATGGTGCAATTGGATGTAACGGACTTCCTGGTGACAGGGGATCCCAAGGAAGTGGAGCATTATGGACACCACTTTGAGAGCGTAAAGAAGTTTCTTGCGCAATCGCACAAGGTGATCAAAGGCGCTGAGCGGGAGAAGTTGATTGACGAGGTCTCCGCTGTGGTGGGTGAGTACTCCGCCTCGTTCGAAAAAGTGGTGAAAGCGCGGGCCGCGCGGAATCAATTGTTGAATGATATTTTGGTGCCCCGGGGCGGCGCCATGGAGCATGCGCTCAATGAGATCATGGAAACCGCCGCCGCAGATGACGATATGGAGGCGGCGCTCAATAGCGGCAAAGCGCTCCGCCGCTTGCTTTTGGCGCGTCTGTATGTGGTCAAATTTCTGGAATCCAATGAAGAGAGCGCTTTTGAGCGCGTGAAGAAGGAGATGGCGGCGCTGGCTGAAAGTCTCACCGTCCTCGACGCCTCGGTGCAGAACCCGCATCGTCGCGAACTTCTTGCGCAGACCATTGCAGACAAGCAAGCCTATGAAGAGGCTTTCATTCAAATCCATAAGATCATCGTCGACCGCAACAAAATCATCGATGACAGTCTGGAAGTGATCGGGCCGAAAGTCTCCGAAGAGCTGGAAAAAGTCAAGCTGAGCGTCAAAGCGGAGCAGGACGAGCTGGGGCCCAAGCTGGAAGCTTCGTCGGACCACGCCGTGTCGGTCATGATCACCACCGCCATCATCTCCATCATTCTCGGTATGGCGCTGGCGTTGATCCTGACCAAGATGATCACTGGCCCGCTCAAGCAGATTATGGGCTTTGCCAAAATGGTGGGCGACGGCGACCTGGGTGGTCATATCCACATCGACCAGAAGGATGATGTTGGCGAGCTGGCGCGTCTGATGGTGGTGATGCGCGACAATCTGCAACAGAGCGTACGCAATGTGTCAGTGCAGTCGCGCACGTTGAGCGCGGTGATCACCGAACAGACCCACGTTAACCATACTCTGGTTGAGTGTGCTCAGGTGAACTTGAAGATGTCGCGCAATGTGGTGGAGGAGAACGACACCATCGATGCGGAGATTCATCACCTCTCTGAGAAGCTGTATGAGTCCGATGATGACATCAACACGCTCTCCGACGCCGCCACCACTCTTTCGGAGAACGTTAACACCATCGCCGCCGCCTCCGAGCAGGCCAGCCAGAACGTCAACACCATGGCCAGCGCCGCTGAGGAGATGTCCTCCAATATTGAACAGGTGAACCAGAGCCTGGGTTCGGTGGATAGCGCCATCAGCAGCGTGAATGAGTCCGTCGACGAGATGTCGGCGCTTACCGACAATGTGCGCAACGGCGTGGAGCGGGCGGATCAGACGGCACGGGAGGCCACAACGCGTGCGGAATCGACCCAGGAGATCATGGAGGGGTTGTCACAATCCACCCATGAGATCATCAAGGTGGTGGGGCTGATCAAGAATATCGCCGACCAGACCAATATGCTGGCGCTCAACGCCTCTATTGAAGCCGCAGGCGCGGGTGAGGCGGGCAAGGGCTTTGCGGTTGTGGCCAACGAGGTGAAGGAGTTGGCCAACCAGACTGGCGACGCCACCAAACAGATCGACCAGACCGCTTCGGAGATTCGCGGCAAGACCAACCAGGCCAGTCAGGCGGCGCGGGAGATTGGCGATATGATCTCCCAGCTCAACGCCATCAATGAGGATATCTCCAACGCCATGGGCAGCCAGGGCGAGGCGATGACGCACATCATGGACTCCATGAACATGGTGAACGAGGCCAGCCAGGAGGTGATGCGCAACGCCTCGGAGCTGGGCGAGGCCTCCTCCGAAGTGGCGCGGGCGGCGCAGGAAGCCGCCACCGGCACCGCGGAGATCGCCACCTCCGCTTCCGCCATGGCGGGCGGGGCCTCCGAGGTGGCCGATAGCAGTCGCGCAGTCAAAGCCAAAATGTTGGAGGTGAAGGATTTCGCCATGAAGGTGTTCCACGCCTCGGCCAATGTGCAGAAGAACATGCTCAAGGCGATGTCCCTGACCGACAAGGTGGACGGCATGGTGCAGTCCTCCAACGTGTTGGTGGAGTTGAGCGATCGCACCGGGCAGAGTTTGGGCGAGGCGGAGCAGCAATTCCGGGTGGGCTCGCCGCAATTTGATCTCACAGCGGTGAAACAGGCCCACTTGGCGATCATCAACAAATTGATTGCTGTGATGCGCAGTCATGATGTCGCCAAGGATGACCACTTCCCCGATGCGCGCACATGTGATTTTGGCAAGTGGTACTATGGCGAAGGCGCCGAAAAACTGCAAAATATTGCGGGCTTCACTGAGCTGGGAACGTTGCACGAGAAGGTGCATACCCTGGCCAAGGAGATTGTGGATCACGCGGTGAACAACCGCAACGCCGAGGCCGAGCGCAGCTTGCAGGAGTTCCATAAAGCGCGGCGTGCGATGTTTGAGACGCTGGATAAAGTCTACGTGGCGTCGCTGCGCTACGAGGATTAATCCGCCTCTTGCTGCGCCCAGCCGCCTGCTTGCAGCGCGCGCTTGGCCAAGGCGATGCGTAACGGCGCCAGTTTCAGCTCCGGCATGGGAATATTCACCGCAAAGGCGACCGTTTGGTCGCCTTTGTTTTTGGCTGCGGAGCTGCTGGAGGGGGTAAACCAGCCCACATACCAACCCCGCTTGGCTCCCACGCGGGTGAGCCAGCCGGTTTTGCCGCGCAGTTGGCCACCGCCCCACGCCTGTTGCGGAATGATCTGATGCAGGGTGGAGAGGGTCTCTGGCCTAAGCGGCAGATCGTTTGTTGCGACCCGCTGCATGAAGCGCGCCTGCTCAATGGGGGAGATCGTCAGCGGTCCCTGCAGCCAGAAATTATCCACAGTGTCGCCAATATCTCCGCTGCCAAAGTTCAGCCGCTTTACCCACGTCGCCATGCGCGACAGTCCAATGCGGCGCGCGATGCGTTGATACACCGGCACGGCGGAGACCTTGAGCGCCTGCTGCAGCGTCATGTCGCGCTCCCAGGGCTTAAACGCTTGCGGCGACCCATCCCATTTGAAAACTTCCGTGGTGTTGACGGCGCCGGTCTCCAACGCGATGAGGGTGTTGGGAATCTTGAAGGTGGAGGCGGGAATCCAACGCTGTTGGCAGGCGTCCATGCTGGAGACCCGCGGCGTTTCTCCCAACGGCAGCGCCACGATACAGCCGGATGTCCCCGCTTGTTCGAGAACGGCGGCCAGACGCGCATCGACGATGGGGTCGGTGGCGGCGGCGCTGCTAGCGTTGGCGGCCAGCAGCAGGAGAGCGGCGGAGAGTGTGGAGAGTACGGTGGCGCGGCGCATCAGCGTTGCCCCATGCCGCCGCCCGCCGGGGCGGGCTCCAACGCGAACAGGCGCGCCTCGGTGAGCGGCGCTGTACGCGGACGCAGGCGGAAGTAGACCGGCAGAAATCCTTCGCCCAGTCCGATAAACTCACCCACTTGGATACTGCCTTCACGCAGCAGATAGCGCACCGCCATCATCAGATAGGCGGCGCTCTGTTGGTAATCCCAACCCGCCATGGTCATCTCCATCTCATAGCCGCCAAACTGTTCCAGACCGCGCGTGCGCGCCCAGCCGCCCGCGTCCTGATCACGCGCCTCCAGGCCGACCCAGAGTTTGGCTGGCAGGTGATCCGCCGCCTTCTCTGCGCCTTGATTGAACTGCTCGATGGCGCGGTAAGTGCCCTCCACCCCGGCTTCAAACGCGCGCCAATCGCACAGTGCGGCGCTGTTTTCCCACAGCGCGCCCAGGGGGGCAAAGTCCGGCAGCCCATGGGACAGAATTGCGCACAGATGCATCATGCGCATGGCGGCGGTGATCCCTTCGCCCACGCCAATGGCATCTTCCCCTTTGAGTTGGGTGATGCGCCAGTGGGCTTGATGCGCCTGCGTCATGTGGCGCAACTCCGCCGCTTCCGGTCCTTGCCCCAGCGCCTCTTCCAGTGTGGGCGCGGGGGCGGGAACGCCCGCCATGTCGATTTGATAGATCCGTCCAAAGCAGCGCAATCGCAGCATGCTCCCGCCAGCGCCCGGCGTCGGGAGCAAGCCGAAAGCGTCCTGCGGCAGCGACTCGGCCATCGCTGCTTGCAGGGCGTCCGCGCTGGGCGTGAGCGCCTGGGGCAGCAGCAGAATCAATTGTAATGGCGGCGGCGGACGATGCACCGGTTCGGGCTCTGGCGCAGGCGGCGGCGGAATCAGACCGGCGCCGTCCGCCAAGAGCGACGCCTCCTGGGTATCGGGGCCTCGGGCGGGGAGTTTGCGGGTGCGTTTCTTCACGTTGTCAGCCTGCTGCGCCTGCTCTGTTTCTCAGACGGTAAGAGTCCAAAGAGTGTTTATCCTAACGTTCGCATCGCCTTGGGTTCAATGCACGCCTCTCTTCTGACGCCCTGTGGACGGGAAAGTGCCCTGTTGACAGTATAGGATGATCGTCCTAATAATAAATTCAGACGATCATCCTAAATATGGAGAGAGGCGATGCAGACGATTCTGGTGACTGGGGCGAATGGTTTTGTGGGGCATCATGCGTTGCGCGCAGTGATGGCCATGGACGGCGTGCGCGTGATCGCGGCGACACGAGCGCCGGAGCGAATTCCAAGCTTTTGGCGCGGCGAGACGCGCATTGCGGATCTGCGCGACGGGGAGGCCTTGCCTGCGCTGTTGGCGGGGGTGGATACGGTGATCCACGCGGCGGCGTGGACCTCGCTGTGGGGCAATTGTGAAAACAGTCGCGCCCTGTTTCTGCAGCCGACGCTGGAGCTGCTGGCTTGCTGCCGACAAGAGGGCGTGGGACGCATCGTGTTTCCCAGCACCACGGCGGCCAGTGGGCCTGAACAGGCGTATGACCCTTTCAGCGCAGGCGCGCCGAAGAGCTTCTGGCCCCATCTGGGCAGTGTGGTGGCCATTGAGAACGCACTGCGCGACATCGCTTCGCCGGAGTTGACCACAGTGACCCTGCGTCTGGGCCTGTTCGCCGGGGAGGGGTATGGGTTGGGGCTGCTGCCCATTCTGACGCCGCGTCTGAAGACCCATCTGGTCCCCTGGGTGGCGGGTGGGCGCACGCGCATGCCTCTGATCGACGGGCGCGACATCGGCCAGGCCATGGCGCTGGCGGCCACCGTGGAGGGGGTGAGCGGATATCAAGCCTTCAACATCGTCGGCCCGCAGATTCCCACCGTGCGAGAGGTCATCGACCATCTGCACGCGCGCCACGGTTTGCCGCGTCCTCACTTCAGTGTTCCATTCCCCATGGCTTACGCCTTTGCCTGGCTGATGGAGCGGTTCGACGCCGTTTCGCCGTGGGATCCCCTGGTCACCCGCAGCATTATCCATTTGCTGGAGGACCGGACGGTGGATAATGCCCGCGCCCATGAGCAGCTTGGGTATGCGCCCCAGCATGGGTGGCGCGAAGCCATCGATATCCAGATGGCGCAGATGGCCGAGCAGCAGAAACGCCCTATGGCGATGCGCGCGGCGCTGCCGTAAGATAAATCTCTGTTTGAGTTGTTGGGTGGAAGTGAAGGGGAACGATAAGATATCGAGGGCTTTGCCCTCGAGCTCCCAAGATCAAAAGACTAAACCGTGGGCTCCGCCCATGTATGGTCCGCTCCGCCACGGCAAGAGAAAATGTCCACTGATGTGTGAGGCTTAGTCGCGCCCATGTATCCGGCCTGTTGATGAGGGGCTTGTCGCCCTCTGGCCCTGATGGAATTTGCGCGTGGCCCTCCTCAACACACCCTCGGCCTCTATGGGCCCTTGGGCGAAACAGGTTCTTGACCACGCAGGGCTATGCCGTTTCACGCCATCAATCTCGACTCTCTCTCGCAACCTGGCTGGTGGGATCTCTTTCTCTTTCCTTATCGGCCTGTTTTTCTTTTAGAGTTGTATTGCGCTCTCTCTACACAGCGGCGCTGGCCCCATAGGCCTCCTGCTTCACCAGCATCGCCCACGCGCTGCGCGCCATGCGGTTGGCCAGCGCCACCACTGCTCTATTTGCGCCGCGACGTTCCGACACCGACACTGCCCACTGGCTGCGGCGATCCGGCTTGTTTTCACACACGCGCAACGCCGCCCGCGCCCCATGAATCAACAGGGTGCGAAGATAACCGTTTCCCCGCTTGCTGATCCCCGTCAGCCACGCCTTGCCCCCTGTGGAGTGCTGATTCGGAACCAACCCTATCCATGCCGACAGCTCCCGGCCATTCTTAAACGCCCGCACATCCCCCACCGACGCCAACAGCGCCGTCGCCGTGATCGGTCCCACTCCCGGGATCGTCATCAGCAATCGACACTGCGGCTCCGCCTTGGCCAGCGCCTCAATCTCACGCTCATATTTGCCGATGCGCTCATCCAAATGCGCCAGCTCATCGCGCTCATCCTCCAGAATTACGCGAAAATTGGCGCTCATTTCCGAGCTCTCATCACTCAAAATCAGCACAATCGCCCGCCGCGCCTGCTTGATGCTCTTGGGAAAGACAATCCCATACTCGGCAAGCAGTCCGCGAATCTGGTTCACCAACGCCGTGCGGTTCTTCACCGCCAGACTGCGCACCCGATGCAACGCTAGAATTTCTTGCTGGGCAACGCTTTTGATCCCCACAAAACGCATATTCGGCCGCTGTACCGCTTCGCAAATCGCCTCTGCATCCACGCTGTCGTTCTTGTGCCGCTTCACGTAGGGCTTCACATATTGCGGCGCCATCAAACGCACATCATGCCCATATCCCTGAAATTTCCGCGCCCAATGGTGGGCGCCGCTACTGGCTTCCATCCCCACCAGGCACGGCGGCAGTTGCGCCATGAACTCCAGTAACTTATCTCGTTTCAAGCGCTGTTTCAGAACGCTCTTGCCGCTCGCATCGACGCCATGCAACTGAAACACGCTCTTGCCCAGATCAATACCCAGTACCCGTACCTGTCCGTTTTCGATATGATTGCTCATGGTCCGCTCCGACTCCGTTTAGATGGAAAAACACATCACCATCTTGGCCCATTGCGAGGCCGTTTGGGTAGCGGAGCGGACCATTCCATTACACCCGCTGGGGGCGCGGCCCCCAGACCCCGCCGCCGACCAGTCGGCGGCCAATAGTCAGCGCAAGCTCAGTCTGAGTCACGCAAACATTTGTCACTCTGTGCAGTTTTGGTTTTGACTCGCTAAAGCCGAAAATTGTCGCCATATTTTCTCAAGCTCAGCAGGTTATGTCGTGGGTCGTAAAGGCAACGCCAGTCGGGCGCGGATATTGGATAAGGGCAGCGAGCTGATCCACCACGGCGGCTTCGCACAGACCTCCTTTGCCGATCTGGCCGACGCCTTGGGCATGACCAAGGGGCACTTCTACTACTACTACCGCAGCAAGGACGATCTGCTGCGCGATATCGTCGCCGCGCGCAGTGAGCGGATCAGCGCCATGCTGACCGAGTGGAGCGGTGCGGAGCCGGATCCGCAGGCGCGGATTCTGCGCTTTATCGACATGGTGGCGGGGCAGGCGGAGATGCTGCGCGAACATGGGTGTCCCATGGGCAGCCTCAGCGGCGAGTTGAGCAAAGGCGACGCCCATCTGCAGAGCGAGGGGCGGGCGATGTTCGACCTGTTCATCCACTGGCTCGCCGAGCAGTTCGCGACGCGCTTTGACGCGCAAACGGCCCGCGCCCACGCCGAGCATCTGATGATCCGCGCCCAGGGCGCGAGCCTGCTGGCGCATGTGTATGGCGACGCCGATAAGGTGGCGCAGGAGTGTGCACGCATGCGGGCGTGGCTGAATGAGATGTGGAAGGGTTCGGACAAGAGCGCGGAGAAAAACTAACCGAGGTCCAGGAGGGCGTCCCTGCTGGCGGGCTCCGGGCGGAGCCCTCATGGGGTTTGGGGCAAAGCCCCAATATCTAATAACGCCCCACAACCGTCAGTTCGATTTACGCTCCTTCGTCAATACTGCGAAACGGCGATTGCGTCATCCACTCGGCCTGCTCCTCGGCAATGGCCTGCTTCTCCATCTCGATATAGCGCCCGATGGCTTCATGGAACTCGGCGTCAAACAGGTGGTGGGCGCTGTAGGTGAGGCTGGGCAGAAAGCCGCGGGGGAGTTTGTGCGGTCCCTGGGCGCCCGCCTCGAACAGGGGCAATTCGTGGGCGATGGCCCAGTCGATGCCCTGGTAGTAGCACATCTCAAAGTGCAGGAAGTCGTGATCGGCCACGCAGCCCCAGTAGCGGCCATACAGCGCGTGATCATTATAAAAGAACAGCGATCCGGCTACCCATTCGTCGTTCTCCCGCGCCAGCAGCAGCAGGGTGTGATCGGCGAAGGTATTGAACAGGGTGGGGAAGAAGCCCGCGCGCAGATAGGGGTAGGCGCCCTTCTCCTCGCAGGTGGTCAGATAGAAGCGGCGCATCACATCGCCCAACTCCGGGGTGAGGGCGTCGCCGGTAAAGGCGTGAATGGCGACGTTGGAGTCAGCCACCGCCGCGCGCTCCTTGCGGATCTGCTTGCGTTTGCGGTTCTTCAGGTCCGCCAGGAAATCCTCAAAGCTCCCATAACCGTTATTACGCCAGTGGAACTGCAGACTGTGGCGAATGGGCGGGCCGGACTGGGAGAAATCGCCTAGTTCATCGCCATGCAAGAACAGATGGTGCACTGAGTGGCAATCCCGCTCCCGCGCCAGCGCCTCGGCGCCGCCGATGAGAGTTTGCGCGACCAGCGCACGCTCGGCGCGGGGATGGATCAGCAGTTTGCGTGTGGTGGCGGGGGTGAAGGGGACCGCGCTGATCAGTTTGGGATAGTAGGGGCGGCCATGTTGGGCGTAGGCTTGCGCCCACTGCCAATCGAAGATGTACTCGCCGTAGCTGTGCTCCTTCTCATACAGAATCTGCGCGCCCAGCAAACCTTCCTCATCGGTAACGGTCAGATAGTAGGGCAGCCAGCCCGTACCAGCGCCGACGCTGCGGGAGCTTTCCAGCGCGCGCAGAAAACGGTATTCCATAAAGGGCGCATCGTCTGTGAGCAGCGCCGACCAGGCCGCCGGATCAATGGCCGTAATCTCCCGATGAATGGACAGCTTCATGCCGGATACCCACTCCCACACGTCGATTGCAGAGACGATTCATCCTGACGATCCCGAACTGGCCGCCCTGAGTGGACGCACCATTGGGCACTATGAGCGCGTGGCCGCCGACTTCTGGGAGGGGACCAAAGATCACGATGTGAGTCAAAACCGCGCCGCTCTGTTGGACGCTCTGCCCAGCGGACAAGTTCTCGATATTCTGGAATTTGGCTGCGGACCGGGGCGCGACGTGGCGTGGTTCGCCAGTCAGGGGCACCGGGTGGTGGGGCTGGACGGCTGCGCATCGTTCTGCCGCATGGCCCATGAACTCACCGGCGCCGAGGTGTGGCGACAGGACTTCCTCAATCTCGACCTGCCCCCTGAGCGTTTTGATGGCGTATTCGCCAATGCGTCGCTATTCCACATTCCCCGCGCCCATCTGACCCGGGTGTTGACCCAACTGCAGCAGACCCTCAAGCCGGGCGGGGTTCTGTTCTCCTCCAATCCGCGCGGGGCTGAGGAGGGGTGGCGCGGCGAGCGTTACGGGACCTATTTGGAATATGAACCGTTCTGCGAACATCTGCGCGCCGCCGGTTTGGAGCCGGAGCATCACTACTACCGACCGCCCGGGCTGCCGCGTCATGAACAGCCGTGGCTGGCCATGGTGAGCCGTAAGGGGAGGGGCTGAACCAACGCAGCAAGGGTGGATAATTGTTGCGAGAAGCCAAAACCGGACATTGCATGAATGGGTAAATGGAAGATATCGAGGGCGCTGCCCTCGAGCTCCCAAGATCAACAGCTACACCGTGGGCTCCGCCCATGTATGGTCCGCTCCGCCACGGCAAGAGAAAATGTCCACTGATGTGTGAGGCTTAGTCGCGCCCATGTATCCGGCCTGTTGATGAGGGGCTTGTCGCCCTCTGGCCCTGATGGAATTTGCGCGTGGCCCTCCTCAACACACCCTCGGCCTCTATGGGCCCTTGGGCGAAACAGGTTCTTGACCACGCAGGGCTATGCCGTTTCACGCCATCAATCTCGACTCTCTCTCGCAACCTGGCTGGTGGGATCTCTTTCTCTTTCCTTATCGGCCTGTTTTTCTTTTAGAGTTGTATTGCGCTCTCTCTACACAGCGGCGCTGGCCCCATAGGCCTCCTGCTTCACCAGCATCGCCCACGCGCTGCGCGCCATGCGGTTGGCCAGCGCCACCACTGCTCTATTTGCGCCGCGACGTTCCGACACCGACACTGCCCACTGGCTGCGGCGATCCGGCTTGTTTTCACACACGCGCAAAGCCGCCCGCGCCCCATGAATCAACAGGGTGCGAAGATAACCGTTTCCCCGCTTGCTGATCCCCGTCAGCCACGCCTTGCCCCCTGTGGAGTGCTGATTCGGAACCAACCCTATCCATGCCGACAGCTCCCGGCCATTCTTAAACGCCCGCACATCCCCCACCGACGCCAACAGCGCCGTCGCCGTGATCGGTCCCACTCCCGGGATCGTCATCAGCAATCGACACTGCGGCTCCGCCTTGGCCAGCGCCTCAATCTCACGCTCATATTTGCCGATGCGCTCATCCAAATGCGCCAGCTCATCGCGCTCATCCTCCAGAATTACGCGAAAATTGGCGCTCATTTCCACACTCTCATCACTCAAAATCAGCACAATCGCCCGCCGCGCCTGTTTGATGCTCTTGGGAAAGACAATCCCATACTCGGCAAGCAGTCCGCGAATCTGGTTCACCAACGCCGTGCGGTTCTTCACCGCCAGACTGCGCACCCGATGCAACGCTAGAATTTCTTGCTGGGCAACGCTTTTGATCCCCACAAAACGCATATTCGGCCGCTGTACCGCTTCGCAAATCGCCTCAGCGTCCACGCTGTCGTTCTTGTGCCGCTTCACGTAGGGCTTCACATATTGCGGCGCCATCAAACGCACATCATGCCCATATCCCTGAAATTTCCGCGCCCAATGGTGGGCGCCGCTACTGGCTTCCATCCCCACCAGGCACGGCGGCAGTTGCGCCATGTACTCCAGGAGCTCGTCTCGTTTCAGTCGCTTCTTGAGAACGCTTTTGCCGCGCGCATCCACGCCATGCAACTGAAACACGCTCTTGCCCAGATCAATACCCAGTACCCGTACCTGTCCGTTTTCGATATGATTGCTCATGGTCCGCTCCGACTCCGTTTAGATGGAAAAACACACCACCATCTTGGCCCATTGCAAGGCCGTTTGGGTAGCGGAGCGGACCATTCCATTACACCCGCTGGGGGCGCGGCCCCCAGACGATTCGGCAGGATTGCCGAATCGGACTCGCGCAGCGAGCCCGAAGGGTGAGGGCCATGGATGGCCCGAATCACCCCGCCGCCGACCAGTCGGCGGCCAATAGTCAGCGCAAGCTCAATCTCAATCACGCAAAGATTGATCACTCTGTGCAAGTTTTAGTATTGCATGGCGACAGAACATTATTTTTGTATGAGTTGACGAATAATCGTCCCCCCCATGGTCAGGCCGAACAGGGCGGGCAGATAGCTCATGGTGCCGTTGACCGAGCGCGGTCGCCCGCGCGTCGTGGCCTCCGGCGGCAGCGGCGGCAACGGCTGCTCGTCGCTCCACACCGCCAGAATGCCTGGGCCCAATCCGCGCCGCTTGGCGCGATTGCGCGTCACCCGCGCCAAGGGGCAGGTGTGGGTCTGCATCAGATCATCCACGCGCACGGCGGTGGGGTCGAAGCGCCCCCCCGCGCCCAGGCTGGTGATGGTGGGCAGATCCCGCGCCCGCGCTTCAAACAGCAGATGAATCTTGCTGCTCAGGGCGTCGATGGCGTCGGCCACATAGTCCGGTTGCAGCTCATCCAGCAGCGGCGGGATGGTCTCGCCATCCAGGAACAGTTCGCGGGCGTCGATGCGCGCCTCGGGATTGATGGCGCGCAGCCGCTCAAGAATCAAATCCGCCTTCTTCTGGCCGATGGTCTGGCTGTTGGCGTGAATCTGCCGATTGATGTTGGATTCGCTCACCACGTCGAAGTCGATCAGGGTCAGGCGTCCCACCCCGGCCCGCGCCAACGCCTCAGCGGCGAACCCGCCCACGCCGCCCAATCCGCACAACAGCACATGCGCCGCCTCCAGCTTGGCCACCCCGTCGGGGCCGATGAGGATCTCGGTGCGTTGTCGATATTCCGGCTTCATGCAGGCTCTCCAGGCAGGTCAAACAGGGTGCGGGCGTTGGCGTCGGCGGCGTCGATCAACGCCGCCGCATCGCACCCGCGCAGTTGTGCGATGGCGGCGGCGATCTGCGGCAGATAGGCCGGTTCGTTGCGCTCCCCATTGCGGCCATGGGGGGGCAGGTCCGGCGCATCGGTCTCCAGCACGATCCACGCCAACGGCAGAGCGGCGGCCATGGCGCGAATCTTTCGCGCCTGGGGCCGTGTGACCATGCCGCCCAGGCCGAAACAGAATCCCAACGCACGATACTCTCGGGCCGTCTCCAGGCTGCCGCCAAAGGCGTGCACCACCCCGCCGCGCGGAGGCGGGTCGGCGCGCAACATCTCCAACGTCTGCCCATGGGCTTTGCGCACATGCAGCATCACCGGCAGATCATAGCGTCGCGCCAGCGCCAATTGCGCCGCAAACAGCGCCTGTTGGCGTGGGAAACTCTCCGGCGCAGCCAGCAGATCCAGTCCAATCTCGCCAATGGCGCAGGGCTTATCCCGTTCGATAGCCTGAGCCAGTTGTTCAATGGCGTCGGCGGGGTGGTCATCGCACATCATGGGGTGCAGACCCAGCGTCAGATGCATGCCAGGCTCGGTCAGCAGAGCGCGCTGAGAGGGGATATCCTGTAACCGCGTGCCCGGCAGCAGCCACTGACGCACATGGGCGGCGCGCGCACGGGCGAGGGCGGCGGCGCGATCAACGTCGAATTCCTTCGCGTTCCAGTGGCAGTGGGTGTCGATCATCCGGTTTCTATTCAGCGGTGTGCGGGTGTGGTCACGATCCTGCGTTTGCGCCTGTGGCGTTTGTTTTTTTCACTCAATTCCCGCATGATACTCTCTTCTGAGAATTTGCGGGAGATCGCTTTGACGACGCCCCGATGGCGGGCAGGGAGAGTAGAATCGTGAGGTGTGTGATCGCCCAACGATTTGCGTGGTTTCGACGTTGGGGGCGGATAGGCGTCGTGGGGATGGTGAGTGCGATGGCTCTCGTCAGCGCGCCCGCACACGCGTTGGATCTGTCTGCGGAGCCGCTGCAACCGCTCAAGCCGCCGCACGGGCTGCAGGAGGATATCGTCGCGTTGGGGCGCGCGCTGTTTCATGATCCGCGTCTGTCGGCGGATGACTCCATCTCCTGCGCCCACTGTCACGATCTGGCCAATGGCGGCGTGGATGGTCAGGCGGTCTCCAGCGGCATAGATGGGCGCAAAGGCAAAATGAACGCCCCCACCGTCTTCAACAGTAGTCTGAACTTTCGTCAGTTTTGGGATGGCCGCGCCGCGACTCTGGAAGAGCAGATCAATGGTCCGATCACCCGCGCTGTGGAGATGGGCTCCTCCTGGCCCAATGTGGTGGCCAAGCTCAATGGCGACCCACAGATGAAGCGCCGTTTTGAAGAGGCGTTTGGCGGTCCCGCCACCGCCGATCGCGTGCGTCGCGCCATCGCCGATTTTGAACGCTCCCTGATCACGCTCGACAGCCCCTTTGACCGCTATCTTCAAGGCGATCAAGATGCGATCAGCGATCAAGCGCGCGAAGGGTATCGACTGTTCAAGCGCTATGGTTGCGCCGCATGCCATCAGGGACGTTTGGTGGGCGGCAATCTGTATCAAAAGCTGGGCGTGGCCGAGCCCTTTTTCGCCGTGGCTCACGTCGTGGAGCACGAGGATTTTGGCCGCTATAACGTCACTGCGCGCGAACAGGACAAGCATCTATTCAAAGTGCCCTCCCTGCGCAATGTGGCGTTGACTGCGCCCTATCTGCACGATGGCGCCGTCAACACCCTCGAACAGATGGTGCGTCTGATGGGGCGGCATCAGCTGGGGGTGGAGATTCCCCGCAACAACGTCGACGCCATTGTGGCGTTCCTGCATACGTTGACCGGCAAACATCCCGAGTTGAAGGCGACTACGCCATGAGCGGCGGCTCCGTGTTGCGCGGTGGCTCGGGCAAAAGCGCTCAAGTTTCGCGCGTCTGGTTCCGCAGCGGTTTGGCGATGATAGCGCTGCTTTTCGTGCTGCTGATTCTGTTTTTTCTCAATGCGCGCAGCGTCAGCGATGCCGAACACGCCCGCTTTATCAGTCGACATAGTCAGTTGGTGGAACGGGTCGGACGGTTGAACGAAGCGCTGCTGAAAACGCGCTTTCACATGGCTGCGCACTACGACCTGTTGACCGATGCCAGCGCTGATCTTGAGCGCTTCAGTCGCCGTTACGCCGATCTCTATAAAGACGCTTGGGGCGAGGGTTTTACCCGCGCTTGGACGGTGTATGACACCCTCCTGCAGGGGCAACTGCAGCGCGTTGAGGCGTTCAAAACCCATAACGCCATCGTGGCCAACTCACGGGCGCACTTCCCCGATATCGTAGATGAAGCGCTGGATTATTTCGCCAATCGCGGCGATGACGATCTGATGGAGTCGCTGCTGCGCGAATTAATGGCGGAGTTGCTGATCTACGACGCCACCACCATCGGGGCCAACCGGTTGGATGCCGGTGAACTGCTGGTGCGTCTACAGCGGGAAGCCGATGCTGGCGGCCCGGCGTCGGTGAAGGCGCTGGAGCCGGTGCGGCGACACGTGACATTGCTGCTGACCCATGGTCAAACGGTGGATAAGCTGTTCCGGCAGTTGACTGACGGCGCCATGGGCTATGCCCTGGACGGTTGCATGGCGCAGTTCCGCAAGCGCTACCAGGCGTTGCGCCAAGCGGCGGAGATCTACAATCGCGCCACCTGGATGGCGGCGGTGGTGATGCTGATGTTGGTGGCGATGGTCACTCTGCGCCTGCGCGCTGCGCGCGAGGCGCATCGCGAGACGATGCAGCAACTCGATTTTCAAAAGCGCGCGCTGGACGAACACGCCATCGTCAGCATCGCCGACGCCAATGGCAATATCACCTACGCCAACGAGAAGTTCCTCCAGGTGAGTGAATACACGTTGGAGGAGCTGCTGGGCCGCAACCATCGGGTGGTGAAATCGGAGCGCCATTCAGACGAGTTCTTCACCGCCATGTGGACCACCATCAGCAGCGGGCGGGTGTGGCATGGGGAGATCATGAACCGCAGCAAAAGCGGGCGTCACTATTGGGTCTCCTCCACCATCGTGCCGTTTGTGGGCGCCGATGGCAAACCGTTCCAATACGTCTCCATCCGCACCGATATCACACGGCGCAAAGAGGCGGAGAATAAACTGACTTCGCAGAGCCACTTTTTGGCCACCATCACCAGCAGTATGGGCGAGGGGGTCTACGCGCTGGACGCCGAGGGCGATTGCACCTTCCTCAACCCCACCGCCGAGCGGCTGTTGGGCTGGCGCTTTTTGGAGATGAAGGGGCGCAATCTGCATGAGGCGGCGCACTATCAGGACTCTGTGGGAGAGCCGCTGAGTTATGAAGCCTGCGCCATTCGGCAGAGCATTCTGCAAGGGCGCACGTTCCGCTCGGAAGATGAGAGCTTTACAGACCGCGCCGGACGTCTGTTCCCGGTTTCGGTGGTCTCCACGCCGCTGCGCGAGCGCGGCAAGATCGTCGGTTCGGTGGCGGTCTTCTCCGACATCACGCGGCGCAAGGAGCAGGAGCAGGAGTTGCTCAAGGCCAAGCAGGAGGCGGAGTGGGCGACCCAGGCCAAGAGTGAATTTCTGGCCAATATGAGCCATGAGATCCGCACCCCCATGAACGCCATCATCGGCATGAGCCACCTGGCGCAGAAAACCGAGTTGACCGCCAAACAGCGCGACTATGTGGACAAAATCCACGGCGCGGCCAACCATCTGTTGCAGATCATCAACGATATCCTCGACTTCTCCAAAATTGAGGCGGGCAAGCTGGATATCGAGATGATCCCGTTCCGCCTGGATGAGCTGCTGGAGAATCTGTCGGCGCTGGTGACCTTGAAAGCGCGTGAGAAGGGGCTGGAGTTCCTCATCGACTGCGACTCGGAGTTGCCGGAGACCATGGTGGGCGATCCGCTGCGTTTGAATCAGGTGCTGCTGAATCTGATCAACAATGCGATCAAATTCACCCAGCAGGGGGAGGTGGTGCTGAGTCTGCGCCCGGTGGATCTGAACAGCGAGCGCTTGGTGGCGCAGTTCGATGTGCGCGATTCGGGCATCGGCATGAGCGCCGAGCAGATGGCGCGCCTGTTCCAGTCGTTCAGTCAAGCGGACTCCTCCATCACCCGCAACTACGGCGGCACTGGTTTGGGGCTGGCCATCAGCAAGCAGTTGTGCGAAATGCTGGGCGGCGATATCTGGGTGGAGAGCGTCGAGGGCGAGGGCAGCACGTTCCACTTCACCATGGTGTTTGGTCTGTTGGAGCAGCAGGAGTCGCCGGCGCGCCGACTGCGGCGCAGCATTGAGGCGGGGTTGGAGCTGCTAGTGGTGGATGATAGCGCCACTGCGCGGGAGATTCTGCACGCCATTGCCGATAGTCTGTCGTTCCGCGTGAGCGAAGTGGAGAGCGGCGATGCGGCGCTGAAGTTGATCGCCCAGCGCGATGCGGCGGGGCAACCGTTCCGCGCGGTGCTGGTGGATTGGAAAATGCCGGTGATGGATGGCGCGGAAGTGGCGCGCCGTATTGCCTCAATGACTCTGCGCGAATCTCCCGCGGTGATCATGGTCAGCGCAGAGGATTTGAGCGAGCTGCGCAGCGCGCTGGAAGGGGTGAAGGTGGACGCCATGCTGGCCAAGCCGGTGACCGCCTCGACGCTGCTGGATGCGGCGCTGGATGCGTTTGGTCGACGGGCTCCTCAGACGCCCGAGTGGGGCGCTGGCGCGCTGACTCCGGTGGATGCGAGCGGCTCGGCGCTGCGCGGGCAGCGCATATTGCTGGTGGAGGACAACGCCGTCAATCAGCAGATCGCCCAGGAGTTGTTGGAGGATGTGGGGTGTGTGGTGACGCTGGCCAATAACGGCCAAGAGGGCGTTGACGCGGTGGCGGCGCATGAATTTGACGTGGTGTTGATGGATGTGCAGATGCCGGTGATGGATGGTTATGAGGCCACGCGGCGCATTCGCGCCAATTCGGCGTATGCGCAGCTGCCTATTCTGGCCATGACCGCCAACGTCATGGTGGGGGATCGTGAACGCTCCATGGAGGTGGGCATGAACGATCATGTCTCCAAGCCCATCGACCCGAGCCGCCTGTATGCCGCCATTGCGCGCGCGCTGAAATTGGAGCCGGATACAGCGAATAAGCCTGCGCCAACGACGCAGGGTGAGGCCCCGCGCGATCCGCTCTTGGACGCCGGGTTCGATGGCGTGGATATCGCCAAAGGGCTGTCGGGCATGGGCGGCAAGGGGCGGCTCTACCGCACGGTGTTATCGCGCTTTGCCGATGATCATGCGCAGGATCTGAGCGATTTGACCCAGCGCCTGCGCGATGGCGAGCGGGTGGCGGCCGAGCGCCTGGCGCACACTCTCAAGGGTATCTGCGGCGGTATCTCCCATGGGCGCCTGTTTGAGTTGTGCGCGCAGTTGGAGGCGCGCATTGCCCAGGGCGATCCACTGGAGGCGCTGGAGGGGACAATTGCTCAAGCCCAAGGCGAGATGACGCCGTTGGTGGCTTCCATCCGGGAATTCCTGGCAACAGAGCGCGCCGAACAAGGGGAATCTGAAGAGGCAGAGCCTGCGGAGGTGTTCGACGCCGTTGCATTCGGTAAGCGTTTGGAAGCGCTCAAGACCGCGCTGGATAGCCGTAATCCGAAGAAGAGCAAAGCGGCGGCGGTGGAGTTGGAGAAGATGGCGCTGCCGGATGCTCTGCATGAGCCGGTGAGCGAGGCGTTGGCGGACCTGAAACGCTATCGATTCCGTCAGGCGTTGGAGAAGCTGCACGCTATTGAAGCGCCGTCTGCACCCTCTGCTGAGGGGTGATCCATGGCTGGCGATACGCTGCGCATTGTCTGGTTGCGGCAGGATTTGCGGCTGACGGACAACCCGGCGCTGTTTGAGGCGGCGCGGCGCGGCGCGATTCTGCCGCTCTACATTCTCGATGAGGTGAACTCGGGCGCTGCGGCGCCGGGGGCGGCCAGCCGTTGGGGGCTGCATCATGCCCTGGATGCGCTGAACGCGGATTTGGACGGGCGTTTGATGCTGCTGCGCGGCGATCCGCTGGTTCTGCTACCGCAATTGGTCGAGAAGATGGGCGCTGTTGGCGTCTATTGGAATCGCTGCTATGAGCCGTGGCGCATGGCGCGGGATGCGGCGCTTAAGGAGCGTTTGCGCGCCAGTGGCGTAGAGGCGCGCAGCTTCAATGGTTCGCTGATGTGGGAGCCGTGGCGTCTGCTCAAACCCGATGGCGATCCGTATCGCGTATTTACCGCCTTCTACCGCACCGCGGCGCAGCGCGCCCATGCCCCAGTCGCGCCGTTGCCGACTCCGGAGCGGCTCCAATCTACACCCCTATCCGCTGACTCTCTTCCTCTTGCTGCGTTGAACCTCCTGCCTGCGATCCGCTGGGATCGGAAAATGGCCTCCCATTGGCGTTGGGGGGAGGCGGCGGCGCAGGAGCAACTGGCTGATTTTCTCGATCAGAATCTGCGTGGTTATCCGGATGGGCGAGATCAACTGGCGCAATCGGCCACCTCCAAACTCTCTGCTGCGTTGTGTTATGGAGCGCTCTCGCCGCGTCAGATTTGGTGGGCGACGCTGCATTGCGCCGATGCCACTGGGGCGGGGGAGGCGTTCCGGCGGCAATTGGCATGGCGCGAGTTCCATCACAATCTGCTGTATCACAATCCACAGATGCCGCAGCGGGCGTTGCAGCCCAAGTTCGAACAGTTCCCCTGGCGCGAGGACGCCGATGCGCTGGCGCGCTGGCGGCGGGGCGAGACGGGAATTCCGCTGGTTGATGCGGGGATGCGCGAGCTGTGGGCGACAGGCTACATGCACAACCGGGCGCGTATGGTGGTGGGCTCTTTCCTGGTGAAAAATCTGCTGCTGGATTGGCGTGCGGGGGCGCGTTGGTTTCAGGAGTGTTTGGTGGATTTCGATTTGGCCAACAATAGCGGCGGCTGGCAATGGGTGGCGGGGTGTGGGGTGGATGCGGCGCCGTATTTCCGCGTATTCAATCCGGTGGCGCAGGGGCAGCGATTTGATGCGACGGGGGATTATGTGCGGCGTTGGGTTCCGGAGTTGGCGGGGGTGGCGACGCGATGGCTGTTCAATCCGTGGGAGGGGCCGAAGCCGTTGGGATATCCGCCGCCGATGGTGGATTTGAAGGCGAGCCGAGAGCGGGCGTTGGCGGCATTCAAGGGGTTGCCGAAGCCAGCTGCGGAGTAAAGGTGTGTGTGGGAAAGAGGTTGAGCCCAAGGTGAGTAAGGTGACAAATTGCCAAAGGCAATTTGGCGGGATTCTTAAGGGGCTGCGCCCCTTATGCGGGTGCAGGGCGGCGCCCTGCCGGGTTAAGGGCGGAGCCCTTATGGGGTGTGGGGCAAAGCCCCACGGTCTTCAGCCGTTTCCCGGCTGATGGCGGCGATGCAAGGACAAGGCGCAAGAGAAGCTGGGAGCAAGAGATTCGCACAGAGGCAAAACGGGAAACGGCTGTGAGCAGGCGCGCAGCGCCGTCGTCCTCAGGACGGCGAATGCAGTATAGTCGCTAGCATTCAAAAGTGCACATATGGGCGCTGAAAGATATCGAGGGCTCCGCCCTCGAGCTCCCAACATCAAAATCCAAACCGTGGGCGCTGCCCACACCCGCTTAAGGGTCTCAGACCCTTAAGAATCCCGCCAAATTTCTATTGGAAATTTGTCCCATAGTCAGCGCAAGACCAACCAGTGTCACGCAAACATTGAGCGCTTTGGATTTGTGTCATTCTGGATTCAAGCGGCTATAGAAGCCGCCATCCAGCGTAGAGTGAAAATGTGCGCGGGAAAGCCTTGAATTTCAATACTCTCCAATAAACGCTTCCACCCAAAAAAAAGGGGCCGCAAGAGCGGCCCCGGCAGAGATTCAGAACACAGATGAGTTAGGCCGCTTCATACCGCTGTTTCATCGCCTTGGCCTGTTTGGCCTCTTCATCGTTGTAGGCGCGACCGGACCACAACATATCGTAGGCGATCTCTTCATTACCGTTTTCGCACAGATCCAACACCTTCTGGAACAGGGGTTGGAAGGTGTCGCTGCGATGCGACGCCTCGTGCTCCGCATAGGACTCCCAGAAGGTGATGATCAGCGCCTCGCGCCCTTTGTTGGGACTCTCCACCGGCTGACCGATGCGGCTGCCTTCATTGGAGATTTGTCCGCTGTTGAGGGCCACGAAACCGCCCACGAAGCCGGTGTCGCTATGGTAGGTTTTCACGTTTTCGCACAGTTCGGCGACTTTTTCCTGCAGGTCGTCGATATCGTATTGCGGTTTGATGATCACCCGGTTGATGGTGACCACACCGTCGGTGGGGAAACCGGGAATCAGTTGCATGATTGACTCTCCTTTGATGCAAAACGCCTGCGCTGCGCGCGGGCGATCCTCCCACGTTGGAGGAAGGTGAAACAGTGTTTGCGGATGTTCTGAACGCCGTGGCGTTGCAGAATATTCGCTTATGCCTATAGATCAAAATATCAATTCTTTGTTCCCGTTCTGGGGTAGGGAATTTTAACTTATTGGAAAAGCAGATGGATGTTCCAGCGGTGTTGCAGGGGGAGAATAGAAATTTCTATTGGTTGCTGATGTGCAGGGTGAGCAAACTGAAGAGGGGGGAGTTTTTATTCGGGTTTGGTGGGGGTGGAGGGGTTCGAACCCTCATATCCTAAGACGGGGCCTTGGTAAGCCGTCTTTCAAAAACGGCTTACCAAGGACCCTGTGTATACCAATTCCACCACACCCCCATACTTCGATTCTTTATTTATATTATCATAAAAAAAATAAAGTCAATAGGTTATAACTGAAAAATGCAAATAGGTTTGTGATAATGGGAATAAAACAAAGAAAACAGGTTGTATGTTCAGTATAAATTCTTATTATCATTACTGGTGGATGGCGCTATCGCTTACCAATCGCTGTGCATAGAGTTTTACTGCATTCGCCGTCCTGCGGACGACGGCGCTGCGCGCCTGCTCACCGCCGCTTCCCCGACAGCCTTCAAGCAGGATTGAGGTTCTGCGCTTCTCGCGCACAGTGTACTGGAGCCGCCTCTGCTCAGTGGGGAAACGGCTGAAAAATAACGGCCACAGACAACACCTTGGGGCGCCGCCCGAATGATTTGTTGATACGGCTTCGCCTCGGGCCGCTGGGGCCGCAGGCCCCAGACCCCGCCGCCGACTGGTCGGCGGCCAAGAGATAACGTGGGCGCGCAGGCTTTCCTGCACACACTTTATGCTTGCAGCGGGTCCAACGGACTCCAGGAGAGCGTCCACAGCTCCCACAGTCGCTCCGCCTCGGCGCGCAATCTCGCCCACGGCGTGGCCACCGCCAACGCAATCACATCCCCACGCACAAAATCCCCCGCCCGCGTGCACACCTCCCACGCGCTGGCCTGGGGATCGTCGCGGTATTCGCTCAAAACCCGCGCGCCCGCCTGACGCAACAGCGTCGGATCACTGACGATGTCAGGGTAGCATTGGAAAAAACGCTGCTGCGCTTCACGCAGCTCCTGTTGGTCGTAACGCAGAGATTCCATGGTCCTTGCTCCAGAACAGAGTCCGCGCAGCGACCCATGGTCGCGCGCCGTTCAGCTGTTCAAAGCACAAACAGGGCCAGATGCGAAAATTGACTACTTCTTGCGCTTACGCCCTTTGTCCGGCGCGCTGGCCCATGGCGTGGGGGCCTGTTGCAACGCTGCCCAGCGCTGTGGGAGGTCGCGCCGCAAATGCTGCGCCTCGGAGGCTCTCCAACCCAACGTCGCGCCCGCATAGCGCAGCAATCGTGGATCGCGCTGCGAGTCCAATATGCGATCCAATAGCCCAGGCAGCACCGCGACGTCATTCAGAACCCCAAGAATGTCTTGTAACCCTTTAAGCGCCGAGATAAATCCGCTCATCTTCTCGGCGTCGAACAGTGGCAGGAAGAACTCGGCGGCGTAACGCATCTTCTTGCATTCAATCCGTTTGGCGTGCAATGAGACGTCGTCCAATTGCGTGATGTCGGCGGTGGCGGTCACCTTTTTCCAGCGTTTGTCCAACACTTTGGCGGCCAGCGGCGTAATCGGCTTGCCCAGCTCGGCCTTGTCCTCGTCTGAGAGCGCAGCGCGCCATCCTCGATCCTTCAGCCACGCATCCATGCTGAGTTTGAAGCGCCGGTAGTCGTCACTCTCAATCAGGGCGCGCACCGGCTCGTACGCCTCGTCACGGCGCTGGCGACACAGCAATGCGAACGCCTCCTCGCTCTCCAATGGCGGAATGCGTCCCGCCATCTCCTCTAGCCCTTCGTCCAGAAACACATCCATATCCCGCGCATAGCCCAACTCCGAAGCCGCCCACCGCATCTTCTCCGCCATCTCCGCCGTGGCTTCGCGTGGCAGCGCTGGTCGAAAAACAGATAGCGCGCTGCGCATGCGGCGGAATCCCACACGCACCTGATGCACGCCTTCGATATCTTCACCGATGTGGGCAATGGGCTCCCAGGCGACGATATATTTGAAATTGTGACGCACGATCTGGGTAAACGCCTGCTCCACGCTTAGGTCGGCGGAAAGCGGTGTGCTTTTGCTGATGTTTGGCGTGTCCATAAAGCATCCTCGGTCAGGGCGAAAGGGGGCGTGAACTGCGTACTATGATGCGATGTTCTGGCGTATGACGTCCATACAAAACGCGCGCAAGGAGAGCCTTGCGCGCGTTGATATTGCATTCAAAAAATAACCGAGTGCAGCAGCGTTTATGAGGCGCTGGCGACGGTCTCTGGCATGCGGGTGGGGAAGCCTGCCATGGTCATGCTCTGAATCACCAGCTCCGCCAACGCATCGTGGTTGGTGAAACGATCGGTGTTGATGGTCATGTCATAGGCGCTGCGCAGCGAGGGGTAGCGACGCGGCAGCGCGGTGGTGAAGGACTCCCGCTCGGCGTTGACTCGATTGACGATGGCCTTGGCCGCCTCGATGGAGACGTTCTCCCTTGCGGAGATGCGCGCGCTGGCGTGCTCCATGCTGGCTTCAAAACGCACGCGGAAGGTGCGACCCACCGGCAGCAGCATGTGCGAACCGCGGCCCACCACCACGCCGCCAGCGCGGCTGATGTTGAGCAGCACTTTGATCAACGCGTTGTAATAGGCGTCTTTGGGGCTGGGGCGCGCGGTATCGTTGAGCATGCCGTAGATCAGGTCGTTGATGAAGCCGGTGGCGCGCTCGTCAATACGGCGCATCAGGTGGTCATCGTGGCTGGCTTCTTCGATGACGGCGTCCATCAGAGCTTGGTCGTAGAACGGAACGCCGAGCTTTTCAGCCAGGATCTGGGAGATGCGCGTGCCATCAGCTCCCAGGGTGCGCGATACCGCCACCAGGGGAGGGCGGTTAGAGTGGACGATTTCCGGCTTGGTCTCCGTTTCCACCTCAGCGCCGACGAGTGCGCTGATCAACTCCATGGAAGCTCTGGTCATGATGGTTGGACTCCACTGTGTAAGACGCGAACGCACGGCGAATTGCGCGTTCGACCGCGCCACAGGATACCAGAGTTTGCCTCAGCGACAATGGTTGGCGGCCTCAAAAGTGTGACAAAACGGTAAAAATCACTGTTGAAACGGTATGTTGTGCGTGATGGGGGGGATATGCGCCCTGAATGGGCGCATAGAATTCAGCTGTCGCGTTGGATGCGCACTTGGTTGGCGTGGCGGTCGGAAGCGGAGATGACGGTGAAGCGGAAATCTTCGGCGACAATGGAATCGC